>JACKKN010000001.1 GCA_024236415.1 Hyphomicrobiales bacterium
GTGCTGGGCGCGGAACAGGTCCGGGTCGGGGCCCGGTCCTTCGTTTTCGCGCAGGCCGTGAACCACACTGTCCCCGGGCCTGCGGGCGATGGCCCGGATAAAGCGGTGGCTCACCCCGCCTCGCCGCGCCGGGGGCGCAGCACGTGGTGGTGGTCGGCGGCGTAGAGGCGCGACTCGGCGAAGTCCCGGTCGGCCAGGGCCGGCCCCACCAGGATCAGGGCCGTGCGGGTCAGGCCCGCCGCCTTCACCTGCTCGCGGATGTCGGCCAGGGTGCCGCGCAGGATCTGCTCGTCGGGCCAGGTGACCCGGTAGGCCACCACCACGGGGCAGTCGGCGCCGTAGAGCGGCGTCAGCTCGCGCACCACCACGGCCAGGTTGGTGACCGACAGGTGGATGGCCAGGGTGGCGCCGGAGCGGCCCAGGGTGGCCAGGTCCTCGCCCTCGGGCATGGCCGAGCTGCGCGTCGCCGTGCGGGTCAGGATCACCGTCTGCGCCACCCCGGGCAGGGTCAGCTCGCCCTTCAGCGCCGCGGCGGCGGCGGCGAAGGCGGGCACGCCGGGGGTCACGTCGTAGGGGATGCCCAGGTCGTCCAGGCGGCGCATCTGCTCGGCGATGGCGCCGTAGAGCGACGGGTCGCCGGAATGGACCCGGGCCACGTCCTGCCCGGCGGCGTGGGCGGCCGCCATCTCGGCCAGGATCTCGTCCAGGTGCAGGGGCGCCGTGTCGATGACCCGGGCGCCCGAAGGCGCCTCGGCGATGACCGCCTCGGGCACCAGGGATCCGGCGTAGAGCACCACCGGGCAGGCGCGGATCAGGTCGCGCCCGCGCACGGTGATCAGGTCCGCCGCGCCGGGGCCGGCGCCGATGAAGTGGACGGTCATGGCCCCCCCTTGCCCCTCGCCTAGCGCACCGCGCCGCGGATGGCGTCCTCGATGACGTCCAACAGGACGTTGGTGGCGGTCTCGATCAGCACCACGTGGCCGTCGACCACGGCCCGGTGGGTGCCCTTGGGCGGCGGCGGCAGGCGCCGGTCCAGGTCCCCCGGCAAATCCCGCTTCTCCAGCCCGGGCGGCAGGCGGCCGTCGCGGTCGAGCTTCCTGGCCAGGCCGGGCGGCAGCGAGTCGCGCTTGGCCAGGCCCGGCGGCAGGCCGCCGCTCTTGTTTCCCTTGGGGCCCTTGGCCCCCTTTTCCTTGGGGCCCTTGCCGGGCTTGCCGCCGGCGTCCCGGTCGCCGCCGCGCTTGTCCAGGTAATAGTCGCGCACCACGCGGCGCTCCAGCTCGGTGAAGATGGTGCGGGTGATGATCTGCTCGGTGCGGGCCTGGGCCGCGACAGGGTTGGGCGTGAGGACCGCGGCCTGCAGGGCCAGCAGCCCGGCGAGGACGATCAGGGTTCGCATGGCGGGTCTCCTTCGTGACCGGTCTCGGTGGTGCCCCGGTCCATTTTAGCCGCGTAGCCCCGGGGGGTGTAGACCCAGCGGCCCTGGCCGCGCGCGATCAGCCGGGTCTGGCCGTTGCCCACCACCACCACGGTCAGCATGTCGGCCATGTCCGGGGTCAGCGCGCCCAGGGTGGTCACGTCCACGGTCTCGCCGTCACGGCCCAGGTTGCGGGCCAGGACCACAGGGGTATCCGGCCCGCGCCCGGTCAACAGGATGTCGCGCGCCCGGGCCAACTGGCTGCGGCGGCGCTGCGACACCGGGTTGTAGAAGGCGACCACGAAGTCGCCGGCGGCGGCGGCGCGCAGGCGGCGCTCGATCTCTTCCCAGGGGGTCAGCAGGTCCGACAGCGAGATGGTGCAGAAGTCGTGCCCCATGGGGGCGCCGATGCGCGCCGCCGCGGCCTGGAAGGCCGAGACCCCGGGGCTGACCGCGACGGCGACCCGGTTCCAGTCGGCCCGGTCCTCGCGGTCCAGCAGCTCGAACACCAGGGTGGCCAGGGCGTAGATGCCGGCGTCGCCGGACCCCACCAGGGCCACGGCCCGGCCCTCGGCGGCCAGGTCGAGCGCCCTGCGCGCGCGGGCCTCCTCCTGGGCCAGGGGCGAATCGTGGCGCGCCTTGCCGGCGATGACCTCGGCCACCAGGTCGAGATAGAGGCCGTAGCCGACCACGTCGGTGGCCTCGGACAGCAGGCGCGTGGCCTCGGGCGTGCGCCAGGCCGGGGTGCCGGGGCCGATGCCGACGATGGCCAGGCGGCCGCGCGCGCGGCCAATCCCGGCCGGGTCCAGGGGCGCCGGGGACCGGGCCACGGCGCAGGTGGTGCGCGCGCCCTTGCGCTTTTCGACCGCCAGCTCCCCCGCCGCGCCCACGGCGGCCAGGGCCGCCCCTTCCGCGACCCCGTGGCAGCCCACCTCGCGGAACACGACGTCGGACGGGTTGGCCAGGCGCGGGGTTTGGGCCTCCACCTCGGCCACGGTGAAGAAGCGGGCCGGCACCTCCAGGTGGGCGGCCAGGGCGTGGACCGCCGCCTCGTCGGCCTTGACGCCCACCGACACCACGCAGGCAACCGCCCCAGTGGCCAGGCCGGCGCCGGCCAGGGTTTCCCCGGCCAGGGCGATCAGTTCTTCGGCGTCGGCGCCGCGCTCGCAGCCCACCCCCAGGGCCAGCACCGGCGGGTGCAGCACCAGGGCGCCGCTTTCCCCCACTTCAGCCCGGTCGGTGACACGGATGCGGTGCGCGCCGCCATCGGTGAATTCAAGTCCCGCCCCCGTCAGCCAACCGGCGTCGCCGGCCTCGACCTCCAGGGCCACGGGTTCGCCGGCCAGCAGGGCCGCGGCCACGTCCTTGGCCGGGGCCCGGTCGGCCAGGCGCCAGCCCGGCGGCGGGTCGTCCAGGGCCAGGCCCAGGCGCAGGTCGCCGGCGGTGGTCACGGCGGCCGCGCCGCCGGTCAGGGCGGCCAGGTCCCGGGCCAGGCGGTTGGCGCCGCCGTGGCCGCCCAGCAGGGGCACGGCGGCCGAGCCGTCCTCGGCCAGGGCCACCACCGGCGGCTCGGCGCGCTTGTCGGCCAGCAGGGGCGCCAGGGCGCGCACCAGGATGCCGGCGGCGCAGATGCCGACGATCGGCCGCCCGGCACGGAACAGGGATTGCAGGTGGGCGATGGCGTCGGCGAAGGTCACGTCGCCGGCGCCGGCCCGCCCGGCCAGGCCGTGCACCTCGGCGCCGGGGAATCGCCCGCGCAGGCGCACCGCCAGGGCGGCCCCGGCGGCGGTCAGGGCGACGAAGACCGGGGCCTCAGCCATCGCCGGGCCTCGCCACCAGGACCATGGAGAAGTAGGGCGCAGCGCCCGCCGGCACGTCGCGCAGGGGCAGCACGCGCTGTTTCTCCATGGTGGCGTACTCCACGTACCAGGCCCGGTCCACGAGCCCCAGGGACTCGACGACGGCGCGCACCTTGTCCAGGTGCCGGCCCACCTTCATGATGGCGGCGGCGTCGCTGCGGGCCAGGCGGTCGGCCATGTCGGCCTCGTCCAGGGGCCCGGGGATGACCGTCAGCACGTCGGCCCGGGACACCAGGGGCGCGCCCGCGACGGCGGCGCAGGCGCCCAGCGACGAGACCCCCGGCACCACCACCGTGGGATGGGCCGGCGCCAACCGGTCGTGCAGGTACATGAACGAGCCGTAGAAGAACGGGTCGCCCTCGCACAGCACGGCCACGTCGCGGCCGGCGTCCAGGTGGCCGGCGATCTGGGCCGCGTAGGCGTCGTAGACCCCGTGCGCCGGAAACCGGCCGGGCACCATGGGGGTGCGGATGACGATCTCGGTGCGGCCGGGCGGGATATGCGGCGCGGCGATGGCCCGGGCCAGGCTGTCACCCGTTTCGGTGGCCGGATAGGCGATCACCGGCGCCGCCGCCAGGATGCGGTGCGCCTTGAGGGTGATCAGCTCCGGGTCGCCCGGGCCGATGCCGAGGCCGTAGAGGGTGGCGGTCTTTTGAGCCATCAGCTTTCAGCTCTCAGCGTTCAGCTTGCGGGCGGTGCCCGGCGGAAACGGCGACGGAATGGATTCCCGCCTGCGCGGGAATGACGGTTGAGGGGTCATGTCTTTATTCCGCGATACTGCAGCACCGGCGCCAGGGGCTCCATGCGGGTCAGGCTGCCGATCTTCTTCTCGCGTTCGATGGCGATGCGGATGAATTCGCCTCCCCGTGCGGCCCTGAAGGCCATCAGGGCCTGCTCGGCTTCCAGGGTAACGGCGTTGGCCACGAACAGGCCGCCGGGTGCCAGGGCGTCCCAGCAGGCGTTGAGCAGGCCCGGCGCCGAGATGCCGCCGCCCACGAACACCGCGTCGGGCCGGGCTTCTTCGGCGGCGAAGGCGTCGGGCGCCGCGGCGGTCACCACCCTGAGGCGCGGCACGCCCATGGCGGCGGCGTTGCGGGCGGCGGCGGCGGCGCGCCCCGGGTCGCGCTCGAAGGCCACGCAGCGGGCCTCGGCATGGCCCTTCTCCACGGCCTTGAGGGGGGGTGCTGTGCGCAGCCACTCGATGCCCACGCTGCCCGAGCCGGCGCCCACGTCCCACAGCACGGCCCCGGCCCGGGGCGCCAGGGCCGAAACGGTGACGGCGCGCACCTCGCGCTTGGTGATCTGGCCGTCGTGCTCGAACAGGTCATCGGCCAGGCCCGGCACCCGGGGCAGGACCCGGGCGTCCGGGCCGGGGCGGCACTCGACGGCGATGGTGTTCAGGTCCGCCGTGCGCCGTTCGCCCCAGGTCTCGGCGGTGCCGTCGACCCGGTTCTCCTCGGGTCCGCCCATGTGCTCGAACACGGAGATGGGGGAGCCGCCGAAGCCCCGTTCGGTCAGCAGTTTCGCCACCTGGGCCGGCGTCCCGCCGTCCTGGCTCAGGGTCACCAGGCGCACCCAGGGGGCGATATGGAGGTTGAGCGTTTCCAGCGGCCGGCCGTGGACGGTCACCAGCTCGACATCGGCGGCGGACCACAGCATGCGCGCGCAGGCCAGCGCGAAGGCGCCCGGGTGCGGGATGACGAACAGGTCCGCCGGCGCGAAGCGGCGGGTCAGGTTGGCCCCGGCGCCGTAGTACATGGGGTCCCCCGTGGCCAGGACCACCACCCGCCGGCCGCGCCATTTGGCCATCTCGTCCATGGTCTCGCGCAGGCCGGCGGCCCAGGTCAGGCGCGCGGCCGACGTGTCGGGGACCATGGCCTGGTGGCGGTCGCCGCCGACCAGCAGCTCGGCGCCCGCGACCAGGGCGCGGGCCGCCTCGCTGAGGCCGGCCAGGCCGTCGTCGCCGACGCCGATGACGGTGATCCAGGGGCTCACGCCGGGTCCCCCGAGGTGATGTCCCAGGCCATGGCGTTGACGGCGGCGGCGGCCAGCGCACTGCCGCCGCGGCGCCCGCGCAGGGTCACGTAGGGGACCGCGCCGGCCTGCGCGATCAGCGCCTCCTTGGATTCGGCGGCGCCCACGAAGCCCACCGGGAAGCCCAGGATCACCGCCGGCGGCGGCGCGCCGGCGGCCAGCAGTTCCAGCAGGCGAAACAGCGCCGTGGGCGCGTTGCCGATGGCCACCACGGCGCCGGCCAGGTGCGGCCGCCACAGGTCCACGGCGGCGGCGGATCGGGTGGTGCCCTCGGCCGCGGCCGCCGCGGCCACGCGGTCGTCGTTCAGCGTGCAGATCACCGCGTTGTCGGCCGGCAGGTGCCGGCGCATGATGCCCAGCTCCACCATGCGCGCGTCCACCAGCACCGGCGCCCCCGCCGCCAGGGCGGCGCGGCCCGCCGCCACCGGGTCGCCCCCGGCGGCCAGGTCGCCGACGATGTCGACCATGCCGCAGGCGTGGATCAGGCGCACCGCCAGGCGCTCCAGGTCCGGCGACAGGCCGGCCAGGTCGGCCTCGGCGCGGATGGCGCCGAAGGAGGCGCGGTAGATGGCCGCCGGATCGCGGATGTAGTCGTCGCCCGACACCCTACTTCTCCGGCGCCTCGCCGTGGGAATGGCCGTGGTCGTGGTCGTGCCCGTGGTGATGGTGGTGGTGATGCCCGTGCCCGTGAGAATGCCCGTGGGCGTGCTGGTGGGCGCCGTGGTCGTGGGGGTCGGCCTCGGTGCCGGCGCCGCGCACGTGGTGGTGGTGGCCCACTTGGACCGCCCCCTGGTCGCCCTCGTAGCCGATGATCTGCTCGCGGTACTTGCACAGCGAGCAGTTCATGACGTTGTCGCCCGTGAGCACCTCCTGCACCCGGTCGACGAAGCAGTCGATCAGGTAGGGATGGTCGTTGAGATAGGGCGCCTTGACGATCTCCACCTCCGGGTGGGCGGCCGCGGCGGCGTCGGCCCAGTCGTAGATGCGGCGCACCAGGATGCCCGTGAACAGGAAGTAGGGGAACACGATGATGCGCTTGAAGCCCAGCTTGACGGCCCGCGCCAGCCCGGCGTCCACCAGCGGATAGGCGACCCCCGAATAGCTGGTCTCGGCCCAGCCGAAGCCCATGCCCTCCCACAGCATGCGGGTGACCTTGCAGACGTTGGAGTTGGCGTCCGGGTCCCGGGTGCCGCGGCCGACCACCATCAGCAGGGTGTCCTCGCGGGCCACGGGGGTGCCGGCGTTGGCGGCGGCCTCGGCCTGTTCGATGCGTTCGGTGGACGCCTTCAACAGGCGGTGGTCGATGGCCAGCTCGCGGCCGAAGGCCACCTCCAGGTCCGGGTGCTCGGCGGCGAAGTTGTTGACCTCGCTGGGCAGGTCGTTCTTCACGTGGCCGGCGGCGAACAGCATGCCGGGGATGCAGATGATGCGCTCGGCGCCGCGGTCGCGCAGCTTGTCGAGGCCGGTGCGGATCACCGGCAGGGCGAATTCCAGGAACCCGCTTTCCACGTCGTAGTCGGGCATGCGGTCGCGGAAATGGGTGGCGAGGGTGTTGAATTCGCGCACGGCGGCCTCGTCGCGGCTGCCGTGGCCGCAGATCATCACGGCCGTGCGGGGGCCTTGCGGGGAAGATGGGGTCATGCCTGGTCCTTGCCTTCGAGCGGATGTCCGGGCCGCCGACGGCGCCCCGGCCCGGTGCCGGCTGGTCATGGCCTCCGGCCGGCCGCCGGAGCGGCGATCATAGGGCCCGCCCCGGGCCTTGTCAGCACCGGAAGGCGGCGAAAGGCTTCCCAAGGACGACTTTTCCCGGGGCCATTGACGACTTTTCCCGGTGCGACCAGACTGCGGGCCATGTTCACCCTCGGCCGCACCGGCGACATCCACGGATTCGACCCCCTGGTCCTGCTGCTCATGGCGCTGCTGGCCGAGGCCTACCTGGGCGACATGGGCCTGCTGTTCCGCTTCGTGAAGCATCCGGTGGCCGTCATCGGCGGCTGGATCGACGTGCTGGACCGCAAGCTGAACCGCGAAAACCGGGGCCAGATGGACCGCGCCGTGCGCGGCGCCATCGCCGTGACCGTGGTGGTGGTGCCCTGCGCCGCCATCGGCTGGGCCATCGCCTGGCTGAGCCTGAACCACACCTTCGGCTGGATGCTGGAACTGTTCGTGGTCATTACCCTGATGGCCCAGCGCGGCCTCTATGACCACGTGCGCGCCGTCGCCGTGGGCCTGTCGAACAGCCTGGAGGACGGGCGCCAGGCCGTGGCGCACATCGTCGGCCGCGACCCCCAGCACCTGGATACCCACGGGGTCGCCCGGGCGGCCATCGAATCCTGCGCCGAGAACTTCGGCGACGGGGTGGTGGGGCCGGTGTTCTGGTACCTGCTGTTCGGCCTGCCGGGACTGCTGGTGTACAAGGCGGTCAACACCCTGGACAGCATGATCGGCCACAGGACCCCGCGCCACCGCGCCTTCGGCCTGGTGGCGGCGCGCCTGGACGACGTGCTGAACCTGGTGCCGGCGCGCCTGGCCGGGCTCTACCTGGCCCTGGCCGCCCTGTTCGTGCCTACGGCGCGGCCGGGGCGCGCCGTGGCGGTGATGCTGCGCGACGCCGGCAAGCACCGCTCGGTCAACGCCGGCTGGCCCGAGGGCGCCATGGCCGGGGCGCTGGACCTGGCCCTGGCCGGGCCGCGGCGCTACGCCCAGGGGGTGGTCAAGGACGCCTGGATCGGCGACGGCTCGGCCCGGGCCGGGGTCACCGACATCCGCCGGGCGCTGTACCTGTACGTGGTCGCCTGCCTGCTGAACGCCCTTGTGGTCGCCGCCGTGGTGGTGGTGCGCATGGGCATGGACGGCTGACCGGCGGGGCGCCATGGGCGACGCGGTCCTGGTCACCCTGCCGTTCTTCGCCGTCATCCTGGGCGGATGGCTGGCCGGCAAGCGGCGCCTGCTGTCGCCCGAGGGCATTGTCGGGCTGAACAGCTTCGTGTTCCTGTTCGCCCTGCCCTGCCTGCTGTTCCGCTCCATGGCGACGCGGCCCATCGCCGAGATCGCCGACCTGCCGTTCCTGGCCGCCTACGCCGGGGGCGGGCTGCCGGTGTTCGCCCTGGCGGCCCTGGGCGGGCGGCTGCTGTTCCGCCATTCGCCGGGCCTGGCGGCCCTGCAGGGCCAGGGGTCGGTGGTGGGCAACGTGGGTTTCCTGGGCCTGCCCCTGGTGATCGGCCTGCTGGGGACCGGGGCGGCCCTGCCGGTCATGCTCTGCCTGCTGGTGGACCTGCTGGTCATGGTGCCGCTGTCGATCGCGTTCCTGGAGCGCGACCGCGGCCGCCGCGACGGCCAGGCCGGGGGCTGGCGCGGCATGGTGCGGTCCCTGGTGGTCAACCCCTTCGTCCTGTCCATGGGCGGCGGCATCGCCTGGAGCGCCACCGGCATCGCCCTGCCCGGCCCGGTCGATTCCCTGACCGCCCTGCTGGGCGCGGCGGCCGGGCCGGCGGCCCTGTTCGCCCTGGGCGCCACCCTGGCCGGGCGGCCCCTGGGCCACGGCTTCGGCGAGGCCGCCTATTTGTCGGTCTTCAAGCTGGCGGTCCACCCCCTGGCGGTGTGGCTGGTCATGGTGCCGCTGACGGGCACGGACCCCCTGTGGGCCACGGCGGCGGTGCTGGTGGCGGCCTGCCCGGTGGCCGGCAACCTGTTCGTGGTCGCCCGGGCCTTCGGCGTCTACACGGCCAGGGCCTCGGCGGCGGTGCTGGTCTCCACCGCCGCGGGCATCGCCACCTTCTCGCTGATCGCCGGCCTCATCGCCGGCTGAGGGCCAGCAGGGCGTCCAGGTCCAGGTGCGCCTCCAGGTGGGCGGCCAGGGCGTCCAGGGTCTCCTCGACCCGGGCCTCGAAGGCGGCGCCGGCGGTGGCGCCGCTGCGGATCCGGTCCAGGAAGGCGCGGCGGAAGGCGTCGGCGGCAAACAGGCCGTGCAGGTAGCTGCCGCGCACCCGCCCGTCGGGCGACACGGCGCCCTCGGCGCGGCCGTCCTCCAGCGTCAGCCAGGGCCGGCGCCGGTCGGGCCCCTCGGTCAGGCCCACGTGCATCTCGTAGCCCTCCACCGGCAGGCGGTCGTGGCAGTCGGCGCCGCGCGCCAGCTCCAGGGTCTTGTCGCCGGTCAGCACCGTCTCCACGTCCAGCAGCCCCAGGCCCGGGGCGCCGCCCGGCGGGCCCTCGATGCCCTGGGGGTCGGCCACGCGGCGGCCCAGCATCTGGTAGCCGCCGCACAGGCCCACCACCTGGCCGCCGCGGCGCGCGTGGGCCAGGATGTCCACGTCCCAGCCGGTCTCGCGCAGGGCCGCCAGGTCGGCCAGGGTGGCCTTGGAGCCGGGCAGCAGCACCACGTCGGCCCCGGCCGGCAGGGGCTCGCCCTCGGGCACCACCACCACCCGCACCCCGGGCTCGGCCATCAGGGGGTCCAGGTCGTCGAAGTTGGCGATGCGCGGCAGGCGCGGCACGGCGACGGTGATCAGGGCGCCGTCGCCGTCCGCCGCCGCTTCGGCATTGTCCAGGGCCATGGCGTCCTCGCGCGGCAGGGCCCGGGCCGGAGGGAAGAACGGCACGATGCCGAAGCAGGCCATGCCGGTGCGCTCGGCGATGATCCCCACGGCATCCTCGAACAGCGAGGCGTCGCCGCGGAACTTGTTGATGACATAACCCTTGATGCGCGCCCGCTCGGCCTCGGTGACCAGGGCGTGGGTGCCGACCAGGCTGGCGATGACCCCGCCGCGGTCGATGTCACCCACCAGCACCACCGGCAGGTCGGCGGCCTCGGCGAAGCCCATGTTGGCGATGTCGGCGGCGCGCAGGTTGACCTCGGCCGGGCTGCCGGCGCCCTCCACCAGGACCAGGTCGGCGCCCCGGCCGATGTGGTGGAAGCTGTCCAGGACCCGGGGCAGCAGGGTCTTCTTCAGGGCGTGGTAGTCCCGCGCCTGGGCGTTGCCTTCGACCTTACCCTGGACCACCACCTGGGCCCCCAGGTCCGTCTGCGGCTTCAGCAGTACCGGGTTCATGTGCACGCTGGGGGTGACGCGGGCGGCCCGGGCCTGCAGGGCCTGGGCGCGGCCGATCTCGCCGGTGGCGCCGCCGGTGGCGGCCTCGGCCGGGGTCACGGCGGCGTTGTTGGACATGTTCTGGGGCTTGAACGGGCGCACCGCCAGGCCCCGGTTGGCGTAGGCCCGGCACAGGCCGGCCACCAGCAGGGACTTGCCCACGTCCGACCCCGTGCCCTGGACCATGAGGGCCGGGACCGGAGCCTGTCCGCCGTCCGTCAAGGCCGGCCCCATCCGGAAATCGTCATTCCCGCGCAGGCGGGAATCCATTCCGTCGTCTTCGCCGTCGGGAGCGGTCGCGCGGATTTGCGGCGCCCGTCACCCGGAATCGAAGGCGGCATGGGTCCCCGCCTGCGCGGGGACGACGGCGTTGCCGGCGGGGCCACCGCCTCAGAACTTGGCTAGGGCGTCGCGCAGGGGGTCGGCCTTGGGGTTCGCGTACTTGCCCTGCTGCACGATGCCGGTGGCGGTGGCGCCGTCGGCGTAATAGGCCTCGTTCCAGTCGTTGCGCCGGGCCAGCACCGCGCCCTCCAGCGACAGGCCGCCATAGACGCCGGCCGAGCGGGCGAAGACCAGGATGTCGGCCCCCAGGTTGGTGGTGGTGGCGCCCTCGATGCCGGCGCCGATGGTGCCCACCGTGACCTCCAGGTCGCCGCCCAGCTTGCCCTGGTTCTTGATCACCGCGTCCACGGCGCCCTTGTTGCGCAGCACCAGGATGATCTCCGACGCCTGGCCGCCGATCTGCAGGCCGACGCTGCCGGCGCCCATGGTGTAGAAGGCCGGGTAGGTCCAGGTGCCGTCGTCCTTGCGCGCCAGCAGCACGCCGTTGCCGCCCTCGCCGCCGACCACGAAGGCGGCCTTCAGCACCTCGGGGAAGATGACCACCCCGGCGGCCTTCTGCATCTCGCGGCGGAACAGCTTCATGGGCTCCTCGCCGCTGGCGCCGAATTCGGCCAGGGTGGCGTGGGCGTCCTCGACCAGGTGCACGGACTTGATGCGCGGCGGGTCCACGGTCAGGCAGCCGGCGACGGCGACGGCGACCAGCAGCAGGACGGAAAGGTGGCGGCGGGCAGGCATGGCGGCGGATCCCCCTGTTGTCTCGAGGTTCAGAATTCGACCCCCTTCTGCGCCTTGATCCCGGCGCGGAAGGGGTGCTTGACCAGGGCCATCTCGGTGACCAGGTCGGCGGCCTCCATCAGGTCATCGGCGGCGTTGCGCCCGGTAACCACCACGTGCAGGTCGGGGCGGCGGGCGCGCAGCACCGGCAGCACCTCGTCCAGCGCCAGGTATTCGTAGCGCAGCACGATGTTCAGCTCGTCCAGGATCACCATGGCGACCCCGGGGTCGGCCATCATCTCCTGCGCCGCCTCCCAGGCGCGGCGGGCGGCGGCGATGTCGCGCGACTTGTCCTGGGTCTCCCAGGTGAAGCCCTCGCCCATGGCCTTGATGGTCACCAGGTCGGGGAAGGCCTCCAGCACCGATTTCTCGCCGGTGGACCAGGCGCCCTTGACGAACTGCACGATGCCCACGCGCATGCCGTGGCCGATGCAGCGCATGGCCATGCCCATGGCCGCCGTGGACTTGCCCTTGCCCTTGCCCGTGTGGACGATCAGCAGGCCCTTCTCCTCGGTCTTGGTGGCCATGATCTTGTCCCGGGCGGCCTTCTTCTTGGCCATCTTCTGGGCGTGGCGGTCGGTGTCGGTATCGGATTCGGTCATGGGGTCTCCCCGTCCCAGGTCCGGTCCAACATGGGGCGATTCGCCGGAAAGGTGAAGGGAAAGTTGGCCCTGTCCGGGGGCTAGGCCAGGATCGCCCGGCGCTCGGGGTCGTAGGGCGCGCGCGGGCTGCGGGTGGCCGGCACGGACTCGCCGAACACCTCGACCGCGTAGTCCGCCTGCCCGGCCTGGTCCGCCGGGACGTAGCCCAGCACCACGGGCCGGCCGACCGTGTGCCCGAAGCCGCCCGACGTGGTCAGCCCCAGCACCCGGCCGCCACGCAGGATGGGCTCGCCGCCGTGCACCGGGGCGTCGCGGTCCAGCAGCAGGCAGACCAGGCGCCGGTCGACCCCGGCGTCGCGCTGGCGCAGCAGGGCGTCGCGGCCCCGGAAATCCCCCTTGTCCCAGGCGACGCAGAAGCCCAGACCCGCCTCCAGCGGCGAATGGTCGGGTCCGATGTCGGCGCCCCAGTACAGGTAGCGCTTCTCCAGGCGCAGGCCGTCGATGGCCCGGTAGCCCACGTCCGCCAGGCCCAGGTCGGCGCCGGCGGCGCGCAGGGCGTCGTGGGCGTGGGCGGCGAACTCGGTGGGGATGTGCAGCTCCCACCCCAGCTCGCCCATGTAGGTCAGGCGGATGGCCAGGGCCGGGGCGTAGCCGACCCCGATCTCGGCGCAGGTCATGTAGGGGAAGGCGGCGTTCGAGACGTCGCCGTCGGCGACCCGTTCCAGCACCTGGCGCGATTTGGGCCCGCACAGGTTGATCACCGCCCGCGCCGAGGTCAGGTCGGCGAAGCGCACCGACCCGTCGTCGGGCATGTGGCCGCGGATCCACTGCCCGTCGCGCACGCCGAAGCCGCTGCCGGTGACCACGTAGAAGCTGTCCTCGGTCAGGCGCATGACGGTCAGGTCGGCCTCGATGCCGCCGCGGTCGTTCAGCAGCTGGGTGTACACGGCGGCCCCCGGCGGCCGGTCCAGGTCGTTGGCCGCCAGGCGCTGCAGGAAGGCGGCGGCGCCGGGGCCCGAGACCTGGAACTTGCTGAACGAGGACTGGTCGATCATCGCCACCCCGCTGCGCACGGCGGCATGCTCGGCGGCCACGGCATCGAACCAGCCGGGGCGGCCGAAGGTGGGCACCTCGCGCCCGTCGGTGCCCGGCGCGGCGAACCAGTTCGGCCGCTCCCACCCGAACTTGGAGCCGAACACGGCGCCGCGCGCCGCCAGGCGGCCGTGCAGGGGGCTGCGCCGGGCGCCCCGCGCGCTGTCCATCTCGTGGCTGGGCCAGTGCATCTGGTAGTAGCGGCCATAGGCCTCCACCGCGCGCTCGGCCAGGAAGCGGGGGTTGGCGTGGTGCGGGCCGAAGCGGCGCAGGTCGAAGGCCCACAGGTCCATGCCCGGGTCGCCCTCCAGGATCCAGCGCGCCATGGCCTGGCCGGCGCCGCCCGAGGCGGCGATGCCCGAGGTGAAGCCGCAGGCCAGGAACAGGTTGTCCAGGTCCGGCGCCGGGCCCATGATCGGCTCGCCGTCGGGCGAGATGGGGATCGGCCCGTTGATCAGGTTGCGCACCCCCAGGTCGTTCAGCACCGGGATGCGCCGCGCCGCCGACAGGGCGATGCCCTCGAATCGGTCGAAGTTCGACGCCAGCAGCTCGCGCCCGAAGTCGAACGGCAGGCCGGCGGTCAGCGGCCGGGTGTCGGCCTCCCAGCCGCCGACGGCGAAGCCGCCGACCTCGGGCTTGAGGTAGAAGTTGCCGTCGGGGTCGCGCAGGGTCGGCGTATCGGGGGCCAGGTCCAGGCCCTTCTCGGTAACCATGTACTGGTGCTCGACCACCCCGGCGGGCAGGGCGATGCCGGCCATGGCCGCCACCTGGCGCGCCCACAGGCCGGCGGCCACCAGCACCGTCTCGCAGCGCACCGGGCCCTGGTCGGTCAGCACGCGCACGACGCGGCGGCCGCGCACCTCCAGCCCCGTCACCAGCACCCCCTCGGCGATGGTCACGCCGCCGTCGCGGGCGCCGCGGGCATAGGCCTGAGTCAGGCCGCTGGGGTCCACGTGGCCGTCGCCGGGGATGAAGGCGGCACCCACCACGCCGTCGGTGGACAGGTGCGGGAACAGGTCGCGCGCCTCGGCCGGCGACAGCAGCTCCATCTCCAGGCCGAAGGCGCGGGCCTGGCCGTGGGCGCGGCGCAGCTCCAGCCACCGGTCGGCCGAGGCCGCCAGGCGCAGGCTGCCCACGGGCTTCCAGTCCGTGGCCATGCCGGTCTCGGCGCCGATGCGGCCGTACAGGTCGACGCTGTCGCGCATCAGGCGGGTCAGGTTGCGCTTGGACCGCAACTGCCCCACCAGCCCGGCGGCGTGCCAGGTGGCGCCGTGGGTCAGGCCGGCCTTTTCCAGCAGCAGCACGTCGCCGGCCCCCATCCTGGCCAGGTGGTAGGCGGCGGCGCAGCCCAGGGCGCCGCCGCCGATGACCACGATGCGGGCGTCGCGGACGGCGGCCATGTCAGTCCCTCCGCCCGGCACGGCGCCGGGTCTGGCGCCGGCCGCGGCCGGCGTGGGGCGGGGTCCAGCCCGCCGGCGGCACCGAATCGCCGGCCACCAGGCCGTCGAAGGCGGCGCGCACCCGGGCGTCCACCTCGGGCGCCAGGGCCCGCGGGTTGGGCCGGGTCAGCACGGCGCGCACCTGTTCCAGGGCGCGGAACCGGATGTCCGTCGCCCCGGTGGCGGCCCAGACCTCGCGCGGCAGGCGGTTGGCCAGGCGCGGCAGCAGGGTGGCGGTCTTCATGCGGGCGAAGGTCTGTGCCGTGTCGACGAAGATGCCGCCCGGGCCCACGGCTCGGATCTCGTCCAGCGACAGGGCCGCCTCGTCGAACCCCAGGCCGGCGACGGCGCGCTTGACCATCAGGGCGATCTCGTCGTCGATGGCGAGCTGGGCGTAGTCCAGGCACATCAGGGCGTCGGTCAGCCCGCCCATGACCACGTAGTCGATGCCGGCCAGGGCCGCCAGCAGCGGCGCCATGGCCTTCTCGAACCCGGCCTGGGCGTCGCTGACGGTGGCGTTGGTCAGGCCCAGGTAGCCGCCCGTGGGCACGCCGTAGAACCGGCCCATGGCGGCCACGGCGCCGGCCATGACGGCGGTCTCGATACCGCCCGGGGCGAAGGCGCCGTCGCGCATGTCGGCGAACACGGGCAGGAAGTTGTACAGCATGGGGGTGCCGGGCCCGGACATCTGCGCCAGGGCCGCCATGGCCAGCCATTCGGCGTTCATCTGCGCCATCATGCCGGGCAGGCTGAGCGGCGCCGACAGGCCGCCGATGGGGGCGATGGTGCCGTAGTTGGGGATGCCGTTCTCGGCGAAGAACATCAGCATCTCGGTGCTGTCGAAATCCATGGTCAGGGGCGACACCACCGGGCAGTGGCCAAAGGTGATGAACGGCCGCGCGGCGTAGGCCGCGGGCGAGCCGGCGATCAGCTCGCCCAGGGCCAGCACCTGGCGCGCCTCGGCCAGGTCGATGACGCTGGTGCGGCAGGGTTTGACGCAGTTCTTCAGGGCCGGATAGAAGCGCGACAGGCTGAACTGCCCCGCCGGCGCGTCGTCGGCCAGCACCGAGATGGAGAACACGTCGAACCCGTCCAGCTCGTTGACCAGGTGGCCCAGGCGGGCGATGTCGGCCGAGGTGGCGCGGCGCACCTGGCCGCTGACCGGGTCCAGCACGTCGGGGGCCGAGCTGGCGGTGGTGAAGGCGGGGACGGCGCGCGGCACCGTCAGGTCGAAGGCCGGGTCGCGGCCGCGCAGGGTGAAGGTGGCCGGCACCATGGCGCGGAATTCCTCGACCACCGCGGCGGGGAAGGTGACCACCCCGGTGTCGGTGTCGACGGCGCAGCCGTGGCGGGCCAGGCGGTCGCGCGCCTTGGAATTGCGGACCAGCAGGCCGACCTGGGCAAGGATTTCCAGGGACGCGTCGTGGGTGCGCCGCACCTGGTCGTCGGTCATGAACCGGGCATGGGAAACGATCATGGCCGGCCCTCCCGATCCGGTCGCTGTCGCCGCGCGAGGATAGGCACCGCGGCCCGGCCAAGGCAAGCCGATTCGGTCAATTCCGGTCGATATCACATAAACTTAGTCTTTGCCCGCCAGGGCCTCCAGGTCGGCCCGGGCCGAGTTGCGCCGGGCCCGCCACAGGCCCCGGTCCTGGGCCTCCAGCAGGCGGTCGGCCATCTCCTTCAGGGCGTCGGGGTTGTTGGCGGCCAGGAAGCCGCGCACGGCGTCGTCGCCCAGGTAGGCGTCGAACACGGCGTCGAAGTGGTGGTCGGCGACGCAGCGCGCGGTGGCGGCGAAGGCGAACAGGTAGTCCACCGTGGCCGCCATCTCGAAGGCGCCCTTGTAGCCGTGGCGCATGACCCCGGCGATCCACTTGGGATTGACGACGCGCGCCCGCACCACCCGGCCGATCTCGTCCTCCAGGGTGCGCACCCGGGGCGATTCGGGGCGCGAATGGTCGTTGTGGAAGACCCGGGGCTGGGCCCCGGACAGGTGGCGCACGGCCGCCGTCATGCCGCCCTCGAACTGGTAGTAGTCGTCGGAATCCAGCAGGTCGTGCTCGCGGTTGTCCTGGTTCTGGACCACGGCCTGAACACCGCGCAGGCGGGTCTCGAACAGGCCCTGTTCGGCGGCGCCGGCGGCCCCCGAGCCATAGGCGTAGCCGCCCCAGGCCAGGTAGGCGCGGGCCAGGTCGCCATCGTCGCGCCAGCCCTTCTCGTCGATCAGGGCCTGCAGCCCGGCGCCGTAGGCCCCGGGTTTCGATCCGAACACCCGGAACCCGGCCCGGCGGGCGGCGGCGTCGGGGTCGATTCCCGCCGCCTCCAGGTCCCGGCGCTCGGCCCGCACCCGGGCGGCCAGGGGGTTGTGCTCGCCGTCCTCGTCCAGGATGGCCACGGCGCGGGCGGCGGAATCAAAAAGGTCGATCAGCGCCGGGAAGGCGTCGCGGAAGAAGCCCGACACCCGCAGCGTCACGTCCACCCGCGGCCGGCCCAGGACGGCGTGGGGCAGGACCTCGAACCCCGTCACCCGGCGCGAGGCGGAATCCCAGGTGGGGCGAACGCCCATCAATGCCAGGCCCTGGGCGATGTCGTCACCGCCGGTGCGCATGTTGCTGGTGCCCCAGGCGCTGATCGCCATGGTGCGCGGCCAGGCGCCGTGCTCCTGCATGTAGCGCTCGACCAGCAGGGTCGCCGACTTCCAGCCCAGGGTCCAGGCCGCCGGGGTCGGCACCGTGCGCGTGTCCACGGAATAGAAGTTGCGCCCCGTGGGCAGCACGTCGGGCCGGCCCCGGGTCGGCGCGCCGGAGGGGCCCGGCTCCAGGAACCGGCCGTCCAGGGCCGTCAGCAGGCCGGCGATTTCAGCTTCGCCCGAGGCGGCCACCGCCGGCCGAATTGATGCATCAACGTGCACCAGCACGGCCCGGGCGGCGGCCCAATCGGAGTCCGCCTCGCGGGCCCCGGACACCAGGTCGGCGGCCAGGGCCTCCAGGCGCTCGACCGTGTCGCCGTGGCTGCGCCAGGCGCCGTCTGCATCCGCCAACACCGGGGGCCGGGGGCCGGTCCAGGGGTCGGCCATGGCACAGTCTAGCGGATCGAAGTCCAGGCCCAGGTCGGCGGCCAGGGCCCGGGTCAGGGAGGCGTCGCCGTCCGCCCCGCCCTGGCGCGGCACCCGCACCAGGGCCACCAGCAGGTCGGTCAGCAGGCGGCCCTGGGGCGCCTGGCCGAACACGTGCAGGCCGTCGCGGATCTGCATCTCCTTCAGCTCGCACAGGTAGTTGTCGAGCTTGCCCAGGGCCGTGTCGTCGCTGTCGGCCTCGGCGATGCCGCAGTCGGCGTCCAGCCCCGTGACCCGGCACAGGTCCAGGATTTCGCGCTTCAGCACCCGCAGGCGCCGGGGGTCCACCCCGGCGGCCTCGTAGTACTCGTCCACCAGTTGTTCCAGGTCCCGCAGGGGGCCGTAGCTCTCGGCCCGGGTCAGGGGCGGGGTCAGGTGGTCGACGATCACCGCGCCGGCGCGGCGCTTGGCCTGGGTGCCCTCGCCGGGGTCGTTGACGATGAAGGGGTAGACGTGGGGCACGGGGCCGAGCGCCGCCTCGGGGAAGCAGTCCGCCGACAGGGCCAGGGCCTTGCCGGGCAGCCATTCCAGGTTGCCGTGCTTGCCCATGTGGACCACGGCCTGGGCGGCGAAGGGCCCGCGCAGCCAGGCGTAGAAGGCCAGGTAGCCGTGCGGCGGCACCAGGTCGGGGTCGTGGTAGGTCTTGACCGGGTCGATGTTGTAGCCCCGGGCCGGCTGCAACCCCACCGCCACGGCGCCGCAGCGGAACAGGGGCAGGGCGAAGGTGCCGTCGCACTGCATGGAGGGGTCGGACTCGGGCGGGCCCCAGCGCTTGATGACCCGGCGCCGCAGGGTTTCGGGCAGGGTGGCGAAGAAGGCCCGGTAGTCGGCCAGAGAGAGGGTCTCCGCCACCGCCCGCGCCCGGCCAGTGACCGATGTGTCGGACCAGGAACGGGCGACCTCGGTGACCGACTGGTTGGTGGGCCCGGCGGCCAGGCGCCGCACCAGGGCGTTGCCGTCGGCGGGGATGTCGGCCACATCGTAGCCGGATCCGGCCAGGGCCCGCAGCGCCTCCACGGTAGCCGCCGGGGTGTCCAGCCCCACCCCGTTGCCCATGCGCCCGTCCCGGTTGGGGTAGTTGGCCAGCACCAGGGCCACCCGCCGGTCGGCCGCCGGGGTGGCGCGCAGGCGGGCCCAGGCGGCGGCCAGTTGGCAGGTGAAGCGCACCCGGTCGAGCACGGGCTGGTAGGCGACGATGTCGGCCTGGGTGTGCGGATCGCGCCGCTTCAGGCCCTTGAACGACACCGCCCGGGCCAGGACCCGGCCGTCGACCTCGGGCAGGGCCACGTTCATGGCGATGTCCCGCGCCCCCAGGCCGGTGGTGCCCGTTTCCCAGGCGTCCCGGTTGCCGCCCGAAAAGACGGCCTGCAGCACCACGGCGCCGCAGCCGTCGAAGGGGGTGGGCGCGCGGGCGGCGCCGGGGGCCGAGGCGGCGAAACCCGTGGTGTTGACCACCACCGCCGGCGGCGCGGCGTCGAACAGCTCCTCGACCACCGCCGCCGACACCGGGTCCTTGAGCGAGGCCACGAACACCGGCAGGGGGTTGAGCCCCTGTTCCGCCAGCCCGGCCACCAGGGCGTCCACGGCGTCCAGGTTGGCGGCCTGGACCAGGGCGCGGTAGAACACCACCGCCGCCACCGGCGCCTTTTCCGTCCAATGGGCGCGCAGGGCGTCCAGGTCCGCCGCCGCGCCGCCGGGCCAATAGAGGCCGGCGCGCAGCAGCGGCCGGGGCTCGCGCCAGTCGGCTTCGTAGCCGACCAGGCCGGCGGCCCGGGCCAGGAAGTCGCGCGCGTTGTCGGGCCCGCCGTGGACGCAGTACTGCCACAGGGCGTGGGCCTCGGCGGCGGGAACGGTGGTCAGCTCGGCCAGTTCGGCGTCGGGCGCGTCGTCGCCGGGCAGGAAGGCCACGGGGATGCCGCGCCGGGCGCACACGGCGGCCACCTGCTCGACCCCATAGGTCCAGTACCCGCGCCCGCCCAGCAGGCGCACCACCACCAGCCGGGCCCGGGCGACGACCGCGTCCACGTACAGGTCCACCGACATGTTGTGGCCCAGGTGCAGCAGGCTGGCCAGGCGCAGGGACGGGAAGCCCGCTTCCGGGAACCCGGCCCGCGCCGCCGCCAGGGCCGCCAGGTCCGTGTCGGCGGCGCTGAGGACGACGATATCGCCGGGGGTCTGCCCCAGGTCGACGGCCTCGGTCCCGTCGGAAACGGCGCCGGGTTGGGCGGCGAGGAGGTGCATGGGTTACGCTCCGTTCCCGTCCCGGTGCGTCGCCCCCGCGAAGGCGGGGGCCCATTCCGCCTTCGGGAACGGGGGACGGGCTGTGGCGGATGATGCCCCGCCCGGTTGGACCACCGCGCGCGGCCGGGAGGACGACGGAATGGGCTCCCGCCTGCGCGGGAGCGACGGAGAGAGGGGCGGGATCGAGGCCACCCCTAGGCCGCCGAGGCGCCGGCCAGGGCCCCGGTCAGGGCGGCGGTCACGGCGGCGCGGTCGATGCCCGTCTCGGCGATCACCACCAGGCGGCCGGTGCGGTCCTCGCCAGCCTTCCAGGGGCGGTCGAAGTACCGCTCCACGCGCGGGCCCACGGCCTGGACCACGTGGCGCATGGCCTTGCCCGGCACCTCGACGAAGCCCTTCACCCGCAGCACGTCGTGGGCCTGGGCGGCGGCGCGGATGCGGGCTTCGAGCGCCTCGGGGTCGGTGACCGGGCCCAGCTCGACCACGAAGCTCTCGAAGTCGTCGTGGTCGTGGTCGTCCTCGCCGTCGTGGTGGGACCAGCGGCCGTCGATCACGTCCTCGACCCGGGCGTGCAGGCCGAGCGCCACCCGGGCGTCGACCCGGCCGCGGGTGGCGTGGACGATGCGCACCGCCGGGTCCACGGCCCCGGCCAGGTCGCGGCGCACGCCCGCAAGCCCCGCCGCGTCCATCAGGTCGCTCTTGTTCAGGATCACCAGGTCGGCGCACTTGAGCTGGTCCTCGAACACCTCCTCCAGCGGCGCGTCGTGCTCCAGGGCCGGGTCGGCCTCGCGCTCGGCCTGGACCGCCGCCGGGTCCTCGGCGAAAAGGCCGGCGGCCACCGCCGGGGCGTCGATCACCGCCACCACCCCGTCGACGGTGACGCGGGAGCGGATCTCGGGCCAGTTGAAGGCCTTGACCAGGGGCTTGGGCAACGCCAGGCCCGAGGTCTCGATGACGATGTGGTCCGGCGGCTCGGGCTGGTCCAGCAGCATCTCCATGGTCGGCAGGAACTCGTCGGCCACGGTGCAGCAGATGCAGCCGTTGGCCAACTCGACGATGTCGTCCTCGGTGCAGCCCTCGACCCCGCAGCCGGCCAGCAGCTCGCGGTCCACGCCGACGTCGCCGAACTCGTTGATCAGCAGGGCCAGGCGCCGGCCGCCGGCGTTCTCGATCAGGTGCCGGATCAGGGTCGTCTTGCCGGCGCCCAGGAAGCCGGTGATCACGGTGGCGGGGATCTTCATGGATTCTCGTCCTTCATCACGAGGGGCAGGCCGGCGGCCACGAACAGCACCCGCTGCGCCGCCGCGGCCACGGTCTGGTTGAGGCGCCCGGCGGCGTCGCGGAACAGGCGCGCCAGGGCGTTGTCGGGCACGATGCCCAGGCCCACCTCGTTGGCCACCAGGACCACGGGGCCGGCCAGGTCGGCCAGGGCGGCGGCCAGGGCGGCGCCCTCGGCCTCGGGGTCGCGCTGTTCGGTCATGACGTTGCTGAGCCACAGGGTCAGGCAGTCCACCAGCACCGGGCGGCCGGCGCGGGCGTGGGCGCGCAGGGCGCCGACCAGGTCGAGCGGCTCCTCCACCAGGTCCCAGGACGGGCCGCGCCGTTCGCGGTGGCGGCGCACGCGGTCGGCCATCTCGTCGTCCAGGGCCTCGGCGGTGGCCAGGTACAGGCCCGGGCCGCGGGATTCGACGATCCGTTCCGCCAGCGCGCTCTTGCCCGAGCGGGCGCCGCCCAGGATCAGGGTCGCGGGGGGCAGGGGTCCTGTGAAGAGGAAGTCCAAGCGCCGTGATCCTCCGCCCGAGGATGGTGAAAGCCAAGCCGTCCGTGCGGTCTCCTGGCTCGGGGTCGTCGGTCGCGGCGGCCTTCCCGGCACCGGGGTGCCAGTGGCGTTTTCGCCGGTTCCTCGCCCTTACAGTTGCGGGGGCAGCGCCGGTGTTGCACCGGCTTCCCGTCGCGGACGGCGGCGGACCATAGCACGGAGCGTTTCGCCGAATCCAGGGCCCAGCGCCGGAACCCTACCTTTCGTACATGCGCTTGGGCCGGTCCGGCATCTCGTGCAGGGGGCGGGGCGGCAGGTTGACGGCGCTGATCCGCCACTGGCCGCCGTGGCCGCGCAGCAGGCCGCCCTCGATGAACTCCAGCCGGGTCAGGGACAGGTTGTCGACCACCACGCTCATGGCCTTGTTGGGCGACAGGTCCAGGGCCACGGCCATGGCGGCGCGGATGGTGCCGCCGTGGGTGACGGCGACGATGTCGCGCCCGGCGTGGGCCGCGTTCAGGCGGGCGATGACGGCGGCGGCGCGGTCGATCAGGTCGGCGAAGCTCTCGCCGCCGGGCGGCGCGCTGCCGGCCGGGTTGTCCCAGAAGGCGCGGTAGGCGGCGGGGTCGTAGGTCTCCATCTCGGCCCAGGCCAGGCCCTGCCAGGCGCCGAAGTCCTGCTCGCCGAAATCCTCCTCGACCAGGGGTTCGGGCGCCGCCAGCAGGTGGCCGTCCTCGGCGGCGACGATGGCCGCCGCCGTGTCCCGGGCCCGCGACAGGTGGCTGGTGACCCACACCGCGTCGGCGGGCAGGTTGCGGGCCAGGCCGGCGAAGGAGGCGTCGTCGGACGTGTCGCAGGGCACGTCGAGCGCCCCGTACAGCCGGCCGTCGTGGCCCGTCACCGGGGCGTGGCGGATCCACCACCATCGGGTCGTCGCGCTCATGGATTGCTTGCTCCTCGTGTCGTCTCGCTAGGCCAGGCCGAAGGGGCCGGCGGCGGCCACGGCCAGGATGGCCACCTCGGACACCTGCTGGGCCGCGCCCAGCACGTCGCCGGTCTTGCCGCCGATGCGGTCGATGGCCATGAATCCCATGGTGACGGCCACCAGCAGCACCAACCCCACGGCCACCAGGGCGTGGGCCCAGGGCAGGCACAGGAAGGCGGCGGCGGCGCCCAGGGCCAGGCCCGCCATCACGTCCACCGGGCGCGGCGCGCCGGCGTTGCGGGCCAGGCCGTCGTGCCGCGCCGGGGCCAGCCAGGCCATTAGCAGCGGCATGGCGGCGCGCGACAGGGCGGCGGCGGCGATCAGGGCCAGGGCCGCCGGGACCACCCCCGCCATGCCCGCCAGCAGGGCCGCCTTCAGCCCCAGGGCCAGGACCAGGGCCAGCACGCCGAAGGCCCCGGTGCGCGAATCGCGCATGATCGTCAGGCGTTCGTCGGGGTTCGACCCGCCGCCGAAGCCGTCGGCCACGTCGGCCAGGCCGTCCTCGTGCAGGCCGCCGGTCAGCAGCACCATGGCCGCCAGGGCGGCCAGGGCGCAGGCCAGGGGCGGCAGGCCCAGCCAGGCGGCGGCGGCCAGCACCGCCGCGCCCATGAGCCCGACCCAGGCCCCGACCAGGGGGTAGGCGCGGGCGGCGCGGGCGAATTCGTCCTCGGGCACCTGCCGGGCCGGCAGGCGCAGGCGGGTCAGGAAGCCGAAGGCCAGCGGGATGTCCCGCACCCAGCCCCGCAACAGGCGTTCCTTCCAGTTCTCGTCCGACGTGTTCCCGTGCATGGTGCCACCCCCCCCGTGCCGCGGTTTTTCCGTGCCTGGACTCCTGCTAGGGTTTATAGGTTGGCCGCTGCCGCTTGCCAATGGCAAGCCGCAATCGCCGAGGGGAATCTCCGCCATGACCGATCCGAGCCCGGCCTCCCTGGCCGACATCCGCGCCCTCGTGGCCGGCCTGCCCGGCCCCGACCCGGCCGCCGCCGCGGCGGCGGCGGCGCGCGAGCCGCAGCTGACCAAGCCGCCCGGGTCCCTGGGCCGGCTGGAGGAGCTGAGCGCCTGGCTGGCCGCCTGGCAGGGGCGCCACCCGCCGCGCCTGGAGGCCCCGGCGGCGCTGGTGTTCGCCGGCAACCACGGGGTCACGGCGCGCGGCGTGTCGGCCTACCCGGCCGAGGTGACGGCACAGATGGTGGCCAACTTCGAGGCCGGCGGCGCCGCCGTGAACCAGCTTTGCCAGGCGTTCAACGCCAGCCTGGCGGTGACGGCCCTGGACCTGGACCGGCCGACCCGGGATTTCTGCGACGGCCCGGCCATGGACGAGGACGACTTCGTGGCCGCCTTCAACGCCGGCCTGGGCCAGGTCCACGGCGACATGGACGTGGTCTGCCTGGGCGAGATGGGAATCGGCAACACCACCGCGGCGGCGGCCCTGTGCCACGGCCTCTATGGCGGCGACCCGGCGGACTGGACCGGCCCCGGCACCGGGGTCGCGGGGCCGCAGCTCGTGTCCAAGGCCGGGGTGGTGGGCAACGCCGTGGCCGGCCACCGCGACCACCTGGACGACGGGCTGGAGGTGCTGCGCCGCCTGGGCGGACGCGAGCTGGCGGCCATCGCCGGCGCCATCGTCGGCGCGCGGGCGCGCCGGGTGCCGGTGCTGCTGGACGGCTACGTCTGCTGCGCCGCCGCCGCCGCCCTGGCCAAGGGCGCGCCGGGCCTGCTGGACCACTGCCAGGTGGGCCACGTGTCGGCCGAGCCGGGGCACGCCCGCCTGCTGGAGCGCCTGGGCAAGGCGCCGCTGCTGAACCTGGGCATGCGCCTGGGCGAGGCCTCGGGCGCGGTGCTGGCCCTGGGCATCCTGCGCGGCGCCGTGCACTGCCACGCCGGCATGGCCACCTTCGCCGAGGCGGGGGTGACCGACAAGGGTTGAACGCCTAGGGTTTCTCGGCGTAGACCGCGATTTCCACCAGGCCGGTGTTGCCGCCGCTGCTGCGGACCACGTCCAGGCGCAGCTTGCGCGCCGTGACCTGGACCGGGAAGCGGTAGGCCTTGGCCGCGTCGGGCAGCTTGAACGGGCCCAGCTTCTCGCCGGTCCCGGTGGTCAGGGTGAACTCGAAGATCTGCGCCGTGCCGTCGGCCATGGTGCGGGTCCAGACCTCGACCATGCGCACCGGGCGGGCGCCGTCCAGCTCGACCTCGATGAAGGCGCCGTCGCCGTCGCCGTAGGACGACCAGGCCGTGGCCTCGTTGCCGTCGATGGCGCTGCTGCCGCCCCAGGCCCCGTTGATGGGCCCGCCGCCCCAGTTGCTGGACACGGCGGTCACCGTCAGCGGCGCCTTGACCAGGCCGGTCAGGGCGTCGTCGGACGGCTTGGGCCGGGTGCGGAAGGTGCGCGCCTGCCCCGCATAGAGGGTACCGTCGGCGGCCACCCCCTGGACCCGGTAGTGGTACACCGTGTCGGGCTGCAGGCCGGCCAGCACCGGGCTGTGCTCGATCGCCGTCACCCCGCCCATGGACGGGTCGTTGGTGATGGCGCCGAACGCCGGCGAGGTGCCGTAGACCACCGTGCAGGCGATGGGCATCTTGGTGGTAAAGGTCAGCCGCGCGCTGGTGGGCGTGACGCTGACCACCCGGGGCTCGTCACCGCCCAGGCTGGCCTCGGTGATGGGCTTGACGGGGACGGCCGGTTCCTGGGCCAGGGCCGGAGGCATGGCGGTGACTGCCAGCACGGCCAGCACGGCCAGGGTGAGGAGCGGTTTGGGAGGCATGGTTGCGATCCTTCCTCATTGTCGTTGTTGCCGACGGCCGGCGCGAATCGGGCGCAGGCCGTGGGCGGAGTTTAATTCACAACGACCAAAAGTAAAATGCCCCTTGTGACGTCATTCCCCCTGTTGCAGCAGCAGCCCCTTTTCCCGCGCCACGCGGAACATGTACAGGAACAGGGCCGTGGCCCCGCCCAGGTAGACCAGGTTCAGCCCCACGGCACCGGCGAACAGGTCCAGGCGGAAGGTCCCGTCGAACAGCACCGCGCGCATGCCCTCGAACACGTAGGCCGACGGCAGGCACCAGGCCAACGGCTGCAGCCACGCGGGCAGGGTGGCGATGGGATAGTATATCCCGGAAAGGGGCGCGAAGGCGAAGATGGCGACCCAGGCCAGGCTCTCGGCGCCCAGGCCGAAGCGCAGCACCAGGGCCGAAACCACCAGCCCCACGGCCCAGCCCAGGACCAGGATGTTGCCGAAGAACGCGATCAACGGCGGCCCCAGGGAGAACACCCAGACGTCGTACAGCGGCAGCGCCAGCAGGGCCGCCGGGGTGACGCTGATGACCGTGCGGATGGAGCTCATCAGCAGCAGCGAGGCCACCAGCTCGTGGGGCCGCAGGGGGCTGACGAAGAGCTGGCCCAGGTTGCGCGACCACATCTCCTCCATGAAGGTCAGCGACACCCCCAGGTTGGCGCGGAACAGCACGTCCCACAGCAGCACGGCGCTGATCAGCACCCCGGCGGCCTGGGCCACCCAGGACGAGTGCGACAGGAAGAAGGTGGTGATGAAGCCCCACAGCACCATCTGCACCGTGGGCCAGTAGGCCAGCTCCAGGATGCGCGGCCAGGACGTGCGCAGCACGTACAGGTGGCGCAGCAGGATGGCCTTGATGCGCCGCGCCGCCGATTCGCGCAGGGGCGCGGTCACGGACCCACCTCCGCCCCGTCCGGCCCTACCCCGTCCGGCCCTACCCCGTCCGGCCCTACCCCGTCCGGCCCGTCGCCGCGGCGGCGGTCGCGGGCGATGTCCAGGAACACTTCCTCCAGGTTGGCGCGGCCATAGCGGCGCACCATGTCGCCGGGGGCGCCGCGGTCGACGATGCGCCCGCCGCGCATCATCAGCACCTGGTCGCACAGGCGCTCGACCTCGGCCATGTTGTGGGACGCCAGCACGATGGTGGCGCCGCTTCCCTTGCGATAGGCCTCCAGGTAGCCGCGCACCCAGTCCCCGGTGTCCGGGTCCAGGGACGCCGTGGGCTCGTCCAGCAACAGCAGGTCGGGCTCGTTCAGCAGCGCCTTGGCCAGCGCCACCCGGGTCTTCTGGCCCGCCGACAGGTCGCCCGTGGGCCGCGCCAGGAACCGTTCGATGTCCAGGTCGGCGGCCAGGGCGGCGATGCGCCGGGCCGGGTCGGCCAGGCCGTACAGGTTGGCGTAGATGTTCAGGTTCTCGCGCACGCTGATGCGCCGCGGCAGGTCCACGTAGGGCGACGAGAAGTTCATGCGCCCCAGCACCCGGTAGCGGTGGCGCAGCATGTCGGCGCCCAGGATCGAAATCCGCCCCGCCGTGGGCAGCAGCAGGCCCAGCAGCATGGCGATGGTGGTGGTCTTGCCGGCGCCGTTGCCGCCCAGCAACGCCGTGGTCGAGCCGCGCGGCACCTGGAAATCGATGGCGTCGACGGCGACGACGGTATCGAACCGCTTGGTCAGGCCGGCGACGGACACGGCGGCGGAGGGGGTTTCGGTCATGCGGGTCGTTTCGCTCGGCGCCGCGGCGGGCGGGGGATCAGCCGCGCTCGATCCGCCGTTTCAGGCGCAGCAGCTCGCGGCGGCGGCTGTCCTCGGCGATCAGGTTCTCCACGTGGCGCCCCTGGAACAGCTCGAACCCGGCGGCGCGGCCGAAGTCCACGGCTTCGCGGGAGTCCACGCGGCACAGCACGGTGCGCCGCGCGTTGTTGCGGCGCACCAGGCGCTGTATCTCTGCCATCATTTCCGGGCCACCGTCAACCATGTCCGGGTGCCAGATCACCTTGATCATGTCGGCGCCCAGGCGCTCGCGGTCGACCAGGCCCAGGGTGTGGTGGGTCAGGCCGTCGATGCACACGCGGTAGCCCTTGTCCTGCACGAACTCGCGGGCGAACAGGTAGGCCGCCAGGTCGGCGAAGATGTCCACCTGCTGCAGCTCGATGACCATGGAGCCGCGGCGGCTGGCCGGGATATCCTCGTCGAAGGTCATGAATTCGGGCGACAGCAGGGTCGAGACGTTGAGGTTGAAGCTGATCTCGCCCGAGATGGTCAGGTGGTCGGTCTTGCGCAGCATGGCCAGCATGCGCCGGTCCAGGCTCTCGGTCAGGTGCTGGAACAGCCACCGGTTCGAGGCCAGGTTGACCCCGGGCAGCAGGGTCTCGCGCAGGTCGACGATGGAGATGAACAGCTCCGAGAACTGGGCCGACGGCGCCATCTGCTCGTCGAACGAGCAGACGTACTGGCGGCGCACCATGTTGGCCAGGTCGGCGCGGGCCAGGGCGTCGACGATGCGCGCCAGGACCCGCGGTGTCAGCGGCTCGCCCATCTGCTGCTTGGCCTTCAGGGCGCTGCGCGTGTCCAGGTGCGACTTGACGGCGCGGTCGCGGCGCTGCTCGGTCGACACCAGGCCGCGCGCCAGGGCCAGCACGGCGTCGTAGTCGGTCTCGACGTTGTACCACGAGACGAAGCGGTGGCCCCCCTCCTCGGACATCAGGGGGTCCTCGCTGAACAGGAAGCGGATGCGCTGGGCGATGGTCTCCACCTGGCCCTGGACCTCCTGCTTGTAGATGAAGATCAGGTCGGCGCTGCGCAGGGTGAAAAGCTGCCCGGCCATGGCCGCGACCAGGGGCTCGAAGCTGTGGGCGGCGGCGCGCACGTGGTGTTCGCGGCGGTTGAACGGGCGCAGGGCCGACAGCCGCAGGTGCACCACCCGGCGCCCCTGCTGGTGCTTTTCCAGCCGACGCACGTAGTCCAGCAGCAGGTTTTCCTGGCTGGCGCCGCGGCGCGCGCCGTCGGGGGTCAGCGCCATGGTCAGATCATCCCCTTGCTGCGCATGGCGCCGGCGATGCGGTCGACGAAGAAGCCCTGGAACTGGATGATGCCCAGGCCCAGGCCGAACTTCATGGCCGCCTCGGACTCGACCCGCGACAGCACGGCGGCGTCGCGGCCGATGCCGGCGATGGCCTGCTTGACCTGGTCCTGGGCCGCGGCCGCGCCGCCCTCGGCCGCCTCGCCGCCCAGCTCGCGGCTCCACTCGAACTTGACGAAGTCGGCGCCCAGCAGGCCGGGGTCGAAGAATTGCAGCGCAACCGGGTTCAGGCCGTCGATCAGGACCCGGAAACCGCGGTCGCGCAGCAGGTCGCGGGCGTAGTGGAAGGTGCCCACGTCGGCGAACACGTCGATCAACTGGAACTCGATCACCATGTCCCGGCCCTGGTCGCCGATGGCCCGGGTGAACTGCTGGAACTCGCGCGACAGCACGGTGCTGATGTTCAGGTTGATGCTGAGCGGCCGGGCCGAGGCGGCCAGGCCGGTACGGGCGACGATCAGCAGCAGGCGCCGGTCCACGGACTCGGTCAGGTACTGGAACAGCCAGGCGTCGGACAGCAGGTTGACGTCCGGCGCGACCCGCATCTGCAGGCCGGCCATGGACACCGTGTGCTCGCGGTACAGGATGCCGCCGCCGGGGCGCAGGCTGATGGCCGACTGGGCCTGGATCAGGTCGTCGATGCGCACGTCGGCCAGGCGGTCCTGGATCTGGGCCAGCACCGCGGGCTCCAGCGGCGCACCCTCCATCTGCGGCACGCCGGTGGCCGCCAGGCTGTCGGGCCGCTGCCGGCGGCGCTCCTCGGCGTCGGCGATCAGGTCCAGGGTGATGGCCAGAAAAGCGTTGAAATCGTTGGGTTCCGACAGGTCGTACCAGCTGCTGAACATGTCGTCCAGCGAGCCTTCCTCGGCCTGGGTCAGGGGGTCCTCGCTGAACAGGGCGCGGACCTTGTCCAGGGCCGGCTCCACCTCGTCCACCGGCACGTCGCGGCACAGCAGCACCAGGTCGGCGTTGGACAGGCGGAACAGGCGGGCGTCGAAGTTGTTCAGCACCGGCTCGAAGGCCCGCGCGGCGATGCGGATGAAGTTGGGCTGGCGGTTGCTGGCGCGCAGCCCCGACAGGTGCACCTGCACGGCATAGGCGCCGGCCGGGCTTTCGCCGATGCGGTGGACCTGGTCGCGCAGCAGGTCCTCTTCCATGACGGCCTCGCCGCCCGGCGCCTTCGTCATGATCCCCGTTTCGGCCATGGGTCTCCCGTCGTCCTGCGGCGCCGCGGCCGTGCGCGCGCGCCCCGCCGCCGCGGCGCGGGCCGGGCGGACTCCCACGGTATGATAGCGGTCCAGACCTTAACACACCCTTACGGGCGCCCCCGGCCCGGCCCCTTGCGGGCGCGGCCCGGGATGGCCATGATATCCCACCATGCAGTGGCTGAAATCCCTCACCGGCGCCGCCCCGGCGGCGCCCACCCCCGAGACCCCGCGGGTGCCCGACGGCAGCCGCGTCTACGCCGTCGGCGACGTCCACGGGCGCACCGACCTGGTGCGCCGCCTGCTGGACCTGATCGTCGCCGACGCCGCGGGCGCGCCCGAGGCGCGGCGGGTGATCGTGTTCCTGGGCGACTACGTGGACCGCGGCCCCGACGTGGCCGGCACCGTGGACCTGCTGTTGCAGGGGCCGCCACCGGGGTTCGACTACGTGCTGCTGAAGGGCAACCACGAGGACTTCCTGCTGCGGCTGCTGGAAGGCACCCGGCACCTGGACGCCTGGCTCATGAACGGCGGCATCCAGACCTTGGAAAGCTACGGCCTGGACATGACTTACCTGCCGGCGGCGCCGCAGCAGGCCACCCGCCTGCGCCAGGACTTCCTGGCCGCCCTGCCCGACGACCACCTGGCCTTCTACCGGTCCTTGGGGGCCTGGCACCGCGAGGGGGACTACCTGTTCGTCCACGCCGGCGTCCGGCCCGGCACGCGCATCGAGAAGCAGCGCGAGGAGGACCTGTTGTGGATCCGCGACCGGTTCCTGGAGTCGGACGAGGATTTCGGCCAGGTGGTGGTGCACGGCCACACCATCGTCGGCACGCCCGAGGTGCGCCGCAACCGCATCGGCATCGACACCGGCGCCTGGCGCAGCGGCCGCCTGACCTGCCTGGCCCTGGTCGGGGACCAGCGCCGGTTCCTGCAGACCTGAACCGGCGGGACCTGGGCCGCCGGAACTTGAGCCGTCAGGACCGTCGGGCGCCGGGCCCGTAGGCGCGCATGAAGATGCGCACGGCGCTGGCCACCGTGGCGCGGATCTGGTCCGGGTCGGGCTCCTCGTCGAAACCGAAAAGCTGGCGCCGGGTCAGGGTCCCCTGGCACAGGTTGAAGAAGTGGGCCGCCGCCAGTTCCACGTCGTCGTCGATATAGAGGCGCCGGGTCGCCATCTGGCGCATCAGGTACTGGGCCAGGCGGCGGGTGCCGAACCGGGGCCCGGTGTCGTAGAAGGTGCGGCCGGCCTGGGGAAACTTCTCGGCGGCGCCGATGACCATGCGCACCAGGGCCACGTGCTCGCGCCGGCCCATCATGGCCAGGAAACGCTCGCCCAGGCGCTGCAGTTCGGTTTCCACGTCGACGGAGTCGTCGGCCTCGAAGCGGCACAGCTGCTCGGCGGCCTCGTTCTTGTCCGTGGCCACCAGGTCGAGGAACAGGTCCTCCTTGTTGCGGAAGTAGACGTACAGCGTGCCCTTGGAGACCCCGGCGGCGCGGGCGATCTGGTCCATGCTGGCGCCGTCGAAGCCGGCGGCGCGGAACACCCGGCGGGCCCCGTCCAGGATCTCGCGGCGCTTGGCCGGGTTGCCCTCCGAGGTGCCTTCCGAGGTGCCCGCCCCCGGTTCCCGGCCCGGCGCCGGCGCCCGTTCGGTCATGTGCCGCGTCACGTCCTGCATGGCCCAACCTCCTGCGTCCGCCACTGCACGACCATGCATTGACCGAACCGTTCAGTCAATGGTAAAGTCCGGATTATTGACCGAACCGTTTAGTCAATTCGAATGGAATCCGCATGAAGTACGGCGACGACGCGGCCGCCTCGGCCGGCGGCAACCCGGGGCCAGCCGCCGGCCCGCGCGGCGGCGCGGCGCCCGGGCCGCGGCCGGCGGCCAACGACGCCCGGACCGCTCCCATCCCCGCTCCCGCCCCCGGCCCCGGCCCCACCCCCGTTCCGGGCCCCTCCCCCGTTCCCGGCCCCGGGGCCGACGCCGTGGCGCCATCGGTCCGGCGCCGCCGGCGCCGCGGGCGGCTGGTCCTGCTGCTGGTGCTGCTGGCGGGCCTGGCCGCGGGCGGCCACTACGGATACCGCTGGTGGACCGACGGGCGGTTCCTGGAGCGTACCGACGACGCCTACGTGGGGGCCGACATGTCGGTCCTGGCGGCCAAGGTCACCGGCTACGTGACCGCGGTCGAGGTGACCGACAACCAGCCCGTGGCCGCCGGTGACGTGATCGCGCGCATCGACGACGGCGACCTGCGCCTGGCCGTGCGCGCGGCCCAGGACCGCATCACCGCGCAGCAGGCCACCGTCGCGCGCATCGGCGTCCAGGCCACGGCGGCCGAGGCGGCCATCGACCAGGCCCGGGCCGAGGTGGCCAGCGCCGGCGCCGACCTGGAGCGCACGTCGCTGGACCTGGACCGCAAGTCCAAGCTGGCCACCAACGCCTATGCCAGCCGCCAGGCCCTGGACAACGCCAAGGCCGACCGGCGCAAGGCCGCCGCCGCCCTGACCGCGGCCCGCGCCGGGCTGGCCTCGGCCACCGCCAACGTGGCCGTCGTCCAGGCCCAGCGCCAGGAGGCCGAGCAGGCCCTGCTGGGCCTGCGCACGGCCCTGGCCCAGGCCGAGCGCGACCTGTCCTTCGCCGTCATCCGCGCCCCCGTGGCCGGGGTGGTGGGCAACCGCGCCGTCGAGGTGGGACAGCTGGTGCAGCCGGGCACCCGCCTGGCCGCCATCGTGCCCCTGGACGACGTCTATGTGGACGCCAACTTCAAGGAGACCCAGCTCGCCCGCATGCGCCCCGGACAGACGGCCGAGGTGCGGGTCGACGCCTTCCGCGAGCAGACCTTCGCCGGGGTGGTGGAAAGCATCTCGCCGGCCTCGGGCGCCCTGTTCAGCCTGCTGCCGCCCGAGAACGCCACCGGCAACTTCACCAAGGTGGTGCAGCGCCTTCCGGTGCGCATCCGCCTGTCCGGCGCCGCGGCGGCGGAACACGTGCTGCGCCCGGGCATGTCGGTGGTGGTCAGCGTCGACACCCGCACCGGCGGGCCCGCCGCCGGCCGCTGACCCCCCGCCCGGACCCCCGAACCATGGCCGACACCGCCCTGCCCGCCGCGCCGGCGACCGTGACCCCGCGCCGCGTGTTCGCCTTCGTCGGCATGGTGTTCGGCATGTTCATGGCGATCCTGGACATCCAGGTGGTGTCGGCCTCGCTGGCCGAGATCCAGGCCGGCCTGTCGGCCAGCGCCGACGAGATCTCGTGGGTGCAGACCAGCTACCTGATCGCCGAGGTGGTGATGATCCCCCTGTCCGGGTTCCTGTCCCGGGCCCTGTCCACGCGCTGGCTGTTCGTGATCTCCAGCGCCGGGTTCACCGCCGCCAGCATCCTGTGCGCCACCGCCACCAGCATCGAGCAGATGATCGTCTACCGCGCCATACAGGGGTTCATCGGCGGCGGCATGATCCCGACCGTGTTCGCCGCCGCCTATTCGGCCTTCCCCCGCGGCCGCCAGTCGGTGGTGTCGCCGGTGATCGGCCTGGTGGCGACCCTGGCGCCCACCGTCGGGCCCACCGTGGGCGGCTATTTGACGGACCTGTTCTCGTGGCACTGGCTGTTCCTGGTCAACGTGGTGCCGGGAATCCTGGTCACCGTCACCACCTTCCTGCTGGTGGACTTCGACGAGCCCGACACGGCGCTGCTGCGGCGGTTCGACTGGTGGGGCCTGGCGGCCATGGCCGGGTTCCTGGGCAGCCTGCAATACGTGCTGGAGGAAGGGTCGCGCAACGACTGGTTCGCCGACCACTCGATCACCCTGTTCGCCGCCGTCTCGGTCGTCTCGGCGGTGGCCTTCTTCTGGCGCGCCGCCACCGTGCCCGAGCCGGTGGTCAACCTGCGCGCCTACGCCAACCGCAACTTCGCCGCCGGCTCGGCGCTCAGCTTCGCCATGGGCATCGGGCTCTATGGCCTGACCTACCTGTATCCCGTCTACCTGGCCCGGGTGCGCGGCTATTCGGCGCTGATGATCGGCGAGACCATGTTCGTCACCGGCGTGTGCATGTTCCTGGCGGCGCCCCTGGCCGGGCGCCTGCTGGCCCGGGTCGACCCGCGGCTGATGATCGCCGCCGGCTTCATCGGCTTCGGCCTGGGCACCTGGGACGCGTCGCGGATCACCGTCGAGTGGGACTTCTGGGAGCTGTTCCGGCCCCAGGTCCTGCGCGGCGTATCGCTGATGATATGCATGGCGGCGATCACCAACCTGTCCCTGGGCACCCTGGCGCCGGCGGCGCTGAAGAACGCCTCGGGCCTTTTCAACCTGATGCGCAACCTGGGCGGCGCCGTGGGGCTGGCGCTGATCAACACCCTGCTGACCGAGCGCACGGACCTGCACATGGCGCGCCTGCGCGAGGCCGTGGCCTGGGGCCACGCCAAGGCCGAGCAGACCCTGGCCGCCCTGGCAGCCGGCCTGGCCGACCTGGGCTCGGACGCCCAGTTGGCGGCGCTGCGCCAGCTCGCCGGCATGGCCCGCCGCCAGGCCACGGTGATGGCCTTCGGCGACGTGTTCATCGCCCTGACGGTGCTGTTCCTGGCCCTGGTCCTGGCGGTGCCCCTGATGCGCCGGCCGCCGCCCCTGGGGGCGCCGCCGGCGCGGCACTGAGCGGCAAGATGGGGCTTTATCCCGTGCCCCTGGCCGGTTAGGTTGGTGCCCCGGACGGGCGCGCGCGCCCACGGGAGCCCCAGGCGGACCGAAGGGAATGGCATGCACCTGAGACGGCGGATTCTGGTCACCGGCGGCGCCGGCTTCGTCGGCGCGCACCTGTGCCGGCGGCTGCTGGCCGACGGCCACGACGTGCTGTGCGCCGACAACTTCTTCACCGGCACCAAGGACGCCATCGCCCACCTGCTGCCCGACCCCCATTTCGAGCTGATCCGCCACGACGTCACCTTCCCGCTGTATGTGGAGGTGGACGAGATCTACAACCTGGCCTGCCCGGCGTCGCCGATCCACTACCAGCACGACCCGGTGCAGACCACCAAGACCGCCGTGCACGGGGCCATCAACATGCTGGGCTTGGCCAAGCGCATCCGGGCCCGGATCCTGCAGGCGTCCACCAGCGAGGTCTATGGCGACCCCGAGGTGCACCCGCAGCCGGAAAGCTACCGCGGCAACGTCAACCCCATCGGCCCGCGCGCCTGCTACGACGAGGGCAAGCGCTGCGCCGAGACCCTGTTCTTCGACTACCACCGCCAGTACGCCGTCGACATCCGGGTGGCGCGCATCTTCAACACCTACGGCCCCGGCATGCACCCCAACGACGGCCGCGTGGTGTCCAACTTCATCATGCAGGCCCTGCGCGGCGACCCCATCACCCTGTACGGCGACGGCAGCCAGACCCGGTCGTTCTGCTTCGTCGACGACCTGGTCGAGGCCCTGGTGCGGTTCATGGCCGCCGACGGCGCCACCGGGCCCATGAACCTGGGCAACCCCACCGAGTTCACCATCCGCGAGCTGGCCGAACTGGTGATCGAGATGACCGGCTCGCGGTCCGAGCTGGTGACCCGGCCGCTGCCGGCCGACGACCCGACCCAGCGCCAGCCGGACATCTCCCTGGCCCGCGACACCCTGGGATGGCAGCCCACCGTCGCCCTGCGCGACGGCCTGGCGCGGACCATCCCCTACTTCCAGGACATGGCGCAGGACGCCGCGGCGCAGGGACTGGCGAAATGAGGGAGACCACGCTATATTAGGTATCGCTAATAAATAGGATTTGAAAGGTTCGTTCCATGGCAACCCTGGAAATGACCTCGGACAACTTCGAGGCCACCATCACCGACAACGAGATCGTGCTGATCGACTTCTGGGCCGACTGGTGCGGCCCGTGCAAGATGTTCGCCCCCACCTACGAGAAGATCTCGGACAAGAACCCGGACCTGGTGTTCGCCAAGGTGGACACCGAGGCGCAGCAGGAGCTGGCGGCCCAGTTCGGCATCCGCTCGATCCCCACCGTCGGCGTGTTCCGCGACAAGATCCTGCTGTTCCTGCAGGGCGGCGCCCTGCCCGAATCGGGGCTGGAGGAGCTGATCAGCCGCGTGCGCGAGCTGGACATGGACGACGTGCGCGCCAAGATCGCCGAGCACGAGGCGGCCCAGGCCGACGGCTGAGGCTCCGGTCCGACTCTAGGCCGTGAAGGCCGCGTACACGGTGCGCGCCCAGCCGCGCCGGTCGTAGTCCGAGGTCGCCTGCCCGTCGGGCATCCAGGAGCGGAAGGGCACGGCGAAGCCGGTCTTGGGCCGGTTCAGCACGGAACCGGGCAGCGGCGTCGCCGGGGTCGCGGCCATGTCGGCCTTGCCCGGCGGGTGGCCCGACGTCAGCCCGGCCAGCACCCGGTCGTACAGGGCCAGGTCCACCAGGGGCACCCGGATCTCCAGCGAATGGGCCATGCCGGCCCAGTCCGAATCCCGCAGCAGCTGGTTGCACAGGTACAGTCCCACCTCGAACCCCGTGACCCGGGCCCGCGAGGTGTCGGCGGACGCCTCGTCCGCCGTGTCGGCGTCGTCGAACAGGCGCAGGGCGGCGGTGCCCGCGCGCACCAGGTCCGGGTCCAGCACCGTATCCAGCTCCCACGGCATGTACAGGCCGCGGGCGATGATGTAGGCGTTGCGCACCGTGGGCGCCAGGCGCGCCAGGCTGCGCACCTTGGGGGTGGGACGCAGGCGCGCGCCCAGGTGCGCCGCCAGGGCCCCGGCCCAGCCCAGGGGCGGCGGCGCGTTGATCCAGCGCAGGGCGCGGTACAGCAGCGGCACGCGGCGGAACACGTTGTAGCCGGCGAACAGCTCGTCGCCGCCGGTGCCCGACAGGGCTACCTTCAACCCCGCCCGGGCCGCCGCCTGGGCCACCAGGTAAACGTTGATGCCGTCGATCGTGGGCTGATCCATGGCCGCCAGCACGGCGTCGCGCTGGTCATCGAACCAGTCCGCCGGCACCCGCACCTCGGTGTGGTTGGTGCCGTACAGGTCCGCCACGCGGCGCGCCAGGGGCGCTTCGTCCAGGTCGCGGCCGGCGAACTCGTCGAAGGCCACGGTCAGGGTGCGCAGGTCGGCGCCCCGGATCTCGGACGCCAGGCCGGTGATGGTGGCGGAATCGAGCCCGGCCGAGAGGAACACCCCCACCTCCACGTCGGCCACGAAGTGGTGCCGCACGCTGTCCAGCAGGGCGTCGCGCAGGTCCACCCCGGCCGCCCCCGCAGCGCGCAGGCGCGCCGGGATGTCGTCGTAGCGCACCGGCGCGCCGACCCCGCCGCCGTCGGCCCACAGGGTACAGCCCGCCGGCAGGGCGCGGATGTCGGCGTACAGGGTGTGCGGATCGGGCACCGATCCCATCAGGAAGAAGCCCACGTGGCCGGCCGGGTCGACGCCGGTGCCGGCCACCCCGCCGGCGCGCAGGGCCTTGACCTGGGACGCCACCCGCAGGGTGCGGCCGTCGTCGGCGTAGTACAGCGGCTTGATGCCGAAGCTGTCGCGGGCCAGGAACAGGCCGCGCCGGGGCCCGTCCCAGATGGCCAGGGCAAACATGCCGCGCAGGCGGTGCACCATGTCGGGGCCGTGGCGGTGGTACAGGTGCAGCAGCACCTCGGTGTCCGACTGCGTGGTCACCGGGGCCCCGGCGGCGATCAGCTCGTCGCGCAAGGCGCGGAAATTGTAGATCTCCCCGTTGTAGGTGATGCGGTACTCGGGCCCGTCGCCGCCGCCGGGGCCCCCCGGGCGCAGCACCATGGGCTGGGCGGCGGCGTCGCTGAGGTCGATGATGGCCAGGCGCCGGTGGGCCAGGCCGACCCGGCCGTCGTCGGCGACCCAGTGGCCGTCGCCGTCGGGCCCGCGCGCGGCCATGGCGGCGTTGATGGCGCGCAGCTCGGCGCCGTCCACGGGCGGGGCGTCGGGGTGGTGGGCGAACAGGGCGGCGAGACCACACATGATGTCCGCCTACATACCCGCGCCGGGGGCCCGGGAGCAAAGCATTTCGGCGCCGCCGCCGGACCGGGCGGCGGCGCATCGCCTTTTGCATCGCCACGGGAAATGGGAGTAAAAGGTTGCGGGGGATCCGCCCCCGTGGATTGGGCATGAAACAGGTCATCCAGAACACCCGCGACGGCAAGCTGGCCCTGCGCGACGTGCCGGCGCCCCAGGTCGCGCCCGGGCACCTGCTGGTGCGCACCCGGGCGTCGCTGATCTCGGCCGGGACCGAGCGCATGCTGGTGGACTTCGCCAAGAAGAGCCTGGCCGGCAAGGCCAAGGCGCGGCCCGACCTGGTGAAGAAGGTCCTGGACAAGGCGCGGCGCGACGGCATCGCCGCCACCCTGCGCTCGGTGCTGGCGCGCCTGGACGAGCCCCTGCCGCTGGGCTACTCGGCGGCCGGCGAGGTGGTGCGCCTGGGCGCCGGGCTGGAGGGCGCCTTCCGGGTCGGGCAGCGGGTGGCCATGGCCGGCGCCGGCCTGGCCAACCACGCCGAGCTGAACGCCGTGCCGCGCAACCTGGCCGCCCCCATCCCCGACGACGTGGCCGACGACGAGGCCTGCTACGGCACCCTGGCGGCCATCGCCCTGCACGCCGTGCGCAACCTGCAGGCGGGCCTGGGCGACGTGGTGGCGGTGCTGGGCGCCGGGCTGCTGGGGCAGCTGGCGGCGCAAATCCTGACCCTGGCGGGCGCCCGGGTGCTGTCGCTGGACTACGACGCCGAGCGCCTGGACCTGGCCCGGCGGCTGGGGGCCGAAGCCACGGTGGTGCTGGGTCAGGCCGACGCCGCCGCGGCGGCACGGGCCCTGACCGGCGGGCGCGGCTGCGACGCGGTGCTGATCGCCGCCGCCACCCAGTCGAGCGAGCCCTTCCACACCGCCGCCGCCGTGGCCCGCGACCGGGCCCGGGTGGTGATGGTGGGCATGACCGGCACCGAGTTCCCCTACGCCGATTTCATGAAGAAGGAGCTGACCGTCACCGTGTCGCGCTCCTATGGCCCCGGCCGCTACGACCCCGACTACGAGGGCCGCGACGTGAAGTACCCCGAGGGCTGGGTGCGCTGGACCGAGACCGAGAACCTGGCCGAATGCCTGCGCCTGATGTCGCCGTCCCTGCCGCGGCGCCTGGACGTGGCGGCCCTGACCACCCACCGCTTCCCCCTGGCGGCGGCCGAGGACGCCTACGCCATGATCACCAATGGCGGCGAGCGGCACATGGGCGTGGTGCTGACCTACCCCGACGAGGCCCCGGCGCCGGAACGGCCCGTGTTCGCCCAGGCGGCGGCGCCGGCGGCGGACCGCTGCGTGCTGGGGGTCATCGGCGCCGGCAACTTCGCCCGCGCCGTGCTGCTGCCCGAACTGCGCAGGATGGCGGGGGTCGACCTGCACACGGTCGTCGCCCGCCGCGGCCCCGGCGCCGAGCAGGCCCGCCAGGCCTTCGGCTTCGCCCAGGCGGCCACCGACGCGGCGGCGGTGCTGGACAACCCGGCCATCAACGCCGTGCTGGTGGCCACCCGCCACGACAGCCACGCCGGCCTGGCCGCCCGCGCCCTGGCCGCCGGCAAGGCGGTGCTGGTGGAAAAGCCCCTGGCCATGGACGCCGCGCAGCTTGACGCCGTGGTGGCGGCGCGCCAGGAGTCCGCAGCCTTCTTCCAGGTCGGCTTCAACCGCCGCTTCGCCCCCATGGCGGTGCAGGCCAGGGCGGCCCTGGCCGCCGGCGGCGGGGCCAAATTCGTGCTGCTGCGGGTCAACGCCGGACGCATCGACCCCACAAGCTGGGTCCAGGACGCCGGCGAGGGCGGCGGCCGCATCGTCGGCGAGGTCTGCCACTTCGTCGACCTGGCGCGGTTCCTGGTCGGCGCGCCCATCGTTTCGGTCCAGGCCGACGCGGCGGCGGCGGCCGAGGGCCCCTGCGACGACGTCACCGCCACCCTGCGCTTCGCCGACGGCAGCCTGGCCACCATCGCCTACACGGCCCTGGGCGACACCGGCCACGGCAAGGAGCGGGTCGAGGGCTTCGCCGGCGGCCGGGTGGTGACCATCGACGACTTCCGGCGCTACGCCGACACCGGCGGCGGGTCGTCGCGCGGCACCCAGGACAAGGGATTCGCCCAGTCCCTGGGCGCCTTCGTGGCGGCGGTGCGGGCCGGCGGCCCGGCGCCGGTGGACGAGGCCGAGCTGATCGAGACCTCGCGCGCCACCCTGGCGATCCTGGATTCCCTCAGGGACGGAGTGCGGGTCGAGATCTGACACCTCCATGCTGAAACCCAACTCGTTCGCCGCCCTGGCCCTGTTGACCGCCGTGGTGGCCTTCCAGCCCCTGTCCACGGACATGTACCTGCCGGCCCTGCCCGAGATGGCACGCCATTTCGCCACCGACGCCGGCGGCATGCAGCTGACGCTCAGCGTGTTCATCGCCGGGTTCGCCTGTGCCCAGCTCGTCTACGGGCCCCTGTCGGACCGGTTCGGGCGGCGCCCGGTGCTGATCGCCGGGGCCGCGGTGTTCCTGCTGGCCAGCCTGGCCTGCGCCCTGGCGCAGACCATCGAGGGCCTGGTCCTGGCCCGCTTCGCCCAGGCCGTGGGCGCCTGCGCCGGGCCGGTGCTGAGCCGCGCCGTGGTGCGCGACGTGTTCGACCGCGCCATGGCGGCCCGGGCCATGGCCTACATCGGCTCGGCCACGGCCCTGGCGCCCCTGGTGGCGCCGGTGCTGGGCGGCCACATGACGGTATGGTGGGGCTGGCCGTCCATCTTCCACGCCCTCGCCGTGCTGGCGGCGCTGCTGCTGGCCGGCGTGGTCCTGCTGTTGCCCGAGACCAACGCCCACCGCGACCCCCACGCCCTGAACCCGGGGCGCCTGGCGGCCAACTACCTGGCCCTGTTCCGGTCGCGCGAATACCTGGGGTTCCTGGTCACCACGGCGGTCGCCTTCGCCGGCCTGTTCACCTTCATCTCGGGCTCGTCCTTCGTGCTGATCGACTTCCTGGGCGTGGCCACCGACCGGTTCGGCTATTTCTTCGCCATGGTGGTGGCCGGCTTCATGTCCGGCGCGTTCCTGGCCGGCCGCATCACCCTGCGCCTGGGCATCGAGCGCATGGTCCTGCTGGGCGGCGCCTGCGTCATGGCCGGGGGCGGCACCCAGGCGGCCCTGGCCTGGGCCGGGGTGAACCATCCGGCGGCGGTGATGGCGCCCATGATGGCCTACACCTGCGGCATCGGCCTGCTGGTGCCCAACGCCACCGCCGGCGCGGTCAGCGTGTTCCCGCGCCAGGCCGGCGTGGCCTCGGCCATGGTCGGATTCGTGCAGATGGCCACGGCGGCCCTGGCCAGCCTGCTGCTGGGCCAGTTCCACGACGGCACCCAGATCCCCATGACCAACATGATCGGCCTGTGCGGCACCGGCGGCTTCCTGTGCGCCTATCTGCTGGTGTGGCGCCGCGGCGGCCCGTCCTGACCGTTCCCGGGGCCGTCGCCCCCGCGCCGGCGGGTCCTCAGGGACGGCCGCGCAGGGCGGCGCCCATGATGTCGCGCCACAGGCGCGCCGGCAGGCCGCCGCCCGACACCCGCTGCATGGGGCGGTCGTCGTCGTTGCCCATCCACACCCCGGCCACCAGGCTGCCGGCGTAGCCCATGAACCAGGCGTCGCGGAATTCCTGGCTGGTGCCGGTCTTGCCGGCGGCGGGGCGGCCGGGGTCGGCCCCGCGGCCGGTGCCCTCGGCGATCACCGCGCGCATCATGTCGGTCATCTGCGCCGCCTGGTCCGCCGTCATCACCCGCCCGGGGCCCGAGCCCGTGCGCCGGTACAGCACCTTGCCGCGGCCGTCGCGGATTTCCTCGATGCCATAGGGCCAGACCCCCAGGCCGCCGTTGGCGAAGGGGGCGTAGGCGGCGGTCAGTTCCAGCAGCGACACCTCGCCGGCGCCCAGCGCCAGGCTCAGGTCGCCGGGCAGACTGGACGTGATGCCCAGGCGCCGCGCCGTCTTCAGGATGCGCCCGGCGCCAGCCTTGCGCGCCACCCGCACCGACACGGTGTTCAGGGACTGGGCCAGGGCCTGGCGCAGGGTGACCCGGCCGTGGTACTTGCCGTCGAAGTTGCGCGGCCGCCAGTCGCCCACCGCCACCGGGGCGTCCTCCAGCACCGAGTCCGGGGTCAGGCCCGCCTCCAGCCCGGCCAGGAAGACGATGGGCTTGAAGGCCGAGCCGGGCTGGCGCCGGGCCTGGGTGGCGCGGTTGAACTGGCTGTCGTCGTAGTCGCCGCCCCCCACCAGGGCGCGCACGGCGCCGTCGGGCTCCATCACCACCGCCGCCGCCTGGCCGACCCCGGCCTTGCGCCCGGGCCCCGCCAGGGCGGCGGCGATCAGCCCCTCGGCCTTGGCCTGGAGCCGCGAGTCGAGCGTGGTGACCACGGTCACGTCGCGGTCGCCGGCGGGCACGTAGTCGGGCGTCTGCTCCAGGATCCAGTCCACGAAGTAGCGCCCGGACCGGCGCCGGCTGGCGCGCACGGCGACCGCCTTCTCGCCGGCGGCGCGGATCTGCGCGGCCTCGGCCTCGGTCATGTAGCCCACGGCCACCAGGTTGGCCAGGACCACCGCCGTGCGCGCCTTGGCCAGGTCCGGGTTGGCGCGCGGGTTGTAGCGCGACGGCGCCTTCAGCAGCCCGGCCAGGACGGCGGACTGGTACGTGTCCAGTCCGGCCGCCGGGCGCCCGAAATAGCGCCGCGCCGCGGCGTCGACCCCATAGACCCCGGCCCCCAGGTAGACCCGGTTCAGGTACAGGGTCAGGATCTGGTCCTTGCTGAACCGGTGTTCCAGCCACAGGGCCAGCAGCACCTCCTGGATCTTGCGCCGGAAGGTGCGGTCGTGGCTGAGGAACAGGTTCTTGGCCACCTGCTGGGTGATGGTGCTGCCGCCCTGGACGATGCGCCGGGCGGCGACGTTGCGCGCCATGGCCCGGGCCAGGCCGATCAGGTCGATGCCGAAGTGGTTGTAGAAGCGCCGGTCCTCGGTGGCCAGGATGGCGGCGGGCAGGGCCGGCGGCACCCCGTCCAGGCGCACCGGCTGGCCGTACAGGTCGCCGCGGGCGGCCAGCACCGTGCCGTCGGCGGCCAGCAGGGTCACCGTGGGGCGCCGGGTGGCGGCCAGGGCCTCGTCCACGTCGGGCAGGTCGGTGCCGTACCAGGCGACCACGGCGCCGACGGCGATCACCGTCCAGATGGCGGCCACGGCGGTCCACTTGGCGGTGAAGCGCAGCACCCGGCGGCGCAGGTCCCTGCCGGCGTCGAACGACACGTCGCGCTTGGGCGCCGGCTTGCGCGGCGCGGCCTTGGCCGACGCCTTCTTCTTCGTGCCGGTCCTGTTTCGGGGTTCGCTCGCCTTGGCCATGGCCGCGGGGGGTCAGGGCTTGACGCAGCTCAGGGCCCGGTGCAGCACCTCGGGCTCGATGGTGCAGCCCTTGACGTTGCACCGCCACAGGTCGGCGCCGGTCAGGTCGGCCCCGGTCAGGTTGGCGCCGCGCAGGTCGGCGTCGGTCAGGTCGGCCTCGGCCAGCTGCGCCCGGGTCAGGTTGGCGTTGACCAGGATGGCGCCCACCATGTTGGCCCGCCGGAGGTCGGCGTGCGACAGGTCGGCGCCGATCAGCAGCGCGCCGTAGAAGTCGGCGTCGCGCAGGTCCAGCCCGTTCAGGTCCTCGTTGCTGAGGTCGCGGCCCGACAGCACGGCCCGCTGGCCGGCGCCCTCGCCGCCGTGGATCCATGCCGCGTGATCGTAGAGGATTTCCGCCAGGGTCTTCGCCATGACGCGGGGCCGCTCCCTCGGGGATGGTGATCAGACGTCCAGGTTGGCAACCTTGAGGGCGTTATTCTGGATGAACTCGCGGCGCGGGTCCACCATGTCCCCCATGAGGGTCGAGAATATCTCCTCGGCGTCGTCGGCGTGGCTGATGGACACCTGCAGCAGCGAGCGCACGTTGGGGTCCAGCGTGGTTTCCCACAGCTGTTCCGGGTTCATTTCGCCCAGGCCCTTGTAGCGCTGGATCGACACCCCCTTGCGCCCCTGCTCCATGACCGTGTCGACCAGGGACACGGGGCCGGTGATGGGGTGCTCCTTGTCCTTGATGGTCAGGGTGCCGTGGCGGGCGTAGAACTTCTGCAGGTCGGCGGCCAGGCCGTCCAGGCGCCGCGCCTCGGCGCTGCCGATCAGGGCGGCGTCGATGACGTAGCGCTGCGGCACGCCGCGCAGCATGCGGGTGAACTCCAGGCCGCCGTCGGCCAGGGCCTCGCCGTGCCAGCCCCGCTCCAGGTCCGACTCCAGGGCGTCCAGGCGCCGGGCGATGTATTCGGCGGCCTCGCCGGCCATGGCATGGTCGGCCAGGATCTGCGGGTTCAGGGCGCCCAGGATGGCGGCCTGCTCGACCACCGCCATGGGCACGTGGCGGGCCAGGTGTTCCAGCATGGACTTGGCCTGGCGCGCGCCCTCGACCACCCCGCCCAGGTCGTTGCCGGCGATCTGGGTGCCGTCGTGGGTGGTGAACACCGAGCCCTCGTCCACGGCGGCGGCGAACAGGTAGGCTTCCAGCGCCCGCTCGTCCTTCAGGTAGACCTCGGAGTTGCCGCGCTTGGCCCGGTACAGCGGCGGCTGGGCGATGTACAGGTACCCGCGCTCGATCAGCTCGGGCATCTGGCGGTAGAAGAAGGTCAGCAGCAGGGTGCGGATGTGGCTGCCGTCCACGTCGGCGTCGGTCATGATGATGATGCGGTGGTAGCGGCACTTCTCGGCGTCGAAGTCCTCGCGCCCGATGCCGGTGCCCAGCGCCGCGATCAGGGTGCCGATCTCGGCCGAGCTGAGCATCTTGTCGAACCGCGCCCGCTCCACGTTCAGGATCTTGCCGCGCAGGGGCAGGATGGCCTGGTTGGAGCGGTCGCGCCCCTGCTTGGCCGAGCCGCCGGCGGAATCGCCCTCGACGATGAACAGCTCGCTGTTCGCCGGGTCGCGCTCCTGGCAGTCGGCCAGCTTGCCGGGCAGGCTGCTGATGTCCAGCGCCCCCTTGCGCCGGGTCAGCTCGCGCGCCTTGCGCGCCGCCTCGCGCGCGGCCGCCGCCTCGACGATCTTGCCGATCACCTTGCGCGCGTCCTGGGGGTGCTCCTCGAACCAGCGGTCGAACTGCTCGCTGAGGATGCTTTCCACCACCGGGCGCACCTCGGACGAGACCAGCTTGTCCTTGGTCTGGGACGAGAACTTGGGGTCGGGCACCTTGACCGACAGCACGCAGGTCAGCCCTTCGCGCGCGTCGTCGCCCGAGATCGCCACCTTGGCCTTCTTGGCGATGCCGCTGGAGGTGGCGTAGGCGTTGATCATGCGGGTCAGGGCGCCGCGGAACCCGGCCAGGTGGGTGCCGCCGTCGCGCTGCGGGATGTTGTTGGTGAAGCACAGCGTGGTCTCGTGGTAGCTGTCGTTCCACTGCATGGCCAGCTCGACCGTGATGCCGTCGCGCTCGCCGGCGGCATTGATGCACTCGTCGTGCAGCGGCGACTTGGAGCGGTCCATGTAGCGCACAAAGGCCTGCAGCCCGCCCTCGTAGTGCATGTTGACCACGTTCGCCTCCACGTGCCGCGCGTCGGTCAGGCGCAGGTGCACGCCCGAGTTCAGGAACGCCAGCTCGCGCAGGCGGTGCTCCAGCGTGGCGAAGTCGTACTCGGTCATGGTGAAGATCTTCTTCGACGCGAAGAAGGTAATGCGCGTGCCCGTGGCCGGCACGCCGCGCTCGTCGCGCGGGGCCTCGCCGGCCACCTCCAGGGGCGCCACCGCCTCGCCGTCCTCGAACCGCACGGTGTATTCCTTGCCGTCGCGCCAGATGGTCAGGTCCAGCCAGTCGCTGAGCGCGTTGACCACCGACACGCCGACCCCGTGCAGGCCGCCCGAGACCTTGTACGAGTTCTGGTCGAACTTCCCGCCGGCGTGCAGCTGGGTCATGATCACCTCGGCCGCCGACACGCCCTCCTCCTCGTGGATGTCCACGGGGATGCCGCGGCCGTTGTCGGACACGGTGACCGAGCCGTCGGCGTTGAGCGTCACCTGCACCGTGTCGCAGTACCCGGCCAGGGCCTCGTCGATGGCGTTGTCCACCACCTCGTAGACCATGTGGTGCAGACCCGAGCCGTCGTCGGTGTCGCCGATGTACATGCCGGGGCGCTTGCGCACGGCCTCCAGCCCGCGCAGGACCTTGATCGAGTCGGCGCCGTATTCGTCGGCGCCCGCCGCCGGATCCTTGTGTTCCTCGCTCATGCCGTCGCCCTATTCCTCATTTCACGGCCCTCAAACCCGCGCCGCGGTCACCACCGCGTCGTCCACCGAAAACTGCTGCGCCCGGTCGCCCAGGGGCGCGAACACGGCCGCGTCCGTGCCGGTCAGCCAGCTCTGCCCGTCCAGGGCGCAGACCGCGTCGAACAGAACCCGCCGCCGCGTTTCGTCCAGGTGCGCCGCCACCTCGTCCAGCAGCAGCACCGGCGCCCGCCCCTGCTCGGCCCGCACCAGGCGGGCGTGGGCCAGCACGATGGCGATCAGCAGGGCCTTCTGTTCGCCGGTCGAGCACAGCTCGGCCATCTGCCCCTTGCCCAGGTGGCGCACCCGCAGGTCGCCGCGGTGCGGCCCGACCCCGGCGCCGCCGGCCTCGGCGTCGCGCGGGCGCCCGGCGGCCAGGCGGTCGCGGATGCGGTCCTCGACGGCCAGGGCCGGTTCGTCGGCCAGCCAGGTCTCGACCTCGCCGTCCAGCCACAGGTCGGCGCCGGGGAAGGCACCGTCGCCGGCCGCGGCGGCGGCGATCCGCAGCCGTTCGACCAGGGCGTGGCGGGCCGCCGCCACGGCCACCCCCTTGGCCGCCAGGGTCTCCTCCAGGGCCGCCAGCCAGGCGGCGTCGCCGCGGCCGTCGCGCAGCAGGCGCGCGCGCTCGCGCAGGGCGTGGTTGTAGGCGCTCAGGCGGCCGGCGTGGGCCGGGTCGGACCCGTACACCAGGCGGTCCAGGAAGCGCCGCCGCTCGGCCGCGCCGTCCTGGAACAGGCGGTCCATCTGCGGGGTCAGCCACTGCACCGCCAGCAGCCCGGCCAGGGCCGCCTGGCCCTTGGCCGCCTGGCCGTCGATGCGCACGGCGCGCTTGTCGCGGCCGGCGGCGTCGCCGGCCACCATCCCGGTGCCCACGTCGGCGTCGCCCGTGGGCAGGCGCAGGCGGGCGGCCACGGCCCAGTCACCGGGCACCGCGCCCTCGAGCGCGGGGGTGGGTTCGCGCCGCGCCAGGTCGCCCAGGCGGGCGCGGCGCAGGCCGCGGCCCGGGGTCAGCAGCGACACCGCCTCCAGCAGGTTGGTCTTGCCGGCGCCGTTGGGCCCGGTCAGGACCACCGGCCGGGGGTCGGTCTCCAGCCGCAGGTGGCGGTAGCAGCGGAAGTCGGTCAGGGTCAGGCGCTGCACGGAAACCCGCGCCGCGGCGGCGTCAACCCGATTCCCGTCCCACTCGTTCAAGCAACCGTCCAGGTGTCGTATCCCCGTCCAGCCCCGCAGCCCCCCGCGCCGCCCAACCGGCCCCGCCGGCCTAGACCCGCATGGGCATCAGGACGTACAGCGAGCCGGTCTCGCCGGCCTCGCGGATGATGGTGGGCGAGGCCGCGTCGGCCATGGCGAAGCGCACCACGTTGCCCTCGATCTGGTGGGTGATGTCCAGCAGGTAGCGGGCGTTGAAGCCGATCTCCAGGTCGCCGCCGCCATAGGTCACCTCCAGCTCCTCCTGGGCGGTGCCGCTTTCCGGGCTGTTGGCCGACAGGACCATGGCATTGGGCGACAGGGTCAGCTTGATGGCGCGGGACTTCTCGGTCGAGATGGCCGACACCCGGTCCACGGCCTCGGCCAGCAGGCGGCAATCCACCTCCAGCTCCTTGTCGTTGCCCACGGGGATCACCCGCTCGTAGTCGGGGAAGGTGCCGTCGATCAGCTTGGAGGTCAGCACCCCGTCGCCGAAGGAGAAGCGGATCTTGGTCTCGGACAGGGCGATCTCGATGTCGTCGTTGGTCTCGTCGATCAGCTTGCGCAGCTCGGTCACCGTCTTGCGCGGCACGATGACCCCGGCCATGCCCTCGGCCCCGGACGGCAGCGGCGCCTCGACGCTGGCCAGGCGGTGGCCGTCGGTGGCCACGGCGCGCAGCACGTCGACGCCGTCGCGCTGGGCGGCGTGGAAGTAGATGCCGTTCAGGTAGTACCGCGTCTCCTCGGTGGAGATGGCGAACCGGGTACGGTCGATCAGGCCGCGCAGCTCGCCGGCGGCGACCTGGAACCGGTTCGGCAGCTCGCCGCCGGCCATGACCGGGAACTCGTCCACCGGCAGGCAGGCCAGGGTGAAGCGCGACCGGCCCGAGCGCAGCACCAGCTGCCCGCCGTCGCCGTCCACCGCCAAGTCCACCTGGGCGCCCTCGGGCAGCTTGCGCACGATCTCGTACAGGGTGTGCGCCGGCACCGTGGCCGCGCCGGCCTGGCCGACGTCCGCCGGCAGGCCCTCGACGATGTCCAGGTCCATGTCGGTGGCGTTCAGGTTGAGCTGACCGTCCGCCGCATCCATCTTGACGTTGGCCAGGATGGGAATGGTGTTGCGCCGTTCGACGACGCTCTGGACATGGCCCAGCGCCCTCAGCAGGGCGGCCCGTTCGGTGGTCAGTTTCATGGCGCTCAAACGTTCACATCAGTCGTGAATCACAATCGGTTCAAAGCAGGAAGACCCCTCGACGCCCCCGCAGGACCAGCCGGTGAAGGATGCACGCGGCGCGCGCCGCGCGATGCCCCGAGGGACCCCCGGGGTCCTGACAGGTCGCGGGGCCGAAAGGCGGCCCCGCGAACCGTCGGCCATTATACCAACTGTGTCGGAAATTCGAAGCGAATTCGGCGCCCGCCGGGGGCGGCGCAGGCTTGTGAATCAAGGCCCTCGGGGGCGCCTGGGCGGGGTTTCAGGCCTCCAGCATGCGGCGCAGCAGCTCCACGTCCTCGGCGAAGGATGAGTCGGTTTCGCGCAGTTCCTCGACCTTGCGCACGGCGTGCATGACCGTGGTGTGGTCGCGGCCGCCGAACTTGCGTCCGATCTCGGGCAGCGAGCGCGAGGTGAGCTGCTTGGCCAGGTACATGGCCACCTGGCGCGGCCGCGCCACCGAGCGGGCGCGCCGCGCCGAATGCATGTCCGAGACCCGGATGTTGAAGTGGGCCGCCACCTGCTTTTGGATCTCCTCGATGGTGACCCGGCGGTCGGCGGCGCGCAACAGGTCGTGCAGCACCTCCTGCACCGTGTCCAGCGTGATGTCGCGGCCGATCAGCTGGGTGTGCGCCACCACCCGGTTCAGGGCGCCCTCCAGCTCGCGCACGTTCGAGGTGATGCGGTGGGCCAGGAACTCCAGCACCTTGCCCGGGATCGGCAGGCCCAGCTTCTCGGCCTTGGACTGCAGGATGCCCAGGCGCAGTTCGTAGGTGGTGGCGTGGATGTCGGCCACCAGGCCGCAGTTCAGGCGCGACTTCAGGCGCTCTTCCATGCCCTCCAGGTCCGAGGGCGACTTGTCGGCGGAGATGACGATCTGCCGCCCCTGGTCGACCAGGGCGTTGAAGGTATGGAAGAACTCCTCCTGGGTCGACTCCTTGCCGCTGATGAACTGCACGTCGTCGATCATCAGCACGTCGACCGAGCGGAACTGCTTCTTGAAATCCACCGTGTTCTGGTCGCGCAGCGCCCGGATGAACCGGTACATGAACTTCTCGGCCGACAGGTAGATGACCGACCGCGACGGGTCGCTCTCGCGGATCTGCCAGGCGATGGCGTGCATCAGGTGGGTCTTGCCCAGGCCCACGCCCGAATACAGGAACAGCGGGTTGAACGGCACCGAGGCGGCCTCGGCCACCCGCCGCGCGGCGGCGTAGGCGAACTCGTTGGGTTTGCCGACCACGAACTGGTCGAAGGTGAAGCGCGGGTCCAGCGGCGCGCCGATGTCGCCGTCATAGGTGCCCTCGGACCGGCCGCGGCCGGCCTTGCGGCCCCGGGCCGCGGCGGTGGTGGCGGCGGCGCCGTCGGCGGTGCGGTCGGCGGCCGTCTGCTCGCAGGCCTGGCGGGCGGCGGCGGCACGCTCGGCCAGCACGAACACGTCGACGGTGTGCACGGACTGGTCCTCGCCCTGCCACAGGGCTTCCAGCCGCTCGGCGTAATGGGCGGCCACCCAATCGCGCATGAACCGGGTCGGCGCCGAGATGCGGACCACGCCGTCGCGCACCTCGCGCGGGCGCATGGGCTTCAGCCAGCTCTGGTAAGCCGCCTCCCCGATCTCCGACCGCAACGTCCCACTGACACGACCCCACTGCTCGGCCAAAAGGCCTTCAGACACCCGCTTTTCCATCCCTGCTCCCAAAATACCGATTTCGGTCGCACCGCAAGCGCCCCGTCCCCGACCTGCTGCGCCGTTTCGTTTCCCGCCGGGCCTCGACGTCCACGGACCCGATCTTGCAACCACTCGTATCGCGAACATTTCCACCGGTTGCTTCACACGGCGTTTCAACCGCCGCGCACAGCCCCTTGGCCCCGTTGGTTCGCGTCCCCTGATCCTACCGAAACCGCCCGTTTGACCGGCCCGCCGCGTGCCCCCGCGGTGTTACAGTCGCGTCGGTGACGATTACGATATTTCCAGAATAACTTTGCCCTCCCGCAGCACAATTTAAATAATTTTTTAACAAATTTTAGCTAGTTTAAAGGTAACCACAAAAAATCACTGAATTCCTTGAAAAACAAGCGCATCCACACACGGAGGTCTTCCGTATTCTTTACTGATCATCATTTCAGTTTGCTTTGTAGCCGCCCCCTGACGGGGTGAGATTTATTCTCAAATGCCCGCCGCGTTTCAGCCTGGGCATCTTCAATTTACCCATCGCTTCCCCCCCTGGCAACGGTTTCGGACAGGCGCGGGGAAAATAAAATTCTTGACATGAAAACGTCTTACGGACTCGGCTCCCTAAGTGCCCGGAAAACAAAAAAACCGCGCTCCGGAGCGGAGCGCGGCGCCGTTTGGCGACCGGAAATTCGCCTTATGATTGCATGGCCTTGATCCGCGCCGACAGGCGGGACAGGCGCCGTGCGGCGGTGTTGCGGTGCAGGACGCCCTTGGTCACGCCGCCGTGGATGACCGGCTGCGCCACCTTCAGGGCCTCGCGCGCGGCCGCCTGGTCGCCGCTGGCGATGGCCGCCTCGACCTTCTTGATGGAGGTGCGAATCGCGCCGACCCGGTTGCGGTTGACGGCGGTGCGCCGCTCGATCTGGCGAATGCGTTTCTTAGCCGAAGCGTGATGGGCCATTTCTCGGTTGCCTGATGTCTCGAATGCCGTGAAGAAGGCAGGCTTATATAGGGGGGGCGCGGCGGCGTCAACCCCCTGCGGACCAGGGGTGTGCCGCCGCCGCGCCCGGTGTTTCCGGGGCGTCCCCTAGCGGTTCTTGAACTGGGGCGGACGCTTCTCGGCGAAGGCGGCCATGCCCTCCTTTTGGTCCTCGGTGGCGAACACCGACTGGAACAGGCGGCGTTCGAACCGCACGCCCTCGGCCAGGGTCGTCTCGTAGGCCCGGTCCACGCTCTCCTTGGCCATCATGACGATGGGCCGCGACAGCTTGGCGATCTTGCCGGCGGTCTTGACCGCCTCGTCGACCAGGCTGTCGGCCGGCACGATGCGGCTGACCAGGCCGGCGCGCTCGGCCTCCTCGGCGTCCATCATGCGGCCGGTCAGGCACATCTCCATGGCCTTGGACTTGCCGACGAACCGGGTCAGGCGCTGGGTGCCGCCGAACCCGGGGATGGCGCCGATGGTGATCTCGGGCTGGCCGAACTTGGCGGTGTCGGCGGCCAGGATGAAGTCGCAGGCCATGGCCAGCTCGCAGCCGCCGCCCAGGGCATAGCCGGCGACCGCGGCGATCATGGGCTTGCGCCCCTGCAGCACCGACTCCCAGCCCTTGGTCACGAAGTCCTCCAAGTAGGCGTCCATGTAGGTCTTCTCGGCCATCTCCTTGATGTCGGCGCCGGCGGCGAAGGCCTTGTCGCTGCCGGTGATGACCAGGGCGCCGATCTCGTCGTCGTCCTCCATCTCCAGGATGGCCTGGGTCAGCTCGGCCGTCAGTTCCGAGTTCAAGGCGTTCAGCGCCTTGGGCCGGTTCAGGGTGATCAGGCCCACGGGCCCCTTTTTCTCGACGATGATGTTCTCGTATGCCATCGGTCCCCTCCTTGTCGTGTTTTACCGTGAATGGAACATCTTGCGGGTCATTGCGCCGCCGGCCCCCTGGCCGGCGACAGGGTGAAGCGGACGGCGGTTTTTCCCGCCGCCCGCGAAATCTCCAGCTTCAGGACCTCGTCCTCCCGTTCGAACCGGCCCGGCGCCCCGGCCCGCCAGCCCAACTGCGGCAGGGTCTCGGCGTAGAAGTCGAGCACGGCCTGGCGCGTCACCGCGCCGGTGGCCACCACCTCGACGATCCGGCCGGTGGGCGAGTCGAAAACCATGGCGCCGTCCCCGCCCTCGGTCAGGCCGGGCATCAGGGGCAGATCCTCGGTGCCGCTGACGAATCCGGCGCCGTCCGCGGCGGCGCCGCCGGCAAGGCCCAAGGCCACCGCCAGCACCAGCATCGGCACCAGCAGGACGGTCAGGCCCGGCCACCGGAACGGGCGCGGGGACAGGATGCGAACCATGCCCGGGTCTTACATCAGCGCTGCCGGTTTGGACAGTAAAAAGTCGAGCGGCCGCCCTGGACCAGGTGGCGGATGCCGCCGCCCGGCGGCGGGTCGCAGTCGCAGCCCGGGCAGGGCGCGCCGGCGCGGCCGTAGACGCCAAGCTGCTGCTGGAAGTATCCCAGCTCGCCGGTGGGCAGGCGGTGGTCGCGCAGGGTGGTGCCGCCGGCGGCCAGGGCCTCGGCCAGGACCTCCTTGATGGCCGCCGCCAGGCGCCCGGCGCGGGCGCCGGCCACCGTGTGGGCGCCGCGCCGGGGCGAGATGCCGGCCCGGAACAGGCTTTCGCAGACATAGATGTTGCCCAGCCCCGCCACCACCCGCTGGTCCATCAGCGCCGCCTTGATCGAGGTCCGCCGCCCGCGCAGGGCGGCGCCCAGCACGGCGCCGTCGAAGGCCGGGTCCAGGGGCTCGGGCCCCAGGTGGGCCAGCATGGGGTGGACGGCGATCTCGTTGCCGCTGCTGAGCCCCATGAACCCGAACCGCCGCGAGTCCCAGTACCGCACCACGGTGCCGTCGTCGACCACCAGGTCCACGTGGTCGTGCTTCTCGGGACCGGGCACGGCGCCGCGCAGGATCTTGACCCGCCCCGACATGCCCAGGTGCCACAGCACCACGGCGCCGTCGTCCAGATCCAGCAGCAGGAACTTGGCGCGCCGCCCAACCCGCGCCACCCGGCGCCCGGCCAGGCGGTCGGCGAAACCGGCGGGGAAGGGGAAGCGCAGGTCCGGCCGGCGCACCACCACGGCCGCCAGGCGCCGCCCCTCCAGGGCCGCCGCCAGGCCGCGGCGCACGGTTTCCACTTCCGGCAGTTCGGGCACGGCATCCTCCGCGGTTCCGCCCCCCTTTCGCGGCGGGAGGGCGCCGAGAAAGTAGCGTGTTTGGCGGGCTTGGGCTATGGTCCCCTCCATGTCCGAGAAAACCACACGAAAACCCCGGAAAACCAAGGCGCCACAAGGCACCGGGGAGGCCGGCGGCGCGACCACCCACTTCGGCTTCCGCACCGTGGCCGAGGCCGACAAGGCGTCCCTGGTGCGCGGCGTGTTCGACACCGTGGCCGGCCGCTACGACCTGATGAACGACCTGATGAGCCTGGGCGTGCACCGGCTGTGGAAGAACGCCATGGTCGACTGGCTGCGCCCGCGCCCGGACATGCGCCTGGTGGACGTGGGCGGCGGCACCGGCGACATCGCCTTCCGCTTCCTGGAGCGCGGCGGCCGCGACGTGGTGGTGTGCGACATCAACCGCGAGATGCTGGCCGTGGGCCGTGACCGGGCGATCGACAAGGGCCTGCTGGAGGGGCTGGACTGGGTTTGCGGCGACGCCGAGGCCCTGCCCCTGCCCGACGCCTCGGTCGACGCCTACACCATCGCCTTCTGCATCCGCAACGTGACCCGCATCGACGCCGCCCTGCGCCAGGCGCGGCGCGTGCTGCGCCCCGGCGGGCGGTTCCTGTGCCTGGAATTCAGCCACGTGGTGCTGCCGGTGCTGGACCAGGTCTACGACACCTATTCCTTCCGCGTGCTGCCCTGGCTGGGCCAGGCCGTGGCCGGCGACCGCGACGCCTACCAGTACCTGGTGGAAAGCATCCGCCGTTTCCCCGACCAGGCCGCCTTCGCCGCCATGATCGAGGACGCCGGCCTGTCGCGGGTGGCGGTCCGCAACCTGTCGGGCGGCATCGCCGCCATCCATTCCGCCTGGCGGGTCTGAGGCCCGTGGTCCGGTCCCTGCGCAACGTCGTGCGGCTGCTGCGGCTGGCCCGCATCCTGGCCCGCCACGACGCCCTGTTCCTGCTGGAAAACCTGCAGGTGGCGCCGGCCATCGTGATCCTGGCGCGCCTGTTCTCGCGCCGCGCCCCGGGGCGGCCGGGGCAGCGCCTGGCCCGGGCCCTGCAGCAGGCCGGCCCCACCTTCATCAAGCTGGGCCAGGCCCTGTCCACCCGCTCGGACCTGCTGGGCGAGGAGCTGGCCGCCGACCTGTCCGAGCTGCAGGACAGCCTGCCGCCGTTCCCCGGGTCCGCGGCGCGGGCCTTCATCGAGGCCGAGTTCGGCCGCCCCATCGACGAGCTGTTCACCCGGTTCGAGGACACCCCGGTGGCCGCCGCCTCCATCGCCCAGGTCCATTTCGCGGTCACCGCCGAGGGCCGCGAGGTGGCGGTCAAGGTCCTGCGCCCGGGCATCGAGGCGGCCTTCGCCCGCGACCTGGACCTGTTCTTCTGGGTTTCCGAGCTGATCGAGGCGACCCGGCCCGAGTGGCGGCGCCTGAAGCCCGTCGAGTCCATCCGCACCCTGGCCGAGACCGTGGAGCTGGAGATGGACCTGCGGTTCGAGGCCGCGGCGGCGGCCGAGATGGGCGAGAACTTCGCCGGCGACCCCACCTTCGCGGTGCCCGCGGTGGACTGGCAGCGCACCGGGCGGCGGGTGCTGACCACCGAGCGGGTGGCCGGCATCCCGCTGGACGACCGCGCCGCCGTGCTGGCCGCCGGCCTGTCGCCCGAGGCGGTCATGTCCAACGCCGCCGCCGCGTTCTTCAACATGGTCTTCCGCGACGGCTTCTTCCACGCCGACCTGCACCCGGGCAACTGGTTCGTGCGCCCCGACGGCGGCCTGGTCGCCGTCGACTTCGGCATCATGGGGCGCCTGGACAAGACCACCCGGCGCCACCTGGCCGAGATGCTGATCGGCTTCCTGACCCGCGACTACCGCCGCGCCGCCGAGGTCCACTTCGAGGCCGGCTGGGTGCCGGCGCACCGGTCGGTGGACACCTTCACCCAGGCCTGCCGCTCCATCGCCGAGCCGATCCTGGACCGGCCCCAGAACGAGATCTCCATCGCCCGCCTGCTGGGGCAGCTGTTCCAGATTACCGAGACCTTCGAGATGGAGACGCAGCCGCAGTTGCTGCTGCTGCAGAAGACCATGCTGGTGGCCGAGGGCACCGGCCGCGCCATGGCCCCCGAGGCCAACATGTGGCTGCTGGCCCGGCCCCTGATCGAGGACTGGTACGCCGAGAACCTGGGCCCCGAGGCGCGCCTGCGCGACGCCACCCTGCGCCTGGTGGAGACCGCCGCCCGCATCCCCGACCTGGTGGACAGGCTGGAGGCCAACGCCGGCGCCCTGTCGGGCGGCAGCCTGCGCCTGCACCCCGACACCCTGCGCGCCCTGCGCGGCGACAACCCCCACGCCTGGATCATGAAGGCGTTCTGGATGGCCGCCGCGGTGGCCGCCCTGGTGCTGCTGGCCCTGCATTGACCGCCGCCGCGCCGGGCGGCGGAAAAAAAACAACACCCAATCCGTGAAGAATTTCCTTGCTTATCCCCCGCCGGCACGTTAATTTTTCCACACTGTAATTTCGTTAAATTTTTGGTTTTTCGAATGCTGGCGCGAAAACGGATCCTGCTGATCATCTCCGGGGGCATCGCCGCCTACAAGTGCCTGGAGCTGATCCGCCGCCTGCGCGAGCGCGGCGCCGCCGTGCGCTGCGTGATGACCCCGGCCGCCAGCCAGTTCGTGACCCCCATGTCGGTGGCCGCCCTGACCGAGGACAGGGTGTACAGCGACCTGTTCTCGCTCACCGACGAGCACGAGATGGGCCACATCCGCCTGTCGCGCGAGGCCGACCTGGTTGTGGTGGCGCCGGCCAGCGCCGACATCCTGGCGCGCATGGCCGCCGGCATGGCCAACGACCTGGCCACCACCACCCTGCTGGCCACGGACAAGCCGGTGCTGGTGGCACCGGCCATGAACGTTCGCATGTGGCACCACCCCATCACCCAGCGCAACCTGGCCGACCTGCGGGCCCTGGGCGTGCGCCAGGTGGGCCCGGGCGAGGGCGCCATGGCCTGCAACGAGTTCGGCATGGGCCGCATGGCCGAGCCGGCCGAGATCCTGGCCGCCATCGAGGCGCAGTTCGCCGCCGGCCCCCTGAAGGGCGTGCGCGCCCTGGTCACCAGCGGTCCGACGGTCGAGGCCATCGACCCCGTGCGCTACATCGCCAACCGCTCGTCGGGCAAGCAGGGGCACGCCATCGCCGCCGCCCTGGCCGCCCTGGGCGCCGACACCGCCCTGGTCACCGGGCCCGTCAACCTGCCCGACCCCGACGGGGTGCGGGTGGTGCGCATCGAGTCGGCGCGCGACATGCTGGCCGCCTGCAAGGCCGCCCTGCCGGTGGACGTGGCCGTCTGCGCCGCCGCCGTGGCCGACTGGCGGGTGGCCAGATCGGCCACCTCCAAGATCAAGAAGCCCGACACGGGCGAGACCCCGACCCTGGCCTTCGCCGAGAACCCGGACATCCTGCGCACCCTGTCGCGCCCGGGGAAGAACCGGCCGCGCCTGGTGGTGGGCTTCGCCGCCGAGACCGACCACGTGCTGCGCCACGCCACCGAGAAGCGGGCGCGCAAGGGCTGCGACTGGATCGTCGCCAACGACGTCAGCCCGGCCACCGGCACCTTCGGCGGCGATTCCAACAAGGTCACCCTGATCGACGCCGCCGGCGCCGAGGACTGGCCGCCCCTGGACAAGGCCGAGGTGGCGCGGCGCCTGGCCGCGCGCATCGCCGAGACCCTGGGAAAGAAGCCGTGAGCGGCGGCGGCGGCGAGGTCACGGTCGCCGTGCGCCGCCTGCCGGGCGGCGACGGCCTGCCGCTGCCGGCCTACGAATCCGACCTGGCGGCGGGCATGGACCTGCTGGCCGCGGTGGCGGCGCCGGTGGACCTGGCGCCGGGGGCGCGGGCGGTGATCCCCACCGGGCTGGCCATCGCCCTGCCGCCCGGCTACGAGGCCCAGGTGCGGCCGCGCTCGGGCCTGGCGGCCAGGGACGGGATCACGGTACTGAACAGTCCGGGCACCATCGACGCCGACTACCGGGGCGAGGTGGGGGTCATCCTGGCCAACCTGGGGCAGGCCACCTTCCGGGTCGAGCGCGGCATGCGCATCGCCCAGATGGTGGTGGCGCCGGTGACGCGGGCGCGGCTGGACGAGGTGGCGGAGCTGCCCGACACGGCACGGGGCGCCGGCGGGTTCGGGTCCACGGGAACGGGTTGAGTTTGGTCTGACGGGGCGGGCCGGGACACAGAGGAGGGCAACGGGCCATGTTGCGGCTTTCGAAGAAGATGCTGTTCGCCATCGAGGCGGTGCTGGACATCGCCTACCACGCCGGCAGCGAACCGGTGCAGAGCCGGGAGATCACCCGCCGCCAGGGCATCCCGCGGCGGTACCTGGAACAGGCCCTGCAGCAACTGGTGCGCCAGGGCATCCTGATCGGCGTGCGCGGCCCGCGCGGCGGCTACCGCCTGGCCCGCGAGCGCCGCCGCATCACCGTCGGCGACATCGTCACCGTGGTGCGCAAGATGGAGACCACCGAGGACCCCATCACCGACACCGAGGGCTCCGAGCTGGGGCTCAAGGTGGTGCGCCCCCTGTGGCTGGAACTGCAGGAGGAGGTCATGGCCAAGCTCGAGGCCATCACCATCGACGACCTGTGCAACCGCGCCAACAGCTCGGGCATCGAGAGCGAGGGGAGGTCGAATCTTGACTTCTCAATCTGACATGACTGTAATCGCCGTTTCCGCGCCCCGGGCCGCGGGCGCCGCGGCCGCCACCCGCTGGACACGGGCGGGTACCCCTGACCTCGGAAATCGGACCCCGCGATGACCACTGACACATCCCCGACACCGATCCGCGGCCGCGTCTACGACAGCATCCTGGACACCATCGGCGACACGCCCCTGATCCGCCTGAGCCGCCTGCGCGAAGCCTCCGGCTGCAAGGCCGAGATCCTGGGCAAGTGCGAGTTCTTCAACCCCCTGGCCTCGGTCAAGGACCGCATCGGCCTGGCCATGATCGAGGCCGCCGAGCAGGCCGGAGAGCTGAAGCCCGGCTCGACCCTGATCGAGCCCACCTCGGGCAACACGGGCATCGCGCTGGCCTTCGTCTGCGCCGCCAAGGGGTACCGCCTGATCCTGACCATGCCCGAGAGCATGTCGGTGGAGCGGCGCAAGATGCTGGCCCTGCTGGGCGCCGAGATCGACCTGACGCCGGCGGCCAAAGGCATGTCCGGCGCCGTGGAGCGGGCCCAGGAGCTGGTCGACAGCCTGGACGGCGCGGTCATGCTGCAGCAGTTCAACAACCCGGCCAACCCCCTGGTGCACGAGCAGACCACGGCCGAGGAGATCTGGCGCGACACCGGCGGCGCGGTGGACGTGGTGATCAGCGGGGTCGGCACCGGCGGCACCCTGACCGGCATCGCCAAGGCCCTGAAGGCGCGCAAGCCGGACCTGATGATGGTGGCGGTGGAGCCCGAGGACAGCCCGATCCTGTCGGGCGGCATTCCGGGGCCGCACATGATCCAGGGCATCGGCGCCGGCTTCGTGCCCGGCGTGCTGGACACCGACCTGATCGACGAGGTGCTGAAGATCGGCAACGCCACCTCCTTCACCACCGCCCGCCAGGTGGCCAAGCTGGAGGGGATTCCGGTGGGCATCTCGTCCGGCGCCGCCCTGGCCGCCGCGGTCGAGATCGGCGAGCGGCCGGGCATGGAGGGCAAGAACATCGTCGTCATCCTGCCGTCCTTCGCCGAACGGTACCTGTCCACGCCCCTGTTCGAGGGCCTGGGACTGGAATAGGCGCCCGGCGCCGGACCATCTGACAGGGACCCGGCGCGCGGCGCCGGAGCGGAGACACCCCCATGGACTTCTCGGAAGAGCAGATCCAACGCTACGCCCGCCACATCCTGCTGCGCGAGGTGGGCGGCGAGGGCCAGGCGCGGCTCATGGACTCCAGGGTCCTTGTGGTCGGCGCCGGCGGCCTGGGCTCGCCCCTGCTGCTGTACCTGGCCGCCGCCGGGGTGGGCACCATCGGCGTGATCGACGACGACGTGGTGGACCTGTCGAACCTGCAGCGCCAGATCGTCCATTCCACCGCCGCCATCGGCACGGCGAAAGTGGAAAGCGCGGCGCGCACCCTGGCCGCCGTCAACCCCGACGTGCGGCTGGTGACCCACAAGGCGCGGCTGGACCCGGGCAACGCCCTGGACCTGATCGGCGGCTACGACCTGGTGGCCGACGGCAGCGACAACTTCCCGACCCGGTTCCTGGTCAACGACGCCTGCTACTTCGCCGGCAAGCCCCTGGTGTCGGGCGCGATCCTGCGCTTCGACGGCCAGGTGGCCACCTTCAAGCCGGCGCACCGGGACGCCGACGGCGACCACGGGCCCTGCTACCGCTGCCTGTTCCGCGCGCCGCCGCCGCCGGGGCAGATCCCCAGCTGTGCCGAGGCCGGGGTCCTGGGCGCCCTGTGCGGGCTGGTGGGGTCGCTGCAGGCGACCGAGGTGCTGAAGGAGCTGCTGGGCATCGGCGACAGCCTGTCCGGGTCGCTGGTGATCATCGAGGCCCTGGGCACCACCTTCCGCAAGATCAAGGTCAAGCGCGACCCGGGCTGCCCCCTGTGCGGCGACCATCCGACCATCACGGACCTGTCGATTCATGGCGGCTGACCCGGCCCCCGGCGGCGGCCCGCCCGACAAGCTGTCGATCGTCGTGTTCTCGGGCGAGTTCGACAAGGTGCACTACGCCCTGGTCCTGGCCAGCGGCGCCGCCGCCATCGGCCGCCCGGTGACCCTGTTCTTCACCATGGAGGCCTGCCGCGCCATCCTGCGCCCCGGCGCCGACGGCGCCGCCGCCTGGCGGGCGCGGCCCACCACCACCGGCGGCACCGGCGGCGCCATGGACGACGGCTTCGCCGCCCGCCGGGTGGCCACCTTCGAGGAACTGCTGGAAGCCTGCGTCGCCATGGGGGTCGCCTTCATGGTCTGCGAGATGGGCCTCAGGGCCATGGACCTGCCGCGCGACGCCCTGCGCGACGACATCCCGTTCCAGGACGGCGGCGTGGTCACCTTCCTCAACGACGCCTCGCGCGACGGCGCCATGCTGTTCGTCTGACCGGCCGCGTACCTATCCTTTCGGGTACCGCGCGCCCACCCCGTCCGGGTGTTGGCGGCGATCCTGCGACTCGCTACCATATTCCGAAAATCTAATATGTAATGGCTGGCGGACTCCCCGCCACCCCATCCGCCAGGCCGAGAGGAAAACCCATGATCATCAAGGACATCCTGAAGCGCCGCGACCGCGGCCTGATCACCAACCGACCCGAGGACACCATCGAGGCGGCGGCCATGCTGCTGGCCAGCCACAACATCGGCGCCCTGCCCGTGCGCGACGGCGACGGCGACCTGATCGGCGTGATCTCGGAGCGCGACATCGTGCGCGGCTTCGCCGAGCACGGCGGCAAGGTGTCGGCCCTGCTGGTGCGCGACCTGATGACCCGGGACGTGGTGGTATGTTCCCCCAACGACGACATCAAGCACGCCCGGCGCCTGATGAAGCAGCGCCACATCCGCCACCTGCCGGTGGTGGACGACGGCCGCCTGTGCGGCATGATCAGCTCGCGCGACGTGATGGAATCGCGGCTGGAGGAAACCAAGCTGGAGCGCGACGTGCTGCGCGACTACGCCATCGCGCGCTGACATTCCGTTTCACGGAACGGTTCCGGCCCCGGCGCGCAGCCGGGGCCCGGGACGGTGCCTTCCCTAGAAGGCGTCCCCCACCACCCGGTCCGGGGGCTTGTGGCCGTCGGCGAAGGTCTTGATGTTGATCAGGACCTTCTCGCCCATGTCGATGCGGCCCTCCACCGTGGCCGACCCCAGGTGCGGCAGCAGGACCACGTTGTCCAGCTCCAGCAGCTTGGGGTTCACCGCCGGCTCGTGCTCGAACACGTCCAGGCCGGCACCGGCCAGCTCGCCGCTGGCCAGCATGCGGGTCAGGGCGTTCTCGTCGATGACCTCGCCGCGCGAGGTGTTCACCACATAGGCCTCGGGCCGCATCATGCGCAGGCGCCGCGCCGACAGCAGGTGGTAGGTGGCCGGCGTGTGCGGGCAGTTGACCGAGATGATGTCCATGCGCGCCAGCATCTGGTCCAGGCTCTCCCAATAGGTGGCCTCCAGCTCGTTCTCGGTCTGCTCGTGGACGCGGTGGCGGTTGTGGTAGTGGATCGAGAGGCCGAAGCCGCGGGCGCGGCGCGCCACGGCGGTGCCGATGCGGCCCATGCCGATGATGCCCAGGCGCTTGCCATAGATGCGGTGGCCCAGCATCCAGGTCGGGGTCCAGCCGTGCCAGGCGCCGCCGCGGAGCACCCGCTCGCCCTCGGACAGGCGCCGCGGCACGGCCAGGATCAGGGCCATGGTCATGTCGGCCGTGTCCTCGGTCAGCACGTCGGGGGTGTTGGTCACGGTGATGCCGCGCTGGCGCGCGGTGGCCAGGTCGATGTGGTCGACGCCGGTGCCGTAGTTGGCGATCAGCCGCAGGTTCGGCCCGGCCTGGGCCAGCAGCCCCGAATCGATCCGGTCGGTGACGGTGGGCACGATGGCGTCGGCGGTCTTGACGGCCTCGATCAGGTCGGCGCGGCTGATGGGCTCGTCGGTCAGGTTCAGGGTGACGTCGAACAATTCCATCATGCGCGTCTCGATGGCGTCCGGCAGCTTCCGCGTGACCACGACCTTTGGCTTCTTTTGCGGCATCTGATCTCCTCCGTACCCCTGTTTTCCCACAGGACATACCGACCCGGGCGGGGCTTGTCCAGCGCCCATTGCCCGATGCCCCCCTTTTCGGCCGGAGGGCCGGAACGTGGGCACGCGCATGCGCGGCGCCTTGACCGGCGAAGGCCATGGGCACCTATAATACGATACCGATTCGGGAGCCCTCGCATCCATGACAAATGCCATTGCGCGCCGTGTTGCCGCCCCGCTGACGGCCCTGGCCCTGGGCCTGTGCGCCGCCGGCCCGGCGGCCCTGGCGCCGCTGGACGGGGCCCGCGCGGCGCCGCCGGGCACCGGCCTGCCCCTGCCCCGGTTCGTGTCCCTGCGCGCCGGCGAGGTGAACATGCGCGCCGGACCCGGGGTGCAGTACCCGGTCGAGTGGGTGTACCGGCGCCAGAACCTGCCGCTGGAGGTGTTCGCCGAATACCGCGCCTGGCGCCGGGTGCGCGACTGGCGCGGGGCCGAGGGCTGGATCCACCAGGGCATGCTGTCCAGCCGCCGCACGGCCATCGTCGCCGGCGACACGGGCACCCTGCGCGCGGCGCCCTCGAACGGGGCCGAGCCGGTGGCCCGGGCCGAGCCGGGGGTGGTGGCGCAGCTGCTGGAATGCCCCGGCGGCAGCGACTGGTGCCAGGTGGAGGTGGCCGGGCACCGCGGCTGGACCCGCCGCGAAGCCCTGTGGGGCGTCTACCCGCGCGAGGTGGTCAAGTAGGCCGCCCCCGGCCAGCCGTATTTCAGTCGGCCAGGTCCGCCGCCAGGGCGGCGCGGGTGGCCTCGGGCAGGATCGCCATGTGGCCGTAGTTGCTGTGGCCGATGGCCAGGATCACCTCGGTGCCGGGCTGGGCGAAGCTGGCCGCCTGTTCGCGGGTGAACGGGAAGTGCAGGAAGTGCACCGACGAGGTCTTGCCCTCGGCCGAGGTGCGGTCCACGTCGGCCTCGGGCACCGCCGGCACCGTCTCGCCGGCGAAGCGCAGCGAGATGGTGTCCTCGACCCCGCCCAGGCCGCGCAGCACGCGGTCGCGGCGGTCGGCGTCGTCGATCTCGAACATCATGGTCGCCACCAGCTCGTCGCCCTGGGGGATCAGCGGGTTGTAGGCGCGCAGCTCGTCCTCGATCTGCTCCTCGCCGCCGCGCTCGATGTACAGCATCTCGTGGACCTGGTGCCACATGGTGTCGTAGTTCTCAAAATAGAACGTGGCGTCGGGGCCCACCGACACGCGGCGGTCCTTCTTCATCTCCGTGACCTTGCGGCGCCGCTCCTTGCGCTCGGTGCCGTAGGCGTCCATGGGGATGATGTCGTCGCGGGTGATCTCGCGCTTGCTCATGGGTCTGTCGATCCTCTGTTCCTCTGTGCGCCCGGCGGCCGGCCCTACAGGCCGTAGGCCCGGGCCAGGAGCTGCACCGGGTGCTGCGCCTGCTTGACCTTGGCCGCCGCCGCCTTGCCGGCGTCGTCCAGCATCTCCATGCCCTGGATGATGTGGTCGCGCGCCAGCGGGCATTCCGAGACCACGTAGGCGGGCTCGTTCTTGGCCGCCTGGCGGAACACCGGCTTGCCGACCTTGATGCCGACCTCGAAGAAGTCCTTGGTCACGCCCAGGGACCCGCCGTGGCCCGAGCAGCGCTCGATCACGGCGACCTGGGTGTCGGGGATCAGGCGCAGCATCTCGGCCGCCTTCTGGCCCATGTTCTGGGCCCGGGCGTGGCAGGCGATGTGCACCGTGACCGGTCCCTCCAGGGGGGTCATGCCCTCGGCCAGGCCCTCCTTCTTGGCGATGTCGGCCACGTATTCGCTGATGTCGAAGGTGGCCCCGGCGAGGGCCTTGACGTCGCCGTTGTCGGGCACGATCAGCGGCCATTCGAACTTCAGCATCAGGGTGCAGGACGGCACCAGCGAGACCACGTCGTAGCCCTGGTCGACCCAGGTCTTCATCTCGGCGGCGATGCGCGCCGCGTTCTCGGCGACCCGGGCGATGTCGCCGTGCTCCAGTTGCGGCATGCCGCAGCAGGACGGATAGACCACCTTGGCCTCGACCCCGTTGCGGGCCAGCACGCCCAGGGCGTCCATGCCGATGCCGGGGTTGTTGTAGTTGGCGAAGCAGGTGGCGTAGATCACCGCCTTGCGCCCGGCGGCCGGGGCCGACGCGTTCACCGCCGGCGGGTTCTCGGCGGCCTGCCTGACCAGGGTCTTGGCGGCGAAGGTGGGCAGCACGGCGTCGCGGTGCACGTCGGCCACCTTCTCCATCACGCCGCGGGTCATGCCGTTGCCGCAGTCCACGGCCCAGTTGGCCAGCCCCGACATGCCGCAGCCCATGCGGCCGTTGCGGTCGGTCTCGGTCAACTGGCGCTGCATGAAGCCGACCTTGCCCTGCTTCTTCTCCAGGGCGCGGTAGCGCAGCATCAGGTGCGGGAAGTCCAGGTCGAACTCGTGCGGCGGCACGTACGGACACTTGGTCAGGAAGCACATGTCGCACAGGGTGCAGGCGTCGACCACGGGCTTGAAATCGGCGCTGTCGACCGAGTCCAGCTCGCCGCTCTCGGACTCGTCGATCAGGTCGAACAGGCGCGGGAAGCTGTCGCACAGGTTGAAGCAGCGGCGGCATCCGTGACAGATGTCGAACACCCGCCGCAGCTCGGCGTCCAGTTTCTCGGCGTCATAGAAATCCGCGTCGCGCCACGGAATCGGGTGGCGGGTCGGTGCTTCGAGGCTTCCTTCGCGCATGGCGCAGTCCCCCTTGTTCTCGGGTCAATGGAATGCGGCGGCGGGACGGGGGGCGCCGTCCGTTTCCGGCGCCGCGCGGCGCAACGGAAACGGGGGGCCCCTACGGCCCCCCATCCACCAATTTCGGATCGGCGCGCGGCCGGTCAGTCCAGGCTGTCCAGCGCCTTCTGGAAACGGCCGGCGTGGGACTTCTCGGCCTTGGCCAGGGTCTCGAACCAGTCGGCGATCTCGTCGAAGCCCTCTTCGCGGGCGGTCTTGGCCATGCCCGGGTACATGTCGGTGTACTCGTGGGTCTCGCCCTCGATGGCCGCCTTCAGGTTGTCGCCGGTGCCGCCGATGGGCAGGCCCGTGGCCGGGTCGCCGACGGCTTCCAGGAACTCCAGGTGGCCGTGGGCGTGGCCGGTCTCGCCCTCCGCGGTGGAGCGGAACACGGTGGCGACATCGTTGTAGCCCTCGACGTCGGCCTTCTGGGCGAAGTACAGGTAACGGCGGTTGGCCTGGGATTCGCCGGCAAAGGCTTCCTTCAGGTTTTCTTCGGTTTTCGAGTTCTTGAGGTCAGCCATCTTCATCTCCCTTGCATGGTCTGGGCGGACAACGAATGGAATTCAGGGGGCGGAAACCGCGGCCCGCCGCCGGGCGGCGGCGCCATCGGATCGCCCTGCTGATTCAAGTATGGAAGGACCCGGAAACCGAGTCAAGGTTATTTTAAAGAATTCTAAAATAGAAGGTAACTATCTGTAACGATTGTAAATACTATGACGCATCCGCCAGGCGGATGATGACGTCCACGCGGGCGATTGAGGTCCCCGCCGGGGCCTCGGGCAGGGCCGCGACGGACACTTCCTCGCCGGGAATGTCGGCCAGCTGGCCCGACGTCTCGAAATAGAAATGGTGGTGGTCGTCGGTGTTGGTGTCGAAGTAGGAACGCGACGCGTCGACCACGATTTCGCGCAGCAGGCCGGCGTCGGTGAACTGGTGCAGGGTGTTGTAGACGGTGGCCAGGGACACCCGGATGCCCGAGCGCAGGGCCTCGCCGTGCAGGAACTCGGCGGTGACGTGACGGTCGGTGCCGTCGAACAGCAGCTTGGCCAGGGCCAGGCGCTGGCGCGTCGGGCGCAGCCCGCAGTCGCGCAGGCGTTGGACGATTTGGCTGTACGGTCTCACTTCCAGAACTCCCCGCCCAGTCTCGGTGGCCGGTCCCGGTGGTCGGTCCCGTTGGTCGGTCCCGGTGGTCGCGGAAACGGACTATGGAATCATTTTAAACGAGATTTTCCAAGTTCGAAACGTTAAATCCCGTCCCGCCCCACGGAATCTTCGCCGCACCCCATGTGGGGTCGGCGGCGGCGACCGTCAATCGCCGCTGCGGATGCGGTCGACGAGCTGCCGCACCGTGGGCACGAACCCGTTGCTGTAGAACGGGTCGTCGGCGAAGTTGTAGGCGTTGTGGCCGGCGAACATGAGGTTGTCGTCGACCCCGCCGCCGTGGGCGATGGACTGCAGGGTCTTCTGGATGCAGAACGACCGCGGGTCCGCCGGCTTGCCGGTGTTGCCGGCCTCGTTCTCGGCCCAGTTGCTGAACCGGCAGGCGCTGAGGCAGCCCATGCAGTCCTGCTGGTCGGCGACGATGGCCTGGGCCTTGTCGGGCGTGACGAAGATCAGGGTCGAGTCCGGGGTCTTCAGGGCCTCGGTGTAGCCGGCGTCCATGAACGCCTGGGCCCTGGTCCGGTCCTCGGGGGTCAGGTACACCGGCCGGCCGCGGGCGCCCACGGGCAGCGGCGCGGTGAAGCCGTTGACCTCGGTGCGCTCGTATTCCACCTGGCGTTCGTTGCGCGCGGCCAGCTCGTCGATGAAGTCGTTGCGCACGGCGGACGAATAGAACCCCGTGGGGCTGAACCGGTTGAGGAAGATGTCGCCCTTGCGCAGGGTCAGCAGGCGCTTCTTCCAGGCGTCCGAGATCGGGCTTTCCTTGGTCAGCAGCGGCCGGGTGCCGAACTGGAAGGCGATCGGGCCCAGCTCGGCGTTGGCCAGCCAGTTGGCCCATTCGCGCAGGTACCACACCCCGCCGGCCATGAAGATGGGGGTCCTGTCCAGGCCGAACTGGCGCATGGTCTGGCGCAGCTCGGCGACCCGCGGATAGGGGTCCTGCGGAGTTTCCGGGTCCTCGGAATTGCTGAGGCCGTTGTGCCCGCCGGCGCGCCAGGGGTCCTCGTAGACCACGCCGCCCAGCCATTCGCCGAACTTGTGGTAGGCGCGCTTCCACAGTGCCCGGAAGGCCCGCGCCGACGAGATGATGGGATAGTAGGAAACGCCGAAGGAGGCGGCGATGCCGGCCACCTTGTAGGGCATGCCGGCGCCGCAGGTGACGCCGTGGATCAGGCCCTTGGCGCCTTCCAGCACGCCGTGCAGGATGCGCTCGGTGGCCGCGGCCTCCCACAGCACGTTCATGTGCAGGCGGCCCTTGCCGCCCGATTCCTCGTGCGCCACGCGGGCCTGCGAGATGCCGCCCTGGATGGCGTAGGCGACCAGCTCCTCGTACCGCTCGCGCCGGGTCTTGCCGGCATAGGTCTGCGGCACCGGGTTGCCGGCCTCGTCGAAGAAGTCGGCGTTGACGGCGGAAAAGGTGCCGACGCAGCCGGCGGCCGCGAAGGCCCCGGCCGAGTGGCCGTTGGACACGGAGACCCCCTTGCCGCCCTCGACGATCGGCAGCACTTCCCGACCGGAAATCATGATGGGCTCGATGGGTAACACAGGGTTCCTCCCTTCTACTGCATCGCGGAACCCGCCGTCACGGGTGAGGGTTCCGCGCCTGGTTCGCCCCCGAAACTGCCCCCTGCCATTAAACCACATGGCGCCGGGCGGGGCGAATGAAAGGCCGGGCCGCCACGGCGGCCCGGCCCTATCCTAGCGGGCCGCGTTCTTCTTGGCGAACTGGTCCGAGATGTCCTCGCCGGTCTCCTGGTCCACCACCTTCATGGACAGCTTGACCTTGCCGCGGTCGTCGATGCCGATCAGCTTGACCTTGACCATGTCGCCGACGTTGACCACGTCGGTGGTCTTGCCGACCCGCTCGGCGGCCAGCTCGCTGATGTGCACCAGGCCGTCCTTGGCGCCCATGAAGTTGACGAAGGCGCCGAAGTCCACGGTCTTGACCACCTTGCCGTTGTAGATCTCGCCCACCTCGGGCTCGGCGGTGATGCCGCGGATCCACTCGATGGCCGCCTGGGCGGCCTTCTCGTCCACGGCCGCGACCTTGACCGTGCCGTCGTCCTCCAGGTCGATCTTGGCCCCCGTGACCTCGCAGATCTCGCGGATCACCTTGCCGCCGGGGCCGATGACTTCGCGGATCTTGTCCTTGTTGATGTGGATCACTGTGATGCGCGGAGCGTTGGTGCTGACGTCGGACCGCGAGGCGTCGATGGCCTTGGCCATCTCGCCCAGGATGTGCAGGCGGCCGTCGCGGGCCTGGGCCAGGGCATCCTTCATGATCGCCTCGGTGATCGAGGTGATCTTGATGTCCATCTGCAGCGAGGTCACGCCGTCCTCGGTGCCGGCCACCTTGAAGTCCATGTCGCCCAGGTGGTCCTCGTCACCCAGGATGTCGGACAGCACGGCGACCCCGGCCTCCTCCTTGATCAGGCCCATGGCGATGCCGGCCACGGGCTTGGCCAGGGGCACGCCGGCGTCCATCAGGGCCAGCGAGGTGCCGCACACGGTGGCCATGGACGACGAGCCGTTGGACTCGGTGACCTCGGACACAACGCGCACGGTGTAGGGGAAGTCCTCCTTGCCCGGCATCAGCGGATGCACGGCGCGCCAGGCCAGCTTGCCGTGGCCGATCTCGCGCCGGCCGGTGAAGCCGAAGCGGCCGGCCTCGCCCACCGAGAAGGGCGGGAAGTTGTAGTGCAGCATGAAGTGCTCGAAGTACTCGCCGGCCAGGGCGTCGACCCGCTGCTCGTCCTGCCCGGTACCCAGGGTGGTGACTACCAGGGCCTGGGTCTCGCCGCGGGTGAACAGCGCGCTGCCGTGGGCCCGGGGCAGGACCCCGACCTCGACCGCGATCGGCCGCACGGTGCGGGTGTCGCGGCCGTCGATGCGCATGCCCGTCTCCAGGATGCCGTTGCGCACGATGTGCTTCTCCAGCGACTTGAAGGCGTCGCCCAGCACGTCGTCCACCAGGCCCTGGTCCAGCGCCGCGTCGGCGCGCAGCTCGGCCGACGCCTGGTCCTTGGCCGCGGCGACCTTGTTCTGGCGCTCCATCTTGTCGGATTCGCGGTACGCGGCGCGCAGGGCCTCCTCGGCCGCGGCGGCGACCCGCTCGGCCACCACCTGCTTGCCCTCGGGCTCGGCCGGCAGCTCGCGCGGCTCCTTGGCGCAGGCCTCGGCCAGGTCGATGATGGCGTCGATCACCGCCTGGAAGGCCTTGTGGCCGAAGGCGACGGCGCCCAGCATCTGCTCCTCGGACAGCTCCTTGGCCTCGGACTCGACCATCAGCACCCCTTCCTGGGTGCCGGCGACGACCAGGTCCAGGTCGCTGGACGGCAGCTCGTCGATGCGCGGGTTCAGCACGTACTCGCCGTCGATGTAGCCCACCCGGCAGCCGCCGATGGGGCCCAGGAACGGCAGGCCCGAAATGGTCAGGGCGGCCGAAGTGCCGACCATGGCGACGATGTCGGGGTCGTTTTCCAGGTCATGGGACAGGACCGTGCAGATGACCTGGGTCTCGCACTTGAAGCCCTTGGCGAACAGCGGCCGGATCGGCCGGTCGATCAGGCGCGAGGTCAGGGTCTCCTTGTCGCTGGGACGGCCTTCGCGCTTCAGGAACCCGCCGGGGATCTTGCCGGCGGCATAGGTCTTTTCCTGGTAATGGACGGACAGGGGGAAGAAATCCAGCCCCGGGCGCGGCGACTTCTCGCCGACCACCGTGCACAGCACCTTGGTGTCGCCGTAGGTCGCCATCACGGCGCCGTCGGCCTGGCGGGCGATCTTGCCGGTCTCCAGGACCAGGGTGCGTCCGCCCCATTCGATTTCTTTCCGGAATTCTTTGAACATTCGTCTATCTCTCTCTCAATCCAACAGACAGGGGCCGGGGAAGCAGGCTTGGTCCTGGGTCCCGCCGGCCACGGACGGTCCCGCGCGCAACAGGCGCGCCATTTCAGTCCTTGCGAACCGTCTCCGATCGCCCGTGCGGACGCCACGGGGCACAGGCGCGCGGCCGGATCCCGGAGAACCGGGACCGGACCGAAGCGACCTTGCCGGTGCGGGTCATCGCGCGGGGCCGTGTCGGCCTATCGACGCAGGCCGAGGCGTTTCACCAGATCTTCGTACCGCTTGGATTCCTTGTTCTTCAGGTAATCCAGCAAGCGGCGGCGTTGACCCACCATCATCAGCAGGCCGCGACGCGAGTGAAAATCCTTCTTGTGGGTCTTCAGGTGGTCGGTCAGGTTGCGGATCCGTTCCGTCAGGATGGCGACCTGCACCTCGGGCGATCCGGTGTCCCCCTCCTTGAGGGCGAACTCCTTCACGAGCTCCGTCTTGCGCTCAATGGTAATCGACATCGTCTGCTCCACATCGTGTGTTCAAGGGTTTCGTTCACATGTTCAGCACGCGCAACGGCCGGATCTCTCCGCCGCTGATGCGCGCCAACGCCACCAGCTTTCCCTCCGACATGGCGCAAACCGTGTCGCCCTGGCCGACCTCCTTGAAGGGGGACCGTGCCGCGACGGGCAGGACCGGAATCGGCTGTCCGTGCTGGAGACGACGGGCTTCGGCTTCCGTCAGGGCCAGCGCCGGGATGTCGTCCAGCGCGGTCTCGACGGGAAGCAGGAAGTCCGCGAGGCGCGCACTATGCCCCACGTCTACCAATTTATCCAGGGAAATCGCGGTGTCCTGGGAAAATGGCCCGACCGCGATCCGGCGCAGCATGGCGATGTGCCCGCAGGTGCCCAGGGCCAGGGCCAGGTCGCGCGCCAGGGCGCGCATGTAGGCGCCCTTGCCGCTGACCACCTGGAACAGGGCGTGGTCGGCGTCGGGCATGTCCAGCAGGGTGAAATCGTGGATCACGATGCGCCGCGGCGCCAGGTCCACGGGCTTGTCGGCACGGGCCAGCTTGTAGGCCCGTTGGCCGTCGACCTTGACCGCCGAGTAGGCCGGCGGCACCTGCACGATCTCGCCGATGAAGTCGGCCAGGCGGGCGCGCACCTCGGCCGCGCCGGGGCGCACCGGGCTGGTCTCGGTGACCTCGCCCTCGGCGTCGTCGGTGCTGCGCGCCTCGCCCCAGCGGATGGTGAAGTGATAGACCTTGGTGCCGTCCATGACGTAGGCCACGGTCTTGGTGGCCTCGCCCAGGGCCACCGGCAGCACCCCGGTGGCCAGCGGGTCCAGCGTGCCGCCGTGGCCCACCTTGGCCGCCCCGGTGGCCCGGCGCACGGCGCCGACCACGGCGTTGGACGACATGCCGGCGGGCTTGTCGACGATCAGCCAGCCGTGGATGGGCCGCCCCTTGCGCCTACGCCCCATGGTCCCCGGGTTCCTCGCCGCCCGCCGCCTCGGGGTCGTGCGGCTCCAGGTCGCGGGCCACCGCCGGGCTGTGCAGCAGGGTCGAGATGCGATCGGCGTTGTCGAAGCTCTCGTCGGCCTCGAAGTGCAGGGTGGGGGTGTAGCGCAGGCGCACCTTCTCGGCCACCAGGTGGCGCAGGTAGGGCGCGGCCCGGGTCAGGGCCGGCACCAGGGCCGCGGCGTCGCCGCCGCCCAGGGGCACCACATAGGCGGTGGCGTTCTTCAGGTCCGGGCTGGCGCGGACCTCGGTGACCGTGACCGTGACCCCCTGCAGGGCCGGGTCGCGGACCTCGCCGCGCTCCAGGATCCAGGCCAGGGCGTGGCGGATTTCCTCGCCCACGCGCAACTGCCGCTGACTGGGAGCCCTGCTGCGCCCTTTGCCCATGTCGTCCTCGAATCCCTGAAAGCACGCCTGTCGAAAGACAGCGGCGGCCGCTCCCGATTGCGGCGCCGCTACAGTTCGCGCGCCACTTCCTCGACCTCGAAGCACTCGATGAAGTCGCCGACCTGGATGTCGTGGTAGTTGGCGAAGGCCATGCCGCACTCGGTGCCTTCCTTGACCTCGCGCACGTCGTCCTTGAAGCGCTTGAGCTGTGACAGCTCGCCCTCGTGGATGACCACGTTGTCGCGCAGCAGGCGCACCTTGGCGCCGCGCTTGACGGTGCCCTCGGTGACCATGCAGCCGCCCACCTTGCCGACCTTGGTGATGTTGAACACCTCGCGGATCTCGGCGTAGCCCAGCAGGTTCTCCTTCAGGGTCGGCGACAGCATGCCGGACAGGAACTGGCGCATGTCGTCGGTCAGGTCGTAGATGATCGAGTAGTAGCGGATCTCGACCCCGTCGCGGCGCGCCATCTGCCGGGCCTGGGGGTTGGCGCGCACGTTGAAGCCGATCACCAGGGCGTTGGAGGCCCGGGCCAGGATCACGTCGGACTCGTTGATGCCGCCGACCCCGGCGTGCAGGATCTGCGCCCGCACCTCGTCGGTGCTGATCTTGTCCAGGGACCCGACGATGGCCTCCAGCGACCCGTGCACGTCGGCCTTGATGACCATCGGCAGGTTCTGGGCCTCGCCCTCGCGGATCTGCTCGAACATCTGCTCCAGGCTGCCGCGCGCGGTGGCCGCGGCGCGGGCGTCGCGGCTCTTGCGCTGGCGGAACTCGGTGACCTCGCGGGCGCGCGCCTCGCTGTCCACCACCACCACCTCGTCGCCGGCCATGGGCGTGCCGTTCAGGCCCAGGACCTCGACCGGGGCCCCTGGCGGGGCCTCGTCGACGCTGTTGCCGCGGTCGTCCACCAGGGCGCGCACGCGGCCCCATTCGGTGCCGGCAACGAAGATGTCGCCGCGCTTCAGGGTGCCGCGCTGCACCAGCACGGTGGCCACCGAGCCGCGGCCGCGCTCCATCTTGGCCTCCACCACCACGCCCTCGCCGGGCCGGTCGGGGTTGGCGCTCAGGTCCAGGATCTCGGCCTGCAGGAGGATCGCCTCCTCCAGCTTGTCCAGGTTCAGGCCGGTCTTGGCCGAAACCTCGACCGACAGCACGTCGCCGCCCATCTCCTCGACCACGATCTCGTGCTGCAGAAGTTGGGTGCGCACCTTCTTGGCGTCGGCGTCGGGCCGGTCCATCTTGTTGATGGCGACGATGATCGGCACCCCGGCGGCCTTGGCGTGGTGGATGGCCTCGACGGTCTGCGGCATGACGCTGTCGTCGGCGGCCACCACCAGGACCACGATGTCGGTCACCCGCGCGCCGCGGGCGCGCATGTCGGTGAACGCGGCGTGGCCCGGCGTGTCGATGAAGGTGATGCGGTCGCCCGAGTGCATGGCCACCTGGTAGGCGCCGATGTGCTGGGTGATGCCGCCGGCCTCGCCCGAGGCCACGTCGGTCTCGCGCAGGGCGTCCAGCAGCGACGTCTTGCCGTGGTCGACGTGGCCCATGACGGTGACCACCGGCGGCCGCGGCTTCAGGTTCTCGGCCTTGTCGTCGCCGCCGCTGAGGCCGATCTCCACGTCCGACTCGCTGACCCGCCTGATGCGGTGTCCGAACTCGGACACCACCAGCTCGGCCGTGTCGGGGTCGATGTTCTGGTTGATGGTGGCCATCACCCCCATCTTCATCAGCGCCTTGACCACGTCGGCGGCGCGCTCGGCCATGCGGTTGGCCAGGTCCTGCACGGTGATGGATTCCGGCACCACCACGTCGCGCACGATCTTCTGTCCGTCCTGCAGCTGGCGCTGCAGCTTCTGCTTTTCCTTCTCGCGGGCGCGCCGCACCGAGGCCAGCGACCGGGTCCGCTCCTCGCGGCCGCCCAGGGCCTCGGAAATGGTCAGCTTGCCGCCGCGGCGGCGCGACGTCTGGCCCTTGCGCGCGGTCAGGGTCGGGCGCTTGGGCTCGGCCTTGTTGGCCGCCTTCTTGCGGCGCTCGGCGGCCTCGTCGTCCTCTTCCTCGGCGGGGCGGGCCGCCGGCTTGGCCGGCCGCGCGGCGGGCTTGGCCGGGGTCTCGGCCTCGGCCGCCGGGGCCTCGGCCGCGGCGGGCTCGGCCGGGGTTTCCTCGGCCTCCGGCTGCGCCGCCGCGGGCTCCTCGGCCACCGGCTCCGGCGCGGGTTCGGGCTCGGGCTCGACCACCGGCTCGGGCCGGGGCGGCGGCGGCGGCAGGGACGGCTCGGGGATGGCGCGGGCGGCGTCCTCCAGGGCGCGGGCGCGGGCCGCCACCTCCTCCTCGGTCAGGCGCCGGGCCGGCGGCGCCTCCTCGACGATGGGCGTGCCCAGGGCGGCCTCGGCCTCGGCCCGGGCGGCGTCGTCGCCGGACCGGACGGCGCGCATCTTGCCGCCGGCGCCGCGCTCGTAGGTGCGCTTCTTGCGCACCTCGACCGTCACCATCTTGGAACGGCCGTGCGAGAAGCTCTGCCGAACCTGTCCGGTCTCGACGGTCTTCTTCAGCTCCAGCTTTCCAGGCTTGGCAAGGCCCAGGGGCTTCTTGGTGTTCGATTCCTCGGTCTCGGTCATGGCATTCCGTTTCAAAAACACTTGCGGACCCCGCGGCGCGGGTGCCCCGCGCCGGTCCGTCTCGTCACTCCTGTGCGCCGGTCCCGGCGCTCCCCCGGGGTCGGCTTACGTCCCGCCGCCGGCGGCGGGCCTGCGAAAACCCGCCAGCCTGTCCGCCTCGGCCATGAGACGATCGGCCAGCCTGCCCGGCGCCAGCGCGGCGTGGACCACCCGCTCGCGCCCCAGGGCCCGGCCCAGTTCGTCGGCGCCGAACAGGTCCAGCACCGGCGCCCCGGGCGCCAGGGCCGCGATCTTGGCGCGCCCGTCGGCGGCACCGTCGGACGCGGCCAGCAGCACCGCCGGCCTGTTGTCGCGCAGCCACAGCCGCACCTTCTCGAACCCGGCTACCGCCCCTCCGGCGCGCCGCGCCAGGCCGATCAGGCTCAGGCACCTCGCGGCCAGCAGGGCCTCCACCCGGTCGGCCATCCCCTCCGGCACCCGGACCCGCGACCGCGCCGCCCTGGCGAACAGGTTGCGCGCGCAGGCTGTATTTACCACATCCCGCGCCGCACTCAACCACAAACCCCGCCCCGGCAGGCGCCCCTCGACGTCGGGAACCACCTCCTGGTCGGGCCCGACCACGAACCGGACCATGGCCGCGCAGGGCCGGCTGCGGCCCTCGACCAGGCACCGCCGGTGGGGTCCGTCGCCGTCCGCCGGCGCCGCCTGGGCGTCCGCGACCGGGGCGGCCGTGGGTTCCGCCGCCGGGCCTATACCGTTTCCTCCGCCGCCGCCGGCTCGGCCGATTCGGCCGCCGGCTCGGTCGATTCGGCCGCCGGGGCCTCCTCGCCCTCGAACCAGTGGGCGCGCGCGCCCATGATGATGTCGTTGGCGGTGTCCATGTCCATGGCCCCGTTGGGCAGCATGTCCAGCAGCTCGTCGCTGGCCAGGTCGGCCAGGTCGTCCAGGGTCTTGACGTCGTTCTCGCCCAGGGCCACCAGCATGGCCGGCTTCAGGGCCTCGATGGCCGCCAGGTCGTCGCCGACCCCCAGCTCGCGGCGCCGCCGCGACAGCTCCTCGTCCAGGGCCTCCAGGTAGTTGCGGGCCCGGTTGCGCAGCTCCTCGGCCACCGATTCGTCAAAGCCCTCGATCTGCACCAGGTCGTCGACCGGCACGAAGGCCACCTCCTCGATGGACGTGAAGCCCTCGGTCACCAGCAGGTGGGCGATGACGTCGTCCACGTCCAGGGCGTCGATGAACATCTGCGAGCGGCTGCGGAATTCCTCCTGGCGCTTCTCGCTCTCCTCGGCCTCGGTCATGATGTCGATGTCCCAGCCGCTGAGCTGCGACGCCAGGCGCACGTTCTGGCCGCGGCGGCCGATGGCCAGGCTCAGCTGCTCGTCCGGCACCACGACCTCGATCTTGCGCGCCTCGTCGTCGACGATGACCTTGGCCACCTCGGCCGGGGCCAGGGCGTTGACGACGAAGGTGGCGATGTCCGACGACCACTGGATGATGTCGATCTTCTCGCCCTGCAGCTCGCCGACCACGGCCTGCACGCGCGAGCCGCGCATGCCGATGCAGGGGCCCACGGGGTCGATGCTGGAATCGTGGCTCAGCACGGCGATCTTGGCGCGCGAGCCCGGGTCGCGGGCCACCGCCATGATCTCGATGATGCCGTCGTAGATCTCGGGCACCTCCTGGGCGAACAGCTTGGCCATGAACTGCGGGTGGCTGCGCGACAGGAAGATCTGCGGCCCGCGCGGCTCCTCGCGCACGTCCATGATATAGGCGCGCACCCGGTCGCCGTTCGAGAAGTGCTCGCGCGGGATGCACTCGTCGCGGCGCAGCAGGGCCTCGCCGCGGCCCAGGTCGACCACCACGTTGCCGAACTCGATGCGCTTGACCAGGCCGTTGACGATCTCGCCGGTGCGGTCCTTGTACTCCTGGAACTGGCGGTGGCGCTCGGCCTCGCGCACCTTCTGCACGATCACCTGCTTGGCGGTCTGGGCGGCGATGCGGCCGAAGTCGATGGGCGGCAGCGGGTCGACCAGGAACTCGCCGACCTCGGCGTCGGCCTTGCGCCGCCGCGCGGCGGGCACGGTCAGCTGGGTGGCCTCGTTCTCGACCTCGTCGACCACCTCCAGGTAGCGGGCCAGCGAGATCTCGCCCGAGGTGCGGTCGATGACGGCGCGGATGTCGTGCTCGTGCCCGTACTTGGACCGGCCGGCCTTCTGGATCGCCTGCTCCATGGCCTCGAAGACCTCTTCACGGTCGATGCCCTTGTCGCGGGCGACCACGTCGGCCACCTGCAACAGTTCCGGCCGTGCGTGGACGGCTTCGGTCTCAGACTTCGCTGCGCTCATTTTCCTCTCGCTCCTCCGCTCTTGCGAGCAACTCGTCGTTCAGTACCAGTTTGGCCTTCTGGATGTCGGCAAAGGCGACCTGCAGCGGCGCCCCGTCCACGGTCAGGCGCACGTCGTCGCCGCTGACCCCCAACAGGCGCCCGGTCAGCCGGCGGCGGCCGTCCAGGGGCAGTTTCAGGTGAACCTTGGCTTCCAGCCCGGCGAACCGTTGGTAGTCCGCGAGGCGGACCAGGGGCCGGTCGATGCCGGGCGAGCTGACCTCCAGGATATAGGCACCGTGCACCGGATCCTCAACGTCCAGCACCGCGGCCACGGCGCGGCTGACGTCGGCGCAGTCGTCCACGGTGATCCCGGCGCCGTCGTGGCGCTCGACCATCACCTGCAGGCGCGGCCGCTTGGTGCCCGACAGCTCGATCCGCACCACGTCGAAGCCCATGGCCGCGACGGTCGGACCGATCAGTTCGTCGATGCGGGTCTCCAGGGTCATCTGCCTGTCGTGCCGTCCGCTGTTCCTGGTCTCGTTGCACCGGCCGCGGTCCACGCCGCGGCCCCGTACTCCGCCCCCGACCCGTACCCCGCCCCCGAAAAGCAAAAAAGGCGGGCCGATGGCCCACCTCGATCAATCCCGGATCAGCGCCCGGGCGGACGAAGTACGTTTCCCCAATAAAACGCGGGTCTATATAGCGCCGACGGCGGGCCGATTACAACCCCTTTTCACCGCCGGCGCCGGGCGCCGCGGCCCGCGGCCGGCGGCGGAAGGTCAGGTACACGCAGGCGGCGCCGCGGGCCCGGGCCTTGGCCTCGTAGCGGGTCTCGAACCCGTCGGCCGGGCGTTGGCGCCAGTCGGCGGGGCCGGTCGCCGTCCACCGGAAGGCGGGGTGGCGGGTGGCCTGGTCCAGGGTCCAGCGCACCAGGTCCATGTGGTCGCTGGCGACCCGGAACTCGGCGCCGTCCCTCAGCACCCGCGCCAGGTCGTCCAGGAACCGGGGCTGCACCAGGCGCCGCTTGTGGTGGCGGCGCTTGGGCCAGGGGTCGGCGAACAGGGCGAAGGCGCGGCCGATGGTGGCCTCGCCCAGGGCCGGCAGCAGATGGCGGGCGTCGTCGTCGAGGATGCGGATGTTGTCCAGGCCCGCCGCCTCGATGCGCGACAGCAGGGCGCCGACCCCGTTGACGAAGGGTTCGCAGCCGATGAAGCCGACCCGCGGGTGGGCCGCGGCCTGGGCCGCCAGGTGCTCGCCGGCGCCGAAGCCGATTTCCAGCCACACGTCCTCGGCGCGCGGCGCGAAGGCCGCCGCCGGGTCCGCCGCCGCGGCCAGGTCCAGGCGCAGGCGCGGCAGCAGGCCGGCCACCAGGTCGGCCCGGTGCGGGCGCAGGGGCTTGCCGTGGCGGCGGCCGTGGAAGCGGGGACGATCGTCCGTCGGCTCGGTCACGGCGCCGCCGGTGGGATCAGGCGCCGAAGGCCGACTTCAGGGCGTCCGCCAGGTCCGTGCGCTCCCACGAGAAGCCGCCGTCGTCCTCGGGGGCGCGGCCGAAGTGGCCGTAGGCCGCGGTGCGGGCATAGATGGGGCGGTTCAGCTGCAGGTGCTCGCGGATGCCGCGCGGCGACAGGTTCATGGCGTCCTGCAGCACCTCGGCCAGCTTGGCCTCGTCCACCTGGGCGGTGCCGTCGCAGTTGACGTAGAACGACAGCGGCTTGGACACGCCGATGGCGTAGGACAGCTGGATCGTGCACTTGTGCGCCAGGCCGGCGGCGACCACGTTCTTGGCCAGGTAGCGCGCCGCGTAGGCGGCCGACCGGTCGACCTTGGTCGGGTCCTTGCCCGAGAAGGCGCCGCCGCCGTGCGGCGCCGCGCCGCCATAGGTGTCGACGATGATCTTGCGCCCGGTCAGGCCGGCGTCGCCGTCGGGCCCACCGATGACGAAGCGGCCCGTGGGGTTGACGTAGAATTCCTCCTCGGGGCACATCCAGCCGGCCGGCAGGGTGCTTTCCACATAGGGGCGGACCTTCTCGCGCACCTCGTCCTGGGACAGGTTGGGGTCGTGCTGGGTCGACACCACCACCGAGGTGGCGCCCACCGGCTTGCCGTCCACGTAGCGCAGGGTCACCTGGCTCTTGGAATCGGGGCCGAAGCCGCGCTCGACCCCGGCGTGGCGGTCGGCGGCCATGCGCTGCAGGATGCGGTGCGCGTACAGGATCGGCGCCGGCATCAGCTCGGGCGTCTCGTCCACGGCGTAGCCGAACATGATGCCCTGGTCGCCGGCGCCCTCGTCCTTGTTGCCGACGGCGTCCACGCCCTGGGCGATGTCCGAGGACTGGGAGTGGATGTGCGAGCTGACCTCGGCGTCCTTCCAGTGGAAGCCGTGCTGCTCGTAGCCGATCTCCCGGACCGCCTGGCGGGCGATGTCGCGGAACCGTTCGTGGTTCAGGCTGTCGGGGCCGCGCACCTCGCCGGCGAGGACGATGAAGTTGGTGGTGCACAGGGTTTCCGCGGCGACGCGGGAATGGGGGTCCTCGGCCAGGAAGGCGTCGACGATGGCGTCCGAAATGCGGTCGCAGACCTTGTCCGGGTGACCCTCGGAGACGGATTCGCTGGTGAAAAGGAAATCGCTCAAGGCCATGTGCTGACTCCTCTGGCGGCCATGTGTCAAACCTTGGACCAAGGGCCGCGGTGGTGCCGGCGTTGCGCACGCGAAGGCCTTTGCGCGCCCACTTAGCCTTTTTTTACGTGGTGGCAAGCGGTCCAAATCCGTCCACGCCGGCGGCTGCCGGGAACGCCGACGCCGCGAAGTCGGCTTCGCGGCGCCTCCCCGTCGGGGCGGGTTTTGTCGCAATGATTCGCGCGGGCGTCAAGCGAAAACGGGGCCGGCCGGCGGCCGGCCGGCGGCGCCGCCCGGGGTCAGGAAAACACCTCGTCCTCCATCCGCGCCAGGGACTTGGTCAGCTCGAACATGCGCTTGCGCACGGCCGGGTCGGTGATGCGGTAATAGGCGCGCACCAGTTCCAGGGTCTCGCGGCGGGCCAGGGGGTCGTTGTCCATGGGCGCCTGGCCCTGGTCCTCCAGGCCGCGGGTGAACCGGCCCTCGTGGGTCTTCAGCTCGTCCGGCAGGTCGTCGAAGAAGAACGACACCGGGACGTCGAGGATGCTGCTCAACTCATACAGGCGGCTGGCGCCGATGCGGTTGGCGCCGCGCTCGTACTTCTGGATCTGCTGGAAGGTCAGGCCCACGGCCTCGCCCAGCTTCTCCTGGCTCATGCCCAGCAGGGTCCGGCGCAGGCGCACGCGGCCGCCCACGTGCACGTCCACGGGATTGGGAACGCCGGGGGGCAGTCGTTCGACCTTGTGGGATGTCTTCGGGGGGCGGCCTCGTTTCTTTGTCGGCGTTGGGCTTGTCATGTCGGTTCCAAGGGTCAGAGGTTCAGGAATCGGTTTCCCGGGATGCGCGACCTTCCCCTCGCCTGCCCAGCGCCGGCCCGCCCCGCGTGTGGTGGGGACGATAAGTGATGGCCTTTAAATTCGTCAATACATTTACCCGGATTCAGGACAACAAAAAATTGTAATAACCCACCTGTCCCGCCCCCTGGAACAATCACCCGTTTGCGGCGGTCCGGCGCCGCGCCAGCCACAAACCCAGGGCCGCCGCCAGCACCACCAGGGGCGCCAAAACGCCGTTGCCCCAGCGGGCGAACGGGGTGCCGCCGGGCAGGTCCCGCGGCAGGCCGCTGTCCAGCACGCCCGATTCCTGCAGCGGCAGGGCGGACAGGGTGCGGCCCAGGGGATCGACCACCGCCGAGATGCCGGTGTTGGCCACCCGCACCAGGGGCAGGCCCTCTTCGACCGCGCGCAGGCGGGTCGCCGCCAGGTGCTGGTACGGCCCCGGCGAGCGGCCGAACCAGGCGTCGTTGGTGATGTTCAGCAGCCATTTCGGCCGCCGCGCCGGGTCGGTCACGGCGGCCGGGAAGATGGCCTCGTAGCAGATCAGCGGCCCCACCGGCGGCAGGCCCGGGACGTCCAGGGTGCGCGGGCCGGCGCCGCGCGAGAAGTCGGTGCGCCCGGCGGTGATCTTGGCGATGTCCAGGTACTGGCGGAACGGCACGTATTCGCCGAACGGCAGCAGGTGGAACTTGTCGTAGGTGGCCAGGATGGCGCCGTCGCGGGCCAGGGCGAACAGGCTGTTCCACACCTGGAACGGCGCCGTCCGGTCGTCGGGCATGCGCAGGCCGCCGGTCAGCAGGGCGCCGCCGGGCGGCGCCGCCCGGGCCGCCAGGGCGCGGGCCGCCGGGTCGCGGTTGACGAAGGCCGGGACCATGGTCTCGCCCCAGATCACGTGGGTCGGCGGCGGCGCGCCCGGCGCCGGCGCCGCCAGGCTCATCTCCACCTGGCGCTCGACGTGGCCGCGGCGCAGGTCGCCGGCCCATTTCAGGCGCTGCGGGATGTTGGGCTGCACCAGGCGCAGGCGCACGCCGTCCACGAACTGGGTGGGCGCCAGGGCCAGGCGCAGGGCCCCGCCGCCCCAGGCCAGCACCAGCACCGCCACGGCCGCGGCCAGGCCGCGCCGCGCCGCCGCCGTGCCCGGCAGCACCGCCGGCGCCGCCGCCAGGATCACCGTGACCAGGCTGAGGCCATAGGCGCCGACCGCGGCGGCGGGCTGCACCATGGCGTCGGAGAAGGCCCAGACGGTGCCGGCCAGGTTCCACGGGAAGCCGGTGAAGGCCCACCCGCGCACCCATTCGAAGGCGGTCCAGGCGGCGGCCAGGACCAGCACCTGCCCCCAGCCGGGGCGCGGCGCCAGCAGGCGGGTGGCCAGCAGGGTCAGGCCGCAGAACACGGCCATGCCGGCGCCCAGGCCGAACACCGAGAACGGGATCATCCAGGCGTACTTCTCGGGCTCCACCATCATGGCGAAACCGATCCAGTAGAACCCGGCCGTGAAGTAGCCGAACCCGAACCACCACCCGGCGCCGAAGGCGGCCAGGCGCCCGGGCCGGCCGTTCAGGATCCAGACCAGGCCGGGCAAGGCCAGCCACAGCAGCGGCACCAGGTACAGGGGCGGCAGGGCCAGGGCCGCCAGCAGGCCCAGCAGGGCCAGGGTGCCGCGCCGGCGCCAGCCGCCCAGGCCCGACACCCGGTCGCGCCAGCGGCCGACCCGGTCCAGCGCCCCGGTCACGGCGCCGCGTCCTCGGCGTAGGGGTCGGCGACCCCCAGGCCGGCCAACACGCGCACCTCCAGGGCCTCCATCCCGGCCGCCTCGGCGGCGTCCCCGTGGTCGTGGCCCAAAAGGTGCAGGACCCCGTGCACGACCAGGTGGCACAGGTGGTCGGCCAGGGGCTTGCCGTCCCGTTCGGCCTCGCGGCGCAGGGTCTCCAGGGCCAGCACCACGTCGCCCAGCAGGTCGTCCTCACCGGCCGGGAAGGACAGCACGTTGGTGGGCTTGTCGATGCCGCGGTAGCGGCGGTTCAGGTCGTGGACGAAGGCGTCGTCGGCCAGCACCACGCAGACCTCGGCTTCGGGCCCGGCGCCGGACCCGTCCGCGGCGGCGGCGGCGAAGGCCGCGGCGGCGGCCGCCCGGCACAGGTCCGCGGCCCCGGGCAAGGCGTCGTCCCAGCCCGGGGCGCGCAGGTCCACGTCCGTGTGCAGGGCGGGGGTCGACACGGCCGGCCCCCTCACCCGTTGTCGTCGGGCTTGCCGTCGGAGGTATAGCGGGCGCCGGCCTGGCGCCGCGTTTCGACCCGGTCGTAGGCGCGCACGATGGCGCTGACCAGGGGGTGGCGGACCACGTCCTCCTCGGTGAAGGCGACGCTGGCGATGCCGGGCAGGCCCGAGACGATCTCCAGCGCGTCGCGCAGGCCCGAGCGCACGCCGCGCGGCAGGTCCACCTGGCTCAGGTCGCCGGTCACCACCATGCGCGCGTTCTCGCCCAGGCGGGTCAGGAACATCTTCATCTGCACGGCGGTGGTGTTCTGGGCCTCGTCCAGGATGACGAACGCATTGGCCAGGGTGCGGCCGCGCATGAAGGCCAGCGGCGCGACCTCGATCTCGCCGCTCTCCATGCGCTTGGCCACCTGGTCGCGGGGCATCATGTCGTGCAGGGCGTCGTACAGGGGCCGCAGGTAGGGGTCCACCTTCTCCTGCATGTCGCCGGGCAGGAAGCCGAGCTGCTCGCCGGCCTCCACCGCCGGGCGGGTCAGGATGATGCGGTCCACCGCGCCCTGGGTCAGCCGCTCCACCGCCTTGGCCACGGCCAGGTAGGTCTTGCCGGTGCCGGCCGGGCCGACGCCGAACACCAGGTCGTTGTCGTCGATGGCGCGCAGGTAGGCGGCCTGGCGCGGCGAGCGCGGCGAGATGTGGCGCTTGCGCGTGCGCACGGCCAGGTCGACGTCGGCCAGGCTGCCGTCGGCGGCGGTGACCATGCGCAGGGCCGCGTCGACCTCGTCGCGGGTCACCGGCAGGCCCCGCTCCAGGCGGGCGTACAGGCCGTTCAGGGCCTCGCGCGCCGCGTCCACCGAGTCGCCGGGGCCCGAGATGGTGATCGCGTTGCCGCGGGTGCGGATGACCACGTCCAGCTTCTGCTCGATGCGGGCCAGGTGCTCGTTGTGGGACCCGAACAGGGGGATCACCAGGGCGTTGTCGGCGAATTCCAGGCGCAGGTCGCCGCCGTTGCCGGCGCCGCTCACGCCCGCAGCCTCGCCGGGTCGGCGGGGAACGAGACCGGCAGGTCGGCGCCGGCGGCCAGGACGCCGGACAGGGTGCCGGACAGGCTGTTGGCGTGGGCACCGTCGATGCGCAGGTCGACGATCTCGCCCATCAGGCCCTCGGGCGCGTCCACGTGCACCGCCTGCATGAACGGGCTGCGCCCCACCAGCTGGCCGCCGTGGCGGCCGTGGCGGTCCAGCAGCACCGGCAGCACCGAGCCGACGCAGGCGTCGTTGAAGGCCACCTGCTGGGCGTTCAGCAGGTCCTGCAGCTCGGCCAACCGTTCCGCCTTCACCGCCTCGGGCACCTGGTCCTCCAGGGCCGCCGCCGGGGTGCCCGGGCGCGGGCTGTACTTGAACGAATAGGCCTGGGCGTAGCCGACCTGGCGGGCCAGGTCCAGGGTGGCGCGGAAGTCGGCGTCGGTCTCGCCGGGGAAGCCGACGATGAAGTCCGACGACAGGGCCAGGTCGGGCCGGGCCGCGCGCAGCCGGTCCACCAGCCGGCGGTAGTCGTCGGCGCCGTGGCGCCGGTTCATGGCCGCCAGCACCCGGTCCGAGCCGGACTGCACGGGCAGGTGCAGGAACGGCATCAGCTCGGGCACGTCGCGGTGGGCGGCGATCAGGTCGTCGTCCATGTCGGCCGGGTACGAGGTGGTGTAGCGCAGCCGCCGGATGCCGTCGATCTCGGCCACGGCGGCGATCAGCCGGCCCAGGCGCCATTCCGCCCCCCCGCCTCGGGCGCCGTCCGCCGCGCCGTGGTAGCAGTTGACGTTCTGGCCCAGCAGGGTGACCTCGCGCACCCCGGCGGCGGCCAGGCGCCGGGCCTCGGCCAGCACCGCGGCCGCCGGGCGCGAGAACTCGGCGCCCCGGGTGTAGGGCACGACGCAGAAGGTGCAGAACTTGTCGCAGCCCTCCTGCACGGTCAGGAAGGCCGAGCGCCCGCCCGCCTCCGCCGTCGCCGCGGCACCGGTGGCCGGCAGGTGGTCGAACTTGTCCTCGGCCGGGAAGTCGGTGTCCAGCACAGCGCCGGCGCCGCGGCTGGCGCGGGCCACCATCTCGGGCAGGCGGTGGTAGGTCTGGGGCCCGAACACCATGTCCAGGAACGGCGCCCGGCGCAGCATCTCGGCGCCCTCGGCCTGGGCCACGCAGCCGGCCACGGCCAGGATCATGGGCCCGTCGCCGGACTGCGCCCGGCGCTCCTTGACCCGGCGCAGGCGGCCCAGTTCGGAATAGACCTTCTCGGCCGCCTTCTCGCGGATGTGGCAGGTGTTCAGGATCACCATGTCGGCGTCCTCGGCGGTGTCGGCCGGGACGTAGCCCAGGGGCGCCAGGACTTCCGCCATGCGTGCGGAGTCGTAGACGTTCATCTGGCAGCCGTAGGTGCGGATATGGAGCTTCTTGGCCAAGGCACTCACCCGGGGACCGGTCGATGGGCGACCGGAATTCGCCCGCCACACGGGCGCGACATAAGCCGTCCACCCATGGGAGTCAAGGCGGGCCTAGGAGTCCTTGTCGATCCGGACGCCATACAGTTCCAGCCGGTGGCCGACCAGGCGGAAGCCGTATTCCTTGGCGATCCGCTCCTGCAGGCGCTCGATCTCCTCGTTGCGGAACTCGATCACCCGGCCCGACTGGATGTCGATCAGGTGGTCGTGGTGCTCGTCCGTGGCTTCCTCGTAGCGCGAGCGGCCGTCGCCGAAGTCGTGCCGCTCCAGGATGTTGGCCTCCTCGAACAGGCGGACGGTGCGGTACACCGTGGCGATGCTGATCTTGGGGTCGATCTCGGTGGCGCGCCGGTACACTTCCTCCACGTCGGGATGGTCGGACGCATCGGACAGGACACGTGCGATCACGCGCCGCTGGCCCGTCATTTTCATACCTTTGTCGATGCACAGCTGCTCGATGCGGGAAACCGCTGACATGGGAACGCTTCTCCAGCCTGTTCGTTTTTCTTGGCGGACGACACTATAACGGAAGGTGGGACTTCCGCCTATCCCCGTTCAACCCCCCGATATTTGTTCGCGCCCAATGCAGGGCCGGCGCCGCCGGCCCCGCGATTGGACTCGCTATTGGTCCCGGGTCGGGACGTGGCCTAGGCGTCGCCGGAACGCGACTTGGTGCCCAGGCCGATCTTCTTCGCCAGCTTGCTGCGGTGGCGGGCGTAGTTGGGCGCCACCATGGGGTAGTCCGACGGCAGGCCCCATTTCTCCCGGTACTCCTCGGGCGTCATGTCGTAGGCCGTCTTCAGGTGGCGCTTCAGCATCTTCAGCTTCTTGCCGTCCTCGAGGCAGACGATGTGGTCCGGGAACACGGACCGCTTGACCGGGACGGCGGGACGCGGGCGCTCGGGCGCCGAGGAAGAGGCGCCCAGGCCGGACAGGGTCTTATAGACATCCTGGATGATGGTGGGCAGGTCACCAAGGGCAACGGTATTGTTGCCAACGTGCGCGGAAACGATTTCTGTCGTAAGTTCCAGTAACTCGTTTTGGTTGGGCTTCTCGCTCATTTAACGGGACTTCCTGCTGGCATCGGGTTTGTATAGTATAAAGTGTCCTCCTATATAATTAACGGACCGAAAACAAGCAAGAACAAATGATGGAAAATAGATGTGAAGAAAACGGGAAGCCGAACATAGACTTCTACCTGGACATCACGCCGGAAGTCTGCCCGTTAACATTCGTGAAGACGAAACTGCTGCTGGAAAGAATGCAGCCGGGCCAAGTGGCGGAAGTCCGCCTGAAAGGCGGCGAGCCCCTGGAAAACGTGCCACGCTCGGTGCGCGAACATGGGCACGAGGTCCTCGCCCTGGAGGCGGAGGAACCCGGCGGCGGCGTCGACACGCCGCACCGGCTGCTGATCCGGCGGGCCTGAGGTAAAGGCGGAAGCGGCGGTCCCGGAAAGGGCGACACCCCGGGAGGGGAGTCCCGGGGCGTCGGCCTGCCCGCCCGCCCGGGGGGCGGACGCGCGGGCGGCGTTCAGGTCGGGCCCGTGGGGGAGACGGGGTCGGCGTGGCCGGTCGTGGTCTCGGGCGTGGTCCCGGGCGCGGTCCCGGCCGCATGGCCCGGCAGGGCGATCAGGCAGAGGGCCACGACGCAGGCCGCGATCAGGCCCAGGAACGCACCCAGGTATCGTCTGAGCACATCCCTCCTGCTCCGATGCTGCGTCCGCATTCGGTGGCCTCCTTGCCCCTATGTCGCCCGTTCACCGATGATTGTTCGGGCGAATCGCCCATTGCAGACTAGGCGTTCGGCCGCCGCCGCGCATACCCAAATTGGGGAATTCGGTCAAACAGCGGATGCACATTGGTCGTATTTCGTTAATATCGGCGGATTGGCCCGGCGCCGGCCCGGCCACCCAAGCGGCAAAGGGCCCCTGGACCGGCACGGATCGGGACGCGCGCAAGACACGGAACGGAACACGTGGCCGAGGCCGATCGGGAAAGCGATCTGATACGGGGCATCTATGCCTTCGTCACCGAGCCGGAGTCCGGCGACGGCTGGCTCGACCTGTGGCAGGCCGAGGCGGACCGCCGCGCCGCCGCCGGCCTGCCGCCGGTGGGGCCGCGCCTGGCCGAGCACCTGGCCCGGGTCGGCGGCCTGCTGGAACGGTTGCAGTCGGGCGCCACGGCGGTGCCGCCGCCCGGCCGCGACGCCGTCGAGTTCGGCCTCGACCCCGGCGGCCGGCTGGTCGCCACCAGCGCCGCGGCGGCCGACATCCTGGGCCGCGCCGCCACCGCCCCGACGACCGCCGCCACCGTCGACGACCTGCCGTTCGACGCCGCGCCACCCGCGGCCGGCTGCGCCGCCTGGCCGCCCAGGCGGGCGCGGAGCCGGCGGCGCCCCGCCCTGGCGCCTGCTGCGCGCCGACCGCGACGGCGGCGGGGCGCCGGCGGTGCTGTTCGTGCGCGGCGCCGAGGCCGGCGCGGCCGGCGCCGCCGCCCTGACCGTGACCCTGATCGCCGCCCACTGGCCCGACGGCCTGGACGCCGCCCTGGCCCGGGCCTTCGCCTTCACCGGCGCCGAGGTCGAGATCCTGCGCCTGCTGGCCGGGGGCCTGCGGGTCAAGGACATCGCCGCCCGCCGCGGCCGCAGCGTCGACACCATCCGCACCCAGATCCGCTCCATGCTGGAGAAGTCCGAGACCGGCAGCCAGGACCAGCTGGTGCTGACCGCCCTGAACATGGCCGCCCACGTGGCAACGCCGGCGGTGCGGGGACGGCGGCGAGCGCGGCGCCGCCCCGGCCGTGGACGCCCTGACCCGCGAGGCGGCGGCGGCGGACGCGCCGCCGCCGCCGGCGCCGCCGGCATCGACGCCACCTGATCGATTCCACCTTCTTCGTCGCCACCGAGCCGCAGCGCTACGACCAGTTCATGACCGCCTGGGAGGACTGGCTGGAGAACGCCCTCGCCCGCACCCCCGCCGACGCCGGCCGCGAGCGGGTCGAGCACACCACCTCCTTCGCCGCCCTGCGGCCGCACTTCGAGCAGGCCTTCAAGGTGTTCGACCGCCTGGACGAGCTGGACGCCCGCCCGGCCTCGGCCGACGACCTGGTGGCCGGCGAGGCGGGGCCGGCCCTGGTGCTGCGCGGCGACGGCACGGTGGCCGCGGCCAACGCCGCCGCCCGGGACTCCCTGGGCCTGGCCGCCGGCGCGCCCCTGGACAGCCTGCACCTGTCCCCCGGCGACGCCCAGGCCATCCGCGGCCTGCTGGCGGCGCCCGACACGGCGGCCGGCGGCGGCCTGTTCTTCCGCGCCTACGGCGACGACCGGGCGCGGCCCTGGATGATGTCCCTGCGGCCCCTGCGCGGGCCCCTGACCGGCGGCGACGCCTGGGGCCTGGCGCGCGCCGCCGGAGTGCCCGACGACGCCGGCCTGGCCTCGTTCCTGGACAGCCAGTTCGGCCTGTCGCCCAACGAGGTCGAGGTGTTCCGCGCCATCTCCTCGGGCCAAACCGTGGCCGACATCGCCGCCGACACCGGGCGCGCCGCCGACACCGTGCGCAAGCACGTGAAGGCGATCCTGAGGAAGACCGGCATCGGCAGCCAGCGCGACATCATCCTGCTGGGCTATGGCATCGCCCGCCTGGCCCGCGCCGCAGGGCGCGGCGCCCGGGCGGATGCCGGCCCGGACGGCGGCCCGGACGGCGGCCCGGACGGCGGCACGCGGCCGGCGCGGCCCGGCACCCTGACCCTGCCCGGCGGCCGGCACCTGCCCTACCACCTGATCGGCGCCGACGGCGGCCGGCCCTGCCTGTTCCTGCACGGCATGCTGGGCGCCTGCCACCTGCGGCCGCGGGACGTCGACGCCCTGGCGGCGCGCGGCCTGACCCTGGTGGCGCCCGAGCGCCCCGGCTTCGGCGCCGCCGACCCGGACACCGGCCCGGTGGCGGGATCGCCGCGGCGCCTGGCCCAGGACCTGGGGCACCTGCTGGACCACCTGGGCATCGCCGCCTGCCCGGTGATCGGGCACCTGGCCGGGCTGCTGTACGCCTTCGCCGCGGCGGCCGAGCTGGGGCCGCGGATCACCGCCGTGCTGGGCATCGCCGGCGCCGTGCCCCTGGTGGACCGGCGCCAGATCGAGGTCATGGGCCCGCGCCAGCGGCTGGTGGCCAAGACCGCGCGCCACACCCCGCGGCTGCTGCCGTTCGTGGTCCGCGCCGGCGCCGCCCTGCTGGCCCGGGGCGGCGAGCGGGCGTTCATGGAGGCGCTGTATGACGAGGGCACCCTGGACCGGGCCCTGTGCGATTCCGACCCGGCGGTGTTCGACATCCTGCGCCAGGGGTACCTGTTCAGCGTCGCCCAGGGACACGACGCCTTCTGCCGCGACAGCTACCACGTGGTGCGCGATTGGACACCCCTGGTCGCCGCCCGGACCCTGCCGGTGACCATCCTGCACGGGCGCCACGACCCGGTGGTCGGCATCGCCAGCGTGCGCGCCTTCGCCGCCCGCCACCCGCACGTCGCCCTGCGCGAGCTGGCCGACCGCGGCCAACTGATCCTGTACCAGGACGGGGCCCTGGTGCTGGACGAGCTGGAGGCGCTGATGGCGCGGGCGGAAAGCAACGACTAGCAGGGTGGCGAAAGACCGTCAGGACCCTTCGAGGCTCGCTCCGCTCGCACCTCAGGGCGAGGTAACCCATTGAAAAAGCTCAGCCTAAGGCGCCCGCAACGCGGGCCTCGAAGGCGATGATGCCTGGCATGGTGACTGTTTCGGCAGCCCGTCAGAGTTCGTGCAGCCAGGGCGGGTCGGGCAGGGCCACGAAGGCCTTCTTCAGGGCCACGGACCAGCGCTGCGCCAGGTCGATGTAGTACAGGTCGTCGGCGCCGATGCGCCGCCGCGCCGCCACCCGCAGGGTGTCCTTGCGGTACACCATCAGGTCCAGCGGCATGCCGACGCTGAGGTTGCTGCGGGTGGTCGAGTCCATGGACACCAGGCTCAGCTTGACGGCCCCGGTCAGGTCGATGTCGTGGGACACGGCCCGGTCCAGGATCGGCTTGCCGTACTTGTGCTCGCCGATCTGGAAGTAGGGGGTGTCGGTGGTGGCCTCGATGAAGTTGCCGGCGGCATAGATCTGGAACATGCGCATGCGCCGGTTGCCGATCTGCCCGGCCAGGATCAGCGACACGTTGAAGGACTCGTCCCGGGCCTCCAGGGCGGCGCCGTCGGCCTCCCACATCTGGCGCACGGCCTGGCCCACCAGGCGGGTGGCCTGGAACATGGACGGCACGGTCATCAGGGTCAGCGGCCGGCCGTGGCCGCCGTCGCCCTCGGCCTCGGCCATCTCGATGCCCTCGTTCAGCAGGTTGACCACGCCCTGGGAAACGGCCAGGTTGCCGGCGCTCATCAGGGCGATCACCCGCTCGCCGGGCTTTTCCCACACGGTCATCTTGCGGAAGGTCGAGATGTTGTCGACCCCGGCGTTGGTCCGGGTGTCGGCCAGCATGACCAGCCCCTCGTCCAGGCAAAGGCCAATGCAGTAGGTCATGTGCGTGTCCGCCTTTCCGTCAGCCGATCGGTCATGATTGCGCCTGTTCGCCGGCCTGGGTGACCGAGACCCGCACGCGCAGGCGCTCGTCGCCGCCGCCCCGGCGCAGGCCGCGGATGGGCGCCGCCTCGCGGTAGTCCAGGCCGTGGGCCAGGCGCACGTAGGCGTCCGTGGGGCACTGCCGGTTGGCGGCGTCGAAGCCGACCCAGCCCAGGCCCTCGACGTGGACCTCGGCCCAGGCGTGGCTGGCGTCGTGGATGGTGTCGTGGTCGCGCGGCGGCGCCGCGTCCCCGCCGTGGCCGTTGCCGGCCATCAGGTAGCCGCTGACGTAGCGCGCCGGCAGGTCCAGCAGGCGGGCGCCGGTGATGAACGCATGGGCGTGGTCCTGGCACACGCCATGGCCGTGGGCCAGGGCCTGGGCCGCCGTGGTAGTAACCGAGGTCTCGCCGGCGCGGTAGTCGATGGCGTCGCGCACCCGGTTCATCAGGGCGTGCGCCCGCTCGACCCCGTCGGCGATGCCGTCCAGGCCGGCGACCAGGTCGCGCAGGGCGTCGTCGGGCCGGGTCAGCTCGGTCGGGCGCAGGTACAGGACCAGCGGGAACCGGTCCGGCAGCGGCGGCAGCACGCCGTTGGTGTCGGTGGTCTCGACCTCGCCGGCGACCCGGATCACGGTCTCGTCGTGGTCGACGTCGATGACCAGGGTGTGCGTCAGGTTGCCGAAGCTGTCCTCGAAGGCGGTCAGGGTGCCGGCGGCGAAGATGTGCCAGGACAGGACCCGCTGCGCCGCGTGGTCGCGCGGCGTCAGGCGCAGGCTCTGGATGGTGTAGCCCACGGGGTTTTCGTAGCCGTAGCGGGTTTCGTGCTCGACGCGCAGTCGCATGGTTCGCCGGTCCGGATGGAATCAGGTGCCAGCGAAAAGATAATTGCGCTCGATCTCGTTGCCCAGCCGATTGTTGCGGGAAATGAAATCGGTCAGGAACTCGTGCAGCCCCTGCTGGAAGACGTCCTCGGCGACGGCGAACTTGAGCGACGAATACAGGCGCCCCGCCTGGCGGTGGCAGGGGTGGCGCCGGCCGTGGGCCTCGGCCAGGATCTCCAGCGTGGTGGTGATCTCGCGCAGGCAGGTGATCAGGGACCGGGGCATCTCCTCGCGCAGGATCAGGAACTCGGCGATGTTCCACGGCCGGGGGTTCTCGCTGTACACCCAATGATACCCGCCCAGGGCCGACACGGCGCGCAGGATCGTGGTCCACTGGTAATAGTCGACGCCGCCGCCCACCTCGGCCATGTCGGGCAGCAGGATGTGGTACTTCACGTCCAGGATCCGGGCCGTGTTGTCGGCGCGCTCGACGAAGGTGCCGAGGCGGGTGAAATGGTAGGCCTCGTCGCGGATCATGGTGCCGGCCAGGCTGCCGCGGAACATGGACGAGCGGTCCTTGATCCAGTCCAGCAGGGGCCGGAAGTCGCGGTTCTCGGCGGCGGCGCGCCAGTTGTCCTCGAACGCCAGCCAGGTGTCGTTCAGGGCCTCCCACATCTCCGATGTGATGGCGTTGCGCACGGCGCGGCCGCTGTCCCGCGCCGTCTTGATGCACGAATAGATGCTGGACGGGTTGCGCTCGGACCGGCCGATGAACTCGATCACGTTGCGCGCGTTGACGGCCCGCCCGGTCTGCTCGAACAGGGGCTCGATGCCGGCGTTGACCAGGGTCGAGCGCCATTCGCTGCGGTGCCGCTTGCCCGACTGGTCGGGCATCATGGCCATGCGGATGCCGACCTCCAGAATGCGCGCCAGGTTCTCGGCCCGCTCCATGTAGCGCGCCAGCCAGTACAGGTTGTCGGCGGTGCGGCTCAGCATGTCCGGCCTCCGGTCGCGCTCATTGGCTCAGCACCCAGGTGTCCTTGGTGCCCCCGCCCTGGGACGAGTTGACCACCAGCGAGCCCGAGCGCAGGGCGACCCGGGTCAGCCCGCCCTTGACGATGCGCACGTTCTTGCCCGACAGGACGAAGGGGCGGAAATCCACGTGCCGCGGCGCGATGCCGTTCTCGACGAAGGTCGGGCAGGTGCTGAGCGCCAGGGTCGGCTGGGCGATGTAGTTGCAGGGGTTGGCCTTGATCCGGGCGGCGAACTCCTCGCGCTCGCGCTTGCTGGCGGCGGGCCCCACCAGCATGCCGTAGCCGCCCGACCCGTGCACCTCCTTGACCACCAGCTCGGGCAGGTGCTCCAGCACGTAGGCGCAGTCGTCCTCGGCCTCGCAGCGCCAGGTGGGCACGTTCTTCAGGATCGGCTCCTCGTCCAGGTAGAAGCGGATCATGTCGGGGACATAGGTGTAGACCGCCTTGTCGTCGGCGATGCCGGTGCCCACGGCGTTGGCGATGGCGACCCGGCCGCTGCGGTACACGTTCATCAGGCCGGGCACACCCAGCACGCTGTCGGGGTTGAACACCAGGGGGTCCAGGAAGGCGTCGTCGACCCGGCGGTAGATCACGTCGACCCGCTGCGGGCCCCGGGTGGTGCGCATGAAGACGGTGTCGTCCTTGACGAACAGGTCCTGGCCCTCGACCAGCTCGACCCCCATCTTGTCGGCCAGGAACGAATGCTCGAAATAGGCGCTGTTGAACCGCCCCGGGGTCATCACCGCCACGGTGGGCGTGCCGTCGCAGCAGGCCGGCGCCGCGTCGCACAGGGTTTCCAGCAGCTCGTCGGGATAGGTCTCGACCGGCGCCACGCTGTGGCTGGCGAACAGGTCGGGGAACAGGCGCATCATGATCTCCCGGTTCTCCAGCATGTAGGAGACGCCGGACGGCGTGCGCGCGTTGTCCTCCAGGACGTAGAAGTCGTTCTCGCCGACCCGCACCAGGTCGACCCCGGCGATGTGGGTGTAGGTGTCGCCCGGCACCCGCACCCCCTGCATCTCGGGCAGGTAGAAGTCGTTGGTCAGCACGAACCGTTCCGGCAGCACCCCGGCGCGCAGGATCTCCTGGTCGTGGTACAGGTCGGCCAGGAACATGTTCAGCACCCGCACCCGCTGCTCCAGGCCGGCCTCCAGGAAACCCCATTCCTCCTTGCTGAGGATGCGCGGGATCAGGTCGAAGGGGATCAGCCGCTCGGGGTTGCCGCCGTCGCCGTAAACGGCGAAGGTGATGCCCAGGCGCCGGAACAGGACCTCGGCCTCGCGGCGCTTCAGGTTGAAGTGGTCGGGCGGAGTCCAGTGCAGCCAGTCCGACAGGCCGTGGTAGGCCTCGCGGATGCTGTCGTCGCCCGCGTTCATCTCGTCGAAAGCTCGGTCCAACCTTCGGCCTTTCCGCTCCTGATCTCCCCGCGCACCATGTCTGGTGGGCGTTGGTTTCCCTCGCAAGGGCCGTGCCACCCGGCAAGGCCTTGGAATCACAGACAGGAAGGGAACTCACGCCGCGCAGATTTTGCGCAAAATTTCCGCAACGTATTTCAGTTGACCAAAATTTATGCAACTGTGCGGGGCGCCGCGGTTCTACCGCTCGCGGGTGTCCATCCAGATGGTCACCGGGCCGTCGTTGACCAGGGCCACGTGCATGTGGGCGGCGAAAGTGCCGGTCTCCACCGGCACGCCCTCGCGGCGCAGGGCGTCGCAGAACAGGTCGTACAGGCGCGCGCCCTCCTTGGGGTCGGCGGCGGCCGAGAAGCCGGGCCGGTTGCCGCGGCGCCAGTCGGCGGCCAGGGTGAACTGGCTGACCACCAGGGCGCCGCCGCCCGTGTCGCGGAGCGAGCGGTTCATCTTGCCGTGGTCGTCGGCGAACACGCGCAGGGCCGCCACCTTGCGCGCCAGGAAGGCCACGTCCTCGTCGGTGTCGCCGCGCATGGCGCAGACCAGGACCAGCAGCCCCGGCCCGATGGCCCCCACGGGGCTCTCGATGGGGTCCTCGCGAGGCACGCCGGTATCCAGGTGGTCGACCCGCACCTGGGCCTCGGTGACCCGCTGCAGCAGCGCCCGCACCCGCAGCCCCCCCGGCGCCGCCGGCCTAGCGCCCGTCGCGGCGCCCGGCCAGGCGCAGGCGCAGGGCGTTGAGGCGGATGAAGCCGGTGGCGTCGCGCTGGTCGTACACCGAGTCCTCCTCGAAGGTGACCATGGCCTCGTCATAGAGGCTGTTGGGCGACTTGCGGCCGGTGATGATGACGTTGCCCTTATAGAGCTTCAGGCGCACGGTGCCGGTCACCTTCTGCGACGCCTGGTCGATGGCCGCCTGCAGCATCTCGCGCTCGGGCGCGAACCAGAAGCCGTTGTAGACCAGCTCGGCGTAGCGGGCCATCAGCTCGTCCTTCTGGTGCATGCCGCCGCGGTCCAGCACGATGGATTCCATGGCCCGGCGGGCGTGGAACAGGACCGTGCCGCCGGGGGTCTCGTAGACGCCGCGGGACTTCATGCCGACGAAGCGGTTCTCGACGATGTCGATGCAGCCGACCCCGTTGGCGCCGCCCAGCTCGTTCAGCCGGGTCAGCAGGGCCGCCGGGGAGAGCTTCTCGCCGTTGACGGCGGTGGGGTCGCCGGCCTCGAAGTCGATGGTGATCTCGGTCGGCACGTCCGGCGCCGCCATGGGGGTGACCATGCGGGTCAGCACCAGGTCGTAGTCGGGCTCGACCCAGGGGTCCTCCAGCGCCTTGCCCTCGGACGAGATGTGCAGCAGGTTGGCGTCCTGGCTGAACGGCGGCTCGCCGCGCTTGTCCTTGGGCACCGGGATCTGGTGGCGCTCGGCGTACTCGATCAGTTTCGTCCGCGACGTCAGGTCCCATTCCCGCCACGGCGCGATGACCCGGATGTTGGGGTCGCAGGCGTAGTAGCCCAGTTCGAACCGCACCTGGTCGTTGCCCTTGCCGGTGGCGCCGTGCGACACGGCGTCGGCGCCGACCTCGTGGGCGATCTCGATCTGGCGCTTGGCGATCAGCGGCCGGGCGATGGAGGTGCCCAGCAGGTAGGTGCCCTCGTACAGCGCATTGGCGCGGAACATGGGGAACACGTAGTCGCGCACGAACTCCTCGCGCAGGTCCTCGATGTAGATCTCCTTGATCCCCATCATCTCGGCCTTCTGGCGCGCCGGCTCCAGCTCCTCGCCCTGGCCCAGGTCGGCGGTGAAGGTGACCACCTCGCAGCCATAGGTGTCCTGCAGCCAGCGCAGGATGACCGAGGTGTCCAGGCCGCCCGAATAGGCGAGCACGACTTTCTTGATGTCACCGCTCATGACACGATGCCTTTCCCGTGGTTTGGAGGGTTCCAATGCGACAGGCGGCGCAGTATAGGCCAATTGCCGGGCGGGGCAAGACGGGCTACCGTTCCGGCGCCGCCGGAGGAAACCCGCCATGACCCTCGCCGACCTGCCCACCCCCTGCCTGGTCCTGGACCGCCCCAAGGTGGCCGCCAACTGCGCCCGCATGGCGGCCCGGGCCGGGGTCCTCGGGGTCCGCCTGCGCCCGCACCTGAAGACGGCGAAGAGCGCCGAGGTCGGGCGCCTGGCCCATGGCGGCGAACCCGGGCCGATCACCGTGTCGACCCTGCGCGAGGCCGAGCATTTCCTGGACCGGGGCTTCTGCGACATCACCTACGCCGTGGGAATCACGCCCGACAAGCTGGACCGGGCGGCGGCGCTGACGGCCCGCGGCGCCGACCTGACGGTGCTCACCGACGAGCCGGCGGCGGCCAAGGCCCTGGCCGGCCACGGGGCCCCGTTCAAGGTGCTGGTCGAAGTGGACTGCGGCGGCGGGCGCGGCGGGGTGGACCCGGGCGGCGAGGCCCTGCTGGCGGTGGCGGCACCCCTGGGCGCGGCGGGGATCCTGGCCGGGGTGCTGACCCACGCCGGGCAGTCCTACCGCTGCCGCGCGCCGGGCGAGATCGCCGCCGTGGCCGAGGTCGAGCGGGCCGCGGTGACCGCCGCCGCCGCCCGCCTGCGCGCCGCCGGCCATGCCTGCCCGGTGGTCAGCGTCGGCTCCACCCCCACGGCCCTGTTCGCGGAAAGCCTGGACGGGGTGACCGAGATGCGGCCCGGGGTCTACACCCTGATGGACCTGTACCAGGCCTCGATCGGCGTCTGCGCCGTCGCGGACATCGCCGTCTCGGTCCTGGCCACGGTGATCCACCACCGCGACGACGCCATCCTGGTGGACGCCGGCGGCCTGGCCCTGTCCATGGACCGGTCCACGGCCAAGGGCCCGCGCGACTACGGCCTGGGCCTGGCCTGCGCCCTGGACGGCACCCCCGAGGACGGCCTGGTGGTGGCGGCCACCAACCAGGAGCACGGGTTCCTGCGCGCCGCCGCCGGGCCGCCGCCGTTCGGCCGCTTCCCCGTGGGGTCGCGGCTGCGCATCCTGCCCAACCACGCCTGCATGACCGCCGCCGCCCACGACCACTACCACGTCATCGACGGCGGCACCCGGGTGATGGCGCGGTGGGAACGCTGCAACGGGTGGTAGGAGGGTCGGCGGCCGCCTAGTCCGCGGCCAGCCACTGTTCCAGCAGCGGCGCCAGGGCGCCGAGCGGCCGGTAGCCGACGGTCAGGTAGCCCCACTGGTCGCCCTCGGGCGTGCCCTGGCGGCAGACCACGGTGGGGAACCCGGTGACCCCCAGCGAGCGGGCGTAGGTGAAATCGGCCATGGTGGCGGCGCGGATGTTGGGGTCGTTGAAGGCATCCAGGAAGGTGTCCCGGGGCAGGCCGAAGGGCGCCGCCAGGTCGGCCAGCACCCCGCCGTCGGTCACGTCCCGGCCCTCGGCGTAGAAGGCCCGGTGCAGGGCGACGAAGTAGGGCACCGCCGCCTCGGGGCTGGCGGTGCGCAGGATGACCACGGCGCGGCAGGCGGGCTCGGTGTCATAGACGAAGCCGTCGCGCTCGAAGAAGGTGAAGTCGAAGGGCTGGCCCGAGGCCTTGTGCACCTCCTCCCAGTGGTGGCGCACGTATTCCTTGGACCGGTCGTCCATGGCCCGGGTCTCGCCGGCGCGCAGGCCGCCGGTGACCACGGTCAGCCGCGCCCGCCCGCGCGCCATCTCGGCCATGCCCTCCAGCGCCGGGGAAAAGCCCCAGCACCACGAGCACATGGGATCGCCGACGAAGATGATCTCCTTGTCGTCCATGGCGGCCACTGTACCACGAATCGGGCGGTCAGGGGGTCACGGATGGGTGAGGCGCGGACTGTTCCGCTATTCTTCGCGGGTGGCGAACAGGTCGATATAGGGTTCGTACCTGTAACGTCGGTTCCGCCGATGGCCGGTGATCTCCGACAGAATGCCGGCGTCCACGAACCGATCGACCAGGCGGTTGGCGCTGGAATAGGCCAATCCGGTCGCCTGGGCGGCATGGTGGACCGTCAGGACCGGGCGTCCGAACAGGCTTTCCAGCAGGACCAGGGCCGCACCCGCCGCCTGGCCGAATTCGGTCTGGATTCTGCTGCGATGCTGTTCACGCAGGCGAATGATTTCCCGGGCCGTCCGCGTCGCTTCCTGCGACACCTCGAACACACCACGCAGGAAGAATGCCAGCCACCCTTCCCAATCCCCCGCATCGCGGGTCGCCTGCAGGCGGTCGTAGTACTCCGTCCGATGGCGCTTGAAGTAGTGGGAAAGGTATAGCGAGGGCCAGCGCAGGATTTCAGCCTCGCAAAGAAGGAATGTGATGAGCAGCCGCCCCACGCGGCCGTTGCCGTCCAGGAACGGGTGAATCGTCTCGAACTGGGCATGGGCCAGGCCAACCTTGACCAGCGCCGGCAACCGCTGCTGACCGTGCACGAAATCCTCCCACTGGCCCATGAGGTCGACGACCCGGTGGGGCGGTGGCGGGACGAACCGCGCGGTCGCAATGGTGCTGCCGGCCGCACCGATCCAGTTCTGGGTGGTGCGGAATTCGCCGGGAGTCCGATGCGCGCCGCGCACGCCACGCAACAGGCGGTCGTGAATCTCGCGAATCAGGCGCAAGGACACCGGCAGCGTCGACAGCCGTTGCAGACCGTACCGCATGGCAGCGACATAGTTGACCACCTCCTCCACGTCGGCCGGGTCGTCGGCCGTCCTGATGTCGGCTTCGTATTCCAGCAGGTCGATCAGGGATGCCTGCGTTCCCTCGATCTGACTGGAAAGCACCGCTTCGTTTCGCACGTACATGAAAACGAACAGGTCCGGATTTGGCACGATTTCGGTCGCGCCGTCGAGGCGCCCCAGCGCCCGGTCGGCGTCGGACAGCAGCCCCCACAGGTGATCCCCCATGTCGACCGGCGGGTCCGGCGGCAGAGGCGCCGGAATGAAGGCCGAGAAATTTCCAGGCTGCCGCTCGTACCGTCCACCTCGCGGCGGCAATCCGCTTTTATGATCGCGCGTCGTCATTGCGTGTCCGATGTTCGCATCTTATTTTCGAAATTGTCCAAAATCGAAAATAAGAAAGTGCATCGGACGCCCTGTTACTGTCAACGACAATAACCGGGTACGTCACTCACGGCATCGTGGCCGAGCTTTCGTCAACCGCGGCGACGGATCGTGTGTCTCGGCCCGACTTGCGCACGCGCTCGCTTTCCGACTTGAGCTGGCCGCAGGCGGCCAGGATGTCGCGGCCGCGGGGGACGCGGATGGGGGCGCTGAGGCCGTTTTCGTTGAGGATCGCCGAAAACTTCTGGATCGCCGGCGCCGGCGAGCATTCGTAGGCGGCGCCCGGCCACTTGTTGAAGGGGATCAGGTTGAACTTGGCCGGGATGCCCTGGACCAGCCGCACCAGCTGGCGCGCGTCGGCCGGGGAATCGTTGACCCCCTTCAGCATCACGTATTCGAAGGTGATGCGCCGGGCGTTGTTGGCACCGGGGTAGTCGCGGCAGGCGGCCATCAGCTCGGCCAGGGGGTACTTCCGGTTCAGGGGCACCAGCTCGTCGCGCAGGTCGTCGCGGGCGGCGTGCAGGCTGACCGCCAGGTTGACCCCCAGCTCCTCGCCGCAGCGGCGCATCAGGGGCACCAGCCCGGCGGTCGAGAGGGTGATGCGCCGCTTGGAGATGGCGATGCCCTCGTTGTCCATGACGATCCTGAGCGCCTTGGCCACGGCCTCGTAGTTGTACAGCGGCTCGCCCATGCCCATGAGGACGATATTGCTGAGCAGACGGTCGCCCCCGGGGCTGGGCCATTCGCCGTAGGAATCCCGCGCCAGCATCAGCTGCCCCACGATCTCGGGCGCCGTCAGGTTGCGCACAAGGACCTGGGTCCCGGTGTGGCAGAACGAGCATTTCAGCGTGCAGCCCACCTGGGACGAGACGCACAGGGCGCCGCGGTCCTCCTCGGGGATGAACACGGTCTCGACCTCGTTGCCGTCGTCGAACCGCAGCAGCCACTTGCGCGACCGGTCCTGGGACGTCTGCACCGTGGTCACAGCGGGGCGGCGGATCTCGAACCGTTCGGCCAGGCGCGCGCGCAGGGGCTTGGCCATGGTGGTCATGGCCTCGAAGTCGGTCGCCCCCTGGTGGTAGACCCAGTGCCAAAGCTGCTTGGCGCGGAACGGCTTCTCGCCGATCTCGGCCACCGCGGCGGCGAACTCGCCGCGGTCCAGCCCCACCAGGTTGCGCCGCGCGCCGTCCATGTCAGTCGGCCTTGCCCGGCGGCGGGACCACCGCGTTGCCGTCGCGGATCCATTTGGTGATGCCGTGCTGCACGTTGTGGATGTGCTGGTAGCCCAACTGCTCGGTCAGGGCCTGGGCGATCACCGCCGAGCGGTTGCCGGTGCGGCAGATCAGCACCACCTCCTGGTCCTTGCCGGTGACGTGCTGCTTGAACTCGGACAGGAACTCGGGCCGCAGCTTGCCGCGCTTGTCGAAGGCGGTAACCAGCCGGCTGCCGGCGACGACCCCCGTCTTCTGCCATTCGTCGTCGCGGCGCAGGTCCACCAGCACCACGCCGCGCGCCAGCAGGGCCTTCAGGTCGCCGTTGTCCACGTTGTCGTAGGGCGGCGCCTCGACCTTGATCAGCTCGACCTGGAACTTGAGGGTGGCGTTGGGCGGGATCACCCCGCCGGCGCCGTGCGCGCCGTAGCCCAGCTCGGGCGGGATCTGCAGCTCGCGCGTGCCGCCCTCGCGCATGCCGCGCAGGCCGTCGTCCCAGCCGCGGATCACCTTGCCGGCGCCCAGCACGAAGGAGAACGGCTTGCCCCGGTCGCGGCTGGAATCGAACTTGGTGCCGTCGGCCAGCCAGCCGGTGTAGTGCACGGTGACCTTGGCGTTGCGCACGGCGGTTTCGCCGGCGCCCACGGTCAGGTCCTTGATGCGCAGCCCGTCGGCCGCCTGGGCGGCGGCGGCACCGGCCACCAGCAGGGCCGTCAGGACCACGGACAGAAGGCGCTTCAGCATTTCGGATCGGTTCCCGTTGTCGGTTGTCGATGGGGTTCGCTTGGCTCGCATGGCCCTCATATAGGGCCTGTGGCGGTGGATTCCCAAGGGGAAAACCGCGCCGTGGCGCGCCCCCGCCCGGGGCGCTACCATGGCCGGGCGCCCGAAACCGGAGGGACCGCGCCCGTGGGACTGTTCGCCGACCGCATCTTCCCCTATTGCTGCGACAAGGTCATGGCCGACCGCCAGATGCGGCGCGAGCGGCGCGCCTGCGTCGCCCAGGCCCGCGGCACGGTGCTGGACGTGGGCATCGGCACCGGGCTGAACCTGCCCTGGTACGACCCGGGCCGGGTCACGCGGGTGATCGGCGTCGAGCCGTCGGCCGGCATGCTGCGCCGCGCCGGGTGGCGCGCCGCCCAGGCCCCGTTCGCCGTCGACCTGCGCCAGGCCGGGGCCGAGGACATGCCGGTGGACGACGCCAGCGTCGACACCGCCGTCATCACCTGGACCCTGTGCACCATCCCCCTGGCCCACGAGGCATTGTGCCAGGTGCGCCGGGTGCTGAAGCCGGGCGGGCGGCTGATCTTCGTCGAGCACGGCCGCGCCGCCGACCCGGCCGTGGCCAGCCAGCAGGACCTGTTCAACCCCCTGTGGCGGCGCCTGGCCGGGGGCTGCAACCTGAACCGCCCCATCGACGAGCTGATCGCCGCCGCCGACTTCCGCTTCGAGGCCCTGACCGCCGGCTACCTGAGCGGCCCGGTGCGGGCCGTGCGCTACACCTACCGCGGCGTCGCCGTGGCGCGGTGACGGCGGCGGGTCAGTTGACCCCGCACTTCTTGGAGATGGCGGTGTAGGCGGCGGTGAAGCCGGACAGGGAATAGGAGTCCTTGGTCTCGGTGCCGCGCCACGAGGTGCCGGACACCACCAGTTCGCGCCCGGCGCGCATCATCTGCACCAGCCGCTTGTCGGCCTTGTCGTCGAAGGCCCAGGCGTGGTCCACGTCGGTGAACATCTCGACCGTCTCGCCGTCCACGGTGAAGGCGACCTTGCTGTCCTTCTTGTAGGTGTACCCGGCGCGCACGGTGACCACCCCCACCTCGCCCGACTTGGGCCGATGCACCACCATGACATAGGTGTCACCGCGCTTGTCGTATTCGCCGGTCTCCTTCTTGGGCAGGCTGGCGGCATAGCAGGTGGGCTCGCCCTCGGCGCCGCCGAAGGCGCTCCAGTCGCCGAAGTTGTCGATCAGCGGCTGCTGCGCCGCCGCCGGTGCGGCGGCGGCCGCGGCAAGGGCCAGGACCAGGGTCGGAAGCGTGGCGGTATGGCGTGTCATGGGTCGTCGAATCCTCGGCCTTGGGGTTGCCCCTCTTGGGGTTGTGCCCCTCTTGGGGTTGTGCCCCTTGGGGGGGTTGCGCCCCTTGGGGGTCAGGCGCCGTCGTATCCGGGTGGCGCGGCGCGGAAACCGGCCACGGCGCGACGGTATTTGGGGCCGCCCGACACGTGTTCGGGCGGCGCCGCGATGGGGCCGCCGGGGCCCACCGGCCGCGGCGCGAAGCGGCCCATGCTCTGCACCCGGTCGTACATCACCAGGGCCGCCGCCACCGACACGTTGACACAGAACCGGGTCGGAATCTTGACCACGTGGTCGCAGCGGTCCAGCACCTCGGGCGCCAGGGACCCCCGCTCGGGCCCCAGCAGGTAGGCGGCCCGGCGCGGGTGGCGGAACGACGGCAGCTCGACCGCGTCATCGGCCAACTCCACCGCCACCAGGGAACAGCCGTCCGGCAGCAGCAGGGAGTCCAGGTCGGGAAACTCGTAGAAGGGCACGTTGGCGGGGGTGTCCGAGGTGTCCGCCAGGCCCCCCTCCTCGCGGGTGTAGGCGGCGCCCACCGTGAACACGAAGCTGGCCCCGAAGGCGTGCGCCGTGCGGAAAATGGCGCCCGCGTTCATGGCCTTGCTGATGCCCATGGCGCCGACAGCGAAAAAACCGCGCAATCTTCCTTGTCCCGAGCGAATGATCTACAGTCCCTACCCTTCGTCAAATATAGCCGACAATCAAGAGCCGATAGGGAGAAATCATGCGCGCCGTCGTCTGCAAGCAATGGGGCACCCCCGCCGACCTGGAAATCGCCGACATGCCCGAGCCGGACATCGCCCAGGCCGCCTCGGGCCACGGCGTGCGCATCGCCGTCAAGGCCGCCGGGGTCAACTTCGCCGACACCCTGATCATCGCCGGCAAGTACCAGGTCAAGCCCGAGCATCCCTTCAGCCCCGGCCTGGAATTCGCCGGCGAGGTGCTGGAGACGGCCCCCGGCGTGACCAAGGTGAAGCCCGGCGACCGGGTCCTGGGCATGACCGAGTACGGCGCCTTCGCCGACCAGGTGATCGCCGAAGAGGACCGCCTGTACACCATCCCCGACAACATGGACTTCGTTTCGGCCGCCGCCTTCGCCGTCACCTACGGCACCTCGCACCTGGGCCTGACCCGGTACACCCACCTGCGCGCCGGCGAGACGCTGCTGGTGCACGGCGCCGCCGGCGGGGTCGGCCTGACGGCGGTGGAGATAGGCAAGCGCCTGGGCGCCAAGGTGATCGCCACCGCCGGCGGCGCCGACAAGCTGACCGTGCCGGCCCGGTACGGCGCCGACCACCTGATCGACTACCGGGCCGAGGACATCCGCGGCAAGGTGCTGGAATTCACCGACGGGGCCGGGGTCGACGTGGTCTACGACCCGGTCGGCGGCAAGGCGTTCGACGCCTCCCTGCGCTGCGTCAGGTTCGGCGCCCGGATGCTGATCGTCGGCTTCGCCAGCGGCTCGATCCCGCAGATCCCGGCCAACATCCTGCTGGTCAAGAACGTGTCGGCCATCGGCTACTACTGGGGCGCCCACCGCAAGTTCGCGCCGCAGATGATCGCCGATTCCTTCACCGAGCTGTTCGACTGGTACCGGGCCGGCGAACTGAAGCCCCACGTTTCCCACACCCTGCCCCTGGAGCAAGTCAGCGAGGCCCTGGACATCCTGCTGGCGCGCAAGTCCACCGGCAAGGTGGTGCTGACCACCGGGTGAGCGGCACCGCCGCCATGGGGGACGCGCGCGAGGACGACGCGGTCCGGCTGCAGTACGAGACCTACCCCTACCCCGAACGCGACCCGGCCGACGAGGCGCGGCGCCTGGTGGTGGGCTCGCCCAGCCACCTGCTGGAGATGAACCACTACGTGTTCGCCGGGCGGCGCGACTTCGCGGCGCCCTTCCGCGCCCTGGTGGCCGGCGGCGGCACCGGCGACGCCGCCATCATGCTGGCCCAGCAGCTGGCCGACGCCGGCCCGGGGCGGGTAGAGGGGCGGGTCGACTACGTGGACCTGTCGCAGGCCTCGCGCGCCGTGGCCGAGGCCCGGGCCCGGGCCCGCGGGCTGACCAACATCGCCTTTCATTCCCTGGCCATCGAGGACCTGCCCGACAGCGGTCTGGGGCCCTTCGACTATGTGGACTGCTGCGGCGTGCTGCACCACCTGGCCGACCCCGCCGCCGGCCTTCGCGCCCTGGCCGCGGTGCTGGCCGACGACGGCGGCATGGGGCTGATGCTGTACGGCGAGTACGGCCGCACCGGGGTCTACCCGGTGCAGGACCTGCTGCGCCGCCTGGGCGGCGACGACCCGCCGGCCGAACGGGTGGCCCTGGCCCGGCGGCTGCTGGCGGACCTGCCGGCCACCAACTGGCTGCGCCGCAACCCGGGCCTGGGCGACCATTTGGACGGCGGCGACGCCGGCCTCTACGACCTGCTGCTGCACCCCCGCGACCGCGCCTACCGGGTGATGGAGGTCGCCGACCTGGCGGCCGCCGCCGGCCTGCGCCTGACCGCCTTCGTCGATCCCCTGCGCTATGACCCCGAGGCCCTGGTCACCGACCCCCGCCTGCGCCGGCGCCTGGCCGCCCTGCCGTGGATCGCGCGCTGCGCCGCCGCCGAGGCCCTGGCCGGCAACCTGCGCAAGCACGTCTTTTACCTGGTCAAGGCCGGCCACCCGGGCCCGGCCGTGGCCGACCCGGCGGACGGCGCCGCCGTGCCCTGCTGGCACCAGGTGGACGCCGCCGCCCTGGTCGCCGGCATGGGGTCGGGGCAGCCGCTGAGCGCCCAGGTCGACGGCCTGACCCTGCGCGCGCCCCTGCCGCCCCTGGCCAAGGCCATCGCCGGGCGCATCGACGGCCACCGCCCCATCGCCGCGATCGAGGCCCAGGTGCGCGACCTGAACCCGGCCCTGGACGCGGCCGCCTTTGCCCGCCAGTTCGCCGAGCTGTTCCGCGCCTTCAACGGCTTCGGCAAGCTGTTCCTGCGGGTTCCGCCGGCGCCATGATCCGCCTCGCCGCCGGGCTGCTGCTGGTGCTGCTGGCCGCCGGCCAGGCGGCGGCGGCGGACGGGCCGGTGCCGGTCCGCATCGCGGTGCTGGCCTTCCGCGGCGCCGAGAACGCCCTGAACCGCTGGTCGCCCACCGCCGACTACCTGAGCGCCCGGGTCCCCGGCCACCGGTTCCAGATCCTGCCCCTGTCGCTGGAACAGATGGGCCCGGCCCTGGCCGGCGGCGGGGTCGACTTCGTGCTGACCAACACCGGCAACTACGTGGCCCTGGAGGGGTCGCACGGCATCTCGCGCATCGCCACCATGCGCAGCCCGGCCAAGGTCGAGGCCGGCAACGTGTTCGGCGCCGTCATCTTCGCCCGCCGCGACCGCGCCGACATCCGCGCCCTGGGCGACCTGAAGGGCAAGTCGTTCATGGGCGTGCAGCACGACGGCTTCGGCGGCTTCCAGATGGCCTGGCGGGAACTGAAGGAGGCGGGCATCGACCCGTTCACCGACTTCTCGTCCGTCACCTTCAGCGGCTTTCCCCAGGACGAGGTGGCCTTCGCCGTGCGCGACGGCAGGGTGGACGCCGGCACCTTCCGCACCGGGACCCTGGAGAACATGGACCTGGAAGGCCGCATCGACATGGACATCTTCCGGATCCTGGCGCCCAAGTCCTATTCCGGGTTCCCGTTCCTGGTGTCCACCCGGCTCTATCCGGAATGGCCCTTCGCCAAGCTGCGGCGCACCGACCCGGAGCTGGCCCAGGCGGTGGCCATCGCCCTGCTGAGCATGCCCGCCGACGACCCGGCGGCGGTGGCCGGCAACTACGGCGGCTGGACCGTTCCGCTGGACTACCAGCCGGTGCACGACCTGTTCCGCGAACTGCGCATCGGCCCCTACGAGCACCTGGGCGAGATCACCATCGGCGAGCTGGTGCGCCAGTGGGGGCACTGGGGGCTGGTGATCCTGGTCATCCTGGTGGGGTCCCTGGTCTGGGCCGCCACCACCGAGCGCCTGGTGGCCCGGCGCACCCGCGAGCTGTCGGCCGCCAACCTGGAGCTGGAGCGCCAGATCGCCGCCCGCCTGCGCGCCGAGGGCCAGGCCCGCCGCCGCCGCGCCGAGCTGTCGCACATGCACCGGGTCAGCACCATGGGCGAGATGGCGTCGGGCCTGGCGCACGAGTTGAACCAGCCCCTGGCGGCCATCGGCAACTACGCCCGCGGCGGCCTGCGCCGCCTGCGGGGCGGCGGCGGCACGTCGGACCAGATCGCCGAGGCCCTGGAGCGGATCGCCGCCCAGGGCGACCGGGCGGCGGCCATCATCAAGCGCATCCGCGGCATGGTGCGCAAGGACGCGCCGGTGCGCGCGCCGGTGCCGGTCAGCCAGGTGGTGCGCGAGGTGGCCGAGCTGATGCGCGCCGAGGCCGAGCGCCAGAAGGCCGACATCGAGCTGGACCTGGACGACGACCTGCCCCAGGTGACCGGCGACGTGGTGCAGGTGGAACAGGTGCTGCTGAACCTGATCCGCAACGGCCTGGACGCCGTCAGCACCGTGTCCGCCGGGGTGCGGCGGGTCACCGTGCGCGGCCGGCGGGCGCCCGACGGCGGCGCCGTCATCTCGGTCGCCGACAACGGCCCGGGCCTGCCCGATGGCGCGCCCGGGGCGGTGTTCGACCCCTTCTTCACCACCAAGGAGCGGGGCCTGGGCCTGGGGCTTTCCATCAGCCAGTCCATCGTCCAGAGTCACGGCGGCCGGCTGACGGCGCGCAACGGCCGGCCGGGGGCGGTGTTCGAGTTCACCCTGCCGCCGGTGCCGCCGGCGCCGGAGCAAGACGCGGAGGGGCGCGGCAATGGCGAGTCCTGAACCGACGGTGTTCGTGGTCGACGACGACGAGGCGGTGCGCGACTCCCTGCGCTGGCTGCTGGAATCCGTGGACCTGGCGGTGGTCACCTGCGACTCCGCGGCGGCCTTCGCCGAGGTCTACCGCCGCGGCCGGCCCGGCTGCCTGGTCACCGACGTGCGCATGCCCGGGCTCAGCGGCCTGGACCTGCAGCAGCGCCTGGCCGAGGCCGGCGTCGACCTGCCGGTGATCGTGGTCACCGGCCACGGCGACATCTCCATGGCCGTGCGCGCCATGAAGGCCGGCGCCTTCGACTTCATCGAGAAGCCCTACAACGACCAGGTCATGGTCGACGTGGTGCAGGCCGCCGTGGCCCAGAGCCTGCGCCAGGGCGACCGCCGCGGCGAGCGGCTGGCCATCGAGGCGCGCCTGGCGCAGCTGACCCCGCGCGAGCGCGAGGTCCTGGACCGGGTGGTGGACGGCGGCTCCAACAAGAGCATCGCGCGGGACCTGGCGATCAGCGAGAAGACCGTCGAGACCCACCGCGCCCGGGTCATGGAGAAGATGGAGGCCGGGTCCCTGGCCGACCTGGTGCGCATGGTCCTGTCGGTGGACTGACCGGCGACGCCCCGCCTGCGCCCCGCCCTGTCAGGGTTTTCCCCCATGCGGATGTAGGAAGACCCCAATTTACCCATCCGTGTCGGGGTCACTAAGCTAAGCCCGTTCAGGTGAGTGTGTTTCCGCCGCCTCCCCGCATGAAAACCGGATGAAAAACCGGTGGCGGGACCGAAGGCAGGGCGAAAACCTTTGAAACGGGAGACCGGGAATGAGACTGACCGCCATGCTGACGGCCATCCTGATGGCCGTTTCCCTGCTGGCCGCCGGCGCCCAGGCCGACGGGCGTTACGGCAAGCAGAAGGTCGTTTACCACATCAACTATGACGGCGGCGACGGGGACAAGCGCTACCGCGGCGCGCTGCGCAACATCCAGAACCACATCAACGCCGTGGGCGCCGAGAACATGGACGTCAAGGTGGTCCTGCACGGCAACGGCCTGGGCGTGCTGAAAAGCGCCAAGACCAACGAACAGTTGAAGGTCGCGGTGGCCAGCCTGAAGTCCCAGAACGTCGCCTTCCAGGTCTGCGCCAATACCCTGCGCGGGCGCAAGATCGACTTCAACACCGACCTGTTCGACGTCTACCAGGAAGACATCGTGCCCAGCGGCGTGGCCGAACTGTCGCACCTGCAGCAGCAGGGGTACACCTACATCAAGCCCTGACCGGCATCAAACCCTGACCGGCGCCCGTCACCGGGCGGCCCGCACAACAACCGACCAAGAAATGAGGAACCGGACCATGTTCAAGAAAATTGCCCTGCCCCTGCTTGCCGCCTTCGCCCTTCTGGTCGCGGCCCTGCCGCAGGCCTGGGCCGGCGACGGCGTCCATCGCCTGGTCATGCAGGTCAACGACAACGACGCCGCGCGCATGAACCTGGCCCTGAACAACGCCGCCAACCTGGACGCATATTACAAGGCGAAGGGAGAGGAACTGGTGATCGAGATCGTGGCCTACGGCCCCGGACTGAACATGCTGGTCGACGGCAAGTCGCCGGTGCAGAAGCGGGTTACCAGCTTCGGCCAGAATTTCGACAACATCACCTTCGTCGCCTGTGGGAATACCCTGCGCAAGATGTCCAAAAAGGGCACGGTGACCTTGCTGCCCGAGGCCAAGATGACCGAGGCCGGCGTGGTTCACATCATGGAGCGGCAGGAGCAGGGCTGGTCCTACGTCCGGCCCTGATCCGTCAAGCTCGCCCCCCTCGGCTTCGGCCGGGGACATACACGCGGCGTTCCGGTCTTGCCCCGGCCGGAACGCCGCACTTTATTTGGGGCTTGTTGTTCCCTGGACCCTAGAACCGGTCGATCACGGTGATGCCGGCGCCGGCGTATCCGTCCATGGCCGCCAGGGCGGCGCCGGCCTGTTCCAGCGGAATGGTGCCGGTGACCAGGCGCGCCGGGTCCAGGCGGCCGGCGGCGACCATGGCGAACAGGGCCGGGAACCGCGCGGCGGCGATGCCCCGGGTGCCCATGATGGTGATCTGGCGGGCGTAGACCAGTTCCTGCAGCGGCAGGGTCGGCGCCGCGTCGGCGCCCAGGGGCAGGCCGATCTGCACGTGGCGCCCCAGACGGCGCAGGCCATGCAGCGAGTTGTGGAAGGTGGCGGTGATGCCCAGGGCGTCCACCGACACCTGCGCCCCGCCGCCGGTCAGGTCGCGCACCGCCGCGCCCACGTCGTCGATGCCGGAAGCGTCCAGGGTCGCCGTCGCCCCCAGGCCGCGGGCCAGATTGAGGGCGGCGGGGTTGACGTCCACCGCCAGCACCGCGGCGCCCAGGGCCGCCCCCACCATCACCGCCGACAGGCCGACCCCGCCGCAGCCGTGCACCGCCAGCCACTCGCCCGGCCGCAGCCGCGCCCGGTCGGCCAGGGCGCGGAAGGCCGTGGTCACGCGGCAGCCCATGCCGGCGGCGGCGGTGAAGTCCAGGCTCTCGGGCAGGGGCACCAGGTTGAAGTCGGCGCGCGGCACGGCCGCCCGTTCGGCGAAGGCGCCGTAGGACGAGAACCCGACCACGTGCTGGTCGGCGCAGACCGTGGGGTCGCCGCCCAGGCAGTCGGGGCAGGCGCCGCAGGCCAGGATGAAGGGCGCCGTCACCCGGTCGCCGCGGCGGAACCGGCGGCAGTCGGCGCCCACCTCGTCGACCGTGCCGGCGAACTCGTGGCCGGGCACGTGGGGCGCGGTCACGTCGGGGTCGGCGCCGGTCCAGCCGTGCCAGTCCGAGCGGCAGACGCCGCAGGCCGCCACCCGCACCACCACCCCGTCGCGGGGACATTCGGGCGCGTCGATCTCGCGCACCACCAGGGGCGCGCGGAAGGCGTCGAACACGGCGGCCCGCATCAGGCGAACCCGACCACGCCCTGGGGCAGGTAGGGGGCCTCCAGCTCGGCCACCTCGTCGTCGCTCAGCTTGACCTCCAGGGCGCGGGCCGCGGTTTCCAGGTGGCCCGGCTTGCTGGCGCCGATGATGGGCGCGGTGACCACCGGCTTGGCCAGCAGCCAGGCCAGGGCCACCTCGGCATTGGCGGCGCCGCGCGCCTCGGCGACCCGGTTGACGGCGGCCAGCACGGCGCGGTCCGCCTCCTTGCCGATGCCCAGCACCTTGGCGAAGTCGTCGGTCGCCCAGCGGGTGGTCTCGGCGCCGGCGTCGGCACCGGCGGCCGGGCCCGTGGTCTGCCGGCGCGCCAGGAAACCGCGCGCCAGCGGGCTCCACGGGATCACGCCGACCCCCTGGTCGGCGCACAGCGGCAGCATCTCGCGCTCCTCCTCGCGGTAGACCAGGTTGTACTGATTCTGCATCGAGACGAACGGGGTCCAGCCGTTCAGGCGCGCCGCCGTCTGGGCCTTGGCGAACTGCCAGGCGTACATGGACGAGGCGCCGACGTAGCGTGCCTTGCCGGCCTTCACCACGTCGTGCAGGGCGGCCATGGTCTCCTCGATGGGGGTGTCGTAGTCCCAGCGGTGGATCTGGTACAGGTCCACGTAGTCGGTGCCCAGGCGGCGCAGGGAGGCGTCGATCTGGTCCATGATGTGCTTGCGCGACAGGCCGCGCAGGTTCGGCCCGTCGCCCATGGGCAGGCGCACCTTGGTGGCGATCACCACCTCGTCGCGGCGGGCGAAGTCGGCCAGGGCGCGGCCCAGCACCTCCTCGGACGCGCCCAGGGAATAGGCGTTGGCGGTGTCGAAGAAGTTGATTCCCAGCTCCACCGCCTGGCGGATGAAGGGACGGCTGGCGTCCTCGTCCAGCACCCAGGGGCGCCAGGCGGGGGAGCCATAGGTCATGGCGCCCAGGCACAGGCGCGAGACCTTGAGGCCGGTGCGGCCCAGGTTGACGTAGTCCATGTGGTCCTCCGCGTGCCGGCCCGGCCGACTAGGCCGGGTGCATGATGGTGTGCGACTGTTCGCGCATGAAGCGCGGCAACTGGTAGGGGCCCAGCCCGCCCTTGCCGTCAACACCCGACCCCTTCCAGCCGCAGAAGGTCTGGAACCCGGGCCAGGCACCGGTGGTGCCGCCGCTGCGCCGGTTGGCGTACAGCACCCCGGCCTCGGCGTTGTCCAGGAACAGGCGCAGCTCGTCGTCGTCGCCGGTGTAGATGCCGGCGGTCAGGCCATACACGATGGCGTTGCCGCGCGCGATGCCGTCGGCCAGGTCGGCGCAGGCCTGCACCGACAGGAAGGGCATGAACTGCTCGATCCGGTTCAGCTCGTGGTCGGGCGGCAGGTCGGCGACCACCGCCGGGCTGACGTAGTAGCCCCGGTCCAGGGCGCCGCCGCGCAGGCGGTCGCCGCCGGTCACCACGCGGCCGTCGGCGCGGCTCTGGGCCACCGCCCACTCGAACCGGTCCAGGGCCTCGCCGTCGATCAGCGGCCCGACGAAGCTGTCGCGGCGCTCGGGCGGGCCCACCACCAGGGCCTCGGTCTTGGCCCGCAGCAGATCCAGGAATTGGTCGTGCACGTCGCGGGTCACGTAGGCCACGGAACAGGCGCTGCACTTCTCCCCCTGCAGGCCGAAGGCCGAGCGCATGACCCCCTCGGCGGCCACGTCCAGGTCGGCGCTGGCGGTGACGTAGGTGGGGTTCTTGCCGCCCATCTCGGCGATCACGGGCCGCGCATAGGGGCCGGCGGCCATCTTGCGGAAGATTTCCATGCCGACCTCGTGGCTGCCGGTGAAGGCGACCCCGTCGATGGCGGCGTCCACCAGCAGCGGCCCGGCGTCCGCGCCGCAGACCAGGTTCACCACCCCGGGCGGCAGGCCCGCGTCCTCGGCCGCCCGCACCAGCAGGCTGGCCGACAGGCCGTTGCCCGGCGACGGCTTCAGCACCGCCGTGTTGCCGGCGACGATGCAGCCCAGCATGTTGCACAGCAGGGCGACCGGGAAGTTGAACGGCCCGATCACCGCGAACACGCCGTGCGGGCGCAGGGTGCAGACCGTCTCCTCGTGGGGCACGGCGCGGGCCATCTGGCGGGTGTAGCCCTCGTTGCGCGCCAGCTCGTCGCAATAGAAGCGCAGCAGGTCCACCGCCTCCTCGGCCTCGCCCACGGCCTCCAGCCGCGACTTGCCGACCTCGTACATGGCGGCCATGGCCAGGTCGTACTTGGCGGCGTCGACGGCGTCGGCGAAGGCGCGCACGGCGGCGGCGCGGTCGCGCCACGGCAGGCCGGCCCAGGCCGGGAAGGCGGCGCGGGCCGCCGCCACGGCGCGGTCCACGGCCCCCCGGTCGGCGTCGACGAAGGTGCCCAGCAGCAGCTCGCGGTCCATGGCGCTGTGCGCGGCATAGGCGGTGCCGGCCTGGTCGGCGGTGCCGCCGATGCGGTTGGGCCAGGACTTGCCCAGGCCGGCGCGGAACGCCGGCATGGCCTGGTCCAGCCAGTCGTGCAGGGGGGTGAAATCGGCACCGATGTTCGAGTAGGTGACCCGCGGCAGGGGTGATTGCGGTTGCATGGAATCCTCCCCGTTTCTTTTTTCCCCGGGCCCGACTCTGCCACCGCGCGGCCGGGGGCGTCCACTCAAAACACTGTCGATGGCGGCCGAATCCTGACATACTTCAAGACGCGGCATGATCTGCCGGAGGGGGCCCGGATGCCATTTCGCGTGATGATCGGCCTGGTGGCCGTGCTGGCAACGGCGGCGGCGGCGCAGGCCCGCGAACCCATCGACGTGCTGGTGTTCGAGCGGGCGCCCTACTACGTGCAGCAGGTGGACGGCACCATGTCGGGCCTGGTGGCCGGGCCCACGGCGCAGGCCTTCGACAAGGCCCAGATCCCGTTCCGCTGGCGCCAGGCCGCCGCCAACCGGCACCTGAAGATCCTGAAGCAGAACGCCAAGCCGGTCTGCGCTACCGGCTGGTTCAAGAACGCCGAGCGCGAGACCTTCGCCAAGTTCACCCTGCCCATCTACCGCGACCAGCCGCAGGTGGCCCTGATCCGCACCGACAACCGGCGCGCCCTGGGCCACCGCACCGTGGCGGCGCTGCTGGCCGACCGCGACATCCGCCTGGGGCGCAAGCTGGGGTTCTCCTACGGCCCCAAGGTGGACGGCCTGATCGACGATCTGCGGACCCAGACCGTGACCACGGCCCAGGACAACATCGGCATGATCCGCATGCTGGTGGGCGGCAGCTTCGACGTGTTCTTCGTCGCCGCCGAGGAGGCCGAGGGCCTGGTCGACCTGCTGGGGGTTGCCCGCAACGACGTGGTGACCGTCAGCTACGAGGACATGCCGCCGTCCGGCGAACGCTACATCCTGTGCAGCCGCAAGGTCGACGACGCGACCATCCGGCGGCTGAACGACGCCATCACCTCGTTGCAGCCGTAGGGCGGGAGTCCGGTCCGCCCATGAGGATTCGCTCCAAGCTGCCGCTCGTCGTCGTGGTCGGGGCCCTGGTCACGGGGCTCGCCTTCGGCAGCCTGAACTACTACCTGTTCGCCCAGGAGATCCGCCGCAACACCGTGGCCAAGCTGGAGGCCCTGCGCGACACCCGGCTGGCGGCGCTGTCGGCGTCGCTGAGCAATACCGACCGGACCCTCAACGTGCTGGCCCAGATCCTGGCGGTGAAGAACGCCCTGTTCGAGCTGGAGGCCGCCTGGGACGAGTTCCGCGGCACCGCCGACCGGCGCCGCGACCTGCTGCGCCAGACCTATACCCTGGCGGCGCCGGACGGCCTGCCGGACCGCATCGCCGGCCTGAACGACCACGGCCTGGGCTTCTACGCCCGGGTCCACCACCGGGTCCAGCCCTGGTTCCGGACCATCCAGCGGGACCTGGGGTTCTATGACCTGTTCCTGATCAGCCTGTCCGGCGACGTCCTGTACTCGACCATCAAGGAGCCGGACTACGCCACCAACCTGTACGAGGGCAAATGGCGCAACTCGGGCCTGGGCCGGGTGTTCCGCGCCGTGCAGTCGGCCGAGCGGCCGCAGACCCGGTTCGAGGACTTCTCGCACTACGCGCCCAGCGGCGCCGCGCCGGCGGCCTTCCTGGCGGCGCCCATCGTCGACGGCGGCGACCTGGTGGGGGTGCTGGCGATCCAGATGACATCGGAACGCCTGACCCGCATCATGCAGGTCACCACCGGCATGGGCAAGACCGGCGAAACCTACCTGGTGGGCAGCGACCGCCTGATGCGCACGGACTCGCGGTTCAAGGCCGAGTCGACGATCCTGCGGCTGCGGGTCGACACCGACCCCGTGCGCCGCGCCTTCGCCGACGCCGGCGGCACCATGGAGGCCGTCGACTACCGCGGCACCCCGGTGCTGTCGTCGTTCCTGCCGTTCGATTTCCTGGGCACCCGATGGGCGCTGCTGGCCGAGATCGACATCGGCGAGGTGGAAACGCCGCTGCGCGAGATGCGCGACAACATGCTGGTGGTCGGCTGCCTGCTGGCGGCCCTGGTGATCGTGGTCGGGTCCGAGATGGCGCGCCGCCTGACCCGGCCCCTGACCCGGCTGAGCGACGCCCTGACCCAGTTCGGCCGCACCCGGGTCGCCGCCGCCATGCCCGAAACCTCGCGCAACGACGAGATCGGCGACATGGCCCGGGTGTTCGAGCAGGTCACCCGCGAGGTCCAGGACCACATCGAGAACCAGGCCCGGATCGAGGCCGCCCTGCGCGAGAGCGAGGCGCGCCTGTTGTCGATCCTGGAGACCAGCCCCATCGGCGTGGCCATCATCTCGGCCGACGACGGCACCGTGCAGTACGTCAACGACCGCACCCTGGAGCTGTTCGGCATGCCCCGCGAGGCGGCCCTGGGCGCCACCACCGGCGATTTCTGGGCCGACCCCGCGCAGCGCGAGGCCATCGGCCGCGAGATGGCCCGCACCGGCGTGGTGCGCGACGCCGAGGTGCAGATGCGCATCCCCGGCGGCGGCTCCTTCTGGGCCCTGTACACGGGGTTCAGCTTCACCTTCGGCGACCGGCCGGCGCGCATCGGCTGGCTGTACGACATCACCGAGCGGCGCAAGGCCGCCGAGGCCCTGGCCCGGGCCATGGAGCTGATCTCGGGCAGCATCGAGTACGCCAGCCGCATCCAGCGCTCGATCCTGCCCGACCCGGCGGTGCTGGAGTCGGTCCTGGCCGAGCATGCCGTCATCTGGGAGCCGCGCGACGTGGTCGGCGGCGACATCTACTGGGCGGCGACCTGGGGCGGCGGGCTGCTGCTGGGCTTGGCCGACTGCACCGGCCACGGCGTGCCGGGGGCCTTCGTCACCCTGCTGGCCACCGGGGCCCTGGACCGGGCCCAGGACGAGGTGGCGGTGGGCGACCCGGCACTGCTGATCGGGCGCATGCACCAGATGGTCAAGGCCACCCTGGGCCAGCACAGCGACCACGGCCAGTCCGACGACGGCCTGGAGCTGGGCTTCTGCTTCCTCGACCCGGCGCGGCGGGCCCTGACCTTCGCCGGCGCCCGGTTCTCGCTGTTCGTGGTCGACGGCGACGGCCCGCGCGAGATCAAGGGCGACGGCCGGGGCATCGGGTACCGCGGCATCCCCATGGACCAGACCTTCGCCAACCACGACGTGCCGGTGGCGCCCGGGGCCACCTATTTCCTGACCACCGACGGGCTGATCGACCAGATCGGCGGGCCCAAGCGGCGCAGTTTCGGCAAGCGCCGGTTCATGGACCTGCTGCGCGCCCAGGCCGGCCGGCCCCTGACGGCGCAGCGCCAGGCGATCCTGGACGCCCTGGCCGACCACCAGGGCGACGAGCCGCGGCGCGACGACCTGAGCGTCGTCGCCTTCCGCCTGTGAACCGCGGCGGCGCCATTGGCGGCGCAAGGTTCGGATAGAATTCGCCGCCGGCGGCGCTACCATGGTCGCCATGATGATCGACGATGACACCATGTGGCGGGCGGTGATGGCCCGGGACGGCGCCTTCGACGGGCGCTTCGTCTACGCCGTGACCAGCACCGGGATCTACTGCCGCCCCTCCTGCTCCAGCCGCCGGCCGCGGCGCGAGCGGGTGCGCTTCTTCACCCTGCCCGAGGCCGCCGCCGCCGGCGGCTTCCGGGCCTGCCGCCGCTGCCGCCCCGACGCCGTCGCGGCCCCCGACCCGGCCACCGACATGGCCCGCCGGACCTGCCGCGCCATCGCCGACTGGCCCGATACGGAGACTGGAATGCCGACACTGGAGCAACTGGGCGACGCCGTCGGCGTCAGCCCCCACCACCTGCAGCGGACCTTCAAGAAGGTCCTGGGCCTGAGCCCGCGCGCCTACGCCGACGCCCTGCGCATGGGCCGGTTCAAGGACGCCGTGCGCGGCGGCGACACCGTGACCGGGGCCCTGTACGAAGCCGGCTTCGGCTCGTCGAGCCGCCTGTACGAGCGCGCCGCCGGCCACCTGGGCATGACCCCGGCGTCCTACGCCCGCGGCGGCAGGGGCGCGCGCATCGCCTTCGCCGTGGTGCCGTCGGACCTGGGCCGGGTGCTGGTGGCGGCCACCGCCCGGGGCGTCTGCCTGGTGGCCCTGGGCGAGGACGACGGCGCCCTGGAATCCGAGCTGCGCCGCGACTTCCCCGCGGCCGAGATCGCCCGCGACGACGGCGCCCTGGCACCCTGGGTGCGGGCGGTGCTGGACACCCTGGACGGCGCGCCGCACCCGGACCTGCCGCTGGACGTGCGCGCCACCGCCTTCCAGGCGCGGGTGTGGCGCCAGCTGCTGACCATCCCCCGCGGCGAGACCCGCACCTACGGCGAGATCGCCGCGCAACTGGGCCAGCCCGGCGCCGCCCGCGCCGTGGGCCGGGCCTGCGCCACCAACCCGGTGTCCCTGGTGGTGCCCTGCCACCGCGCCGTGGGGTCCGACGGCCGCCTGACCGGCTACCGCTGGGGGGTCGACCGCAAGCAGGCCCTGCTGGCGCGGGAACGCGGCGGGGACGGGTAGGCCCTATTCCCGGCCGACCCTGATGCCGGCGGCGAAGGCGTTCATCTCGGCGTGGAACGCGGCGGGGTCCGCCTTCATGGGCCCGCAGGCGCCCCCCGCCAGGTAGGCCGTGCCATCGATGCCGAAGGCGGCGCCGATGACGTAGCCGGCGGCCCGGTAGAACACCAGGCACGGCCGGGTCCCCGACATGTAGGTGGCCTGCTGCACCCCGTTCACCAATTCGGGGCGCAGGGACCGATGGGGGACAGGGTTGCCCCCGGATTCGTAGCCCTGGAACATCAAGCGGAACTGGTTATCGGCCAGGGTGCGGGCGAAGCCGGTCTCGCTGGCTTCGGCCATCTGCACCTTGGCGTAGGTCAGGCCCACCTGGACGCGCCACAGCTCCTGGTACTGGCCCACGGGCAGGGTCCGCGACCAGACGGCAACGACCTTGTTCGCCGGCTGGTCCGGAATCCGCGTCTTGGCATCCCTCGGCGTGGTCTTCTCCCACTGCGCGGCGCCCAGGTTCCGCCCGGTGACGCTCCGGTTCGCCGGGCCCGTTCCCATTTGCTGGCAGGCGGTCAAGGCGGCCACCACCAGAACGGTCAGAATCTGCTTCGTCACGGCGTTGCTCCCGTCCCATGCGGCCTGTCGGCCGGCCATACACCGACTCATGCACGATCACGATCCATTGTTCCACCCCTAATGAGGGAATCGCGGGGTACCCGCCCGGCGGCCGGCGGCCGGCGGGGCCGGGGACTGTTGCCGGGGCGGGGTTCGATGTACTCTCGCCGGCGACTGGACGCTGCGGGAGGGACACCCCATGAAACTGGCTGAAAATCTGTCGCGCCTGGGCACCGAGAGCGCCTTCGAGGTGCTGGCCCGGGCCGTGGCCATCGACGCGGAGGCGGCCGCCGCCGGCGGGCCGCGGGTGATCAACCTGGGCATCGGCCAGCCCGACTTCCCGACCCCGCCGCACATCGTCGAGGCCGCCGCCAGGGCCCTGCGCGACGGCCACCACGGCTACACCCCGGCCAACGGGATATTGCCCCTGCGCGAGGCCGTGGCCGCCGACGTACTGGCACGCCGCGGGGTCGCCGTGTCGCCCGACGACATCGTCTGCGTGCCCGGCGGCAAGGTGACCATGAGCTTCGCCATCATGATGTTCGGCGAGCCCGGGGCCGAGATCCTGTACCCGGACCCGGGTTTCCCCATCTACCGCTCCATGATCGCATACACCGGCGCCACCCCGGTGCCCATGAAGCTGCACGAGCGGAGCGGCTTCTCCTTCTCCGCCGACGAGGTGCTGGCCCAGGTCAACGGCCGCACCCGGCTGATCATCGTCAACTCGCCGGCCAACCCCACCGGCGGGGTGGTGCCGAAATCCGAGTTCGACCGCCTGGTGGCGGGGCTCGAACGCTGGCCCGACGTGGCGGTCCTGTCCGACGAGATCTACGCCCGCATGGTCTATGACGTTGGGAACGGGGGCGGCGAAGGCCACGTCAGCCTGCTGTCCTATCCGCAGATCCGCGACCGCCTGATCCTGCTGGACGGCTGGTCCAAGACCTACGCCATGACCGGCTGGCGCCTGGGCTGGGGCCTGTGGCCCCCGGGCCTGGCCGAGATCGCCACCCGCATGGCCGTCAACATCCATTCCTGCGTCAACGCCGCCGCCCAGTGGGCGGGCATCGCCGCCCTGACCGGGCCCCAGGACGCGGTGGATACCATGGTGGCCGAGTTCGACCGCCGCCGCGCCGCCATCGTGCCGGCCCTGAACGCCCTGCCGGGCATGGGTTGCGTCGACCCCAGGGGGGCCTTCTACGCCTTCCCCAACATCGCCGGCACGGGCCTGACGGCGCGCCAGTTCCAGGACCGCCTGCTGGCCGAACAGCGGGTGGCGGTGATCGCCGGCACCAGCTTCGGCGACGCCGGCGAGGGTTTCGTGCGCTTCTCCTACGCCGCCTCGCTGGCGGCCATCGAGGAGGCCCTGGACCGCACCCGCGCCTTCCTGGAGAGGGCCGCCGCTTGAGCCGTGCCTTCCCCGCCCCCGATTCCCTGGCCGTCGGCGCCCTGCTGACCCTGCTGACGGCCCTGGGCCAGATCTGCACCTCGCTCTACACCCCGTCGCTGCCGTCCATGGCGGCGGCCCTGGGCACCACGGCCGAGCGGGTCAACCTGACCTTCGGCGTGTTCCTGATCGGCTTCGCCGTGTCGCAGCTGGTCTACGGGCCGCTGTCGGACCGGTTCGGCCGGCGCCCGGTGCTGCTGGCCGGACTGGTGATCTTCCTCGCCGCCAGCTACGCCTGCACCACGGCGCAGTCCATCGAGGCGCTGATCGCCTATCGCTTCGTCCAGGCCGTCGGCGCCTGCGCCGGGCAGACCCTGGCCCGCGCCGTGGTGCGCGACGTGCACGGGGCCAAGGGGGCGGCGCGCATCTACGCCTACATCGGCGCCGCCCTGGCGGTGTCGCCGGCGGTGATGCCAGTCATCGGCGGCTACCTGCAGAAATGGTTCGACTGGCGCGCCGCCTTCCTGGCCATGACGGCGGTGGCCGCCCTGGCCCTGGTGGGGTCGCTGCTGGCGCTGGCCGAGACCAACGCCGACCGCGACCCCCTGGCGACCCGGCCGCGCCGCCTGCTGGCCAACTACGCGGCCCTGCTGCGCTCGCCGCGCTACCTGGGCTACACCGGGTCGGTGACCTTCGTGTTCGCCGGCCTGATGTGCTTCGCCGCCATCGCCCCGTTCGTGTTCATCAAGCTGCTGGGCCTGCCGCCCGAACGGTTCGGCATGCTGAACGTGATCAGCGTCACCGGGTTCATGGCCGGCACCCTGCTGGCCGGGCGCTACGCGGCGCGGGCCGGCATCGACCGCATGGTGCGCCTGGGCGGCCTGTCCACGGTCGTGGGCGCCGCCGTGATGACCGCCTTCGCCGCCGCCGGGGTGATGGGGATCTGGGTGATCATGCTGCCGTTCGCCCTGTACACCTTCGGCATGGGGTTCGTGTTCCCCAACGCCATGGCCGGCGCCATGGCCCCCTATCCGCGCATCGCCGGCACCGCCTCGGCGGTGCTGGGCTGCATCCAGATGGGCGTTTCCGCCCTGGCCGCCACCCTGCTGGGGCGCCTGACCCTGCACTCGCAACTGCCGCTGGCCGTGGCGCTGCTGGTCCTGGCCCTGATGGCCGCCGGTTGCGGCTGGCTGGCCGGGCGGGATCAGTCGGCCGGGTCGTAGACCCCGTGCAGGCGGTTGGCGGCGCGCCGGGCGTAGCGCAGGATCTGGGTCTTGCGCCGGGTGCCGTTCATGGCCCGCACCGGCGCCGGGCGCAGGACGGCGCCCTGGAAGGCGTCGGCCACCAGGATGCCGCAGCCCTCGCCGGGCAGCAGGTCCAGGGGAAAGCCGTCGGGCACGGCGAAGTAGAACTCGTCGCAGAAGTCCAGGTAGTCGCGCCACTTGCCGTCGGCGCGCAGGTCCTCGGGCGAGGACTTGACCTCGGCCACCAGGAACCGGCCGCCCCGGTTCAGGCCGATCACGTCCACCCGCCGCTTGTTCTTAAGCGGAAACTCGGTCAGCGGGCTGTAGCCCAGGTCGCGCAGCAGGCGGCAGACGCCGCGGGTGACGCGCAGGGTGGTCTCGGGGCGGGCGCCGGCGGCGGTTGCGAACAGGGGCATGTTCATTGTATGTTCCCCTCCGGCCCCCAGTCATAGCGCCTTTTTCCCCCACGGGCAAGCGGCGCCGGGCCGTTTCCGCCGCCGGAGGAAGCCGACCATGACCGACGCCGCCGACACCTTCGACCTGAAACGCACCTACATCCACCTGCTGCCGGGCACGGGGGCCGCGCGCATCCCCGTGGACGACGCCTTCTGGGCCGAGATCGCCACGCGCACCGAGCTGTACGACGGCCGCCTGGTGGTGCTGTCGCGCTACGCCGCCGACTGGACCCATTGGGAGCGGCACCCGGCCGGCGAGGAGGTGCTGTTCCTGCTGGACGGCGCCGTCGACATGGTGGTCGAGCAGGCCGACGGCGGCACGCGGGTGATCGCCCTGCGCGGCCGCGCCGCCTGCATCATGCCGCGCGGGCTGTGGCACCGGGGCATCGTGCACGAACCGGGCGACGTGCTGCACATCACCCCCGGCGCCGGGACCGAGCACCGGCCGCTGTAGTATCGATCCGCAATTTGGCGGTTTGCGCCCCGCCGCCCGGCGCCCTACCCTGGGGCCATGAAACAGGCACAGACGACCCTGACCATCGACACCCGCGGCCGCGGCCTGTACGAGTTCACCGGCGAGGCCGCCGCCTGGGTCGGGCGCCAGGGCATGGCGGCCGGGCTGGTGACCCTGTTCGTGCGCCACACCTCGGCCAGCCTGACCATCCAGGAGAACGCCGACCCCGACGTGCGCCGCGACCTGGAGGAATTCTTCGCCCGCCTGGTGCCCGAGGGCATGCCCTGGCTGCGCCACACCATGGAGGGGCCCGACGACATGCCGGCCCACATCAAGGGCGCGCTGACCGACGTGTCCCTGTCGGTCCCCGTCACCGGCGGCCGCCTGGCGCTGGGCACCTGGCAGGGCCTGTACCTGTTCGAGCACCGCGCCCGCCCCCACCGGCGCAGCGTGGTGCTGCACCTGCTGGGGGACTGACGGCGAGGCGGCGACCATTTCCATGGACGCGACCCTATGTTACTATGGTCATGACCATGGTCATGAAAGGTTGAATCCATGCGGACGATGAAGGCGGGCGAGTTCAAGGCCAAGTGCCTGAAGGTGATGGATCAGGTGGCCGAGAGCGGCGAGCCGGTGGTGATCACGAAGAACGGGGTGCCGGTGGCGCAACTGGTGCCCGTAGGCGACAAGCCCAAGTCAATCGTGGGCGCCCTGCGCCATCAGGTGACGATCAAGGGCGACATCGTGTCCCCGGTGGAAGCGGACTGGGAAGCCGCCCGGTGACCGGCCTGTTGCTGGACACCCACGTCCTGGTCTGGCTGCTGGAGGATGAGTCGTCCGTGGGGCCGCAAACCCGTGCGGCGGCGAACCGTGCCCTGGCCGAAGACGGGCTGTTCGTGTCCGCCATCTCGTTCTGGGAAGTGGCCATGTTGCAGCAGAAAGGGCGCCTTGCCCTGGCAATGACGCCGGGGAACTGGCGCCGCGCGGTGATTGGCAGGCAGATCCGGGAAATTCCCGTCGATGGCGGAATCGGTATGGCCGCCGTGGACCTGCCGCGCTTCCACGCCGACCCCGCGGACCGCATGATCGTGGCAACCGCCCAGCGCGCGGGAATGACGATGGCCACGGCTGACGGTCGCATCCTGGATTGGGACGGCCCCCTGGACAGGCTCGACGCCCGCCAGTGACGGCGGCGGCGCGCCGTCTCGCGCGCCGCCGCGGTTCCGCGCCGGCCTATTCGGCGGCGTTGTGCCTATTCGGCGGCGTTGTGCAGGTGCACGTCCCGCTGCGGGAAGGGGATGGTGACGCCGTCCTTGTCGAAGGTCTGCTTGACCGCCTTGGTCAGGTCGAACTTGACCCCCCAGTAGTCGCCGGCGTTGCACCACACCCGGGTGATCAGGTTGACCGAGCTGTCGGCCAGCTCGCCCACCACAACCATGGGCGCCGGGTCGGCGTGGACCCGCTCGTCGGCGGCGGCCAGGGCCTTGATGATGTCCATGGCCTTGTCGATGTCGTCGCCGTAGCCGATGCCGAACACGAAGTCGACCCGGCGGGTGGGGTTGGCGCTGAAATTCTTGATCGACGAGCCCCAGATCTGGGAATTGGGGCTGATGATCTTGACGTTGTCCGGGGTCGCGAACTCGGTGGTGAACAGGGTCACCGACTTGACCGTGCCCGCCACCCCGCCGGCGTCGATGTAGTCGCCGGCCTTGAACGGGCGGAACAGCAGCAGCATGACCCCGGCGGCGACGTTGCTGAGCGTGCCCTGCAGGGCCAGGCCGATGGCCAGGCCGGCGGCGCCGAACACGGCCACCAGGCTGGTGGTCTCGACCCCGAACTGGTCCAGCACGGCGATGACCACGAACACCAGGATGGTGTAGCGGATCAGGCTGGAGAAGAACCCGGCCAGCATGGAGTCCACCTTCTCGAAGCGGCTGAACGCCTTCTCCGAGGTGGCCTTCGCCCAGCCGGCGACCATCCAGCCGATGATCAGGATGGCGATGGCGCCGATCACGCTCAGGCCATAGGTGGTGATGACGCCGACGACCATGTCGTAGGCTTCCTTGACGTTGTTTTCCATTCCGAAGTCCCTTCTACTCCCCGTGCCGGGGACCCAAACAACCCCTGCCCCTCGCGGCGCCCGCCGGCGTTTGTGGCCACGCCAGGTCGGTTTGGGAACCGTTAGCGGGGGAACGGGGAAAGATCAAGGCGAATCGGCGCCGCGCCGCCGGCTCCTACCCGTTCGAGGCGCTGGAACGGGCGCCGCCATGGTGTATAAGGGACCAAGCCAGTGGGCGCGCGCCCCAACCTGCCGAAGGCCCCTCCCCGCCATGCCGCTGCAAGCCCTGATCTTCGACATCGACGGGACCCTCGCCGAGACCGAGGAGGCGCACCGCGCCGCCTTCAACCAGGCGTTCGAGGATTTCGGCCTGCCCTGGCGCTGGGACGCGGCCCTGTACAAGGAGCTGCTGGCCATCGCCGGCGGCGGCAACCGGCTGCGCCACTACATGCAGACCTGGGCCCCGGAATCCCTGGTCGGCGAGGACGCCACGGGGCAGAGCCGCGCCGACCTGCCCGAGCGGGTGCACCGGCACAAGACCGTGCTGTACACCAAGCTGCTGGCCGAGGGCGGCGTGCCCCTGCGCCCCGGCGTCGCCGACCTGCTGCGCAAGGCGCGCCAGGCCGGCCTGCGCCTGGCCGTGGCCACCGGCAGCAGCCGCGCCAACCTGCAGCCCATGCTGACCGCCACCATCGGCGGCCGGGTCGAGGACTGGTTCGAGGTCTTCGCCGCAGGCGACACCGTGGACCAGGGCAAGCCGGCGCCGGACATCTACCGCTGGGTGCTGAAGCAGCTGGCCCTGCCGCCCACGGACTGCCTGGTGTTCGAGGATTCCCGGATCGGCCTGGCGGCGGCCCGCGCCGCCGGCCTGAAGGTGGTGATCACCCCCACCCACTACACCCACGACGAGGATTTCACCGGCGCGCTCCGGGTGCTGGACAGCCTGGCCGGGGTCGACCCCCTGGCCGTGGCCGAATGGCTGGCCGAATAGCGCGGCGACGGACAACGACGGAAACGGACAGGAGGACGACATGCCGGCAGTGGTACAGGCGGTGGAATACGACCAGGCGGGCGACGACGTGCGCGCCGTGTACGACGACATCATGGCCACCCGGGGCATCGATTTCGTGCCCAATTTCTGGAAGACCCTGGGCCACCATCCGGCGACCCTGCGCCGGACCTGGCAATCGCTCAAGGAGGTCATGGCGCCGGGCGCGCTCAGCCCCATGTTCAAGGAGATGATCGCGGTCGCCGTGTCGGCCACCAACGGCTGCGAGTACTGCATCCGCTCGCACAGCCTGGCGGCGCGCAAGGCCGGCATGACCCCCGAGATGTTCGGCGAGCTGATGGCCGTGGTCGGCATGTTCAACGAGACCAACCGCCTGGTCCACGGGCTGCAGGTGGACATCGACGACTACATGGCCGGCCCCGTGGTCGGGCCCGCCGATCAGTGACCGCCCCCGGCGGACATTCCCGGGGCCTGGCGGCGGAATGGGCGGTGGTGCGGCGGCGGCGCCGCGCCCTGGCCGCCCATTTCGATGTGGCGCGCCAGTTCGAGGAGATCGAGGAAAGCTGCGTGCCGTCCTACGTGCACGGCAACCTGGCCGCCGCCGCCGTGTCGTGGTGGCGGCTGATCCTGGCGGCGCGCCTGTTCCGGGCCCAGGCGGCGCGCCTGGGGGTGGCGCCGGGGCCGGTGCTGGACTTCGGCGCCGCCTCGGGTGAACTGTCGCACTTCCTGGGCCCCGGCGTGCCCTACCACTTCGTCGAGCAGGACGACCTGCTGGCCGGCGCCCTGGCCGCCTTCGTGCCCGGCGCCCGGCGCGAGGACGCGGCGGCCCTGCCGCCGGGCCGCTTCGCCGCCGTGTTCGCCCTCGACTCGCTGGAGCACAATGACGACGTGGGCGCCCTGCTGGACCTGCTGCGCGACACCCTGCGGGCGGACGGCCTGCTGGTCCTGTCGGGCCCGACCGAGAACGCCCTCTACCGCCTGGGCCGGCGCCTGGCCGGGTTTTCCGGCCACTACCACACCACCACCATCGGCGACATCGAGCGGCTGACCGCGCAACGCTTCACCCGCGAGGCGCGGCGCCTGGTGCCTCTTGCACTCCTGCCCCTGTTCTCCGTTTCGGTCTGGCGGCGGGATGGTTGATGTATCAACTGGCATGGGGTATCCTGGCCCCCGGACCCTGTAGCTGGGGGAGGGAAGCCTGAACCGGAAACGCGACGCCGCCTACTGGCGCGGCCGCCTGCGGCGCGAGCGGCCCGACCTGTTCGCCCGTATGGAGGACGGCGCCATCACCAGCGTGCGCGCCGCCGCCATCGAGGCCGGCATGATCCGCGAGCGCACCCCGCTGATGGACCTGCGCCGGGCCTGGGGCCACGCGTCCGAGGACACGCGGGCCGCCTTCATGGCGGAAGTGGGGGCCGAGTTCGGCATCGGCGCCACGGCACCGCCGCCGGCGGCGGACGACGGGCTGTCGGTGCAGGACCTGGTGCACGCCGTGGCCGAGGCCCTGGCCGGGGCCGAGGGCGACGCCGGCGCCGGGGCCGACGCGGCGCGCAACTACGCGGCGCCGGTGCAGCGCCACCTGCAGCGGTTCCTGGTCGACATGACGGCCTGGAGCCAGGAGCTGGCCGACGCCCTGCCGGCCGCCGAGCGGGCCCGGGTCGACGGCCTGCTGGCCCGGGTGCGGGTGCTGGCGCGGGAGGAATAGGGCCCGGTCAGCGGTCCGCCAGCAGCCGGACCCCGAAGGCCACGAACAGGGCCCCGGCGGCGCGTCGGATCCAGGCCTCGGCGCGGCGGTACAGCGCCCCCGCCCGGCCCCCCGACAGGACCAGGGCCACGGCCCCGTACCACAGGGCGGCCATGGCCACCACCGTGCCCACCAGCGCCGCCTGGAACCACAGCGGCGCCCCCGGCGGCACCGCGACGGCGAACAGCGAGGTGAAGAAGGTGGCGGCCTTGGGGTTGCTCAGGTCGGTCAGCAGGCCGGTGCGGAAGGCGCCGCCGGCCCGCGCCGGCGCCGCCGCGGCCCCGCCCCGGGCCAGCACCATGCGCAGCCCCATGACGATCAGGTAGGCCGCGCCCAGGGTCTTTACCACCACAAAGAGCCAGCCGGCGGCGCGGAACAGCAGCCCCAGGCCGGCCAGGCTGGCGGCGGCCCAGACCAGTGTGCCCAGCGCGATGCCCGCCACCACCAGCAGCCCGTCGCGCCGCGACCGCGCCAGGCTGGCGTGCACCGTGGCCACGAAGTTGGGCCCGGGCAGCAGCACGGTCACCAGCCAGATGCCGGTCACGGCCAGGAAGCTGGCGGTCAGGGTGGTCTCCATGGCCGGCCGGTCCCCCCCTGTCAGCCGTACCGGTGCAGGTCGGCGCCGTGGGCGTGCAGCCAGGCCTTGGCCCCCTGGGCGTGGGGGGTCAGGCGGTCCACGGCGCGCCAGAACCGGGGGCTGTGGTCGTGGTGGGCCAGGTGCGCCACCTCGTGGGCGACCACGTAGTCCAGCACGTGCGGCGGCGCCAGGACCAGGCGCCAGCAGAACGACAGGTCGCCGCCGGCGGCGCAGGAGCCCCAGCGCGAGCGGGTGTCGCGGATGGTGACCCGGCCCGGGCGCCGGCCCAGGACCGCGGCCTTGTCGGCCACCAGGGGCAGGATGTGGCGCCGCGCCTCGGCCCGCAGCCAGTCGCCCAGGCGCCGCGCCAGGTGCTCGCGCGGGCCCGACACGGCCAGGAAGCCGTCGTCCCGGCGCACGCCGCCGCGCATCAGCCCGGTCCAGGTGACCAGGTGGTCGCGCCCGGCGAAGGGGATGCGCGCCCCGGGGGCGAATTCCACCCGCGGCGCGCGGCGCTCCAGCCGGGTCAAAATCCAGTCCGCCTCGCGCCGCGCCAGGTCCACGGCCGCGTCCTCGGACGCGCCCGGCGGCAGGGTCACCACCACCCCCTCGCCGGTGGGGTCCAGGCGCAGGATCACGCGCCGCGCCTTGGCGTTGCGGCGCAGGCGCAGGGGCACCTCGCGGGCGCCCAGGTCCAGGCGGATGTGCGGCGCCGCGCCGGGGGCGGGGGTGGACGCGCGGATGGGCACGGGACGGCTCCTTCGGGAACGAATCGGTCCGTCGAGCCTATACCAGCCCGCGAGTCGCCGTCACCGTCCAAATGGCCTATTCGCCGCCGCCGGCGGCCAGGAAGGCCATGCCCTCCTCGCCGTAATAGAAGCCGTTGGCGAAGGGCATGGCCGGCACCAGGGCGGCCAGGCGGTCGTCGGCCTCGGCCGGGTCGAGGTCGCCGTCCAGCACGGCGCGGAACAGCCGCGCCACCGCCGCCATGTCCGTGTCCTGGGGCGACAGGCGGAAATGCCCCACCCCCATGGCGCGCAGGTCGCCCAGCTCGGCCAGCAGGTTGCAGCAGGCCCGCGACAGGGTCTGGGTCCCGTTGACGGCCAGGAACGGGGTCCCGTCCAGGGTGTCCAGCTCCATGCCGTCGGGGTCGTCGGCGCAGGCGTAGCGGCAGGAGTCCTTCTCCCAGCCGCGCTGGCGGGCGTGGTAGCAGCGGGCCGAGATGGCCAGCGGCAGGCGGCCGAACACTTGCACCTCGATCTCCGCCAGGCCGGTCCCGGCCAGCACCCGGATCGAGTCCGCCGGCAGCTCGCCGGGAACGCAAACCCGGGTCGCGCCCTGGCCGGCCAGGACCGCGAGCGTGCCCTCGTTGTAGACGTTGATGCCGGGCCCGATCACGTGCGGCCGGCCGCGCAGCAGGGCGGCGGCGGAAATGTCGTTGGCCTCCACCGGCCAATCGCCGCCCGCCACCGTCTCGCGCACCTGGTCCATCTCGCGGCCGTCCATGATCAGGCCCAGGGTGGAGATGACCACCTCCTTGCCCGCCGCCTGCAGCCGCTCCACCACTTCCGCCAGGTGCGGCGCCACGAAGGGCGCGCGCTTGGAGCAGACCACCTCGCCCAGGTAAACCACGTCCACGGGCGCCTCGTCGGCCATGCGCAGATAGAAGTCCCGCCACGCCTCGGGTGCCCAGTTGAAAAGTAAAGGCCCAAGGGTGAGGCATCCTTCCTGAGGCTGGTTCACGGGATTACCTCCACGTCTTCTCGTAGGCGCCGGCGGTGGCGCGGCCGCCTTCGGTCAGGGCCGCCAGGTCGTCGGCGGGCACCGGCTCGCCGCGGGCGGCGGCGTCCACGGCGCGGCGGAAGGCCGCCACCACGCCCGCCACGTAGGCCCGGCCGCGCTGCCGCCCCTCGATCTTCAGGGCCGTCACCCCGGCCGCCGCCAGCTCGGGCAGGCGGTCCATGACGTTCAGCGACGTCGGCTCCTCGAACAGGTACGACGCCCGGCCCCCGGCCACGAAGCGGCCCTTGCACAGCGTCGGGTAGCCGGCCGGCTCGCCCTCGGCGAAGCGGTTGACGGTGACCTCGCCCAGGCGGGTCACCAGGCCGTCGCCCGTGTCCTCGTAGCGCACGTGGCTGGCCGGCGAGCAGGCGCCCTCCTTGTTGGGCGAGACGCCGGTGACGTAGCTCGAAAGCGCGCAGCGCCCCTCGGCCATGACGCACAGGCCGCCGAAGGCGAACACCTCGGTCTGCACCGGGATGCGGGCGTTCAGGCGGGCGATCTCGGGGATGGTCAGGACCCGGGGCAGGACCACCCGGTGGATGCCGAAGGCGTCGTGGTAATACCGGATCGCCTCGGGGTTGGAGGCCGAGGCCTGCACCGACAGGTGCCGCCGCAGCCCCGGGTGGGTGCGCGCCGCATAATCCGCCAGGCCGATGTCAGCCAGGATCACGGCGTCGGCGCCCAGGCGCGCGGCGTCGTCCACGGCCCGGTGCCAGGGCCCCGGGTTGCCGGCCAAGGGGTAGGTGTTGACGGCGACGAACACCTCGGCGCCGCGGGCATGGGCGTAGTCCAGCCCCGCCGCCAGTTCGTCGCGGCTGAAGTTCAGGCCCGGGAAGTTGCGGGCGTTGGTCTCGTCGCGGAAGCCCAGGTAGACCACGTCGGCGCCGGCGTCCACGGCGGCGCGCAGGGCGCCGGGCGTGCCGGCGGGGCAGACCAGCTCCAGGGGCTTGGTTTCCGATCCGCTCATGGCGCGTCCCTTCCGGCATTCCGCACGGCCGCGGCGCGGCGCCGCGCCCGGCCCGGCGGCGATGCCGAACCGGCGGCCACGGTCTCCTCCAGCCGGCGCAGGGTGGCGGCCTGGGCCTCCTGGCGCCGGTGCAGGGGGGCAACCAGGGCGGCGCGCAGGGTCTCCAGGTCGGCCCCGGCGCGGCGCAGCAGGCGGGCGCCGCCGTCCAGCAGCACCCCCGCCGGCCCGGCCAGGGGGCCGAGCGCCGCCAACAGGTCGGCGCGCAGGTCGATGCCGGCGCCGTCCACGGCGTTGCGCAGGGCCACCACCGCCTCGGTGTCGCCCTCCACGGTCAGGACGCGGTTGAAGAACAGGGCGTCGCCGTCGATGCGCCCCTCCAGCAGGTCGATCAGGTCCAGCAGCGGGCCGCGGATGGTGGCCGTGGGCGGCGGCGCGTCGGCCAGGCCGCCCTCGCCCACCACCTCCATCGCCGCGCCCCCGGCGACCCCCCCGCCCGCCCGGGGCCGCAGCAGGAAGGCCAGCGGCAGGTCGGCCGGGTCGATCAGGAACACCGGGTCCTCCAGGCCGGCCAGGCGCTCGAACAGGTCCGGGTGGCGGCGGTTGACCGCGGCCATGGCCAGGGCCACGGCCCGGCGCAGGGGCGCCAGCGGCAGCGGCCGCATGGCCAGCCCCGCCAGCAGCACGGGCGACAGGGCCGGCGCCGGCCCGGTGGTTCGGATCATGTCGGTTCCCCCATTCTGTGCCGGGACGCGGCGCGGGACCCCTCCAGTCCTACCCCGCCGCCGCCGGCGCGACGTTGACGCCGGTCAAAGCAGGGCCACGGCGCCGCGCAGGATCATCGACCCGCCGACCAGGGCGAGCAAGGCCAGAATGATGCGGGCGAAGGTCTCCTGGCTCAGCCGCCCGCGCAGGCCCTGGCCGATGCGCATGCCGACATAGAGCGGCACCAGGGCGATGGCCGACAGCACCGCCTGCTCGGCCACGAAGAACCCCATGCGGTTCAGCGTCACGGTCAGGGTCACCCCGCCCGACAGCAGGATCAGGCTGGCGGTGGTGACGAAGGCCTCCTTGTCCAGCCGCAGGGCGGTGACGAAGCCCACCGCCAGGGTGCCGTAGAACGACGTGAACCCGCCGATGGTGCCCGAAATGGCGCCCATCAGCGGCGCCAGCCAGCGCTCGTGGCGCGGCTGCACCCGCAGGCGCGGGGTGGCCAGGGTGAAGATGACGAACGACAGCGCGGCGGCCCCCACCAGCATCATCAGCACCCGGGTGTCGATGACGCTCAGCAGCCGCGAGGTCAGCGCCAGCATGACCACCAGGGACAGCACCAGCGGCCAGAACCGCACCACGGCGGCCCGGGTCGCCGCCGGGTCGCGGAACAGCTGGTAGACGTTGGACAGCAGGATCGGGAACAGCGACACCGCCATGGCCTCGGGCACGTCCATGGCCAGGGTCAGGATCGGCACGGTGATGAACGGCAGCCCGAACCCCGTGGTCCCCTTCAACACCCCGCCCGCCAGCATGGCCGCCGTGGTCACGGCCAGGACATGGAAGGTGAGGTGGGCGAGGATGGCGTCCATGAGGCGGGTATAGCACGGGGGCGGGGGGACGGCGTGGGGAAAGTGAAGATGTTTAGTTTCTGGGGGGGGGGAAACGATGCATTGAGAGTACGGAGCGCAGTTGCACCATGGTATGGATCACCAAGAAAATGGCAAGAAACGCAGAAATTTGCAGGAAAAGTTCTTTATTCAGCGAGCTCCTTGAGCCGCAGTTTGACATATTTTGAGGATGGTCTCGGGTATTTTCAAACCAAGTTCATCAACCTCCAAAGAGAATACGTGATTACTTTCCCACATGTCGATTTTGCGGTCGCCTTTTCCACAGATTCGATAGCCCCAATAATTTTCTACTTTTGCGTGTTGGTTGCGATTTTTTACTTTCGAAAGAATGCTCTCTAGTCTTTTATCTTCTCCCGAAAGACCGACAAATAAACAAAATCTTGTGCTAAATAAATTTTCCAAAATACTTTCCCAGTGTGATGACACCGAGCGGTCGTATTGACAAGTTGCGAGAACTATATTCTCGCTTCTTTTAAAACGCGATTCTCGATGAGGAAGAAATCCATGCGGATGGAATATCGTAATATCCGCAGATTCCCAAGGTTGATTCTCGCTAGTTACAGGCTGCACTACCAGGCCATCGCTTTCAAAGTAGCTTTCTAAAAGGCTATCATAGTTAAACGTTACAATGCTATCCGTCTTACCTCGCATCGAGTCGGTTCCAATTGCGCATATTGATCTTAAGGTTTCATTGTGGCGAATTCTTTCAGTATCTATCTCTTTCGTTGGGCTGCCGTAAAGTGCTTCGCTGATTGCTTCGGAAAATTTTTTTTCATCGCCACCAAATAAATCGTCAAGTATATTTTGCGCCCATCTTGGATAATCATCCGAAATTTCAGGAAGAGTGTGCCCAGTACCGTCGCATCTAATACCGGCTAAAAGGTCTTTCCAATTTGGCAACCCGTAAAACATCGAAACACCGGCACCAAGCACGAGCAGAACATTCCCCCTTTGCAACTTTTTTGCAATGCTTTCTAGCGCTACATCCGTACCCCAACCTCCTTTGTGTGGAAATGCTAAAGACATTACCTAATCTCGTAAGAATCCATTTTCACTAATGTAGACCAAGCAATCCTCAGCCCTTCGGACGTACAACTCTGGATGTCGTTCGTGGTAGGCAGGAGTCGGTTCCGGTTCGATATCGTCTGACGAGGAATCTGCTGTTTCACCAAATGATATAGCGATATAGCCCCGATTACTCATCCTAATAGCTTCAACATCCTCCGGGTCTAAGCGACTTCGCATACCAATATAATAAGGAGTTAAAAGCCTGAATAGTTCCTTGAATGTGCTTGAGTTCGCAAGGTCGCGGCCATCAAAACTAATTCTCTCCAAATTTTTGCCAGAAGCAACGAACCGTGCTCTCAATGTTGTCATTGCATAATCATCGATTCCTTCCTTAAGAAGATACTTCGCCAATTCGTCAATCCGAATTTGGCGAAATGCCAATTTCGGAGAAAGGACTGGATCCAGCGCGTTTTTTATTACCTGTTGAACAATTGCCGTTCCCGCTGCAAGGATTACAATGGTACCAGTCAATGGATTTACACGAATAAGAACGTCGTAATCAAACGGCCCTATCATTCCATGTTCGGCATTCAATATCCTATGGTAACGTGTTAGTGGTTCAGGAGACCTAAATCGATATTGCCTCCAAGGGCCTCTTCCTTCCTTTGCAGAAAATTCATCAATAACATCGAATTGACCGGCAGAATACAAAAATTCAAGCCACAACCTTTCGAGTTCGCCACTATCAATTCTGAAAGTAGACGTGCCCCATCTAAAAATATATCCGTGAAAAATCGTCACGGTACATCTTCCACATTAAAAGTAAGTATGTGAAACAACCAAAGACTGTCCGCCTCGGTTCCTCTCTGATAGCCAGAATACTCCTTAAGCAAGCGAAGTGGATTCTCATATTTCTCTGATGCAAATGATCGCCGGGTAATTCCATAACTATCACCAGATCCCAAAGCAGAATCCTCATATATCATTTTGTGGGCTTCGCCGGAGTATAAGAATGTAATAACAAATCGGGCGCTTACATTTCCCGCAACGACTTTGGGCTTAAGGTTTGTTAACCAGTATGAATCATTTGCTACTTTCTGCTTTATGACGTCATAGTGAGGATTGTTATCTTTAACGAAATCATTCTCTATTTCGTGTAAGAACTGATCTTTTGCCACTTCAATGCAGTCATTAATGTGCAATGTATTAGAGGACAAGGCAACAATTGTGCGAACTATATAGTCATCAAGTTTGTCTTCTAGATGCGGTATTATTCCCCAAGATACCCAAAGTGATTTAACGTATTCCTCAGGATCTCTCTCATAGAAGTAGAGAAAGTCAAATGTGTGGACAAGAAATTCTTCGATGAAATCGGAAAATTGAATTATGAATTCGTACAAAATTTCGTACTCAGAAGTATCGCGGACATAATCATCAACGAAATCGGAATTTTGGCTTCTGGCATACGCCATAAGTGCATCCAGCAAACCGATTCGTGCAGCGTCAAGCATATCTGCTGGCCGATATTCCATATAAGCCTTTGATTTTCCTTTAGAGTCAAATAATTCCGTGTGATCATCCGGCAACAAAAGACCCATAATCGGTTCAATTAGTCGATGTGTAAGTTCATGCGTTATTGTTTGCAAAGACCACTGGTAAGTAGTTGCAAGATCAATCGATTCGAGCGGAAGGCTTAGGGAATACACATCATGTCTAAAGTTGTCCCTTCCACTAAAGAAGCAAATAGGATTAATTTTTTCATTTTTTATGGAAGGAGCAGAAGAAAGAAAATCGTTTTCCATTTGCTCTAATGTTAAATCTACAGGACGTTCAGAATATTTGTACGCGATGCCTTCTAAATCGACTAAGCGCTGAACAAAATCAAACTCAGATATTTTTTTGGAAATAATAGCGGCAACGTTTCGAGATGCACAATTTGCTATGCCGATCCCTAAAGCAGAATGCGGCCAATAGTGGCATTCTGAGGTTTCGATAGGTTGTGTACCCGACAAAGCTTGAGATGAAAAACGCGAAATTGATGAGTTAGCGTTTATGACCCTGTAATATGCAGCATCCAGAAGGAAATTCTTTCTGTCTGGCGAGGCGATAACTATAGAGTCCAAGCTTTGTCGATATGATTCGACAATCTTAGTAAGATCATCAACAACCCAGGGAATATATTGCTTACCTCTTGACGCTGCGGCAAGAATGTTTGTAAATAATTCCAAATGCTTGGCATTGATTTTTGGATCTTCCGATTCAATCGACGTTAAGTCAAAATCCTCAAATGCGGGGGTGTCAGTCTTTCTATAAATTTCCATTTCTTGACAAGTTTCATTCTCTATACGCCATACCTCGAAAGACTGCATACTCTCGGCTAGAAAATTCTGTAAAACCTCAGATTCACTCGCTGTAGCCACAGAAAGTATGATATTGAAAACACCTAACGTGCACAGTATGCGTAGCGAAGGCAGTTCCTGTTCGCCTCTTGGAAGGAGAGCAAGTTCAAGTTCGGCAGGATTCATCATAGCCACGAAGAAGATCGTGCCTGAAGAATGGATGTCAGGTTGGTCTGCCCCTAGACTGGGGTCTTCCAGACGCCAAATCGGTGATACCCGAGAATTCGCTCTCCAATTCAACAATACGACGTCGAGGTCGTCGACCACAGAGATCGTCCGTTGATAGTCGGGATCACCATCTATATAGTTGAGGAATAGGAACTTTCTGGTTTTTGTTACTTGCACTAAACACAGCCTCTAAACTTAATGTTCAGAGAATGCTACAGCCTGCAATTCCTATTTTCCAGTCCTAAGCAAGCCTGTCCGCTGTTCAACCCTAAAGCGTGGTGTTCTTTTTGCCGTTTTCCCTTTAATGGCTTTACCCGCTTTCGAAGATTGGGCAGGCACAACCTTCTTGTCGGGGCCTTGGAGCAGTCTTGCTCCACGTTCGAGCGAGGTGAGCATATTGCGACCAGTAATCTTCCGTTTCCTGAACAGAAGTTCAGTGTCGCGCTGAGAAAGAGACATCTTTGTATCGTCTGTCAACGGCTTGCAATGAGATGTGAGCGCATTCGCCCCGATCCCCCGTTCGGAGTCAAGCTCAAAGTTGCTTGAATAGTAGGCAATTTGGGCGACAAAATCAACATTTCATCGCTTGTCGCCAGAAATCTTGCGTTTGCGTTCTATTTTTTCCTATCTGTCTCCATGCAAAGAAAAAAATCGAATACAGGACACTTGAAAATGAGGGCTTGTCGACATATATTCCTAACATGTTCTTTGCCAATGTGAATCACGAATCGGCCGTCGGGCGATCCCTGTTGCCTGGAGCCACCCCTCTAGAACCCATTCCGGCCCCTCCAAAGGGCGCGAATGACGGCAAATGACGACATTTTCTTGCCAAATCTGTGGGTTTTCCTCGATCTCAAAGGGTTATCCTGACGACATCGGGGTTAGAACCGGCCTGAAGCGCCTCAAAATCGGGTTAAAACGGGTCGAAACCGTACCTGGTGTCGTCATTTTCGTTTTTGCCCCTCAGGCGCCGGGCGGGGCCTGTGGCCCCTTGGCTCACGGCGCATAAGCGCCGGCGCGCGGTCGCGCTTGCCGGGATCGGTGATCCCGGTTCACTGATCCCCCATCTTCAGCGCCGCGATGAAGGCGCTTTGGGGGATTTCGACCTTGCCGAACTGGCGCATGCGCTTCTTGCCGGCCTTCTGCTTCTCCAGCAGCTTTCTTTTGCGGGTCACGTCGCCGCCGTAGCACTTGGCGGTCACGTCCTTGCGCATGGCGCTGATGGTCTCGCGGGCCACCACCTTGCCGCCGATGGCGGCCTGGATGGGGATCTTGAACATCTGCCGCGGGATCAGGTCCTTGAGCCGCTGGCACACGTCGCGGCCGCGGGTTTCCGAATGGCCGCGGTGGCAGACGAAGGCCAGCGCGTCCACCGGCTCCTGGTTGACCAGGATCGACACCTTGACCAGGTCGCTCTCGGCGTAGTCGGCCATCTCGTAGTCGAAGCTGGCGTAGCCGCGGGTGATGGACTTGAGGCGGTCGTAGAAGTCGAACACCACCTCGTTCAGGGGCAGGCGGTAGACGGCCATGGCCCGGCCGCCGGCGTAGGTCAGCTCCACCTGGGTGCCGCGGCGCTCGGTGCACAGGGAAAGCACGCTGCCCAGGTACTCGTCGGGCACCATGATGGTGGCCTTGATCCAGGGCTCCTCGATGGTCCTGACCTGGGTCGGCTCGGGCATGTCGGCGGGGTTGTGCAGCTCCTTGACCGTGCCGTCGGTCAGGGTCATGCGGTAGACCACGCTGGGCGCCGTGGTGATCAGGTCCAGGTCGAATTCCCGCTCCAGCCGCTCCTGCACGATCTCCAGGTGCAGCAGGCCCAGGAACCCGCAGCGGAAGCCGAAGCCGAGCGCCGCCGAGTTCTCGGGCTCGTACTGGAACGACGAGTCGTTGAGCCGCAGCTTGGCCAGGCTCTCGCGCAGGTCCTCGAAGTCCGCCGCGTCGGACGGGAACAGCGAGCAGAACACCACCGGCACGCTGGGCTTGAACCCGGGCAGGGGCGCCGCCGTGGGGCGCCGCTCCTCGGTGATGGTGTCGCCCACGTTGGTGTCGGCCACGGTCTTGATGGAGGCGGTGATGTAGCCCACCTCGCCGGGGCCCAGCTGGTCCACCTTGGTGATCTTGGGCGTGAACACCCCCACCTGGTCGATCTGGTGGATGCTGCCGGTGGACATCATGCGCACCTTCATGCCCTTGCGCAGCACCCCGTCGTAGACCCGCACCAGGATCATGACCCCCAGGTAGGAGTCGTACCAGCTGTCGACCAGCAGCGCGCTCAGGGGCTGGTCGGCGCGGCCCTTGGGGGCCGGCAGGCGGGTGACCAGGGCGTCGAGCACCGCGTCCACCCCGCGGCCGGTCTTGGCCGAGATCGGCAGCGCGTGGGAGGCGTCGAGCCCGATCACGTCCTCGATCTGCTGCTTGATCCGGTCGGGCTCGGCGGCCGGCAGGTCGATCTTGTTGAGGACGGTGATGATCTCGTGGTCGTTCTCGATGGCGAGATAGACGTTGGCCAGGGTCTGCGCCTCCACCCCCTGGGTCGCGTCCACCACCAGCAGCGAGCCCTCGCAGGCGGAAAGCGAGCGGCTGACCTCGTAGGCGAAGTCCACGTGGCCCGGCGTGTCCATGAGGTTGAGCTGGTAGGTCTCGCCGTCCTTGGCCTGGTACATCAGGCGCACGGTCTGGGCCTTGATGGTGATGCCCCGCTCGCGCTCGATGTCCATGGAATCGAGCACCTGCTCCTTCATCTCCCGGTCGCTGAGCCCGCCGCAGATCTGGATCAGACGGTCGGCCAGGGTCGACTTGCCGTGGTCGATGTGGGCGATGATGGCGAAGTTGCGGATATGCGCGAGGTCTGTCATGGGCCGGGTGTTTATCACCGACTCAAGGCGGGATCAAACGGGATCAGCGGCTGGGGCGCGGCGCGGGGCTCAGGAGGCGTCGCCGCCATCCGGATCGCCGCCGTCACCCTCGCCGGCCTGGAGGGATTGCAGGGCTTCGGCGATGGGGCCAAGCAGGGTTTCATCGGGTTCGGTATTCGATTCCTTACACCGTTCAAGGTAATTCCGGCCCATGGTCATCATCCACTGGGCATAGGCGAGGGGAATGGCGAGGAAGTAAGGAGACAGGGTTTCCACGGCCTCTCTCGCGGCCGCCAGCGCCTCCTCGCGCCGGCCCAGGGTGCTGAGGAAGTTGGCCAGGTTGTTCAGGGACGTGGCCAGGTCGGGACGGAAGGCGTCCGGGCGCGCCGCCGACAGCTCGCGGCGGATGGCCACCGCCTCCTCGGCGGCGGCCAGGGCCTCCTCGCGCCGGCCCAGGGCGCTCAGGAAGTTGGCCAGGTTGTTCAGGGACCCGGCCAGGTCGGGACGGAAGGCGTCCGGGCGCGCCGCCGCCAGATCGCGGTAGAGGGCCACCGCCTCCTCGGCGGCGGTCAGGGCCTCCTCGCTCCGGCCCAGGCCGCTCAGGAAGTTGGCCAGGTTGTTCAGGGACATGGCCAGGTCGGGACGGAAGGCGTCCGGCCGCGCCGACGCCAGATCGCGGTAGAGGGCCACCGCCTCCTCGGCGGCGGTCAGGGCCTCCTCGCGCCGGCCCAGGTCGCTGAGGAAGGTGGCCAGGTTGTTCAGGGATTTGGCCAGGTCGGGACGGAAGGCGTCCGGCCGCGCCGCCGACAGCTCGCGGCGGATGGCCACCGCCTCCTCGGCGGCGGTCAGGGCCTCCTCGCGCCGGCCCAGGTCGCTCAGGCGGTTGGCCAGGTTGTTCAGGGACATGGCCAGGTCGGGACGGAAGGCGTCCGACCGCGCCGCCGCCAGCTCGCGGTAGAGGGCCACCGCCTCCTCGCCGGCGGTCAGGGCCTCCTCGCGTCGGCCCAGTTCGCTCAGGTGATTGGCCAGGTTGTTCAGGGACGCGGCCAGGTCGGGACGGAAGGCGTCCGGACGCGCCGCCGCCAGTTCGCGGCGGATGGCCACCGCCTCCTCGCCGGCGGTCAGGGCCTCCTCGTGCCGGCCCAGGGCGCTCAGGAAGTTGGCCAGGTTGTTCAGGGACGTGGCCAGGTCGGGACGGAAGGCGTCCGACCGCGCCGCCGCCAGCTCGCGGTAGAGGGCCACCGCCTCCCCGGCGGCGGTCAGGGCCTCCTCCCGCCGGCCCAGGTCGCCCAGGCGGTTGGCCAGGTTGGTCTTCGCGCGCGCGCTCTCGGCCTGCGCGGCTTCATCCTCCGAGTCACCCAGCGACCCCGCCGCCGCGTACTGGCCGGTCGCCACGGCGGCGACTTCGCGCAGGGACACCGTTTGCTGGAAATCACGATCGACCCTGTCCATGATCCGCTCGGCAAGGACAGGGTCGGGTTCGGCGGTGAGGACCTTGGCCAGGATGGGGCCGAGCGGGTCGCCGGTCTCGACGGCGACGTCCAGGGCCGGCTCGGCCAGGGTGCCGAGGCGGCCGGCGAGGGCGCGTTCGAGCCATTGGGACTGCGCATCGTCGCGATGGGCGAGGCGGGTCAGCACGGTTAACGTGTTGCCGATCAGGTTTTCCGGTGCGTCATCCAGCACGCTGGGCAGCAGGCCGCCGTCGTGGCGGAGCTCGCGGGCAACCAGGTGCTCGCCGATGATGTCCGGCTGCAGGGGGTTGAGGAACCGGTCACCGGGGTAGAGTCCCTGAAGGATCGACTGGACGCGCCGCAGATCCTCGTTCCCGAAATCAGCCAGCAGCGGCGCGCGCCGCAACAGGTCGCGCGCTTCGCCGGCGTCGTCGGCGCCGCCCGCCAGGGTCACGGCGGCCATGGCCTGGGCCAGGGCCTGTGCGCTGAACTGGCCGTCGGCCTGGCGGGCCCGCATGTCGTCCTCGCGGGCGAGCACGAAATCGAGCAATTCGGTCTCGTGTTCCAGGGTTTCGCCGTGCAGGAAGGCCAGGGCCGCCATGTGCAGGTAGAGCGCCTGGGCGAAATGGGGGCGGCCGAGGTCCGGCCGCGCCGGCGGGGTCGCTGTGGGCGTCACTTTTTTTGCCAGGTCGGCGACGGCGTCATCGAAATAGGCGGCGCGGTCCGGTTCCGCTTCGGCGAAACCCGCGAGAACTTCGCTCTCGGTTTGTTCGCCGCCGAGCATGTCGCCCGAGACCTTCGCGCGCAACAGCCCGTCCCACCAGTCGCCGGCGTTGCGCGCCAGCAAGACCAACCGCAGCTTGGCGGGGACTTTGACCCGGTCCTCGGCGCGCTTCAACAGGGCCTCGACCTCGGCCGAGCGCCGCTCCGCATAGTCGATCACGATCAGCAGGCGGCGATTGGCGAACAGGTCGTCGAGGGCGGCGTCGGACAGGTCGCCCCCCTCGCGCAGGAACCCGCAGCGCCAGCGGTCACCCTTTTCGCGAACCTCGGTGCAGGCCTGCATCCACAGGCGCGTCTTGCCGGTGCCGCCGGGGCCAGTGTTCAACCGCACCAGGATCGGCGCCGTCTGGTCGCACCAGCCGCGAATCTCGGCGCGCGTGGTTTCGCGGCCCTGGAACCTGGCGATGGCGTAGTCGGCGCGCAGGAGGGTCGACTCGGCGTAGCGGTCGTGCCAGGGGCGCGGAGTCCGCTCGTCGATCAGGCGGGCGAAGGCGTCGTCGTTTCCGGGATCGGACGGTACATGATCCACGGCCTTGCCGAGCAAACCGCCGACAACGTTGCCGAGAAACAGGCCCCCGACACCCCCAATTGCGCCGCCCACGGCGGAACCGGTCAGGGATTCCACGATCCAATTGCTGACGACCGCACCAATACCGGCGCCGAAGGCACCGGTAGCGAGGGTCCAAATCATCCGCTTCCGCCGCTGGTTCACGTTCCGCCCCCGACCAGGAACGGCCCCAGCTTAGAGCAACGGCGGCCTGGGCGCTACTTCTGCGTGTCGGTATGGGCGGATGCTACTCGGTCCACTCGTAGACTTCGAGGGCGAAGGCGTCGCACTTGGAGCAGCCGCCGCAGTCGCCGGCGGGGTTCTCGAGCTTGCGCACGCGGCCCTTGCGGATGAAGTGGGACAGCATGCCGCGTATGGCGTCGGGGTCGGCGTCGAAGCGGTTGGCCAGGTCGCCGATGCCGGCGCGGCCGTGCTCGGACAGGTAGGCGCGGAGCTCGGACAGGATCATGGCCCTTCCCCTCTCTCCCCGCCCCTATTCCGCCGGGATCGCCACGGCGCCGAGGCGGCGCCGGCCGGCCACGCGCATGGCCACGACGGCCAGGGCGAGGGCCGCCAGCAGGCCGGCGATCCACATCCCCGCCGAGGCCGGGTGGCGGGCGAAGGTGGCGCCCTGGTAGGCGATGGTGGCGGCGGTGTAGGCGAGCGCGGTGGTCCACAGCGCCGTGAAGGCGCCCCAGCGCGGCCCGATCTCCTTGATCACGGCGCCCAGGGCGGCGACGCAGGGGAAGTAGAGCAGGATGAACAGCAGGTAGGAGAAGGCCCCGGCGGCGCCGTCGAAGCGGGCGACCATGGCGCCGAAGGTGCCCATCTGTACGTCCTGGGCGGCGGCCGTGGCCTCGACGCTGCCGGTTCCCGCCGCCGTGATGCCCAGGGGGTCGGCCACCAGGTCGACCAGGCCCTTGAGGTTCTCGGGGATGGTGGCCAGGGCCTCGCCCAGGCCGGCCCACAGGTCGAAGCCGCCCGTTTCGTCGGCCGCGGCGGCGCCGTCCTTGGCCCCGGCCTTGGCGGCGTCCTTGGCGGCATCGGCGGCCAGGGAGGAATAGAGGGCGTCCAGCGTGCCCACCACCGCCTCCTTGGCGAACACGCCGGTGAAGATGCCCACGGTGGCGGGCCAGTTTTCGTCGTGGATGCCCATGGGCTCGAACACCGGGACGATGGCGCGGCCGATGGCGCTGAGCGCCGAGCGGTCGCTGTCCTCGTTGCCGAAGGAGCCGTCGGTGCCCACCGAGTTGAGGAAGCTGAGCACCACCACCACGGCGACGATGATCTTGCCGGCGCCGAACATGAAGCCCTTGAGCCGGGCCCAGGTGTGGATCAGCAGCCCCTTGACGTTGGGCAGGTGGTAGGGCGGCAGCTCCATGACGAAGGGCGTGGTCTCGCCCATCAAGAGGGTGTGCTTCAGCACGAAGCCCGTGCCCACGGCCACGGCGATGCCGATCAGATAGAGCGCGAACACCACGTTCTGCCCGCCCACCGGGAAGAAGGCGGCGGCGAAGAGGGCATAGACCGCCAGGCGGGCTCCGCAGGACATGAACGGCGCCATGAGAACCGACATGGTGCGGTCGCGCTGCTGTTCCAGGGTGCGGGTGGCCATGATCGCCGGCACGTTGCAGCCGAAGCCCACGATCAGCGGCACGAAGGCCTTGCCGGGCAGGCCGATGGCGCGCATGAACCGGTCCATCAGGAAGGCGGCGCGGGCCATGTAGCCGGAATCCTCCAGCACCGAGAGGAACAGGTACAGGAACCCGATGATGGGGATGAAGGTGGCCACCACCTGGACCCCGCCGCCGGCCCCGTCGGCCAGCAGCACGCGCAGCCATGTGGGCGTGCCCACGGCGTCCAGCAGGGCGCCGAAGCCGTCGACGAAGATGGTGGCGGCGGCGATGTCGAAGAAGTCGATGAAGGCGCCGCCCAGGTTGATGGTGAACATGAACATCAGGTACATGAGCCCCAGGAACAGCGGCAGCCCCAGCCAGGGGTTCAGCACCAGGCGGTCGATGCGGTCCGACGCCGTGCGCCCGACCCGGCCGGCCTTGTCCACCACCGCCTCGGCCAGGTCGTGGGCGAAGGCGTAGCGGCCGTCGGCCACCAGGATGTCGGCGTCCTCGCCCAGCTCGGCCTCCAGCCCCGGCACCACGCGCGCCAGCACGTCGGCGGCGGCGTCGCCGGCGAGGCGCCGGGCCAGGTCGTCGTCCTCCAACAGCTTGGCGGCGAGCCAGCGCGGGTCGACCCCGCCGGCATCGGCGGCCGGCCGCACGGCGGCGGCCACCTCGGCCAGGGCCTTCTCGACCCCGCCGGCATAGGCGACCGTGGCCGCCGGCGGCACGGGGTCGGCGGCGGCGGCGGCGATGGCCTGCTTCAGCTCGGCGATGCCCTCGCCGCGGCTGGCCACCAGCGGCACCACGGGGCAGCCCAAACGATCGGCAAGGGCGTCGCGGTCCACGGCCAGGCCCTGCTGGCGGGCCACGTCCAGCATGTTCAGCGCCACCACCATGGGCACCCGCATCTCCAGCAGCTGCGCCGTCAGGTACAGGTTGCGCTCCAGGTTGGTGGCGTCGACCACGTTGACCACCAGGTCCGCCTCGCCGCCCAGGATGTAGTCCTGGGCGATGGTCTCGTCGATGGAATCCAGCCCCGGCATCATGCCCAGGGTGTAGACGCCCGGCAGGTCCACCACCTGGACCTCGCGTCCCGAATGGCGGTACTGGCCGGTCTTGCGCTCGACGGTCACGCCGGCCCAGTTGCCGACCCGCTGGCGGGCCCCGGTCAGGCCGTTGAAGACCGTGGTCTTGCCGCAGTTGGGGTTGCCGACGACGCCGATGACGGTGCGGGACATGGCCGGCGCTCCCTAGGCCCGGTCCGGCCCGTCGGCGGCCAGGAAGACCATGATCTTCTGCGCCGTGCCGGCCCCCAGGGCGACCCGGGTGCTGTCGCGGGAAACGACCACGCCGCCGCCGGCCTGGCGCTGCAGGACCTCGATCTCCGAGCCCACGGGCAGGCCCAGGTTGCTGAGCTTGCGGCCCAGGCCCTTACCGGTCTTGAAGGCGGCGATGCGCAGGCGTTCGCCGCCCTGGGCCAGGGCCAGGGGGAAGGCGCGCGGCGCGTCGGCGGGAACGTCTTCCGGGGCCGGCACGGCGTCGCGGGAGTCGGAGCGGAGCATGTTCATGCAATCCTCGCCAGGTTCATGGAGCGCTTCTATATCACATCCAGGTTATATGCAAACGATTCTCAATAATTAACCGCATTCATTATGGGGTTACTGCGTCGGCACGGCCGGGCCCGCCCCCCGCGCCGCGACGGGCACGCGGGCATATATTGCGACTTATCCGCACTCGCGACATTGACCTTTGTCAAAATCGGCAAAGGTTTTTCGCCGCCCGGGCGCCGGGGCCAGACGACGGGGCCAGACGACGGGGCCGGACGACGGGGCCGGACGACGGGGCCAGACGACGGGGCCAGTCGGCGAGTTCAGGGTACGGGCCCCGGGCGGCGGGTTCAGGCGACGGCGTCGAGCCAGGCGGCGAAGAAGCGGCGGCAGCGCGCCGCCGTGCCGGCGGCGTGGCGGGCGGTGGCGGCGCGCAGGCCCTGGGGATCGATGCCCGGGGTGGTGGCGATCTCGTGGGCGTGGCCCACCAGCCACCGTTCCATGTGGGCGGCGGGAACCTCGGGGTGGAACTGCACCGCCAGGGCCCGGCGGGCCCCATCCCCATCGCCCCAGTCGAAGGCCTGGTGCGGCACCGCGGCGGTGGAGGCCAGCAGGCGGGCGCCTTCGGGCAGGTCGAAGGTGTCGCCGTGCCAGTGCAGGACCACGGCGTCATCCTCGCCCAGGGCGGCCAGGGGCGAGTCGCGGCCGGCGTCGGTCAGGGTGATGGGGGCCCAGCCGATCTCCTTGACCGGGCCCGGGTAGACCCGCGCGCCCAGGGCCCGGGCCATGATCTGCGCCCCCAGGCAGACCCCCAGCAGGGGCCGCCCGGCGTCCAGGCGGGCGCGGGCGTAGGCCACCTCGCCGGGCAGGAAGGGATAGGCGTCGTCCTCGTAGGCGCCGAGGGGCCCGCCCAGGATGGCCAGCAGGTCCGGCTCCGCGGCCGGCGGCAGGGGCGCCCCGGCTCGCAATAGTCCACGCGCCAGCCGCGGTCCCGCAGCTCGGCCTCGAACAGGCCCAGGTCCTCGAAGTGCACGTGGCGGATGGCGAGGCAGGTCTTCATGGCGGTGCTCCGGTCAGAATGCCAGGGGTCGAGCCCGATCACCGGGCCGTGGCCGAACAGCAGGACGGCATACAGCGCCAGCCCGCCCAGGATCCGGGCCCAGCCGATCTCGGCCGCCGAGGTGCGGGCGCGCCCGGCCAGGATGGCGGCCAGGGGCCAAACCGAGGTGCCGGCCGCCAACGCGCGCCAGCGGTCCTCGCCCAGGCGGGCGCGGCGCTTGTGGTCCAGGCTGGCCGGGCCCGACAGGGCCAGCAGGGTCAACAGGCCGAACAGCAGCAGCCCGGCCACGTCGCCGTTGACCGGCATGTGGGCGGCGGACCACAGGGCCAGGCCCCAGACGGCGGGGTGGCGGGTGACGGCGACGATGCCCGGCCGCGCCGGGTCCCAGCCCGCCGAGCCCCAGCCCAGGGACAGGGGGTTGGGCGTGGTCAGGCCCGCCACCACCAGCACGCAGGCGATGGGCATGGCCAGCAGCGGCACCCAGCGGGTCCACGGGGTCGGCGGCCAGACCTCCACATAGGGGGCGGCGACGAAGGCGTAGCCCAGCCAAACGGTGACGGCGATGCTCAGCGCCGAAAAGGCGACCAAGTAGGGCTTTTCGCCCAGCGCCGCCACCAGGCGGTTGCGCAGGGGCTTGTAGGCGGGGATCAGGTGGGTGGCGAGGAAGGCGGCCAGGGCCCAGGCCAGTCCGCTCATGGCGGGTACCCGAAGGCCTCGACCAGGGGCGCCAGCACGGGCAGGGCGCCGCCCATGACGCCGGCGTAGTGGCGCCAGCGGCCGACGCTGCGGGCGTAGACCTCGGACCCCACGTCGCGGTAGCTCGGCGTGGCGACCACGGTGCGCGCCCGCGCCTCGCGCGACGCCACGGCCGGGTCCCAGGGCTCGCCGATGAAGTCCACCAGCCGGCGCATCGTGCCCTCGAAATCCGCCACCGCGTCCTCGTAGCGGTAGGCCAGCATGGCCAGGTCGAGCGTCGCCTCGTAGTGGCGCCACAGGTCCATGACCGCGGCGTAGAACCGGGCCGCCCCGTCCAGGGTCAGGAAGTGGGCCATGGCGTCGTTGAGGGCGAAGTCCTGCAGAAAGCAACTGACGCAGACATCGCGCGGGTCGCGCAGGGCGACGATGACCCGGGCCGCCGGGAACAGGCGGCGCACGGCGCCCAGGTGAACGATGTTCATTGGCGCCTTGTCCAGGTACCGCCCCTGGCGCACGTCGGGGCCGAAAGCGGCCTCGGTCACCTGCCAATAGAGCGCCCGCAGGCGCGCCAGGTCCGGCCCCGACAGGCCGTCCAGGCCGCCGGGATAGCCGGCGACGGCCTCCACGACCCGGTCCAGCGCCGGGTATTCGTCGCTGGCGGTGATGGCGGGGTGGGCGGCCAGGGCGCGCTCCACCAGGGTGGTGCCCGAACGTGGGAAGCCGACCAGGAACACCGGGTCCGGCGGCAGGCCGTCGGGGCCGGGCGCCGCCCAGGCCGCGGTGTGCCCGGCGGGCAGGGCCGCGGCCATGGCGCGCACCAGGTCCAGCAGCCCGGCCGGGTCAATGGCCCGGGCCTGGGGCGAGCGGGCGTGCAGGGCGGCGGACCGGTCCTGGGCCGCGACGGCGGCGTCGAAGTCGCCGATCCGGTCACAGGCCATGGCCAGGCGGTTCTCGGCGACGATGCGGGTGGCCTCGGGCAGGTCGCGGCGCCGCAGCAGGGTTTCCAGCCGCTGCGCGCGCCGCCGCCGCGTCGCCGCGCCGGAAGGCGACCTGGGAGCACGCCAGGTCGGCGATGGGGTGGCCGCCGGCGCGGGCGGCGGCGGCCTCGGCCTCGTCCAGGCGGCTGGCCCCCTCCAGGCGCATGGCCAGCACCGCCTGCAGCTCGGAATCGCCGGGCGCCAGGGCGGCGGCCTTCTCCAGGCAGGCCAGGGCCTCGGCCGGCATCACCGCCGGCGGCGGGATCTCGGCCAGGGCGCGCAGGGCGCCCGGGTGGTCGGGGCGTTGGTCCAGGACCTGGCGCAGGCGGCCGGCGGCGGCCACGTCGTCGCCCCGCGCCGCCTCGCAGCGGGCCAGCTCGACCAGGGTCTCCACATCGCCGGGCAGGGCGGCCAGGGTGTCGGTCAGGTGGCCCAGCGCCGCGTCGGGCCGGCCCAGGCGCATCAGCGTGACCCCAGGTTGAAGGACGCCTGGGGAACGGGCTGTGCCGGGCCAGGGCCTTCTCGAAGGCCTGGCGCGCCGGCTCCAGCTTGCCCAGGGCGCGCAGGGCCAGGCCCAGGCTGGACAGGTAAACGGGGTTGCCCGGGGTCACCGCCAGGGCCTGGCGGATGGACTTGACGGCGCGGGCCGGGTCGCCGGTCTCGAACGCCACCAGGCCCAGCAGGTGCAGGGCCTCCGGGTGGCGCGGCGCGCGCTTCAGGATGGTGCGGTACACGGACCGGGCCTCGGCGTGGCGGCCGGCCTGTTGCAGCGAGACGCCGTGGCGCAGGGCCTGTTCGATGTCGCCGCCTTGCATGGGCCCTGCCCCTCCCCCGGTGTCAGAGGTCCGGCTTGGCGTACCCGTGCTGCTGGCAGGCCGCGACCAGGGTGTTGCGCAGCAGGCAGGCGATGGTCATGGGGCCGACGCCGCCGGGCACGGGGGTGATGGCCCCGGCCACCTTGACCGCGGCGTCGAAATCCACGTCGCCCACCAGGCGGGTCTTGCCCTCGCCCTTCTCGGGCGCCGGGATGCGGTTGATGCCGACGTCGATGACCGTGGCGCCGGGCTTGATCCAGTCGCCCTTGACCATGCGTTCGCGGCCCACGGCGGCCACCAGGATGTCGGCGCGGGCGCACTCGGCGGCCAGGTCGCGGGTGCGCGAATGGGCGATGGTGACGGTGCAGTGCTCGCGCAGCAGCAGCGAGGCCATGGGCTTGCCGACGATGTTGGAGCGGCCCAGGACCAGGGCGCGGGCGCCGGTCAGGTCGCCCAGGTGGTCCTTCAGCATCATCAGGCAGCCCAGCGGCGTGCAGGGCACCAGGGCGTCGTCGGCGCCGATGGTCAGCTTGCCGGTGTTGACCACGTGGAACCCGTCCACGTCCTTGGCCGGGTCGATGGCGTCGATCACCGCCTCGGCGTCGATGTGGCCGGGCAGGGGAAGCTGCACCAGGATGCCGTTCACGGCGTCGTTGTGGTTGAGGCCGGCGATCAGGGTCAGAAGCTGCTCCTGCGTGGTGTCGGCGGGCAGTTTGTGCTCGAAGGACTCCATGCCGGCCTCGACCGTCTGCTTGCCCTTGTTGCGCACGTAGACCTGGCTGGCCGGGTCCTCGCCCACCAGCACCACGGCCAGGCCGGGCCTGCCCTGGTGGTAGTCCCGGAACCGGGCCACCTCGGCCGCCACCCGCGCGCGCAGGCCGGCGGCGAAGGCCTTGCCGTCGATGATGTGGGCCGTGGTCTGTGCGTCGGGCATGGTCGCTCCCCCGTCAAATCCGTGTACCGGCCCCTTGGTACCGCCAACCGGGCCGGGCTATTGGCCGCCGGGCGCCGCCCAGCGTCGCAAACGCGCCATCAGGTCCGCCGGATCGCCGGCCACCAGCAGGACCTTGCGCCGGTCGGTGGCCCCGGCGACGACCTGGATGTCCGATTTCGCCACCTGCCATTCCCGGGCCAGCAGCTTGACCACCGCGGCGTTGGCCTTGCCGCCCTCGGGCGCCGCCGTGACCGAAACCTTCAGCGCCGCGTCCCCGCCGTCGCCCACCAGGCCCCGGCGCCGTTGCGCGACGCCTTGGGCGCGACCTTGACGCGCACCCGCACCCCGCCCGGGGCCGGGCTGGCGAAGGGGCGGCGTCGGTCATCGCGGGTCAGGCAAACCGCATCTCCATGCGAATCAGGAAGCCCTGCAGGAAGATCAGGAACAGGATCAGGATCACCGGCGAGATGTCGAACCCGCCCACCGCCGGCACCAGGTTGCGGATCGGGCGCAGGGCCGGCGCCGTCACCCGGTCCGTGAACTCGGCGATCATGGCGACCAGGCGGTTGTGGGGTTGACCACGTTGAAGGCGAACAGCCAGCTGAGGATCACGTTGGCCACCAGGACCCAGATGTACAGGTCGATGGCCATGACCAGCACACCGAAAAGCGGCCCGAGAACAACATCCATGGCGACGTCGACCATCCTCTTGAAAACGCGCCGCTAACCTAATCCGGCCTGCCCCGGGCGCAAGGGCGGAAAGCCCCGCCGCGGCGGCCCGCACAGGCCCCTTTGACAGGAACCCCGGACCCCAACATTATCCGCCCACTCGCGCGCGCGCGCCGCGCGGGCACCTGACTTTTCCCCCGTGGGGCCGTAGCTCAGTTGGGAGAGCGCGACGTTCGCAATGTCGAGGTCAGGGGTTCGATCCCCTCGGCTCCACCAATTCCCTTCAAGAATTGATCTCGCCTCGGGTCGAAGTTTGTCCCGGGGGCTCCACCAATTCCCCCTGTCGGTCTTCCGGCTGCACGGCGCGCCTCCCCTCCCGGATTGGGTTTGAACCGCGCCGGCAAATTCCCCATTATTGGGCGAAACCGAAAATCGTTCTCAAGAACCGCGACCGGGAGGATGTTCCATGGACGACGACGCCAAGAAGACCGCCTTGCGCATGATCCCCTACGGCCTGTACGTGCTGACGTCGCGCAACGGCGCCGGCGACGTGGCCGCCGCCACGGTCAACTGGGCCACCCAGACCGCCTTCGACCCGCCCCTGGTGGTGGTCGGGGTGAAGACCGATTCCGGTGCCTACGCCATGATCAAGGACAGCGGCGCCTTCGCCCTGAACATGCTGGGCAAGGGCCACCACGGGCAGGCCTTCACCTTCTTCAAGCCGGCCGAGCTGGCCGACGGCAAGATCAGCGGCGAGCCCTTCCGCGACGGCGCCACCGGGTCGCCGATCCTGGACTGCGCCATCGCCCACGTGGAATGCAAGGTGGCCTCGGTGGTCGAGCAGGGCGACCACCACGTGGTCCTCGGCGAGGTTGTCGGCGCCGGCGTGGCCCAGGCCCCCGACGGGCGCCCGGACCAGGCGATCCTGACCCTGGCCGACCTGGGCGACAACATCTTCTACGGCGGCTGAACGCGCCATGGGACGGCGGGGACGGTCGCTGTTCCTGACCGCCGCCATCCTGGCGGCGGCGATGGGCCACACGGGCTCGGCCCCTGCCGACGACGGGCGCCTGCCCCTGGTGGACGCCCACATCCACTACAGCCACGACGCCTGGCAGATGCTGCCGCCCGACAAGGCGGTGGCGGTCCTGCGCCAGGCCGGGCTGAAGCGGGCCTTCGTCTCCAGTTCCAGCGACGAGGGCACCCAGAAGCTGTACCGGGCGGCGCCGGACCTGATCGTGCCGGTGCTGCGCCCGTACCGCCGCCGTGGCGAGACCGGCACCTGGTTCCGCGACGAAACCGTGCCCGACATGCTGGCCAAGCTGCTGGCCGCCAACACCTACGCCGGCATCGGCGAGTTCCACGTCTATGGCGACGACGCCACCCTGCCGGTCATGCGCCGGGTGGTGGAGCTGGCGCACCGGCACCGCATCTTCCTGCACCTGCACGGGGACGCCAAGGCCGTGGACCACGTGTTCGCCCAGGACCCCGAGGCCCGCGTGCTGTGGGCCCATTCGGGATTCGACGACCCCGAGGCGGTGCGCGCCCTGCTGACCCGGCACCGCAACCTGTGGTCCGACCTGGCGTTCCGCAGCGAGCAGGCCAGCGGCGGCAAGGTGGACCCCCGCTGGCGGGCCCTGTTCGAGGACTTTCCCGACCGCTTCATGGTCGGCACCGACACCTTCACCCCCGAACGCTGGTACTACGTGGTCGACCACGCCGAGTGGTCGCGCGGCTGGCTCGCCGACCTGCCGCCGGACCTGGCCCGGCGCATCGCCCACGGCAACGCCGAGGCCCTGGCCGACTGGGCCCTGAAGAAATGAGGCTCCCCCTGGCCGCCGCCGCCCTGCTGCTGGCCGCCGGGACCTCCCAGGCTGATTGTGCCCTGCCCGGCGGCGCCGACGACACCGCCGCCGCCGGCGGCCTGGAGGTCGCCTACCGGTTCGAGCCGGCACCGCGGGTCGGCCGGCCCTTCGCCATGGTCCTGGCCGTCTGCGGCCCGGGGACAGAACTGGCGGCCGTCGACGCGGTCATGCCGGCCCACCGCCACGGCATGAACTACCGCCCCACGGTGGCGGAAACGGGCCCCGGCGCCTACCGGGCCGAGGGCTTCCTGCTGCACATGCCGGGGCCTGGGAGTTCCGCTTCGACCTGCGCACCGGGTCGGGGCCGGCGCGGCTGCGGGCGCCCTTCGACCTGAAATGATCCGCGTCCTCCTGGTCGCGCTGCTGGCCTTCGCCGCCCCGGTGGCGGCGGCGGACGGGCCGGTCGCCTTCACCGACGACGAGCTGGCCATGGTCCTGGCCCACGGCCCCTGGCCGCCGGCGGTCGAGAAGGACCCGTCCAACCGCGTCTCGGGCGACCCGCGCGCCGCCGCCCTGGGCGAGACCCTGTTCTTCGACACCGCGCTGTCGGCCGACGGCACCGTTGCCTGCGCCACCTGCCACCGGCCCGACGCCGCCTTCGCCGACGGCCGCGCCACGGGCCGGGGCTTGCAAGACCTGACCCGCAATACCCCCAGCCTGGTCAACGCCCGCTGGCAGCGGTGGTACGGCTGGGACGGCGGCGCCGATCCCTGTGGGCGGCGGCGGTGCGGCCGATCGTCGCCAGGCCCGAGATGGGTGGCGACGCGGCGCGGGTGAAGGCGCGCATCCTGAGCGACGGAGGCCTGCGCGCCGCCTTCGCGGCCCTGTTCGGCGACCCGGCGCCCATGGCCGCCGAGGACGTGCTGGTGGCCGCCGGCAAGGCCATGGCCGCCTACCAGGAAACCCTGGTCAGCCCGCCGACCCCGTTCGACCGCTTCCGCGACGCCCTGGCGGCGGGGCGCGACGACCCGGCCTATCCGGCGGCGGCGCGGCGCGGGCTGAAGCTGTTCGTGGGCCGCGGCCGGTGCAGCCTGTGCCATTTCGGCCCCCTGTTCAGCAACGGCGAGTTCGCTGACGCCGCCATACCCTACTTCGTGCCCGGCGGCGTGGACTGGGGCCGATACGGCGGCATCCAGTTCCTGCGCGCCAGCCCGTTCAACCTGCTGGGCCGGCACAACGACGATGCCGGCGGCGACAGTGATTTCAAGACCCGCCACCTGAAGCTGGAGCACCGCAATTTCGGCGAGTTCAAGGTGCCGCCCCTGCGCGGCGTGGCCGACTCCGCCCCCTACATGCACGACGGCAGCCTGGCGACCCTGACCGACGTGGCGCGGCACTATTCGGACCTGGACCTGGAGCGCCTGCACGTGGACGGCGAGGCCATCCTGCGCCCCTGCACCTGACATTCCGCCTTTCGACGGGGCCGAGGGCCGAGATCGCCGACCTGGTGGCGTTCCTGGAGACGCTGAGCCCCGCGCCGTAGCGCGTCTACCGCACCAGCAGCACCGAGCTTTCCGTCTGGTCCAGCAGGCGCTGCAGGCTGTCGCCCTGCAGCAGGGGCGCGGCGGCGGCGGCGACCAGGATGGTGGCGTGGTCGCGGCAGGCGGCGCGGGCCAGGGTCCCCAGGTCGCGGTCCCCCCACAGGTGCACGAAGCGGGCGGCGATGCCGCGCCGGTCCAGGTCGTCGGCGATGGCCGCGCGCCAGCGTTCCAGCTCGTCCAGGCGGCTGGTGATCAGCACCACCTCGACCGGCCGGGTGGCGCCGGAATCCGTGGGCGCGACCGCGGCCAGCTCGGCCGCCGCCTCCAGCGCCCTGGTCGGCCGCCGGGCCGCCGTCGTAGACCGCCATCACCGGCCTGTCGAACCGCGCCCCCGGCGCAGCAGCAGCAGCGCCCGGGCGTTGCCGGCGGCGAAGGCGGCGGCGACCTCGCCCATGCCCTGCACCCGGCCGCCGGGGACGTGGCCGCGGGCCAGGTTGATGACCACCAGGTCGGATTCGCCGGCGGCGCCCACGGCCTCGGTCACCACCCGGCCCTGGCGCACCTCGAACGAGCTGGATACCCGGCGCCGCCGCGCCGCCTCCTCCATGGCCCGGCGCACCAGCGCCATGCGGCCGCGCAGGCTGCGCTCGATGGTCGCCGGCGAGATCTGGCCGGCGCCGCGCGACAGGGTGCTGACCACCCGGGTGCCGGGCAGGGCGGCCAGGCGCAGCAGGTCGATGTCCTCGACGAACAGGCCCGAGATGTCGGCCCCCAGGCGCGCCGCCAGGGCGGCGATCAGGTCCAGGGCCTCGGCCCCGTCGCCCGAGGAATCCAGCGCCAGCACGACGCGGCGGTAGCGCACCCGCGCCGGCGGGCCCGGCGGACGCTCGGGCGGCGCGGTCACGCCTCGCCCCCGCCGTTGCCGCGGCGCTCGCGCCCGCGTGCCCGGGCCAGGGCGATGGCCTTGCGGGTGAAGCCTTCCAGGCGCTTGGCCACGGCCCGGTTGATGGTGCCGATGGGATAGGCGCCGGCGGCGTCGGCCTCGCCGGCGGGCACCCCGGTCAGGATCTCGATGCCCTGGTCCACGGTCTCGACGGCGTGGATGCGGAACCGGCCGGCGCGCACGGCCGCGACCACGTCGCCGCGCAGCATCAGGTGGCGCAGGTTGGTGGCCGGGATCAGCACCCCCTGCTCGCCGGTCAGTCCGCGGGCGGCGCAGACGTCGAAGAAGCCCTCGATCTTCTCGTTGACCCCGCCGATGGCCTGACCCGGCCGTTCTGGTCCACGGACCCGGTAACCGCCAGGGACTGCTTGATGGGGATCCCCGACAGGGCCGACAGCAGGGCGTACAGCTCGGTCGACGAGGCGCTGTCGCCGTCGACCCCGCCGTAGGACTGCTCGAACACCAGGCTGGCCGACAGGGACAGCGGCGCCTCGCCGGCGAAGCGGGAGCTGAGGAACGAGGACAGGATCAGCACGCCCTTGGAATGCAGGGGCCCCGACAGGGCCACCTCGCGCTCGATGTCCACCACCTCGCCCTTGCCCATGCGCACCCGGCAGCTGATGCGCGACGGCTTGCCGAAGGCGAAGTGGTCCAGCTGCAGCACCGCCAGGCCGTTGATCTGGCCGACCACGGCGCCCGCGGTCTCGACCACGATGGTGCCCTGGGTGATCTGCTCCTGCATGGCCTCGCGGATGCGGTCCGAGCGGTAGGTCCGGGCGTCGATGGCCTGCTGCACATGCGCCGCCGTGGTCACCGGGGCGGCGTCCTCGCCGGCCCAGTAGTCGGCCTCGCGCACGATGTCGACGATGGTCGCCATGTGGGTGGTCAGCTTCTCGGAATCGTCGGCCAGGCGGGCGCCGTGCTCGACCACCCGGGCCACCCCCGTGCGGTCCAGCGGCCGCAGCCCCTCCTGCCGCGCCAGGGTGGCGATCAGGCGGGCGTATTCCAGCGCGCTGGCGTCGTCGCGGTCCATGCGGCTGTCGAAGTCGGCGGCGACCTTGAACAGCTCGCGGAAGTCGGGGTCGTACTTGCCCAGCAGGTAGTAGATCATCGGCTCGCCCAGCAGCACCACCTTGACGTCCATGGGGATGGGCTCGGGCTCCAGGGTCGACATGCCCGACAGGCCCAGGGCGTCGCGCGCCGATTCGATGCGGATGCAGCCGGCGCGCAGCATGCGCATCAGCGCCTCCCAGCAGAACGGCTGCATCAGCACCCGGCGCGCGTCCAGGATCAGGTAGCCGCCGTTGGCCCGGTGCAGGGCGCCGCCCTTGATCAGGGTGAAATCCGTGAACATGGCGCCGAACTGGGACAGGTACTCGATGCGGCCAACCAGGTTGGGCTGGGTCGGATGGTCCTCGTAGATCACCGGCGCGCCGCAATCGCCCTCGCCGCCGGGGTGGCCCAGGTCCTCGCAGTGGTCGATCACCACGTTGACCTGGTAGCGGCGGAACGACGGCGCCCCCTGGCCGGGCCCGGCGCCGCCCAGCATGGCCATGGCCTGGCCGCCGCCCTCCTTGGGGCGGAAGTCGTCGGCGCTGGCGATCACGTCGTCGCGCACGGCGCCCAGGTGCTCGATCACCGCCGGGTGGGCCTCCCAGCGGGCCTTCAGCTCGTCGATCTGGTGGTCGACGGCGAACGCGATCACCTCGCGGTCCAGCTCGCGCAGCTTCTCGCGGTGCTCCTTCTCCCACTTGGGGAGCTGGCCCAGCACCTGCTCCAACTGCGCCTGCATACCCTCCATGGCCTTGGCCCGGGCGCGGCGCTCCTCCTCGGGCAGCTTGTTGAACTCCTCGGGCTTCAGCACCTCGCCGTCGTGGACCGGCGCCAGCGCCAGCCCCACCGGCGTGCGGATCAGGGCGATGTCGTGCTTGGCCGCCTCCTTCTGCAGCTCGGCCAGGGCCGAGTCGTTCATGTCGCGCAACTGTTCCAGGATCACGTTGCGGCGGTCGCGGTACTCGTCGCTCTCGAACGCCGCCGGGATGGTTTCGCGCAGGTCGCGGATCAGGTCGTCCATGCCCTGGCGCAGCACCCGGCCCTGGCCCGGCGGCAGGCTCAGGGCGCGCGGCCGGTGCGGCTCGGCGAAATTGTTGACGTAGCACCAGTCGTCGGGCACCGGCTGGGCCGCCGCATGGGCCTCCAGGAAGCGCCGCGCCAGGCTGTACTTGCCGGTGCCCTCGGCGCCCAGGACGAACAGGTTGTAGCCGCGGTGGCGCATGCCGATGGCGAACCTGACCGCCGCCACGGCCCGGTCCTGGCCCACCACCTGGTCCAGGGGCTCGACCTGGTCGGTGGTCTCGAACGGGAAGGCGGCCGGGTCGCAGGTGCGGAACAGGGTTTCCGCGGCCAGGGGCTGCAGGTAGGTCTTGTCGGCGGTCATGGCTGGTCCTCGGCCCGGCTCTCGATCTCGTCCATCTGGTCGTCGCTGAACCCGAAGTGGTGGCCGATCTCGTGGATCAGGACGTGGCGGATGATGTGCACCAGGTCCTCGCCGGTCTCGCACCAGTAGTCCAGGATCGGGCGGCGGTACAGGAACACCATGTCGGGGCCCTGCGGCAGGTCGTGGACGCTCTTCTGGTCCAGCGACACGCCGTGGTACAGGCCCAGCAGGTCGAACGGGCTTTGCAGCTCCAGGTCGCGCTCGGTCTCCGGGTCCGGGAACTCGGCGATGCGGATCACCACGCCGTTGACGTGGCGGCGCAGCTCGGCCGGGATGGTGACCAGCGCCTGGCGCGCCATGTGGTCCAGGTCGCCCAGGGTGGGCGGCAGGTGCTGGCCGGATTTTGCGTGGGTTTTGCGGTGCTTGGCCATGATAAAAGGTACCGCGCCTTGACCCCCAGGCCAAGCGACTCTATGTGCCCCACAGGCAACCACAGGAGGACGCACCATGGTGCAGCGGCTGGACGACACCGAACGGGCGCGGGCCCTGGCCGGGCTGCCCGCCTGGGCGCCGACGGCGGGGCGCGACGCCATCACCCGCACCTTCCGCTTCGCCGACTTCAAGGCGGCCTTCGCCTTCATGACCCGCGCCGCCCTGAAGGCCGAGCAGATGGACCACCATCCGGAATGGTTCAACGTCTACAACCGGGTCGAGGTCACGCTCAGCACCCACGACGCCGACGGCCTGACCGCCCGCGACGTGGAGCTGGCCCGGTTCATGGACTCGATCTGCCAAGCTCCGTGATCAGGCGCTGGGCGGCGTCGCGGAAGGCCGCCGCCGGCACCGCCAGGCCATAGGTCTGGCCGCGGCGGATGGTGGCCACGTGGATGGCGGCCACGGCGAAGCCGCCGTCCGCCGTGGCCAGGATCGGCGAGCCGGAATCCCCGGCACCGCGTCGCAGCCGTGGGCCAGCAGGTGCGCGCCCTTGACCCGGCCCAGGATCCGGCAGTCCTTGTGCACGGTCAGCACGTGGGCCTTGTCCATGCTGTAGCCGGCCTGGGTGTGCGGCGCCGCCATGCGCAGGCCGGCGGCGATGGGGATCGGCGCGATGGCGGGCCCCACGGGATGGGCCAGGACCACCAGGGCCCAGTCGTTCTGCAGGGTGTCGGGCGCCAGGGCGCGGTCGGCCCGCCACCGCGGCGACGCCACCAGCCGCGCCGCCGCCGAATGGGCCAGCCATTCGCCGCCCGTATAGCCGGCCACGAAGTGCACGGACACCGGCGGCAGCAGGTGCCGGGTGCGGCCGTTCCACAGGCAATGGGCGGCGGTCAGCACCACCCGCTGGTGGATCAGGGTGGCGGTGCAGAAGCCGCCGGTGCGCTTGTTCAGCCGCCCGATGGCGCGCCACGGCGCCTCGGCCGACGACACGCGCAGGCGGTCGTCCTGGCCCTTGATGCCGCGCAGGCGAAGCTTGTCCTCGGCCCCGGCCGCCGCCGCGCACAGGGCGGCCAGCAGCGCCAGGACCAGGACCCGCCCCGCCCGCGGCAAGGTCAGCTCGCCGACATGCGGATGGCGCCGTCCAGGCGCACCACCTCGGCGTTCAGCATCTCGTTCTCGCACATGTGCTTGACCAGGTTGGCGAACTCGTCGGGGCGGCCCAGCCGCGACGGGAACGGCACCGAGGCGGCCAGGGAATCCTGGATCTCCTGCGGCAGGGTGTGCAGCAGGGGGGTCAGGAAGATGCCCGGCGCGATGGTCAGCAGGCGGATGCCGTAGCGCGCCATCTCGCGGGCGATGGGCAGGGTCATGGCGATCACGCCGCCCTTGGACGCGGCGTAGGCGGACTGCCCGATCTGCCCCTCGAAGGCGGCCACCGAGGCAGTGGACACGATCACCCCGCGCTCGCCGCTGGGCAGGGCGTCGGTCTGCTGCGCGTCGGCGCAGAACAGGCGGATCATGTTGAAGCTGCCGATCAGGTTGACGTTGATGATGCTGGCGAAGGCCTGCAACGGCTGCGCCCCGTGCTTGCCGACCACCTTGGCCGGCGGCGCGATGCCGGCGCAGTTGACCAGGATGCGGGCCGGGCCGTGGGCGGCGCGGGCGGCGGCGAAGGCGGCCTCGCCGCTGTCGCCCGAGGACACGTCGCAGTGCACGAAGGTGCCGCCGATGTCGGCGGCCACGGCCTCGCCGCGCTCCTGGTTCATGTCGAAGATGGCGACCTTGGCGCCGTTGGCGGCCAGCATGCGCGCCGTCCCCTCACCCAGGCCCGAGGCGCCGCCGGTCACGATGGCGGCCTGTCCGTTGATGTCCATGTCCGTCTCCCCGTTGCAGAAAATGCCGCCGGGACGGCACCACCGCCCCGGGGCGCCCTGGATAGCAGATGGGCGGGTGACTGGGGAAGGGGAAGTTGCCCGGTCTCGCCCCCTGCGGAGACCCTACTTCCGCCGCCGCGACTCGCGGTGGGTGATGTACACGGTGGCGGCCAGGATGATGCCGGCGCCGACCCAGGTGTAGGCGTCGGGGACCTCGCCGAAGAACAGGTACGCCAGCGCGGCGGCGAAGATCAGGCGGGCGAAGTCCACCGGCATGACGGCCGAGGCCTCGGCCGCGTGCATGGCCTTGGCGAAGGCGGTCTGGGCCACGGTGGCGGCCAGGCCCAGGACCGCCACGTAGCCCAGCGTCTGCCACCCCGGCCAGGTCCAGTACAAAGCCGCCGGGACCGCCGACAGCGGGGTCATGAACAGCGCCATGTAGAAGACGATGACCTTGGGGCTCTCGGTGCGCGACAGGGACTTGATGATCAGCACCGTGGTGGCCATGAACACCGAGGTGGCGATGGCCCAGGCCGAGCCGACGGTCAGCAGTTCGACCCCCGGGCGCAGCACAACCATGACCCCGGCGAAGCCCACCAGGGTGGCGGTCCAGCGGCGCAGGCGCACCACCTCGCCCAGGAACAGGGCGGCGCCGACGGTGGCGAACAGCGGCGCGGTGAAGGTCAGGGTCGTGGCCTCGGCCAGGGGCATCAGGGTCATGGTCATGAACATGCAGCTCATGGTCGCCACGCCGGCCACGGCGCGCCAGACGTGCATGCCCAGGCGCCGGGTGCGCAGGCCCGCCAGGCCGTCGGTGCGGAAGGCCGGGACCATCACCGCCAGCACGATGGCGTTGCGGAAGAAGGCGATCTCGAACGGGTGGATATCGGCCGAGGCGAGGCGGACCATGACGCCGATGACGCCGAACCCGGCGCAGAACAGCAGCATCCACAGGGCGCCGGCCATAATGTTCTGCTGCGCCGGCGGCGCGGTCACCACGGGTGGCTCGACGGCCATGGCGTCAATTCTCCTGCCGGCACCGGCCGCGATTGCGGCCCTTCGTCAACGGCGGTAGTCTCGGACCAGTCTGACGACCAGCAGGACCGGCAGCAGCCCGTGCCAAAGCAGGTCGAAGATGTCCAGCGGCCGGGTCAGAGTCCCGGCCGCCAGCATCTTCACCTTCTGCCACAGGTGCGGTTCCGGCACGAAGGGCGCCAGGCCCAGCAGGAGGGCACCGATGATCAGCACGTTGCGCGGAATCTTGTCGAGCCAGGCGAGCATGTCGCCCTTGATAGCCGGGGCCGCCACGGCGCGCAAGGCCGCCTGAGGCAGACCTCCCATGCTGAATGCGGCCCTCTACACCTTCACCGTGTTCGCCTGGGGCGCGTCCTGGCTGGCGGTGAAGTACCAGCTCGGCGTGGTGGCGCCCGAGGCGTCGCTGGTCTACCGCTTCGCCCTGTCGGCGGTGATCATGTTCGCCCTGTGCCTGGCCACCGGGCGGTCGCTGCGCTTCGGCCTGCGCGCCCACGGCCGCCTGGCCCTGCTGGGGCTGCTGCTGTTCTCCACCAACTACTACCTCATCTACCTGGCCACCCGCGACATGACCAGCGGCCTGGTGGCCGTGGGCTTCTCGGCGGTCACGGTGCTGAACATCGTCAACGGGGCCCTGTTCATGGGGGTGCCGGTGCGGCCCCGGGCGGTGCTGGGCGCGGCCACGGGCATCGCCGGCATCGGCCTGGTGTTCTGGCCCGAGATCGCCGGCTTCGACCTGGGCGGGCGCGGCCTGGCGGCCCTGGGCCTGTGCCTGGCCGGCACCTTCAGCGCCTCGCTGGGCATGGTCACCTCGGGGGTCAACCAGCGCCGCGGCCTGCCGGTGGTCCAGGGCAACGCCTGGGGCATGGCCTATGGCGCCGTGTTCATGGGCGCCATGACCCTGGCCGGCGGCACCACCTTCGATTTCGACCCGCGGCCGCTGTACGTGGGGTCGCTGGCCTTCCTGGTGGTGATCTCGACGGTGATCGGCTTCTGGTGCTACCTGACCCTGCTGGGACGCATCGGGCCGGACCGGGCCGGCTATGCCACGGTCCTGTTCCCCATCGTCGCCCTGGCCCTGTCGACCCTGTTCGAGGGATACGCCTGGACCCCGCCGGCGATCCTGGGGCTGGCCCTGGTGCTGGCCGGCAACGTCCTGGTCCTGACCGGCGGTGGCGCGCGGAGGGCGGAAAAACAACCGAAAACCGCCGCCGAACCCGGAAAAGTGTGATCTGGCTCACAGGACGCGGCGGAAATCTGGTTTAAGGGAAGGGTGATGGGAATTCGACTTCGCTTCATTGGGTGCGGCGACGCCTTCGGCTCCGGCGGGCGCTTCAACACCTGCTTCCTCGTCGACGACGATCACGGGCGCTTCCTGATCGACTTCGGCGTAACCTCGCTCGTCGCCCTCAAGAAGGCCGGGATCGACCCCAACTCCATCGACGCCATCTTCGTCACCCACCTGCACGGCGACCACTTCGGCGGCCTGCCCTTCTTCCTCATGGACGGCGGCTACTGTTCCAGGCGCAAGGCGCCGCTGACCATCGCCGGCCCGCCGGGCATCAAGGCCCGCCTGCCGATCCTGGCCGATGCCCTGTTCCCCGATTCCCACACCACCGAATGGCGCTTCGACTTCGAGCTGGTGGAGATGGCCGTCGGCCAGGTCAACGAGATCGCCGGCCGCCGCGTGACCCCGGTGGAGGTGGACCACCCGGTCGGCGACACCCCGCCCACGGCCCTGCGCATCGAGACCTCGGGCAAGGTTTTGGCCTACACCGGCGATACCCAGTGGACCGACGCCATCCTGCAGGCCAGCCGCGACAGCGACCTGTTCATCTGCGAATGCTACTACGACGACCTGCGCGACAACGGCAAGCACATGAACTGGCCCACCGTGTCGGCGAACATGGACCGCCTGGCCACCCGGCGCCTGGTGCTGACCCACATGGGGCCGACCATGCTGGCCAAGGTCGGCGGCCTGGGCGTGGAATACGCCGAGGACGACAAGGTCATCGAGCTGTGAGCGACGGCCGTTTCGCCGTCCTGGCCCGCTACAACGCCTGGGCCAATCGCCGCCTGTACGCCGCCTGCGCCGACCTGTCCGAGGCCGACTACATGGCCCCGCGCCAGGCCTTCTTCGGCTCCCTGCACGGCACCCTGAACCACATCCTGGTGGGCGACCGCCTGTGGCTCGGCCGGCTGGTGGGGGACGTGCCCGCCATCCCCGCCCTGGACACCGTCCTGTACGACGGCTTCGCCGCCCTGCGCGCCGCCCGCGAGGCCCAGGACGCGGCCGCCGTCGCCTTCGTCGACGGCCTGTCGCCGGCCGATCTGGAGGCGGTGCTGACCTACCGCACCATGGCCGGCGAGCCGCAGCGGACCCCGGTGCACTGGGTCCTGACCCACATGTTCAACCACGCCACCCACCACCGCGGCCAGGCCCACGACCTGCTCAGCCAGGTGCCCGCCGACCCGCCGCCCCTGGACCTGATCTACTTCCTGCGCGAGAGCGGGATCACCGCCTGACCGGGCCTTCCCGGTCCGTCGTCACCACGCCGGCGGCACCGAGGGACGGGCCGGTGTTCGGCCGGCCGCAATGCCGGAAATCCGCCAAAACCAGCGTCATTCCCGCCGGCGCGGGAACGACGGTTGGCCTGGGGTCGCCGCAACGTTCCTACAGGCTCGAGTCCGCCCAGTCCTCGGCCGGTTCCGCCGGGGCCGGGGTCAGGCCGGCGGCCCGGATGCCGGCGATGGCGGCGTATTCGTCGCGGTCCGAGGTGTCGCCGCTGATGCCCACGGCGCCGATGGCCTGGCCGGCGCCGTCCAGGATCAGCACCCCGCCCGGCACGCCGATGAAGCGGCCGCCGGTGGCGGTGGCGAGCTGCGCCTGGAAGGCCGGGCGCGCCGCCATGCGGTCGCGGATGACCCGGGTCGCCATGCCCATGCCCAGGGCCGCCGCCGCCTTGCCGGTGGCGATGGCCACCCGGGCGGTGCCGCAGCCGTCCTCGCGCTTCAGCACCACCGTGTGGCCGCCGGCGTCCAGCACCGCCACGGTCAGGGGCAGCAGGTCGGCCGCTCGGCCGGCGGCCAGGGCGCCGTCGGTGATCGCCTCGGCGGCGGCCAGGGTCAGCGAGGTGGCGACGGGGTACAGGTGCTCGGCCATGGCGGGTGTCCTCCGAACGGGGGTGAATTCTAGAATCCGCGGGCGATCATGGACAGGCCGACCACGGCCATCAGCACCAGCACCACCCGGTTGAAGGTTTCGTGGCTGATGCGGTGGCGCAGGCGCTGGCCCAGGGCGATGCCGATCAGCAGCGGCACCAGCCCGATGCCCGACAGCACCAGTTCGTAGAGGGTCAGGAAACCGAACCGGTTCAGCATCACGGTCATGGTCACGCCGCCGGACATGAGGGTCAGGCAGACGGCGGTGACGAAGCCGTCCTTGCCCAGGCCCAGGGCCGACAGGTAGGCGATGGCCGGCATGCTGAAGAACCCGGTGACCCCGCCGATGAGGCCCGAGATGAGGCCCATGATCGGCGCCATCCAGGGCTCCTGCCGGGCCCGCACCCGCAGGTTGGCGTGGGTCACGCTCTGGGCCACGAAGATCAGCACCACCACCCCCATGCCGATCAGCAGGTGCGCGGGATCCATGACCTTCAGCAGGCGGGCGCTGATGGCCAGGCCCAGGCACAGGGACAGGATCAGCGGCCACAGGCGCACCACGGTCGGCTTCAGGGCCGGCGACCGGGCCAGGATGAACACGTTCGACGCCAGGATCGGCAGCATCATCAGGGCGATGGCCTGGGGCACCGGGAACACGAAGGCCAGCAGCGGCACCGCCACCAGGGGCAGGCCGAACCCGGCCGCGCCCTTGACCAGGCCGCCGGCGAACAGCGCCCCGCAGACGGTCAGCAGGGCGAGCGGGGCCAGGTCGATGGAGGCCAGGTCGGACACGGCGAAATCCCCGGGAAGGCCGGCGGACGGGCCGGCGGAAAGTTCCCAAAGCTAAGACCTTTTCCGGTGAAAGTCTAATCTTTCGAGGCCCTTAATGGGCGGAAACGAAAAAATCCGCGGCTCACGTTTTTGTGAACACGTTCACAGCGCCGGGCCAGCGGTTCCATGAGAATGCGCCGCAGTTCAACAGGAGGAACACCCCCATGTCCACGCTCGAAGCGACCGTCCTCGACACCCCGTCCGATTCCCTTGTCCCGGTGCGCGCCGGGTCCCCGTCCCGCCTGGCCCGCGCCGGGGTCTTCGCCTATGGGGTCACGGCCTACGCCGTCGGCATGGCGCCCCTGGTCTGGATGGCGCTGTGGATGTTCGGCCTGCTGCCGGTCGGCTTCGTGCCCCTGGCCGGCGAGTCCACCGCCGCCGCCCTGGCCATCAACCTGGTCCTGGTGGCCCTGTTCGCCGTACAGCATTCGATCATGGCGCGCCGGTCCTTCAAGCGGCGCCTGACCCGGGTCATCCCCGAGGCGGCCGAGCGCAGCACCTTCGTCCTGGCCACCGGCGTCTGCCTGGCCCTGGCCCTGGCCCTGTGGCAGACGGTGCCCGGCACGGTCTGGTCGGTGGACGCGCCGGCCCTGCAGGTGGTGCTGTACGCCATCAGCGCCTTCGGCTGGCTGTTCCTGGTGGCCTCCACCTTCGCCATCAACCACTTCGACCTGTTCGGCCTGCGCCAGGTGTGGCTGTACCTGGCGGCGCGGCCCTACACGCCGGTCAAGTTCGTCAGCCGCTGGATGTACCGCTACATCCGCCATCCGCTGATGACCGGCATCTTCCTGGGCATGTGGGCGACGCCGCACATGACCGTGGACCACCTGGTCATGGCGGCGGTGATGACGCTGTACGTCCTGATCGGCGTGCACCACGAGGAAAAGGACCTGCGCCGCCAGTTCGGCGACACCTACGACGCCTACACCCGCCGGGTGGGCAAGTTCCTGCCGCGCCTGAGCCGCGCCTGAGCCGCCCCCCCCCGAAGGCGTCCCCCGAAGGCGTCCCGCGGGCGGCCCCCCACCCCGGGGGGCCGCCCGTCGCGTTTCACGGCCCCTTGCCGCACCGCGGGAACAGGCTTTAGGCCAGGCTGCAGCAGCCGACCATGCCGCCGTCCGGCCGGGCGCCGGACGGGGCCGCCCCGGGCGACGGCAGGCCGGCGTAGTGGCACAGCCCGTCCAGGTCCAGCAGCACCAGGGTCCGGCGCCGGGTCGAGACCAGCCCGGCCTTGCGCAGCCTGGCCAGCAGGCGCGACAGGGTCTCGGGCGTGACCGCGAGCTGCTTGGCGATGTCGCCGTGGCCCAGGGGCAGCTCCAGCCACAGGGACCTCTGGTGCCGGTGCAGCTCGACCAGGTAGGCGACCAGGCGCTGCAGGGCGTTGCTGAGGGTCAGCTGGTCGATGCGGTTCATGGCCGAGACGATGCGGTTGGACATGGACGCCAGCAGGTGCAGGGCGAAGTCGGGCGAACGGCGGCACAGGGCGGTCAGGCCGGTCCGCTCCAGGCGCAGGGTTTCCGTGGCCGCGCAGGCGGCGGCGGTCATGGGGTACACCGCCGGGTCGGCGAACACGGCGGATTCGGCCAACAGCTTGCCGGCGCCCAGCACCTGGTAGATCTTCTCGTCGCCGTCGGGGGTCCAGCGGAACAGCCGCACCTGGCCGGCGACGATGCAATGGAAGGCGGCGGCGGGCGCGCCCTCCTCGAACAGGGTCTGCCCCGCCGCGTAGGCGCGCGGCGCCGCGGCGGCGGCCAGGCGCGCCAGGTCCGCCGCCGGGACGCCGCGGAAAAGGTCCGTGCGGCCCAGCAGGCGCGCCGCCAGATCGCCGTTCACCGGCCCCTCCCGCGCCCGGCGCAGCGCCACGCCGGACGGGCGGGCGTGGCCCCGCCCCTTCCGTGGGCCGATCCGCAGTCCCAACCCCCGCCACGTTCGCGGCCCGGCGTTCCGTTGACATATGTCATTTGAGATCGGGCTCCCATCTACTATGAATGCGTCTCATTCGCAATTATAGACCGGAACCGGCCATGGACGGAAACCCCCTGCTGATCGTGCACCTGCTGTGCGCCACCCTGTTCTTCGGCATCGTCGCCTTCGAGGTCCTGATCCTGGAGGGGATCCGGCCGTTCCTGCCCGCCGCCACCATGACCCTGGTCGAACAGGGCATCCACACCCGGGGCCGCAAGGTCATGCCCTGGGTGGTGGGGCTGCTGTTCGCCAGCGGCATCGCCATGGCGGTGCTGCATTTCGACGCCATGGACTGGAAGGTCTGGCACACGTCCTTCGGCGTGCTGCTGACGGTCAAGATCGCCCTGGCGCTCAGCGTCCTGGTCCACTTCCTGCTGGCCCTGAAGCATTCCATCTGCGGCAGCATGACCTCGAAGCGGTTCAAGTACACCCACCTCAGCGTGTTCGCGCACATGGTCGCCATCCTGGTCCTGGCCAAGAGCCTGTACGGCGTCGGCTGGTAGGCGCCGCCGCCACCGTCCGTCCCGGCGTTTCCCGGGTCGGGAAGCGGGACCGCCGGAATCCCGGCCCCCCTCGACCGCACGCCGCGCGGGACCAGCGGACCCGGCGGCGTGGCCGGATGGGCCGCCCCAGGACCGCCCCAGGACCGCCCCAGGACTACAGCGGGTCGAACCCGACCGCGCAGGCGGCAAGGCCGACCGGCCCAGACCCGCCGCGCGACCGACCGGACCGGGAACCGGACCGGGCAAGCGGCGGAACCGACAATATTTTCCCCCGTTGATATATGTCAACGGTAATGCGAATGCGTCGCATTATTATTTATGGACAAACCCGTCCCGCGCAACGTCGCATCCGCAAGCTCCGAGGGGATCATCCATGGGCAAACATCGGTCCGCATTTCTCCTGTCGGCGGTGGCCGGTTCCGCCGCCGCCCTGGTCCCCGGGCCGGCCACCGCCCAGGACCCCTATTTCCTGCCGCAGCTTCCCCTGACCCGGGAAGTCTACGTGGACACGGCGCGCATGGTGCCCCACGCGCGCATGGCGCCGCCGCCCTTCATCCTGGCCCCGGACCACCTGACGGCCCGGGCCGAGCACCAGTTCCGGCGCGGGACCATCGGCGACGCCGCCGACGGAACCATCGGCACCACCGGCGTCGCCGGCGACGTGGCGGCGGCGCAGAGCCCGGCCAAGGCCGCCGGCGGCATCGACGGCTCGATCCGCACCGGCGCCGTCCAGGGCGGGGCCGGCACCGACGCGGCCAAGGTGTTCGCCAGTTTCCGCTACGACCGGGCCCTGTCCTACGACGACCCCCACGGCAACGGCCTGCATTTCGGCTACGACCGCCGGATCGGCCAGGCGGCCGTGATCCTGACCCCGACGCCGGACACGGACATCAAGGTGATCGGCCTGTTCGACCACCTGGCCGACGACAGGCAGCCCCATTTCAGCCTCGACCCCACGCGCACCGACCGCGACGTGGGCAAGGCCATCCTGACCGTGCGGCGGGCCGGCGTCTTCGACCAGGTGCAGGTCGGCGGCACCCTGGTGCGGGTCGACCGCGAGGCCGACAACTTCACCCTGCGCGCGCCGGCGGGCCCGCGCATGCGGGTCAACGTGGACTACGACATCCACCAGATCGACGCCACGGGCACCCTGACGGCGGGCGGGCTGGAGACGGTCCTGGGCCTGTCGGGCAAGCTGGACAAGGCGGATTCCGTGCGCCGCAACGTCACCGCCGGCGACGTCGTCAACTCGTACCGTTTCCCCGGGGTCGAGCAGACGGCCCTCGGCCTGTGGGCCGAGACCGCCGCCGAGCTGGCCGAGGGGCGCGAGCTGCGCGCCGGCCTGCGCTACGACCTGGTGCACGGCTCGGCCGGCAAGGCCGGCATGACCCCGGCCACCGGCGTCCCCCTGTTCGACCAGAGCCCGGCGGCCCTGTACCGGGCCTACTACGGGGTCGCGGACACCTCGGTCACCGACCACAACGTCAGCGGCAAGGTGGGCTACAGCCACGCCATCCCGGCCTGGGGCACCCGCGCCTTCGCCGAGGTCGGCCGCATGGTGCGCACGCCGACCCCGGTCGAGCGCTGGCAGGCGGTGTCCGGGCCCCCGGCCAGCCGCTGGGTCGGCAACCCGGCCCTGGAGCCCGAGAAGCACCACCGCGCCGAGGCCGGCCTGGAATTCCGCGGCGACGGGTACGACGGCTATCAGCGGTCCCGGGGCGACGCGCCGTCGTGGATGGTGCGCCTGGGCGCCTTCTACGACCGGGTGCAGGACTTCGTGACCTTCGACCGGGCGCGCGGCCAGGCCGGCGTGCTGGCCGCCGACGGGGCCACGGTGTCGCGCAACGTGGACGCCACCCTGGCCGGCCTGGACGCGGCGCTGGAATGGAACGTGACCCGCCACCTGTCGACCCGGCTGGCGGTCTCGTACCTGTACGGCGAGAACGAGAGCGACGGGCGGCCGCTGTACCAGGTGCGGCCCCTGGCGGCGGACTGGCTGCTGGACTACCGCGCCGGCCTGGGCCCCATGGCGGCCTGGAACCTGGGCGCCAGCCTGCGTTTCTCGGGCCGCCAGGACCGGGTCGACGACGACGCGCTGACCGGCCTGGGCATGGACAACGACGGCCCGTCGGGCGCCTTCGCCCTGCTGGGCCTGCACGGCGGCCTGCGCTGGCGGGACCGCTTCGGCCTGACCCTGGGGGTCGACAACCTGCTGGACAAGCGCACCAACGAGCACCTGACCGGCGACCACATCGCCGACGTCAACCGCACGGCGGTGCCGGCGCCGGGGCGCACGGTATACCTGCGCTTCGTGGCGGCCCTGTAGCCCGGCCGCCTGCCTACCCGGCGCGGTCCGGACCGGTGCCGGCGCCCGGACCCGTGTGCGGGATGTGCTCGAACACCTCGGTTTCCTCGAAGTGCTCCAGGTCCAGCCGGCGCACCTCGTCCTGGCGGGAGAACACCACGCTGGCGGCGTCCTGCAGCAGGTCGCCGAGCGGCGCCATGGCGCCGAGCCGTTCCTGCACCTGGTGCCCGAGAACCTCCATCAAGTCGATGGTGACCGGCAGCACGTGTTCGCCCTGGTCCTGGTAGCCGGTCATCAGCTCCTTGTCGAACTTGAGCTCGTCCCAATGGGAGAGGGCGGTGCCGGGGCCGCCGTCCAGCTCCACCTCCATTCCGTCCAGGGCGTCCAGCCGGGCCACCGCCTGGGCGTTGAAGCGGCCGGTGTCGAGGTCGAACAGCGCCCGCCACTCGTCCCAGCCGATCCCCAGGGTATGGCCGATCTCGTGCACGATCGTGCCGGCGACCTCGGTGTCCGTGAACTGGCCCAGGTAGGTGGTGTTGAACTCCACCCGGCCATAGCGGATTCCGTCCTTCTCGAAGGGCCTGTAAGCGCGCGCGATGGTGTTGCCCACCTGCGTGAACACGCCCAGGCGGATGACGATCGAGAACCTGGGCCGCACGAACCGGTTCCAGAAGTTGCACGCCGTGCGCGCCCCGTCGCGCAGCCGGTCGCCCATGTCGGAGACGATCTTGTAGGTGATCACGTTCGCCGGCTGCTCGGCCGCCGGCCTGGGCGCCGTCAGGTCGCGGGCCTGCAGCAGCCACGAGATGGTGTGCTGGATCGTGCGCAGGCGGCACGCCTCCTCGTCGGTCAGCGCCCGGCCCTGGATCTGGATCTCCGCCGCCTCGGCCTTCAGGGCCTCGACCAGGTCGTCGATGGTGCGGGCCTCGCGGCGCGCCTCCTCGAGCGCGCCCTCGGCCGCGGCCCACACCGCCCGCTTGTCGCGCAGCACCCGCATCAGGCGGCTTTCCGGCTGCGCCGCCTCCCGCGCCGCCAGGCCGATCGGCAGGTCCCGGCCCCAGGAGGCGAAGAATTTCAAGTTGGTGGCCGCCTCGACCTGTTCCAGGGTCTTCGGGTAGGCGTCCGGGTTCGAGGTCCGCGGCGCGTTCTGGGGGATGATGAAGCAGTCGATCTGCACCCGGGACGGCGTGTCGTAGGGATAGGAATGGGGGTCGACGACGACGCAGAAATAGGCTTCGGGGATTGGCAGGTGCTTGCCCTGCCCGCGGGAAATGGACGCCGGATGGTCGCCGAACACCGGCCCGGTGATGGCCCAGACGTGGTCCTTGCCGGTCTCGTCCCTGATCTCGCGGATGGCCGTCTCCAACTTCAGCCACACGCCGCTGTTGAGGGAGGCGTACTGCGGGCTCATGTTCGACATGAGGAACGTCTCCAACTGCGCCAGGCGCCCGAACTGCCGGTTGATGACCTCGTTGGGGGTCATGTGCCCGACGTTCAGCTGGACCCCGCCGATCTTGCCGAAGGTCCGCCGGCCGACGCGGTGGGCCTCGTCCAGCCGCAGGTCGTCGTAGTACATGAGCGGCCGGGCGAAATCGACGTCGTCCTCGGCGTGGGCGACGCGGTAGGCGGACCAGGCCGGTTGCAGGCGCGTGGGGCAGAACCCCACCACGTAGCCGTGGTTCACCAGGATCTGGACCGGATGGGACCCGTCCAGGTTCTGCGGCGCGCCGCGCCACAGGTGCAGGTCGATGAGATGCGCGTGGCTGGCGCACAACGGGTGAATCGTCGTGTGGTCCATCTCGGGCTCCGTCCAGGGCGGTTGGCGGTTCGGCGCGACATGCGTGTTTTTGTTCAGGATAGCATGTTTTTTCCGGCCCCATGAAGGCGGGCCATGTAAATTTTTGATTGCAGAAACATTTTTTCAATCTTCTATTTCGTGCGCCTCCCCGCGGCCTGGCCGGTCGCGGGGCCGAATGCCGCGGGCCTATCCGGCCGCCAGGTCGTCGAAGGACCCCGTGCGCAGCGGGCCATCGGGCCGGTAGGTGTTGATCAGGACGCCCGACGCCGCGGCCCTGGTGGCGACCAGGGCAAGCCCGCGCGGCGGCGCTCCGGCCGGGAACAGGCGCTTGCCGGCCCCCAGGAGGACCGGGCAGACGAGCAGCAGAACCTCGTCGGCGAGCCCGTGTTCGAGCAGCACCGGCGCCAGCGTCGAGCTGCCCCAGACGATCATGTCGGGACCGCCCCGGTCCCTGGCCGCTCGGATGCCGGCGACGATGTCCCGTCCCAGGCCCTCGGCCGGCCCCCATGCGAGCGTGCCGGGCTCGTGGGTCGCGACGAATTTCGTGGCGGCGTTCAGGCCGTCCGCCATCGCATTCGACTGGTTCGGCCAGTAGCCCGCAAAGATGTCGTAGGTGCGGCGGCCGAGCAGCAGGTCGAAACCCTCTCCGTGGGCGGCGACGATGGCCTCGCCCGCCGCCGGATCGGCAAACGGCGCCGACCACCCGCCGTGGGCGAAACCGCCGTCCCGGTCCTCGTCGGGACCACCCGGCGCCTGGATCACGCCGTCGAGCGAGATGTGTTCGATGATCCGGATCGTTCCCATGCCGGTTTCCCCATTCCTCGACGTTCCCGCCGCCCCGGCGGCCTTTGCCTGTCTGAAAACATACCGGTTAGTCGGTATGTTTTCAACAAGCGATCCCTGGCCGATAACCATTGTCGACGTCAACCGCACGGCTGACCTGATGGTATGGACGGCCCCCACCCCCGGCATGTGATTCCGTACTGCGGTTGTTAAAGGCCGCAACGGGAAGGGGCCGCCCATACCATCAGGTCACTCTGCATAATTTTGACTAATACCTGATGTGCAAAATTTAATAATTGTTTCGAGTGCTTGCCATTAATAATCTGACTCCAATGAAGAATCTTTCAAGGCATAATAAATGTAATTAATACGCAGAATGTTAATTCAAACAAATTCTTACATGTTCCATTTTGCATTCGATGACGTTGATCGCACCGCTCGATCTGACGTCATTCGTCTTTAGATGGCTATCGCCGCGATATACTATTTTGTTGACGCAAGCGCAGGCATGAATGCCGCCTAGATTCAACTGGACGGGTCATTCATGTCTTGGTGGAAACGTGCGGGTCGAGCTCCAGGATTCACTCTGCATTTCCCGGGAAACGCCGTCTGACAGCAATGTCCTACCGCTCGTAGATTTCAGGGACATCGCCAGGCGATTGGAAACGGATATCGCAACGCCGGACGAAACTCGGGAAATTATCGACCTCAAAGGCGGTTGCGGGGTCATGTTTTGATGATAACCGGTGCCCGCGCCGCGTTGACATGAGGCCGATTTCCGCACCTCCGATACGAGCATCGATCCCTTGAACCGGACAACACTATCCTCGGGCGACATGGCCACGTTTCTTCAGAAACTTTCCGACCTGGCGCATGGCGATGTTCTGGCCGAAGGGCCGGCGCTGGAACCGTATTGCCGTGATTGGGCCGGCCGGGATCTCGGGCGCCCGTTGGCCGTGGTTCGCCCGCGCTCAACCGCGGAGGTCTGCGCCATCGTCAAGCTTGCCCATGACTGCCGCGTAACCGTGGTGCCATCCGGCGGCCGCACCGGTGTCGTGCGCGGCACGTACGCGGACCGGGCCCTCGTCATCAGTCTGGAAAGGCTGAAGGCGATAAGGCGCATCTCCCAGGAGGCAAACACGCTGACCGTCGAGGCGGGGCTCACGATCGCGGAGGTTCAGGCCGTCGCGTGGGATCACCGGCAACGGTTTCCACTTTCCTTCGGCGCGGAGGGATCCGCCCAGATCGGCGGCGCGCTGTCGACGAATGCCGGCGGCACGAACGCGCTTCGGTTCGGCACGGCGCGGGATCTGTGCCTGGGGCTGGAGGCCGTGCTGCCGGACGGCCGCCTGTTGAACGAACTCTCGTCCCTGCGAAAGAGCAACACGGGCCTCGACCTGAAGCAGCTGTTTATCGGCACGGAAGGAACGCTCGGCATCATCACCGCCGCGACGCTGCGCCTGTTTCCGATGGAAGGGCCGAGAACCGTCGTTCTGGCGGCCGTCCCCGACGCCGATGCGGCGGCTCGCCTTCTCCGCAAGCTGTCCTCGTCGGCGAACCACGCGGTCGAGGCCGCCGAGTTCATGTCGCGAAGCTTCGTCGCGGCACTGTCCGAAAAGGGCGGGGTGAGGCTTCCCTTCGCCGCGCCGACGGACTTGTTGCTCCTCGAAATCGAACAACCGTCATCCGCCCCCGACGGGTCTCCGTCCGCCGGCGAGACGGTCGAGGGCCTCCTCGCGGCCGCGTTCGAAGACGCCGACGTCCTGGACGCCGTCATCGCCACGTCGGAGGCACAGCGAAAGGCCTTCTGGGCGATACGGGAGCGCGCCGCCGAAGTCGCCTTTTCCAGACACCCGGCGCTGGCCACCGACATTTCGGTGCCGACGTCGTCGGTCGCCCCGTTCATCGACCAGGCACACGCGATCCGGCGTGCAATCGACCCGGCCTCCGATGCCATGGCCATCGCCCACCTGGGCGATGGCAATGTCCACTACACCATCTGGCCGGCGTCGAACTCCACCGACCTCCTGCAGCGGCTGGAGCTGGAAATCGAGGCACTTGCCGTCGCCATGGGCGGCAGCTTCTCGGCCGAACACGGCATCGGACGCGACAAGCTGGCGGCCATGGAACGTTTCAAGGACCCGGTCAACCTCGACACGATGCGCCGCATCAAAACGGCCCTCGATCCGCACAATCTGATGAACCCCGGCAAGGTATATCCGGCGTGAATTCGATCACCGTGAGCACGGGCCGTGTCCGTCCGATCGATTACGCGCCGTCGCGCCGGGCCCGCGGGCGGGCGGCCGGAAAGGCCGAATAAGTCCGGCTTATCCGTCCGAGTCGAATGATTATTGGCGCAATCGTGGCCGAGATCGGACTGTGGTTCGTCAACCGGGGACGCCGGTGGTAAGGCTCTTCGCGCCCAAAACATCCGTCGCCCAAAAAGGGGAATTCCGGTGCCGCTTGAGGTCAATCGAGAAGTCTTCATTACCTGTGCGGTCACCGGCGCCGGATCGACGCAGGACAAGTCCGAGCATGTTCCGCGCTCCCCCGCGCAAATCGCGGATGCGGCGATTGCCGCCGCCAAGGCGGGGGCGGCAATCGTCCATTGCCACGTTCGGGATCCGGAAACCGGCGCGCCCTCGCGCGACCTGAAACTTTATCGCGAGCTGGTCGAGCGGATCAGGGAGTCGGCGACGGATCTGGTGGTCAATCTCACGGCCGGAATGGGCGGCGACGTCTACCTCGGACCGACGACGGATCCACTCAAGCTTGATCCGCGAACGGACATGGTTTCCGCCGAGGAGCGCGTCGCGCATGTCGTCGAATGCAAGCCGGAAATCTGTACGCTCGACTGCGGCACGATGAACTTCGCCGAGGCGAACTACGTGCAGACGAATACGCCCGAAATGCTGGAAGACATGGCGGCGAGAATGGTCGCCAGCGGCGCCCGCATCGAAATCGAGGCGTTCGACACGGGTCACCTTTGGTTCGCCAGGAGGCTGGTGGAGCGGGGCATCATTCCAGGACCCGCCCTGCTGCAGCTGTGCATGGGCGTTCCGTGGGGGGCGCCCAACGACATGAACACGTTCATGGCGATGGTCGCCAACGTACCCAGCGACTGGACGTTCAGCGCCTTCTCGCTGGGGCGCGACGAGATGCCCTACGTGGCCGCGGCTGTTCTCGCCGGCGGCAACGTGCGGGTCGGCCTGGAAGACAACCTCTATCTCAGCCAGGGCGTCCTGGCGACGAACGCCCAGCTTGTCGAAAAAGCGGTGGCGATCGTCGAGAGCCTTGGATCCAGGGTCCTGGGGCCGTCCGAGGTTCGCCAGCGACTCGGCCTGGAAAAAAGGCCGCCCGGCTGAAGAGCCGCCGCGACGAATGCAGCCGAGGCTCGGTCATCAATCGGGAACATGGCGGGACTCGGACAGGAACACCAAGAAGGAGCGAAGCATGCGTATCGATTTCAGAGTCGTCCCCCCGTTCAGCGAGTATGCCACCGCCGAGGAGGCGAGGCGGGTCTTTCTCGAAGGGTACATGGCCGTCTATGGCGATACCTACGGCGAAGACATGCACACCCTGCAGACGACCGTCGAAAGCACGCTCGCCGACATGGCGGAGGCCCAGATCGACTATGCCGTCCTGCAGGGAGAATGGGAGCTCGGCGACTACCGGAAAATGAACGACGCCGTGTACGACATGGCCCGGAAATACAGCGACAAGTTTCCCGTCTATTTCCTTGGCTTGGACCCCGGGCGAAACGACAACATGCCGAAGGTCATCGAAAGGGAGGTCAAGGAGCGCGGCTTCTCCGGCGTCAACATCCAGTCCTGGTCGACCCGCCTGTGCATCACCGACCGTGCCTGGGGGCCGGTCTATGCGAAGTGCCAGGAACTCGGCATTCCCATAACGATCCATACATCCATCAACTTCACCGTCGATCGGCCGATCGGCCTCGGGCGGCCGCTGCATATCAGCGAGGTCGCCGCCGAGTTTCCCGACCTCGTCATCGTCGCCAACCATGCCGGCTGGCCGTGGGTGAACGAGATGGTCGGCGTCGCCTGGAAACATCGGAACGTCTATATCGAAATCGGCGCCCAATCGCCGAAATACATGTCCAAGCCTGGAACGGGCTGGGATCCCTTGATGGTGTTCGGCAACAGCGTCCTGCAGGACAAGGTTCTGTTCGCGACGGATTGCATGCTGCCCGCGCAACGCGTCGTGAAGGAGCTGCTGGAAGCGCCGCTGAAGGATTCGGTCAAGGAGAAGTGGCTGGGGCTGAACGCCCAGAAGCTGATCGAGCGCATCAAAAACTAGCCGAGGCGACGGGCCAAATCGACGGGCCAAATCGACGGGCCAAATCGACGGGCCAAATCGACGGGCCAAATCGACGGGCCAAATCAACGGGCCAGCGAAGCGCGGGACAACGGGACGCCAATGTCAGACACGAAGAAAATGACCGGCGGTGCCGCCCTGGTCGATGCGCTTCTGTGCAACGGAATCGACACGGTTTTCGGCATTCCCGGTTACCAGTTGGATCGCTTCTTCTGCGCGTTGTTCGACCGGTCGGACGAAATCAAGGTCATCAACGCCCGGCACGAAGAGGGCACGGCCTATATGGCGTTCGGCTGGGCGCAATCCTCCGGCAAGATCGGCGCCTATGCCGTGGTCCCCGGGCCCGGCTTCCTCAACACCGCCGCCGCCCTCTCGACCGCCTATTCCTGCGGGGCCAAGGTCCTGGCAATGACCGGCCAGATCCCCTCGCCGATGATCGGCAGGTCGAGAGGACAGCTCCACGAATTGCCCGACCAGTTCGGCATACTGGAGAGGCTGACCAAACGCGCCGAACGGATGCGACATCCATCGCAAGCCGGCCAGGTTCTGAATGACCTCATATCGCAAATGGTGTCGGGTCGGACGCGACCCGTTGCGCTGGAAGTCGCGCCGGATGTGCTGGCGATGAGTGCCGCGATGCCGCGCAACAGCCCGGCACGGGCCGCAGCCCCGACAGCGATCGACGAAGACCTCATCGACGAGGCCGCGCGGATCCTCGGCAACGCGAAGAAACCGATCATCATGGTCGGAGGCGGCGCGTTCGAGGCCGGAGAGGAAATCACCGAACTCGCGCACCTTCTCAACGCGCCCGTCCATGCCTGGATGCTCGGTCGCGGCGTGGTGGACGACAGGACCGGCCTTGTCCTCAACCGCCCCGCTTTCTCCCAAGCCTGGGCCGATACCGACGCGGTTCTGTGTATCGGCTCCAGGGCGGAATACGAACGTGCCAACTGGGGAATGGACGACGATATGGCTTTCATCCATATCGACATCGACCCAGAGGAACTGATGCGCGTTTCGACACCCGACGTCGCCATACTCGGCGACGCGAAGGAGGCCGGCGCCCTGCTTTTGAGTGCCGTCGCACGGCACAATACGAAACGTCCCGGACGACTGGAGGAAATACGCCAGCTTCGCGACCATTCGCGGCGAGTGTTTTGTGAACGATTGGCGCCGCAAATGGCATTCCTCGACGCCATCCGGCGCGCGTTGCCCGACGACGGTTTCTTCGTCGAGGAATTCACGCAGGTCGGCTACGTTTCCCGGATCGGGTTTCCGGCCTATTTCCCGCGATCCATCGTCAATCCGGGATATCAGGGAACCCTGGGTTTCGGCTACGCCACCGGGCTCGGCGTTCAGGCCGCGCATCCGGACCGTTGCGTGCTTTCGGTTGTCGGCGACGGCGGATTTCTGTTCACATCCAACGAAATCGCCACCGCCGTCCACCACCATCTGCCGCTGGTGAATGTCGTCTTCAACGACAACGCCTATGGCAACGTGCAGCGGATGCAGCGCGAAATGTACGGCGACCGGGTCATCGGAACCGACCTCACGAATCCCGATTTCGTCAAGTACGCGGAATCGTTCGGAGCCGATGGCAGGCGAGCGAGAACGCCGAAGGACCTCGAACGGGAAATCGTCGAATCCTTCAAGGCCCGGCGCCCCACCGTCATCGAGGTCCCGGTCGAGCGCATGCCGGACCCCTGGCCGATCTTCATGATGCAACCCGCCCCGGGAACGGGGCGAAAGGCGATGCCGGGGATTGGCGAAAACACCGACGCCTACCTTTAAAGCCCGTGCCGCTCACCTTCCTCGCGCCGCACATCCGAGGTATGCGGTAACGCCGTGAATACGCCGTCGCGGGTGATCCGGCTGGCCGGGGCCTAACCTACAAATAGAGTTGCTCCCAAATCGGATTTGGGAGCAAGAGTTGGTTACAGGCGCTTGGAACTTCCTCACATTTCGGCGATCCGCCCGGCGGACGGAAGAAGCGCGTGCCGACGCGGCTTCTCCCACCACGTCCTATATTCGGCCGTCGCGGCCGCGGTCCATCGTCCAGGTAATCGGACCCCGTTCCGCGGCAAGCTCGGCGCGACGCTTCACGGTTGCGTCCTCGACCAGGTTGGCCAGATCGTCCAGGACGACGCCATAGTCGCGATAGGCGCTTTCCCGGGTCACCTTCCTGTCCTGAACGTCCAGGGCGACCAACTCGGCGTCGCGTTCGAGCGGGTCTCCATACCCACCGCCGCCAGGCGTCTCCCGGACGATGGTGTCGCCGGTGTTGAGTTCGAGAACCTGTTTGGCGGGGACCTCTTCGATCGTGCCGTCCGCCCTTTCAATGTAGGCGCGCCCGGGGGCGCCGGGCAGTCCGCCAAGAACCCCCCAGGGAACCGAATTGTAACGCTCTGCCCGATGACAGGACGTAACCGGGCCTTTCAGCATCTTGTACGAACGACGGACCCCCAATCCGCCGCGTGTCTTTCCGGCCCCGCCGGAATCGGGAATGGGCGTGTGCTCGACGATTTCGATGGGAAGGTGATTCTCCCACGCTTCGGCCGGCGGCATCTGGCAGTTTCCGACCGCGTGATCGATATGGTCGATGCCGTCCTTTTCCGGTCGCGCGCCCAGTCCGCCGGCGATCAGGTCGGTGGCGCCATAGCGCGAACCGTCCCAATTCTTTCCGCTGAACGAGATGACGTGGTTTCCGCCGTGCGATGCGGCGATCACCTTGTCCGGCATGACCTTGGTGAGGGCCCCAAGAACCGAGCAGTTCGCCCGGCAACTCACCTGGGCCCGCAAGGCGATGGCGGCGGGCCGGGTCGGGTTGAACATGCATCCTTCCGGCGCGGTCACGGTGATTGGACGAATGGCGCCATCGTTCAACGGCGCGAACGGATCGGTCAGTCCCCGCAGGATCGTATGAACCGCCGACGCCGTGCCGGCGAGGTTGACGTTGGTCGGCGCCGGTTGCTGCTCGGTCGTTCCGGCGAAATCGATGACGATGTCGGATCCCTTGACCGTGACCTTGCAGTGAATCGGCAGGCGATCCATTCCCGGCGTCAAGCTTTCCGCCCAATCCTCGAAATCGTATTCGCCGTCCGGAATCTCGCTGATCTTGGATCGAATCAGGCGCTCTGCCTGGTCAAAGAGTTGCTCGATCGCGGACTGCATCGTTTCCAGGCCGAATTCCTTGACGCACTCGTTCAACGAGCGGGCGCCCAGATAGCATGTCGCCAATTGCGCCTGCAGGTCGCCGAGAACGGTTTCCGGCGTGCGCGTGTTGAACCGCACGAAATCATAGGTCGCCATGTCCTGCTTGTAGGCCTTCAGCCAGGAGGACGGCGGAATGACGAGGCCCTCTTGATTGAGCTCCGTGCTCCGAGCCGACATCGAGCCGGGATCGATGCCGCCGACGTCCTCGTGGTGACCGAGGCTGACGCTGAACGCCCAGAGATCGCCGCCGTCTTTGCCTTTTTCGAAGACCGGCATCACCATGAGGATATCCGGCAGGTGCGTGCCGCCGTTATACGGGTCGTTCAGGATGAACACGTCACCCGGGACCATTTCCTCTCGCGGATACTTTTCGCAAACGGCCTGAACGGCCGTCGGCATGACCGTGAGGTGGATCGGATTGCTCCGGGCCTGGGCCATCATATATCCGTCCCTGGTTATCAGGCCCGACGAACCATCCTCACCCTCTTTGAGGATAACGGAGACCGCGCTTCGCAGAAGCGTGTTCTGCATCGCATCGGCAATCGTTTCCAATCGATTGCGGATGATCTCCAGGGTAATGGGATCAACGGCCTTGTCGGAGTTCGACAGCGTCGAATGGGTTTCGGTTTTCATCATTTCCGCTCTGCCTATTTCATTCCCTGAATGAACATGTTTCGGGCATCGTCCACATGCACGCTCTGTCCGGCGAGCACGAGTGTCGTCGTGTCCGACTGCTCGATGATGCAGGGCCCCTCGATGGGATTGTCGATCGACATCGACGTGCGCCGGTAGATGGGGCAGTCGACCTCGCCGGCGCCTTCCAAGGTAATGCGGCGAACCTCGACAGGCGCCTGATCACCGCCCGACGGCAGCTCCCCGATCAGGACTTCCCGCGATGTCTCGGGGGGGCGGCGGAAGGCCACGCATCGCAGCGCGATGATTTCGAAATCGCGGCTGGTATCGGAATAGCCGTAGACCTTTTCGTGTTCCGCGTGGAAGTTATCCGTCAGCTGCTTCAGCGCGGCGGCATCGAATTCTCCGTCCGGGACCATCGTCTCGATCTCGTAGGCCTGACCGGAATACCGGATATCCGCGCTGCGTCGAAACTCGATCCGCGCGGTCTTCGACCCATTCGTTTCGAGGTCGGCCGCGCCTTCCTTTTCCAGGGCCTGATAGGCGATTTCGATCGCCGCCGTGTCCGCTTCCCGAGGCGACTTCACGTAGTGACTGACGACCTTGTCGATCTCGAAGTTCGAAACCAGGAGCCCGAAAGCGGAGAGCGTGCCGGGACTGCGCGGAACCAGAACCTCGCGAATGCCGAGAGACTGCGCAATGGCCGCGGAAAACATGCCGCCACCGCCGCCGAAGGAAAGCAGGGTGAATTTCCGCGGATCTTCCCCCTTCTTGACCGTCACCAGGCTGATGGCGTCGGCCATCTGCGAGACCAGGATTCTGTAGATGCCCAGGGCCGTCTCGATCTTCGACAGGCCGATTTTCCCGGCCAGATCCTCGATGGCCTGGTGCGACGCCCCGGCGTCCAGGGTCATCGTGCCGTCCGCGAACCAGCCCGGGTTCAGGTATCCGAGAACCAGCAAGGCATCGGTGGCGGTCGGTTCGGTTCCGCCCCGGCCATAGCAGGCCGGCCCCGGATTCGACCCGGCGCTTTGCGGGCCGACGCGCAGGCCGCCGCCGGCGTCGACCCAGGCGATGCTTCCCCCGCCGGACCCGATCGTCTCCAGGCCGACCATCGGCACACGAAGCGGGAAGCGATCGATGCGACCTTCCTGGGAAATGGAAATCCGACCGTCGCGGACCAGGGCGACATCCGTGCTGGTTCCCCCGACGTCGAACGTGATCAGGTTCTTGCGATCGGAAAGCCGGCCCGTGTACAGAGAACCGACGACACCGCCGGCCGGACCGGAGAGAAACATGCTCACGGGCCGGTGCGTCACCATCTCGGCGGAGGCGATGCCGCCGCGCGACTGCATCAAATTCAGGTTCCTGTCCCCCTCGTCGAGATGCGTCGCCAGTTGCGCCACATAGCGTTCGACGATCGGGCGGACATAGGCGTCGAAGGCCGTGCAGCACACGCGCTCGTACTCGCGGAATGTGGGATTGACGACGCAGGAGAGCGACACCGTGATATCGGGAAACTTCTCTTCGAGGATCTCTCCTGTCCGGCGCTCGTGCGTCGGGTTCAGATGGCTGTTCAGGTAGCAGACCGCGATCGACTCGATGCCGTATCTGGCAACCAGTCTCGACACTTCGCTGACAACCTGGTCTTCGTCCAGCGGCATTTGGATATTGCCGCGGCCGTCGACGCGCTCGCGAATGCCGATCCGAACGCGTCCCGGCGCCAGGTGCCAGGGAGTCTCCGCGTCGCGATGGAGGTCGTAGAGCTGACCGCGCTTCATTCGCCCGAGTTCGAGCGCGTCCTGGTGGCCGAGGGTGCCCAGAACCGCGATCTTCGCGCCCTTGCTTTCGAGCAGGGCGTTCGTCGCCACGGTCGTACCGTGAACATGTTCGATCTCGATCTTCGACTGCGCGGGATCGATTCCGGCGCTCTTCAGCATAAGCTTCACGCCGTCGCCGACACCTTGGACGATGTCCTCCGACGATGGCGCTTTCGCATAGAACAGCCGATCACCCGTGTTCCCGACGATATCCGTGAATGTTCCACCGATATCAATGCCGATCCTCATTTCTTGATCCTCCAGCGCTCCAAGAGCCAATTCGGATTGAAACTCGATTCATTTGAAAATTATTCAATTCTCATCTGCGAGCTGATTTTGAAAATCCAAAAATAGATGATGAGAAAATCTGGAAAAGACTGATAAATCGCGAATATTTTTTCCATTTCATCCAATTGTTATTGATATTGTTTTGAAAATATGCGGCGGTTTTGGCCAGTTTATTGATCGATGCAAATCATCGTCGCAACATCTGGCGTCGGTTGATTCGAAGTATTGCCTCGCCGGTTCCGTCTGACTCTGCTCACGTTAAAGCGGGACCCGAAGTGGCTCTAATAATGAATCCACCCAAGCCCATAAAACTGACTTATCATTTCCGGGAGCCGACAATTGAATCCGGCCGCCCGAAACCAAATAAGATGTCTGAAAAGTGCTTATTCGTCAGAGCCAAGACATTTCGACCGTGGAATTGAGGGGCTGCCCCCCCTCGAAGGCCGCGGCGACGGCGATCCGGTCGTCTTCAAACGAATTGCGAATTGCAACTGGCGCGCCTAACTATTAATAAATTAATACTGTATTTTTCCTGGTTCAGTCGGATTCTGCGGGAATAGGCCTGATGAACCTCAGACAACTGGAAATCTTCGCCGCTGTCATGAGAAGCGGCACGACGATTGGTGCCGCGAAGATCTTGAACGTCACGCAACCCGCCGTCAGTGTCGCCATCAAGCATCTTGAGGGGCAGCTGAAAGTCGAACTATTTCAACGCAAGCATGGCCGGCTGATTCCCACGGAAGAAGCCAAGATCATGTACGAAGGCGCGCTTTCCGTATTCGAGGCGTTCGAGGCGACCAAGTTCACCGTCGAGCGCCTGAAGGACGCCCAAATCGGCACGCTGCGGGTCGCCTGCTCCTCCAGTCTCGCTGAAACCCTGCTGCCGATCGCACTGAAGAGTTTCAACAACGAATTTCCGGACGTGAAAATCAAGCTGAGCTCGGGAACGGTCGAGTACGTCTGGCGCTGCATCGAATCGGGAGAGGCAGATGTCGCGTTTTTCTATTCGGACCCTGACATTCCGACACTGAGCCTAACCCGAATCTCCCGCGTCGAGATGATCTGCGCCATACCCGCCAGCAACAAATTGGTGGAAAATGAGGTGATTAGGGCAAAGGACCTCGCCGGCCAGAAGATGATATCATTGAGCAAGCGGGAATGGTTCGGACCAATAATCGCCAGCACCTTCGAGTCCAGTGATGTCCTGCTTGAAAATCAGGTCGAGGTCCGCTTTCTGCACCTGGCTCAACGATTGGTGTCGCTGGGCCTCGGCATCGCGATTATCGATTCATTCCAGATTTTCAATTCGAAACAGTACGAATCGATCGTGTATCGGCGGTTTGAGCCGCATATCGCGGCAACGCTCTATGCCGCCTACTCGAATACACGCCCCCTTCCGAATGTCGCGCGGCGGTTCATCGATGTCTTGATCGGCTGCCTGAGTAGGTTCGAGCAGGAACTCGACAGTATCAGCAGCAAGTAGCCCTTGTCGGTTGTTCAGGCTGTGTTTGGGCTATTAATTCTCCTTATCGGCTGGCCGTGATCGCTTATTTGATTGCGGATCGGTTCATTTCCTAAGGTCGTCCAGGTGTAGGTCCGGCCCGGCGTGCCTTCTCGCTCCACGCAATTTGCGGATTCTCGACTGAACCGACGAAGGTTCGGCGTTCTTTCGCGAAATTCTGGGCGTGGCAGGGGCGGCGGGTCCGGGGCTTTCGATTCGGGGCGAGCGCCCGCGGTTTTTGACAAGGTCTAGGAAGTGGGGTTCGATCGGCGATCATGAACACATCAGCAACCGAGCATGGCTCTGATCACAACCGGCTTTTGAGCAGCCTCGAGAACGTCAAACAGCGTTACCACGCCGCGAACCCCGAAAGCTACGCGCGTTGGCAGAACGCGCGCAATTTCATGCCGGGCGGCAACACGCGGACCGTGCTGCACTACGACCCGTTCCCGGTATCGATCGTCAAGGGCGACGGAACGTATGTCCATGACCTGGACGGCCATCGCTACACGGATTTTCTCGGCGAGTACTCGGCCGGGCTCTACGGGCATTCGAACGAGGTGATCCTCGACGCGATCCGGGAAGCCATCGCCGGCGGGATGACGCTCGGTGGGCCCAACAACTGGGAATCCAAGTTTGCCGAGGCCGTTTGCGAGAGGTTCCCTTCGATCGATCTCGTGCGTTTCACCAACTCCGGCACCGAGGCGAACCTCATGGCATTGGGCGCCGCCCGCGCCCACACCGGCCGGGACCGCATACTCGTCATGGACGGCGGCTATCACGGCGGGGTGTTGTACTTCGGCTCTCGGAATTCCCCGGTCAACGCGCCCTTCGATCTCGTGTTTGGCCGATTCAACGACATCGAGCGGACGCTGGATCTGATCGACGCGAACAGGAACGAACTTGCCGCGGTTCTGATCGAACCGATGATGGGGTCCGCCGGATGTATCGCGGCTGACAAGGAGTACCTGACCGCACTCCGCGCCGCCACGGAGAAGCACGGTATCGTCCTGATCTTCGACGAAGTCATGACGTCGCGAAGCTCGTCCGGTGGGTTGCAGAAGGTATTGGGAATCCTGCCGGATATGACGACCGTCGGAAAATACCTGGGCGGAGGCTGCAGTTTCGGCGGCTTTGGCGGTCGACGCGACATCATGGAGCTGTTCGATCCGACATCGCCCAAGGCGCTTTCCCATGCGGGAACATTCAACAACAACGTCATGACGATGGCCGCCGGCTATATCGCCCTGACGAAGGTCTTCACGGAAGATGCCGCCGACCAATTGTACGCGCGCGGTGAAACGCTCCGCGGCAACTTGAACGCGATCGTGAAGGCGAAGGGCGCAAAAGTGCAGGTCACCGGTGTCGGCTCGATTCTCGGTGTGCATCCGGTCGATCATCCGATCACGGCACCCGACAGCTTCAAGGATCAGCGGCTGCAGCATCGCCAATTGCTGCACCTGGAGATGCTTATGCACGGTTTCGTGTTTGCACAACGCGGGTACATGTCCCTAAATTTGGCGATGACCGACGAGGATCTGGCCGGCCTGGCGACAGCCTTCGCGTCGGTCCTGGACATGCACGCCGACTGCCTGAGCTAGATGTGAAGTCTCAGGATGCTGTCCACTCGGTCCAGACCGAGGAAGCGGATGTTGCTGAAGCATCCGTTTCCAAGGGAGGACCGAATGGACACGCACACGAATGCACTGCTGACGCCTCGGTCTAGACCAGGACAACCTGTTGAGGCTCCACAACTAGAGCCCGTCCCGTCCCGCCCGGCCGCCGGCCAGGTTGCGGGTCGCCAGCATCAGCAGGCTGAGCACGGCGAACAGCACCAGGGACCCGGCCAGCAGCGCCCGTTCCTCCACCTGCAGCAGGGAATAGAGCCCGCCGTACAGCACGGCCACCACCGCCCCCAGCACCGCCGCCGGCCGCCAGGCGCGCAGGATGGTGCCGCAATAGCTGCCCACCTGGACCACCACCGCGGCCGCCGCCAGGGCATAGGCGGGCCCGAACCCGATCACCTCGGCCAGGGACAGCAGCAGCAGGTAGAACACCGTCAGGGCCAGGCCCACCAGGCCGTACTGCACCGGATGCAGGGCCGTGCCCAGGGCCCGTTCGAACACCAGCAGCAGGGCGAAGGTCAGACCGATGAACAGGGCCGCGTACTTCACCGCCCGCTCGGTCTTGCGGTAGGTGTCCACCGGCGGCAGGAACCGCGTCGTCACCGCGCTGGCGCGCAGCCGGTTCCACACCGTCTCGTCGATGCCGTCGTCCCAGCGCAGGGGAAAGGGCTGTGACAGGTGCAGGGCCCGCCAGGCGGCGCGGAAGCCCTGGGCCGACACCCGCCGCTCGACCGGCAGGCGGGCGCCGCCGAAGGCCGGGTCGGGCCAGTCCGAGGCCATCTCGACCCCGCTCTCGCCGCCCAGGGGCACCACCGACAGGGCCTCGCTGCCGCGCAGGGTCAGGCGCAGGCGCACCCGCAACGGGCCGTCCCGGCGCCAGCCGGCGGGCAGGGCCACGTCCAGGCCGCGGCCGGCGTTGGGCGAATTCCCGTCGGGCGCGCCCACGGCCAGGGACCGGGCCCCGTCGCCGGGCTGCTCCGGCGCCTCCTGCCCCGCCGCCGGGACCAGGGCGGCGGTGACGGAATCCACCCCGCGCTGCTCGCCCAGGCCCAGGGACAGGCGGGCCTTGCCCCAGTCGACGGTGCTGCCGGCCTCGGCCCAGGCCGCCAGGTCGGGCGGGTCGAAGGTGGCGGTGATGTCCAGGTCGGCGGTGTAGACCACGGCCTCGAAGATGCCGCGGCGGCGGACCTGCGGCCGCACCCGGGCCTCGACCCGGTGGACCCGGGGCAGGAAGCGGGCCACCTTGGCGTCCCGCACGTAGGTCCCGTCGGTGGCCCGGGCCCGGGTCCAGGGCACCGACAGCACCGGCCCGACCACGGTCTGGGCCGGGCTCCACTCGGCGCCGATGCTGGAAATGGCCGCGTCGTGGTAGCCCTCGCGCTCGCCGACCTGGTCGCGGACCAGGTCCTGGGGCACCAGCAGCACCAGGAACACCAGGCCCACCAGCACCCACTTGCCCAGCGGCGTCGCCAGCCAGGCCGCCAGGGCGCCCGCGGTGCCGTCCGCCCGCCCCGCCGCTCGTTGTTCCGCTCGTTGTTCCGCTCGTTGTTCCGCCCCTTGGTCCGCCATCGCGTCCCTCCCCGTCCCGTGCCTGCGTCCGACCGGGTCCCATCCTGGCCCGGAACTGTGGCCGCGGCGGGGCCCCGCGGTGACCGGCACGGGGTCTTATTGCGGCGGAACGGGCAAAAACGGAGGGCAGCGGTTTTCCTTGCGCCCGCGATTCGAATTTGGAATTGTTCCACCGATCGAGAACAGGGGGAGTCCGTCCCGCTCCATGGACCCGCAACACCCGCCGGCCGCCAGTGCCGGCGACGCCCTGGCCGGCACCGTCACCCTGGTGCACGGCGGCGCCGCGCCCGACCCGGGTCTGGTCGCGCTGCTGGCCTGCCACCACGTCCCGCGCCCGGTACCGGTCGCGGAATTCGACCCGGCCGCCGACGGCGAGGCCCTGCTGCACGTGTTCGACCTGGACCTGGGCGACCGCGCCGCCGTGACCCGCCTGCACCGCGAGCTGCAACAGTGCGCGCACCAGGTGCCGCGCCTGTTCGCCCTGGAATCGGCGCGGCGGCGCGACATCGTCCAGGCCCTCAGCCTGGGTGCCGACGACTACCTGGTGCGGCCCCTGGACCATGCCGGCCTGTCGACGGCCCTGGCGGCCCTGGTCAACCGCGCCGTCGAGCGCCGCTGGGAGGGCCTGAACCCGGTCCAGTCGGCGGCCCTGAAGACCAGCCTGAAGGTGTTCGAGGACAGCCTGGCCGGCGTCCAGGGCGGCGCCCCCCTGCCGGTGGAGGCCATCAAGGAGAGCTGCGACCTGGTGGTCCGCGCCACCGCCGAGGACAGCCTGGCCGACTGGATGCAGGCGGTGCGCGCGCACCACAACTACACCTACCGCCATAGCATGATGGTCTGCGGCCTGCTGGTGGCCTTCGGCCACCACATCGGCATCCGCGGCGAGGAGTTGCAGCGCCTGACCGTGGGCGGCATGCTGCACGACATCGGCAAGGCGTTCGTGCCGCTGGAACTGCTGGACAAGCCCAGCCGCCTGGACCCCGACGAGTGGGAGGTCATGCGCAGCCATCCGGTGCATTCGCGCATGGTGTTCCAGTCGGAATCGGTGCTCGACCTGCACCCCGACGTCATCGACGCCGCCGTGCACCACCACGAGAAGCTGGACGGCACCGGCTACCCCGACGGCCTGGCCGGGGCGCAGATCCGCGACATGGCGCGCATGGTGGCCATCTGCGACGTGCACTCAGGGCTGATCGACAAGCGCGCCTACAAGGCGGCCATGACGGCCCAGGAGGCCCTCGACATCATGCGCGCCATGGACGGCCACCTGGACCTGCCCCTGGTGGCCGCCTTCGCCCCCGTGGCCCAGGGCGCGGTGCCCGGGAGCGCCGGCGGCTAGCCGGCTGCCGGAAGGCTCCATGGGCGCGGCGGAGAGTTGGTAACTCCTTGAAAAACCTCAGCCTAAGGTGCCCGCAACGCGGGCCTCGAAGGCGATGATGCTAGGCACGGTGCCTGTTTCAGCAGCCCGCTAAAGCCCCTCGATGCCGACGTAGCCGGGCAGGGCCTTGACCCGGTCGACCCAGGCGCGCAGGCGACGGTACGGCGCCAGGTCCACCTGGCCCTCGTGGGCCAGGCCGGCGTAGGGGAACACGGCCAGGTCGGCCACCGTGGGGTGGCCGCATTCCAGCCAGTCGCGCCCCGCCAGGTGGTCGTCGATCAGGCCCAGGACGCGGCGCGCCGCGGTCTGGGTGGCGGCGATGTCCAGCTCGCGGCCGAAGCGGAAGAAGGCCCGCGCCAGGGCCGGGCCGTGCCACATCTCGTTGGCGGCGAAGCTGAGCCACTGCTGCACCTGGCCGGCGGCCACGGCGTCAAGCGGGTACCAGGTGCCGTCCGCGTCATGGCGCCGCGCCAGGTAGACCAGGATGGCCTGGGAATCGCGGATCACGATCCGCCGGCCGTCCTCGGCCGTGTCCTCGATCACCGGCACGTGGCCCAAGGGGTTGATGGCCAGGAACTCGGGCGTGCGGGTGCCGCCCACCTGGGGGGTCACGGTCCGCTCCTCGAAGGGGACCTCCAGCATGGACAGCAGCAGCCGCACCTTGAGGCAGTTGCCGGAAATGGGCAGGGCGTGGAACACGAGCGGCATGGCGGAAGCACTCCTCTGGTTCGACCGGAGGGTACAATCGGCCAGCGGACGCACCAGGTCAATGCATCCGCGCGCCGGCAGCGGCACGGCCGGCGCGGCCCCCTGCGGGACGGGCGCCCACCCCGTGGCGGGGCGGATTCGTGCCCATTCGTGTGCATTCGTGTCGCAATCGACGGCCCCGCCGGGCGGAAAGGCCGGACCCCCTTACACGAATGCACACGAATGGCTGCGCCGACACGAATGGACACGAATCCCGGAGGCCCCTGCGGGGTCGGCATCCAAATTGAAACAACGGTATTTTATACCACGATTTTAATATTTGTGGTATAAATGGCCATGTCCGTATCGCGCGTCTCCGTCCAGTTGCAGGCCGTGTATGGCGAGCTGCTGGGCCGCCTGCAGGCCGCCCAAGTGGACGGCATGGCCGAACACGAGGGCGCCTTCGCCACCAAGAAGGTGTCCGGCCGCACCTACTGGTACTTCCGCCGCCGCGTCGCCGGCAAGGTGGTGGAAAGGTACGTGGGGCCCGATTCCCCGGACCTGCGCGACCGCATCGCCGGGGCCAGGGAACTGGCCCGCGACGCCCAGGCGGCGGCGCGCGGCCGGCGCGAGCTGGTGCGCCTGCTGCGCTCGGCCGGCCTGCCGGTGCCCGACGCGCGCACGGGCCGGCTGTTGCAGGCCCTGGCCGTGGCCGGCGCCTTTCGCCTGCGCGCGGTGCTGGTGGGGACCCATGCCTTCCGCTGCTACGGCCCCATGCTGGGGGTGCGCCTGCCGGCCGAGGCGGCCCTGACCTCGGACGTGGACCTGGCCCAGTTCCAGACCGTTTCGGTGGCCCTGGGGGACGCCCTGGACGACGACCTGGAAACGGTGCTGGCCCGGGTCGACCGCTTCACTCCCGTCCCCGGCCTGCACGCGCCCACGGTCTCGACGGCCTGGAAGTCGGCGGACCGGGCGCTGGAACTTGAACTGCTGACCCCCATGGTGGGGCCGCCCGACGAGGAACCCCGCCGCCTGCCCGCCCTGCGCGCCCATGCCACGCCGCTGCGGTTCCTGGACTACCTGATCTTCCGCACCGAGGCAGCCGCCGTTCCCCACGGCGCCGGCGTGCTGGTGAACGTGCCGGCGCCCGAGCGGTTCGCCTGCCACAAGCTGCTGGTCTCGCAGCGCCGCCACGGCCCGCACCGGGCCAAGGCGGCCAAGGACATCGCCCAGGCGGCGGCCCTGGTCGAGGTCCTGGCCGAGGACCGCCCCGGGGACCTGGCCGATGCCTGGGCCGACCTGGTGGGCCGCGGCGGCCATTGGCGCGACGCCGCGGAACGGGGCGCCGCCCGCCTGCCCGGCGACCTGGCCCGGGCGCTGGGGTGAGCGGCGCGGTGGCGGCCTGGTCGGACGGGACGAAGATCCGCCGGCCCTTGAACCCGGCGTTTTCGTGACTATATTCCTGTCAGCTCTTTGCGATTGTGAATATGAAACGGGAACGCCGGCGCCATGGCGCCGGGCGCGGAAATCCGTGTCCCCCGGTGGCCCCCGAATCCGCCCGGCGACGACGGATGACGACATTTCCGCGCGCCAAGGGCCCCTTTTCCCTGATTTCAAGGGGTTGCCCCGACGACATCGGGGCGGACACGGCGCGAAACCGGCCCCGGGCGGGGCAAAAGGGCCCCGCCGGGGAGAGCCGTGGGCCGCCCCGGTTGCCGCGCCGGGCGCGAGGGAGTAAGACCGGGGGAGCGCCGCCGTTCGGGAGTGAACCATGCAGCCGGGCCAGGGCGTCCGCGCCGGCATCGTCGTCGGCGAGGACGGAGTCGATTCCGAGGAACTGCTCGCCGCCTTCGCCGGCGAGCTGCGCCGCCGCGGCGTCGCCGTGGGCGGGGTGTTCCAGCGCACCGGCCGGGCCGGCGGCCGCCGGGTCATGGAGCTGGTGGACCTGATGACCGACGAGGTGATCCCCATCTCCCAGGACCTGGGCCGGGGCTCGGATTCCTGCATCCTGGACCCCGAGGGCCTGAGCCGCGGCAGCCTGGCCATCCGCCGCGCCCGCGACGCCGGCGCCGCCCTGGTGGTGGTCAGCAAGTTCTCCAACCAGGAGGCCGTGGGCCGCGGCCTGGCCGAGGAAATGTTCGTGACCCTGGCCGAGGGCACCCCGGTGCTGACCACCGTTGCGCCCAAGCACCTGGAATCCTGGGGCGACCTGTCGGGGGGCCTGGGCACCCTGCTGCGGCCGCGCCTGGCGGACCTGCGCGCCTGGTGGGCGGCGGTGGAGTCCGGCGCCGGAGGGGCCGCCGACTAGACGTCCACCGGACATGATTTTTTACCACAAGGTATTATTAACCTTGTCGAGATACACAATTGTGTCCGGCGGAAAAGGGGAGTAAGAACAGGGCCACGCCAGCCCCAACCCCTCGCGACGGAAAGCGGCACCGCCATGTCACCGGGCGACAACACCACCGCGCAGCCTGCCTTCGCCTCGGCCTTCGACCGCGGCCGCCAGGCCAGCCGCAAGCGCGAGGCGATCCTGGACGTGGCGACCATGCTGTTCAACCGCAACGGCTTTTCGGCCACGTCCCTGGAGGCGGTGGCGTCGCAACTGTCCCTGACCAAGGCGGCGCTGTACTACTACGTGCGCAACAAGGAGGACCTGGCCGCCCAGTGCTACGAGCGGACCCTGGCCCTGCAGGCCACCAACCTGGCGGCGGCCGACGCCGACGGCGGCACCGGGTTCGAGAAGGTGGTGGCCTTCATCCGCCACACCATGCGCCAGGCCAACCGGCCGTCGGCGATCCTGACCGAGCTGCCGGCCCTGAAGCCCGAGCACCGCGACCCCCTTGCCGCCGAGGGGCGGGCCAACGCGCGGGTCCTGCGCGGCTTCATCACCGCCGGCGCCGCCGACGGGTCGATCACGCCCTGCGACCCCAAGCTGGTGTCCCTGGCCATCATCGGCAGCATGTCCTGGGTGCCGCAGTGGTGGCGGCGCGACGGCGACGAGCGCCTGGAGGCGGTGGGCGAGAGCTTCATCGACCTGTACGCCAACGGCCTGCAGCCGGCGGCGGCGCCGGCCCTGGTGCCGGCCCAGCTGGCCCTGCCGGCCCTGGACCCGGCCCCGGGCGAGGCCTTCAACCGCGCCGAGCAGGCGCGGCAGAAGCGGGCGGCGCTGCTGAAGGCGGCGACGGCCTCGTTCAACTCCAAGGGGGTGGCGGCGACCTCGCTCGAGGACGTAGTGCGCATCCTGAACGTCACCAAGGGTGCCTTCTACTACTACGTCAAGAGCAAGGAGGACCTGCTGTACCTGTGCTTCGAGCACTCGCTGGACCTGTTCGAGCGGGTCCTGGAGCAGGCCGACAGCGGCGGCCGCAGCGGGCTGGAGAAGCTGGACCTGGCCCTGCGCTCGGCGATCCTGGGGCATTGCGGCAGCCAGGGCCCGTTCGCCGTGTTCTTCGGCCAGTCGGGGGTGGCCGAGGCGCGGTTCGCGACCCTGGCCGAGCGGGCCCGGTCCCTGAACGCCACCGCCATGGGGTTCCTCGAGACGGGCATCGGCGACGGCAGCATCCGCCCCGGCAACCTGCGCCACAGCCTGCTGGCCATGACCGGGGCCCTGGCCTGGCTGCCCAAGTGGTACCGCCCCGGCGGCGGCCACGCCCCCGACGAGATCGGCGACGCCTTCATCCGCCTGTTCGCCAACGGCCTGCGGCCGCGGCCGCGCCGGAATACGGCCTAGGTCCGCGGCGGGCGGAACGCCGCCCGCGCCCGGTCCACCTCGGCGCGCAGGGCGCAGCCGTGGACGTGGTCGTTGACCAGCCCCATGGCCTGCATGAAGGCGTACACGGTGGTCGGCCCGACGAACTTCCAGCCGCGCTTCTTCAGGTCCTTGGACAGGGCCACGGATTGGGCCGAGGTGGAGACCGTCTGCGGCGCAGGCAGTGACGCCGGGTCGGGCTCGAAACGCCAGACGTAGGCCGCCAGGGAGCCTTCGCCCGCCACCAGCTCGCAGGCCCGCTGCGCGTTGTTGACCACGGCCTCGATCTTGCCGCGGTGGCGCACGATGCCGGCGTCGCCCAGCAGGCGTTCCACGTCCCGCCCGGTGAAGTCGGCGACGCGGCGGAAGTCGAAGCCGGCGAAGGCGGCGCGGAAGTTCTCGCGCTTGGCCAGGATGGTGCGCCAGCTCAGCCCCGACTGGAACCCCTCCAGGCTCAGCTTCTCGAACAGGCGCACGTCGTCGGCCACCGGGAAGCCCCATTCGGTGTCGTGGTAGGGCAGGAATTCGGGCACCGTGCCGCACCAGCCGCAGCGCGCCTTGCCGTCGGGGCCCAGGATGGTGGTGGTCATGTCCGTGTCGGTCCTTGTTCCGGGAGGCGGGGGGCGGGCGCATCGACGTTGGCGTCGGTGTCGGTGCCGGCGTCGGTTCCCTGGGCGACGGATCGCAGCCAGGCTTCCATGCGCGCCACCTCCTGCTCGACGAACGGGGCGTCGCGCAGGGCGCTGGCCAGGGTGGCGACCCCCTGGCTGCGGGCCAGCAGGTGCAGGGCCAGGGCGTCGGCGTCGGCGGCCCGCCCCAGGTGCGCGAACTGGCGCCGCAGCCAGGCGCGGAACAGGGTGAAGAGGCCGTTGGCGTCGTCCCGCGCCGGGTGGTTCAGCTTGGCCAGTTCGCCGCTGAGCGTGCCCACGGGGCAGCCGTACAGCAGGATGTCCGCCTGGTTGGCGATCAGCAGGTGGACGAAGCCGAGGATGCGGTCCACCGGCGTCTTGCCGGCCCGTTCCCAGCAGTCCAGCATCCACAGGGTATTGGCCATGCGCTGCCCGATCACGGCGTCCAGGATCTGGTCCTTGGTCTTGAAGTGGTAATAGAAATTGCCGCGCGAGATGCCCACCGCCTGGGCGATGTCGGCGAACGAGGTGTGCTCGTAGCCCTGGTGGTAGAACAGGCGGTCGGCGGCCTCGACGATGCGGTCGCGGGTGGCGGCCTCGCTCATGGCGCGGGGCGGCCCCGGCCGGGGGTGAACAGGGGGGTCATGTGGGTGTACAGGGCATCCTCCTGGGGCCGCAAAGGCCCGGAATTCGGCGCTTTTTTAGCTAGGTCAAGCGTCCTAGCGGTCAATTAGGGCAAACGTCCTAATAACACTCTAGGGCAAGTGTCCTAGGGCGTCAAGGGGCAATCCGTCCGTGCCCGCGCAGGGGGTCGGGCCCAGGCGCCGTCGCCCGGCAAACGGCAGTCTGTCCAAGCAAATGCGCGTCCCCCACCCCAGGAGCCCGGCAAATGGGGCGCCTGCAAACGCCGCCGGTTGACTCCCGGAAATTTTCTGCCTAACGTTTGTTAGATTATTGTTTGGAGTTCTGCCCATGACCGCCCCCAAGGGCCGCAAGGACAAGGCCGACGCCTCGCGGGTCCGCATCCTGGACGCGGCGGCGGCCCTGTTCCGGGAGCGCGGCTTCGCCGCCGTTTCCCTGCGCGCCATCGCCGCGGCGGCGGGCATGCAGGCGGGCAGCGTCTATTACCACTTCGAGTCCAAGGAGCAGATCGTGGTGGAGGTCCTGAACCTGGGCATCGCGGCGGTGCACCGGGCGGTGGCGGAGTCGGTGGCCGCCCTGCCGACCTCGGCGGCGGCGGCCGAGGTCATCGGCACGGGCATCCGCAGCCACTTCCGCGCCCTGTTCCAGTTCAGCGCCTACACCTCGGCCAACGTGCGCATCTATGGCCAGGTGCCGGCCGCCGTGCGCGCCGCCAACCTGCCCGTGCGCCGCGGCTACGAGGCCCTGTGGGACGGCATCCTGGACCGCGCCGCCGCCGCCGGGGCGGTGCGCCCGGCGGTGGACCGCCGCGCCTTCCGCCTGATGCTGATCGGGTCCATCAACGCGACCCTGGAGTGGTTCGACCCGGACCGGGGCGACGTGGCGGACCTGGCCGGCCGCTACGCCGCGATCCTGCTGCACGGCCTGCTGCAACCGGGGGAGGACGCGGCATGGGCATCCTGACATCCGCCGTCGACGTGCGGTCGGACGCCTTCCGGGCCAACCGGGCCCACTACGACGGCCTGCTGGCTACCCTGCGCGACCGCCTGGCCGCCTGCACCGCCAGCGGCCGGGCCGAGCTGGTGGCCCGCCACCACGCCCGCGGCAAGATCCTGGTGCGCGACCGCATCGACCTGCTGGTGGACCCGGGCACGGCGTTCCTGGAGCTTTCCCCCCTGGCCGCCTGGGGCCAGTACGACAACGGGCTGCCGGCGGCCGGCATCGTCACCGGCATCGGCCTGGTGGCCGGCACCCCCTGCGTGGTCATCGCCAACGACGCCACGGTCAAGGGCGGGTCGTTCTACGCCGAGACGGTCAAGAAGCACATCCGCGCCCAGGAGATCGCCGAGCAGAACCGCCTGCCCTGCCTGTACCTGGTAGACTGCGGCGGCGCCAACCTGCCGCAGCAGGACAAGGTGTTCCCCGACCGCGACCACTTCGGCAACACCTTCCACCGCCAGTGCCGCATGTCGGCGGCGGGCCTGCCGCAGGTCTCGGTGGTGTTCGGCGGCTGCACGGCGGGCGGCGCCTACATTCCGGCCCTGTCCGACCAGGTGGTCATGGTCGAGGGCAACGCCCGCATCCACCTGGGCGGGCCGTCCATCGTCAAGGTGGCCATCAACGAGGAGGTGGACGGCGAGACCCTGGGCGGGGCCGCCATGCACACCCGGGTGTCGGGCGTGTCGGACCACCTGGCCGCCGACGAGCCCCAGGCCCTGGCGCGCCTGCGCGAGATCGTCGCCGAGCTGAACCTGGGCCGCGACCTGGCCGCCGGCGCCGCGCCGGTGGAGGCGCCCCTGTACGACCCCGCCGAGCTGGGCGGCGTGGTCAGCCACGACCGGCGCATCCCCTACGACGTGCGCGAGATCGTCGCCCGCCTGGTGGACGGCAGCCGGTTCCAGGAGTTCAAGCCCGAATGGGGCGCCACCCTGGTCTGCGGCTGGGCCCGCATCCACGGCCGACCGGTGGGCATCCTGGGCAACAACGGGGCCCTGTTCTCGGAATCGTCCCTGAAGGCCGCCCACTTCATCGAGCTGTGCGACCAGCGGGCCATCCCGCTGCTGTTCCTGCACAACATCACCGGCTTCATGGTCGGGGCCGAGGCCGAGCGCGGCGGCATCGCCAAGGACAGCGCCAAGATGGTCTACGCCATGTCCATCGCCCGGGTGCCCAAGATCTCGGTGCTGGTGGGCGGCTCCTACGGCGCCGGCAACTACGGCATGTGCGGGCGCGGATTCCGGCCCCACTTCCTGTTCGCCTGGCCGTCGGCCGAGCTGGCCACCATGTCGGCGGACATCGCCGCCAACGTCATGCTCGAGCTGCGCCGCGGCAACGTCAAGGCGGCGCCGCCCACGGACGACGAGCTGGCGGCCATCGATCGGGCCGTGCGCGACCAGTACGGCGAGCAGAGCGACCCCTACTACGCCACCTCGCGCCTGTGGGACGACGGCCTGATCGAGCCGGCCCAGACCCGCGACGTGCTGGGCCTGTGCCTGGCCCTGGTGTCGACCGTGCCCGACGCCGGGCCGCGCACCCCCGTGTACCGCATGTAGGCCGGCCATGGACCGCACACCCGGAACCCGGGCCGCCGACAGGGGCTGGCCATGAACATCGCCAAGGTGCTGGTCGCCAACCGGGGCGAGATCGCGGTGCGGATCATCCGCGCCTGCCACCACCTGGGGCTGGGCTCGGTGGCCGTCTATTCCGACGCCGACCGCGGCGCGCCGCACGTGGGGATGGCCGACGAGGCCTTCCACATCGGCCCGTCCGAGGCGCGCATGAGCTACCTGGACGGCGCCCGCATCATCGACGCCGCGCGCCGCGCCGGGGCCGACGCCGTCCACCCCGGCTACGGCTTCCTGGCCGAGAACGCCGAATTCGCCCGCGCCTGCGCCGACGCCGGGCTGGCCTTCGTCGGCCCGGCGCCGGAGGTCATCGCCCGCATGGGGTCCAAGATCGCCGCCAAGGCGGCGGCCGTGGCGGCGGGCCTGCCGGTGGTGCCCGGGTATGCCGGCGACGGGCAGGACGACGCGCGGCTGGCGGCCGAGGCCGCGCGCCTGGGCCCGCCCCTGCTGATCAAGGCCAGCGCCGGCGGCGGCGGACGCGGCATGCGCCGGGTCCTCGACCTGGCCCAATTTCCGACCGAGCTGGCCGCCGCCCGGCGCGAGGCCGAGGCGGCCTTCGGTGACGGCGCGGTGCTGCTGGAACGCCTGATCGAGACCTCGCGCCACGTCGAGGTGCAGGTCCTGGGGGACCGCCACGGCCGGGTGCTGCACCTGTTCGAGCGCGACTGCTCGCTGCAGCGCCTGCACCAGAAGGTGATCGAGGAGGCCCCGGCCCCGAACCTGGAGGACGCCACCCGCCGGGCCATGACCGACGGCGCCGTGACCCTGGCGCGGGACATCGGTTATGACAACGCCGGCACCGTCGAATACATCCTGGACACCCGCACCGGCGAGTTCTTCTTCCTGGAGATGAACACCCGCCTGCAGGTGGAGCATCCGGTGACCGAGATGGTGACCGGCCTGGACCTGGTGGAATGGCAGCTTCGCGTGGCCGGCGGCGAGGCCCTGCCCTTCACCCAGGCGGACATCCGCTGCGACGGCTGGGCCGTGGAGGCCCGGGTGGCGGCCGAGGACCCGGCCGACGGCTACCGCCCGCGCACCGGCACCGTCACCGCCTACCGCGAGCCGGTGCAGGGCGCGGTGCGGGTGGACAGCGGCCTGCGCGCCGGCTCGGTGGTGGGGCCGCACTACGATTCCATGCTGGCCAAGGTCATCGCCCACGGCCGCGACCGCCTGTCCGCCGTGCGCAGCCTGCGCCGCGCCCTGGCCCAGGTCCGCATCCAGGGGGTGGGCACCAACACCGCCTTCCTGTGCGATCTGCTGGACGACGACCTGTTCCGGCGCGGCCGCCATCACACGGGCCTGCTGGCCGCGCGGTGGCCGGACGGCTGGACCGCCACGGAGTTGACCGACCGCCACCGGGCCGAGGCCGTGGTGGCCATGCACCTGAGCCGGACCGGCGGGGCGGGCTCGCCGTGGACCGCCCTGGGCGCCTGGCGCGCCACCGAGGCGGCCGGCCGCCCGGGCGCCGCCACCTACCATGTCCGGGCCGGCGACGTCCCGGCGGCGGCGGCCCGCATCGCCGGCCGGGGCGGCGCCTTCGCGGTCGCCCTGGACGGCGGCACGGCGGTCGGCTTCACCGACGCCCGCCTGGCTGACGCCCGCCTGGCTGACGGCAGCCTGGACTACGAGCTGGACGGCCGGCGCCATTCGGTGTTCGCCGAGGTACGGGGATCGCAGGTCACCCTGCACACGGCGGGCGGCGCCCTGGTGCTGGACGTCCTGTTGATCGAGCAGGCCCTGCTGGCCGCGCCCCGGGCCGCCACGGGCGGCGCCGGGGACGTGACCGCCCCCATGCCGGGCAAGGTGGCCCAGGTCCTGGTCGCCGCCGGGCAGGCGGTCACGGCCGGACAGCCGGTAGCCGTGATCGAGGCCATGAAGCTGTTGCAGACCCTGGCCGCGCCGCGGGACGGCGTGGTCGGCGCCGTCCGCTGCGCCCCGGGCGAGGCGGTGGAGGGCGGCGCCGTGCTGGTCGCCATCGACGCACCGGAAACCTAGACCGACGGGAACCCCCAGCCATGGAACCGAGCCCCTATTTCACCCAGGAACACGAGATGCTGCGCGACCAGATCCGCCGCTTCGTGGCCGAGCGGGTGCTGCCCCAGGGCGATGCCTGGGAACGCGACGGCATGACCCCGCGCGAGGTGCTGCGCGACATGGGGGCGCTGGGCCTGTTCGGCATCCGCTATCCCCAGAAGTACGGCGGCTCGGAGCTGGACACCCTGGCCACCGTGGTCCTGGCCGAGGAACTCGGACGCTCGTCCTACGGCGGGTTCGCCATCACGGTCCTGGTGCACACGGACATGGCCTCGCCGCACCTGGTCAACGCCGGCAGCGCGGCGCAGCTGGACCGCTGGCTGCCCGCCGTGATCCGCGGCGAGCTGATCACCGCCGTCGCCGTGACCGAGCCCGACGCCGGGTCCGACGTGGCCGGCCTGAAGACCCGTGCGGTGCAGGACGGCGGCGACTGGGTCCTGAACGGCACCAAGATGTTCATCACCAACGGCGTCCACGGCGACCTCTATTTCGTCGCCGCGCGCACCGACCCGGGGGCCAAGGGATCGCGCGGCATCACCATGTTCATCGTCGAGAAGGGGACGCCCGGGTTCACGGTGGGCCGGTCCCTGGACAAGATGGGCTGGCGCAGCTCGGACACAGCCGAGCTGGTGTTCGCCGACTGCCGGGTGCCCGCCGCCAACGTCCTGGGCGGCGAGAACGGCGGCTTTTACGCCATCATGCAGAACTTCCAGAACGAGCGTATCGTCCTGGGCGCCCAGGCCATGGGTGAGGCGCAGCGGGCCCTCGAGATGACCCTCGCCTACGTCAAGGACCGGCGCGCCTTCGGCGCCACCCTGTGGGACAAGCAGGCCGTGCGCCAGCGCCTGGCCATGCGCCAGGCCGAGGTGGCGGCGGGGCGGCAGCTGGTCTACCACGCCGCCTGGCTGCACGGCCGCGGCCTGGACTGCACCCGCGAGGTGTCCATGGTCAAGGCCTACTGCGGCGAGCTGGTCAACCGGGTCATGTACGACTGCCAGCAGTTCCACGGCGGCTTCGGCTACATGCGCGAGGCGGCCATCGAGCGCATGGTCCGCGACGCCCGCATCCAGTCGGTGGGCGGCGGCGCCACCGAGGTCATGCTGGAAGAGATCGCCAAGCGGTCGTGACCCCGGCCGGTCAGTCCGGGTCGCAGGACAGGCGGAAGGAATCGTCCAGGTCGCGCGGCAGCACCAGGGTGCGCAGGTTGGCGGCGCGGGCCGACCGGCACAGGGCCGCCCGCGCCGCGCCGCCGCGGAACCGGCGGTCGTATTCGGCGTTGAACACCGCCTTGCCGCGCGCCGTGAAGGCGGCGTAGACGGCGCATTCGTCGAAGGCGTGGCATTCCTCGTTGACGGCGAAGTCGAAGTCGCCGGCCAGGGCCGGGACGTGGCCGATGTCGTTCTTCAGCCCGACCGCCAGGCCGCGGGCGTGGGCCTCGGCCACCAGGAAGCGGTGGTAGTCCATTTGGGTTTCGGCGGTCAGCAGCAGGCCGGCGGCGTTGTCCGGCAGGTAGCCGTCGACGTTGTCGGGCTCGACCCCGTCGCAGCCCTTGGCGGCGGCCAGGTCCAGGCGCCGGGCCATGATCGCCCGCACGTGGGGCGACCGGGTGTCGAGCCAGCGCTCGCCGTCCCAGCCGGCCACGGGGGCGCCCAGGTCCGCGGCCCGGAACTTGGCGAAATCGTCGCGCCAGTCCTCGGCGCTGCCGGCCGAGAAGTAGCAGACCACCCGCCGGCCCAGCCGGTGCAGCGCGGCGATGGTCGCGCGCGGCGTGTCGGCCAGGTCGATGTCGTAGACCTCGACGTCATAGGCGGTGTTGACCCGGCCGGCGAGCTGCCATTGCCACCGGTCGCCGACCTTGGGCCGCCACCGGCCGGGGTCGGCCTCGCCCGCCGGCGCCGGCGCGGCGGGCACCAGGCACAGCGCCGCCGCCAGCACGGCGGGGACGAGTCCGGTGCGATAACCTCGGTCGTGAAGCAAGGCGGACCTAGCGGATCCCCGCGCCGCCGGCCAGAAGGCGGCTGTACCGCTCGCGGCTGTGTTCCAGGTGCCGGGCCATGGCGGCCCGGGCGCCGTCCGCGTCCCCCGAGACGATCGCCTTGTACAGGCGCTCGTGCTCGGCCTGCACGGCCTTCAGGAACGACAGGTCCTCGGGCATGTCCGGGGCCAGGACGTGCAGCTTGGAATGGGGGATGATCTGGGCGCCGATGTGCTCCTCGATCTGCAGGAAGTAGGGATTGTGGGACGCCCGGGCGATGGCCAGGTGGAACTGGTAGTCGGGCATGACGAAGGCGTTGGCGTCCAGGGCGTGGGACGACAGTTCGTCGAACCGGGCCTTCAGGTCCTTCAGGTCCCGCTCCGTGCGCCGCGCCGCGGCGTGGCCGGCGGCCTCGGTCTCGATGGCGCGGCGGAACTCGATCATGTGCAGGACCGCCTCCAGGTCCTTGGGGTCGAAGGGCTCCAGCCGCTTGCCGGTCTGGTTGGTGACGAAGGCGCCGACCCCCTGGCGGGTCACCAGGATGCCGTCGGCGCGCAGGCCCGAGATGGCCTCGCGCACCACCGTGCGGCTCACCTGGTAGCGGCGGATCAGCTCGTTTTCCGACGGCAGCTTGTCGCCCGGCGCGAAGGTGCCGTTGGCGATCAGTCCGCGCAGCTCGGCCACCAGTTGCGCCGAAAGGCTCTGTTTGGGCACCAGTCTTTTCATCATGGCCTCGATAACCCGGTCCGCGTCGCCCGCCCGTCCATGCCAGCCGACGTTTTTCTTAACACATGTGGCGTGGATGGGAATTTCTTTCGCGTCTTCACCGCCGCTGGCGGCCCATCCCGCTTGGCCTCCCGCGTGGAGTTTTTCTCCACTTGTATGACAACATGATATATGATAGCCAGAGGAAAACCAAGCGACGACAAGCAGCCTTGCAAACAGGAGGAAACGACCATGTCATTCGCCCCGCATCGCCCGTCCCGAGTCCTTCTCGCGTTCCTGGGCGCCGCCGTTGCCCTGCTCCTCTCCGGTGGCGTGCAAGCCGCCCAGGTCCTGAAGTGGGCGCACGTCTACGAGACCTCGACCCCCTATCACACCTGGGCCCTGTGGGCCGCCGACCAGGTGAAGCAGAAGACCGACGGCCGCTACGAGATCCAGGTCTTCCCGGCGGCGTCGCTGGGCAAGGAGAACCAGATCAACGAGGCCCTGAGCCTGGGCACCGTGGACATGATCTATACCGGCTCGACCTTCGTCGGCCGGGTGTACGGGCCCCTGGCCATTCCCAGCGGTCCGTTCATGCTGCGCGATTTCGACCATTTCAACGCCTACGCCGCCAGCGACCTGTTCCGCGACATGGGCGACGAGTACAAGAAGCGGTCGGGCAACCAGATCGTCGCCATCACCTACTATGGCCGGCGCATGGCCACGTCCAACAAGCCGATCCGCAAGCCCGCCGACATGAAGGGCATGAAGCTGCGCGTGCCGCCGGCGCCGCTGTTCCAGATGTTCGCCGAATCGGTGGGCGCCAACGCCACGCCGATCGCCTTCTCGGAAGTGTACCTGGCCCTGTCCCAGGGCGCCGTCGACGGCCAGGAAAACCCGCTGCCGACCATCAAGGCCAAGAAGTTCTATGAGGTGCAGAAGTACATCTCGCTGACCGGCCACATCATCGACAGCCTGGTGACGGTGATCAGCGGCAACCGCTGGAACGCCTTCTCGGACGCCGACAAGGAGGTGTTCAAGAGCGTGCTGAAGGAGGCCGCCGCCGGCGCCAGCAAGGACATCCTGAAATCCGAGAACGAGCTGGTGCAGTGGTTCAAGGACCAGGGCGTGAACGTGGTCGAGGACGTGGACCGCGCCGCCTTCCGCGCCGCCGCCATGAAGGTCCACAACGGCAAGTATGCCTCCTGGCCCAAGGACATCTATGACCGCTTCCAGGCGCTGAAGTAGGGGTTCCTTCCGCCTGCCGGGGCCAGCGGTCCGTGCGCTGGCCCCGGTTCGATCTTTCGCCTAGTGTTGCCTGCTTGGACCTGCTTCCGGAAGCCCCGCCGATGCCGGACTCCGTCGATCCCGATCCCCCCGCCGGCCTCGAACAGGACCTGTTCCTCGAGGACGCCGACGCCACCTTCCGGTGGCGCAACATCCCGCTGGAAGGATGGGTCTGCCTGCCCATCTTCTGGGTCCTGGCGGCGGTGGTGTTCTGGCAGTTCTTCACCCGCTACGTGCTCGACAACTCGGCCGTCTGGACCGAGGAGGTGGCGCGCCAGCTTCTCATCCTGCTGACCTTCTTCGGCGCCGGCTACGCCCTGCGCACGCGGGCCAACATCTGCATCAGCTACTTCGTGCTGAAGCTGGGGCCGCTGGGCCAGCGCCTCGCCCAGGAGGCGTCCAGCCTGTTCCAGTTCGCCTTCTACGCCTACGCCTGCTACCTGTGCATCAAGATCGCCGAGGCGACCAAGTACCAGACCCTGATGTCGGTCGACCTGTCCAAGTCAGTGGTCTACTACATCGTGTCCGTCAGCCTGGCCGGCATGGCCCTGCGCGCCATCGTCGACGTCTGGGCCATCGCCCGCGGCTATGTGGACCGCCGCCCCCCCGGCGCCGCGGCGCCCGCCGCCCCGGCCGACAAGCTGGGGGCCGAGCCATGATCGCCGTCATGCTGATCGCCGCCCTGGTGCTGACCGTCATGGGGGCGCCGGTGGCCGTGGCCCTGGCCGGTGGGTCGCTGATCTTCATCATGGTCACGGGCCAGGTGCCGGACCTGGTGGTCCTGCACCGCATGATCGGCGGCGTCGACAGCTTCCCCCTGCTGGCGGTGCCGTTCTTCATCCTGGCCGGCAACCTGATGAATTCGTCGGGCATCACCAGCCGCATCTTCGAGTTCGCCAAGGCCGTGGTCGGCTGGCTGCCGGGCGGCCTGGGCCACGTCAACGTGGGCGCCAGCGTGGTGTTCGCCGGCATGTCGGGCGCCGCCGTGGCCGATGCCGGCGGCCTGGGGTCGATCGAGATCAAGGCCATGAAGGACGCCGGCTACGACACAGAGTTCTCGGTCGGCATCACCGCCGCGTCGTCGACCATCGGCCCCATCATCCCGCCGTCCCTGCCCATGGTCATCTATGGGGTGCTGGCCTCGGCCTCCATCGGCAAGCTGTTCGCCGCCGGCTTCGTGCCCGGCCTGCTGATGGCCGGGGCGCTGATGGTCATGATCGCGGTGATCGCGCGGCGGCGCTCGTATCCCGTCGATTCGGCCTTCCGGGTCGGCAACCTGGTGCGCCGCACGCGCGAGGCGTTCCTGTCCCTGATGACCCCGGTGATCGTCGCCGGCGGCATCATCAGCGGCGCCCTGACCCCCACCGAGGCGGCCATCGCCGCCGCCGCCTACGCCCTGTTCCTGGGGCTGGTGGTGTACCGGTCCCTGAACCTGAGGCGCCTGGCGGCGGTGTCCATGCGCTCCATCGAGACCACGGCGGTGGTGCTGTTCGTGGTCGCCGCCGCCTCCATCTTCGCCTGGATCCTGACCAGCAACAACGTGGCCACCGACCTGGCCAGCCGGCTGCTGGGAATCACCGACAGCAAGGTGCTGCTGACCCTGATCATCCTGGTGCTGCTGCTGGTGGTGGGCTGCTTCATGGAGACCATCGCCGCCATGATCATCCTGGTCCCGGTGCTGCTGCCGGTGGTGACCCAGTTCGGCTTCGACCCCACCCATTTCGGCGTGATCGTGGTGCTGACCCTGATGATCGGCCTGCTGACCCCGCCGGTGGGGGTGGTGCTGTACGTGCTGTCCAGCATCTCGGGCCTCAGCTTCGAACGCTGCGTTTCGGCGACGGCGCCGTTCCTGGTGCCGCTGGTGGCGGTGCTGCTGCTGGTCGCCTACGTCCCCGAGATTTCCCTGTGGCTGCCCAACCTGATTTTCCGGTGAGCCCGCCGCCCCCCCGAACAGGAGAAGACCGTTGCACCTGTATCGTTCCAACCACCCCGAAGACGTCGCGACCCTGAACACCGCGCAACTGCGGGACCGCTTCCTGATCGAGGAGATCTTCCGCGACGGCGCCGTCGCCATGTCCTACGTCCAGGACGACCGCATGATCGTCGGCGGCGCCGTGCCCACGGACGGGCCCCTGGTCCTGGACGACGCAACCATCGGCGTCCAGGCCGGGACCCTGTCGCGACGCGAGTTCGGGGTCATCAACCTGGGCGGTCCCGGCGAGGTGGGGTTCGGCAACAACCGTTTCGACATGGCCGCCCGCGACGGCCTGTACATGGGCGCCGGACAGCATGCCTTTACCTTCGCCAGCGCCAGCGCCGACGACCCGGCGCGGTTCTACATCGCCTCGACCCCGGCCCACCGGGCCTACGACGCCCACCACATCCCCTTCGAGCGGACCATCGCCCTGCACCTGGGCGACCCGGCCAAGGCCAACGTCCGCACCATCCACCAGTACGTCCATCCCGAGATCTGCAAGTCGGCGCAGCTGCTGATGGGCATGACCATGCTGGAATCGGGCAGCAACTGGAACACCATGCCCTGCCACACCCACGACCGGCGCATGGAGGTCTACTTCTACTTCGACCTGCCGCCCGAGGAGCGGGTGTTCCACTTCATGGGCGCCGTGGACGAGACGCGGCACCTGGTGGTGGCCCCCGAGCAGGGAGTGATCGCGCCCAGCTGGTCCATCCATTCCGGGGTTGGCACCGCGTCCTACAGCTTCATCTGGTCCATGGCCGGCGAGAACCAGGTTTTCGACGACATGGACGGCGTCGCCACCTCGGCCCTGCGGTAGGGCGGCCGTGTTCGACCTTTCCGGCCGGGTCGCCGTCGTCACCGGTGCCGGGCGCGGCATCGGCCAGGGCATCGCCGCCGCCCTGGCGGCGGCCGGGGCCGACGTCCTGGGCGTGCAGCGCGGGGCCATGGACGAGACCGAAGCGCGGGTGGAGGACGCCGGGCGGCGGTTCCTGGGCCTGCGCGCCGACATGGCCGACCGGGCGACCGCCCCGCGCATCGTCGCCACCGCCCTGGAGGTGTTCGGCCGCATCGACATCCTGGTCAACAACGCCGGCATCATCCGCCGCGCCGAGGCCGTGGACATGGCCGAGGCGGACTGGGACGACGTGCTGGAGGTCAACCTGTCGGCCGCCTTCCTGCTGAGCCGCACCGCCGCTCGCCACTGGATCGGCGCCGGCCTGGGCGGCAAGGTCATCAACATCGCCTCCATGCTGTCGTTCCAGGGCGGCATCCGCGTCGCCGGCTACACCGCCAGCAAGAGCGGCCTGCTGGGCCTGACCCGGCTGCTGGCCAACGAGTGGGCCGCCCGGGGCATCAACGTGAACGCCATCGCGCCCGGCTACATCCGCACCGACAACACCCGCGCCCTGCGCGAGGACGCGGCGCGCAACGCCGAGATCCTGGCCCGCATCCCGGCCGGCCGCTGGGGCGAGCCCGGCGACCTGGGCGGCGCCGCCGTGTTCCTGGCCTCGGCGGCGGCGGACTACGTCCACGGCGCCGTGCTGCCGGTGGACGGGGGCTGGCTGGCGCGGTGAGCGCGGGGATCCTGTGCATCGGCGAATGCATGGTCGAGCTGGCGCCCGACGCGGCCGCCGGCGACGGCATGTACCGCCAGGGATTCGCCGGCGACACCTTCAACACCGCGGTCTACCTGGCGCGGCTGCGGGCCGGCCCGGTGGACTACATGACCGCCGTGGGCACGGACCCCCTGAGCGACCGGCTGGTGGCGCGCCTGCGCGACGAGGGCGTCGGCACCGGCCCCGTGCGGCGGTTCGCCGACCGCGCCCCGGGCCTGTACCTGATCGAGACCGACGCGGCCGGGGAGCGCCGGTTCCAGTACTGGCGGGGTGCCTCGGCGGCGCGGGCCATGCTGCGCGGGCTCGACCGGGCGGCGCTGGCGGAGGTGCTGGCGCCCTATGCCGCGGTCTACCTGTCCGGCATCACCCTGGCGGTGCTGGAGGACGAAGGCCGGTGGCCGCTGCTGGACGCCCTGGCCGACTGGCGACGCCGCGGCGGCCGCCGGTTCGTCGCCTTCGATTCCAACTACCGTGCCGTGCTGTGGCCCGACCCGGCCGCGGCGGCGACCGCGTTCCGCCGGGCGGCGGCGGTCAGCGACGTTGTGCTGGGCACCTGGGACGATGACGCCGCCCTTTTCGGCGACGCCGCACCCGAGGATGCCGCCGCGCGGTGGCGGGACTGGGGCGCGGCCACGGTGGTGGTGCGCACGGGGGCGACGGGTTCGCTCGTCGCCGGCCCGGACGGCACGCGCACACGGGTGGCGGCGGCGGCGCACGGCCGGGTGGTGGATACCACCGGCGGCGGCGATTCCTTCAATGCCGGGTTTCTGGCCCTGTTCCTGGCCGGCGCCCCGGCGGCGAAGGCGGCCGCCTTCGGCCACCGGGTGGCCGGCCAGGTGGTTACCTGCCCGGGCGCCATCATGGACCGGGACCGGTGGGACGCGGTATATCCGACCCTGGCAGGGGAGGAGGCAGGCCCATGAGCACCACCATGGCGGAGATCCTGGGCCGGGCGCGCGTGGTCCCGGTGCTGGAGGTGGCGCGCGCGGACGACGCCGTGCCCCTGGCACGGGCCCTGGCCGCCGGCGGCCTGACGGTGATCGAGGTGACGCTGCGCACCGCCGCGGCCCTGGCGGCCGTAGCCGCCATCCTGGACCGGGTCCCCGCCTGCACCGTGGGGGTCGGTTCCATCCGCGACGGCGCCATGCTGCGCGCGGCGCGGGACAGCGGCGCCGCCTTCGGCGTCTCGCCGGGCACGAACCCCGACCTGCTGGACGCCGCCTGCGCCACCGATTGGCCGTTCCTGCCCGGCGCCGCCACGGTCAGCGAGGTCATGGCCCTGGGCGCCCGGGGCCTGACGGTGCAGAAGCTGTTTCCGGCGGCGCTGCTGGGCGGCACGGCCTTCCTGCGCGCGGTGGCCGGGCCCCTGCCCGACGTCCGCTTCTGCCCCACCGGCGGCATCACCGCCGAGACGGCCGCCGACTTCCTGGCCCTGGGCAACGTGCTGGCGGTGGGCGGCACCTGGATCGCGCCCCGCGACCTGGTGGCCCGCGGCGACTGGGACGCCATCACCCGCCGCGCCGCCGCCGCCGCCGCCCTGTAGGACCGGCACGCCCCGTCCCCAGGCGTTAATGGCTGGAAAACCGGGCGCTTATATGTTATCAATTGGATAACATTAAGGGCGGGGCGGCGAGGCCATCTCCACATGGCGACATACCTGGAAGACTACGCCGAGGGCGAGACCTACGAGTTCGGCCGCTACGCCTTCACCGAGCAGAACATCATCGCCTTCGCCCGGGAGTTCGACCCGCAGGCGTTCCACGTCGATCCCCAGGCCGCTGCGGCGGGGCCCTTCGGCGGCCTGGTCGCGTCGGGCTTCCATACCCTGTCGGCCATGATGCGCCTGCTGGTGGACCATTTCATCAGCCCCGAGGCGAGCCTGGGGTCGCCGGGCATGGGCGAGATCCGCTGGCTGGCGCCGGTGCGGCCGGGCGACGTGCTGGGGGCCCGCCTGACGGTGACCGAACGCCGCCTGTCCAGGTCCAGGCCCGACCGGGGCGCGCTGGTCCAGTTCATCGAGATGGTCAACCAGGACGGCACCGTGGTGATGACGGCCGTGGGCACCGGGTTCTACCGGCGGCGCCCGCGGGAGGACTGAGTCCCATGCTGGCCTACGACCCGCCGCTGGCCGATTATGCCTTCCTGCTGCACCAGGTCCTGGCGGTCGAGACCCGCCGCGACCTGCCGGGCTATGGCGACCTGAGCCCCGATTTCACCGCCGCCGTGCTGGGCGAGGCGGGGCGCCTGGTGGTCAACGAGCTGCTGCCCCTGAACCTGAGCGGCGACGCCGAGGGCTGTACCTTCGCCGACGGCGCCGTGCGCACGCCGCGGGGGTTCAAGGAGGCCTATGGCAAGCTGGTGGACGGCGGCTGGATCGGCCTGTCGGGCAGCGCCGAGTACGGCGGCCAGGGCCTGCCCGGCATCCTGTCGGCGGCGGTGTCCGAGTTCCTGGTGTCGGCCAACATGGGGTTCAGCGGCTATGTGGACCTGACCCAGGCGGCGGCGCGGACCCTGTGGGTCCACGGCACGGCGGACCAGAAGGCCCGCTACCTGGGGCCCCTGACCACCGGCGCCTGGGGCGGCGCCATGGCCCTGACCGAGCCCCAGGCCGGCACCGACCTGGGCCTGCTGCGCTGCCGCGCCGAGGCGGCCGGCGACGGCACCTATCGCATCACCGGGTCGAAGCTGTTCATCACCGCCGCCGACCACGACCTGACCGACAACATCGTCGTCCTGACCCTGGCCCGCCTGCCCGGCGGCCCGCCGGGCACGCGGGGGCTCAGCCTGTTCCTGGTGCCCCGCTTCCCGGTCGCCGCCGACGGCACCCTGGGCCCGCGCAACGCCATGACGACCGTGTCCCTGGAGCACAAGATGGGGGTGCGCGCCTCGGCCACCTGCGCGCTCGCCTTCGAGGGCGCCGTGGGCGAGCTGATCGGCGGCGAGCACGAGGGCCTGGCGCGCATGTTCACCATGATGAACGACACCCGCCTGGGGGTCGGCATGCAGGGCCTGGCCATCGCCGAGGTGGCGTACCAGAACGCCCTGGCCTACGCCCGCGACCGGCGCCAGGGGCGGGCGCCCGGGGACCATGCGCCGGCCGCCGGCGGCGCCGACCCCATCGTCCGCCACCCGGACGTGCGCCGCATGCTGCTGCGGATCAAGTCGTTCACCGGCGCGGCGCGGGCCCTGGCCCTGTGGACGGCGGTGCAGATCGACACCGCCGACGGCCACCCCGACCCGGCGGCCCGGCGCGAGGCCGAGGACCTGGTGGCCCTGATGACCCCGGTGATCAAGGCCCATTTCACCGACATGGGGTCCGCCGCCGCCAACCTGGCGCTGCAATGCTACGGCGGCCACGGATACATCCGCGAATGGGGGGTCGAGCAGCTGGTGCGCGACGTGCGCATCACCCAGATCTACGAGGGCACCAACGGCGTCCAGGCCCTGGACCTGGTGGGGCGCAAGCTGCGCCAGGACAACGAGCGCGCGCCGCGCCTGTTCCTGGCCCGGGTGGCCGACACCTGCGCCGCCGCCGGTGCCGGTCCGGCCCGGGAATTGGTGACCGACCTGGCGGCCATGGCCGACACCCTGGGCCGGGCCACCGACTGGATCGTGGCCCAGGACCGGGTCCGCGCCGCCGCCGCGGCCACCGATTACCTGGGCCTGTTCGCGCGGGTGGCCCTGGCCTGGTCCTGGGTCCGCATCGTCATGGCGGCCGGGACGGCAGCCGCCGCCGGCACGCTTGATGCCGCCCGCGCCGGCGACCGGGCGCGCACCGCCGCCCACTACCTGGCCCTGGCCCGGCCCGAGGCCGAGATGCTGGCCGCCCGATGCCGCCGCTGCGTCGACCTACCCGACCTGGCCGACTTCCGCGTCGACGGCGACGCCGCCTAGGAATGGCCGGGGCCGTCCAGCGCCGCGCGCAGCAGGTTCTTCTGCACCTTGCCGCTGGCGTTGCGGGGCAGGGGCTCGGCCCGCACCTCGGCGCTTTCGGGGATCTTGTAGTCGGCCAGGCGGCCCGCGCACCAGGCGCGCAGGGCGGCCAGGTCGGGCCCGCCGGCGGGACTGACCACCACGGCGTGGACCCGCTCGCCCAGCACCGGGTCGGGGCGGCCGACGATGGCGCATTCGGTGATGTCGGGATGGTCCGCCAGGGCCGCCTCGACCTCGGCGCTGAACACCTTGAGGCCGCCGCGGATCAGCATGTCCTTCTGCCGGTCCAGGACCCGCACGTAGCCGTCGCCGTCCACGGTGCCGATGTCGCCCGACCGCCACCAGCCGCCGACGAAGGACTCGGCGCCCTCGCCGCGCCAGTAGCCGGGCACCACCGTGGGGCCGCGGAACCAGATCTCGCCGGGCGCGCCGGGGGGCGCCTCGCGGCCGTCCTCGTCCATGACCAGCAGCTCGCCGCAGGGCACCACCCGGCCCACGGACCCGGCATGGGCGGCGGTGTGGCCCAGGGGCATCAGCACCGGCGGCGCCGTGGTCTCGGTGGCGCCATAGGCGTTGACCAGGGTCAGGCCCGGCAGGGCGGCGGCCAGCTCGGCGATCAGGGCCTCGGGCATGGGGGCGCCGCCGAAGCCGCCCACCCGCCAGTGCCGCAGGTCGGCCCCGGCGAAGGCCGGGTCGCGGACGCACAGGTGGTACATGGCCGGCGCCAGGGCGGCGTAGGTCAGGCCCTCGGCCGCCGCCAGGCGCAGGAATTCGGCGGCCTGGAAGCGGCGCTGGACCACCACGCAGCCGGCGACCCGGGCCATGGTCATGATCACCGCGCCAATGCCGATGGCGTGGCTCCAGGGCGCCGCCAGGATGGTGCGCTCGCCGGGCCCCAGGCGCCAGCAGCGCTCGAACTGCAGCACCGAATGGACCAGGCCCAGGTGGGTCCAGACCGCCCCCTTGGGCAGCCCGGTGGTGCCCGAGGTGAACATGATGGCCACGGCGTCGTCCTCGGCGGGTGCGCCGGCCGGCGCGGTCGCCGTTGTTTCCAGGGCGGCGAAGGGCGCGGCCCCGTGCGCATCGCCGGCCACGGCGAAGCGCCGGCGCGGCAGTCCGTCGCGCGGCAGGAATTCGGCCAGGGCGGCCTCGTGGACCAGGACCTTGGGCCGGGTCAGCGCCAGGGCGTGGGCCAGCTCGCGGGCCCGGTAGCGGGCGCCGAGGGGCACCGCGACCGCGCCCAGGCGCACCCCGGCCAGGAAGGCGAGCACCGCCTGGGCCCGGTTTTCCAGGTACAGCGCCAGGCGGTCGCCGCGTTCCAGGCCGGCGGCGGCCAGGTTGCCGGCAACGGCGTCGACCCGGCGGTGCAGCTCGCCGTAGGTCAAGCGCAGGTCGCCGTCGACCAGGGCCTCGGCGTCGGGCGCCCGGGCCGCGGCCTCGGCCAGCAGGCGGTCGGCGCCGCGCGGCCGGTCGGCGTAGCACCGGACGACCCGGTTTCCGAAATGGGTTTCACGGCGGACCGCCGCCGTGGCGGCCGTGGGCCAGATGGTCATGCGGTCGGCCTCCCCTTTGCCGTTGGAGCCTTGCCATGAGCCGCGAACCCCGCCCCACGGTGCTGGCCACCGATCACACCAGTTTCACCGTCGCCGACCTGGACCGGTCCCTCGCCTTCTGGCGCGACGTCATGGGCTTCGAGGTCAGCGGCATCGTCGAGCCCGACCCCCGCTTCGCCGCCGACCTGACCGGCCTGGCCGGAGCCCGGGCACGCATCGCCTTCGTGTTCGCGCCGGGGCACAAGCTGGAACTGATCGAGTACCGCCATCCCCCCGGCCGCGACGGCCCGCCGCCCCGGCCCTGCGACCCGGGTTTCGCCCACGTCGCCTTCCAGGTCGCCGACATCGAGGCCGCCGCCGCCGCCATCACCGCCGCCGGCTGGCGGACCATGGGCGGCATCGAGACCGTGCCCACCGGGCCGCGCCGGGGCGGGCGGGTGGTCTACCTGCGGGCGCCGGACGGGGTGGCCGTCGAGCTGATGCAGGCGCCGCCATCGCCGTGATCAGCCCAGGGCACGCTCGCAGAACTGGGGGAACCGGGGGTGGGCCACCAGCGGGGTGATGGTGATGTCGCCCATGTACCTGTACAGCGGCATGGCGGTGATCTGCTCGCGCACGGCGTCGTGGTCGGGCATGTTCCAGATGGCGACCACGCCCTTGCCGCTGGCCAGGCGCCAAATGGCCAGCATCCGGCCCGATTCGTAGAGCTGGTCGCTGACCTTCCATTCGGTTTCCAGCTCGTGCTGGATGTCGCCGGTGATGAGGTTGTAGTTGATGGTGGCCTGGACCATGTATATCACGTCGGTTCCTCCTCGTGCGCGGGGTGGGCCGCCGGCCGCCCGCCGGGAAACAGGGGATGCTCGCTCAGGGGCTGCAGGGACAGGTTTTGCAAATACGGCGCCAGGGGCAGCGACGCCAGCAGGCGGTTCAGCTCGGCGTGGGACTCGCAGTCCCAGACCTCGATTACGCCGCGGCCGTTGGTCTTGCGCCAGGCGCCCAGGATGATCCCCCGGGCGTGCAGCTCGCGGGTCAGCGCCCATTCCCGCTGCAGGACCGCGTCACGGGCTTCGCCCAGGGCGGCGTAGTCGATGTCGGCGTCAACGTGGTACAGCATGGCGGCCTCGCGCTGGCAGTCGGGCGCCGCGGCCTCAGGCCGGCGGCGCGAACAGGACCTCGAGCTGGGTGTAGGGGCCCAGGGCATACAGATCGAAGGTGATGAATCCGGCGCGCACCATGGGCAGCTCGCGCAGCACCGACCAAGCCGCGTCCTTGTCGGCGCAGTTCAGCACCAGCATCACCGCCGGCGCCTCGGGGTCGAAGTTGATGCGCTCGATGACGCCGGCCTTGATCAGGCGCCAGACCTCGGCCGCCTCGGGCACCTGCAGGGTCTGGATCTGCTCGAACGTGGTGTCGCCCTGACGGCGGGTGATGGCCAGAATGCCCATGGCGGAAAGCTCCCCTATTCCCTATTCATCGCGGACCTTGACGACGATCTTTCCCGAATGGCGCGCCGCCTCCAGGTAGCGATGCGCGGCGGCGATCTCGTCCAGCCCGAACACCCGGTCGACCACCGGGTCGAAAACGCCCGATTCCAGGCGCTCGACCACGAAACGCTTGCCGTCCGCCAGCCGCCCGGGGTCGCGCACGATCTCCCACAGGGTGAAGCCGCGGATGCCGAGCCCCTTCTTCAGGCAGGTGACCAGGGGATAAGGCGTCGGCTCGGCCGCCAGGGCGCCGTATTCGAAGATGGTCGCCCCCGGCGCCGCCGCCTCGGCCAGCTCGGCGACGATGGGGCCGGAAATGGGATCGAACACGATGGCCGCGCCGGCGCCGCCGGTGGCCTCCATCACGGTGGCGGCCAGGGGCTCCTCGCCGGTCACCACCACCCGGTCGAAGCCGGCGGCGGCCAGGCCGGCGGCCTTGTCGCGGCGGCGGGTGGTGCCGATGGCCTTCATGCCCCGGGCCTTGGCCGTCTGCAGGGCGGCGAACCCCACCGACGAGCTGGCCGCGGTGATCAGCGCCCAGGACCCGGGCGCCGGATCGGAATAGGCGACAAAGGGGCCGTAGGCGGTCAGGTACGCCTGCCACACCGCCGCCGACTTGACCGCCCCCAGCCCCACCGGCATGCGCACCAGGGATTCGGCCGGCACGATGGCCCACTCGCCATAGACGCCGTACCGCGCCATGTCGAACATGGGGATGGTGGACACCCGCTCGCCGACCGCGAAACCGTCGACCCCCGGGCCCAGGGCCTCGATGATCCCGTGCGCCTCCTTGCCGATGCGGGTCGGGAACTCGGGGTCCAGCAGGGGATAGGTGCCGCGGCGCAGCTGGGCCTCGGAATTGTTGATGCCGATGGCCAGCACCCCCAGGCGCACCTCGCCGAGGCCCGGCGCCGCCGGTGCCGCCTCTTCCAGGACCAGTTCCTCGGGATCGCCGAAGCGGTAGTAGCGCACGATGCGCGGCACGTCGTTCCTCCCCCTCGCCGCGGCGGCCCAGAACCGCTGTCAGACAGGCCGCCGTCAGACAGGCCGCCGGATCATACCATGGCGAACCCGCCGTTCACGGGCAGGCATTGTCCGGTGACGTAGGCGGCGCGGTCGCTGGCCATGAAGGCGACGGCATCGGCCGCGTCCTGGGGCCGGGTCAGGCGGCCCAGGCCCTGGCCGATGGGATACTGGCGCAGCACCTTGGCCAGGGTCTCGTTGTTCTCGGCGGTGGCGTCCTCGCGCAGGAAATCGGCCATGGGCGCCTCGTGGGCCACCGCCGACAGGGCCACGGTGTTGACGTTGATCCGATGGCGGCCCAGCTCCTTGGCCAGGGTCTTGGTGAAGCCCAGGGCCGCGGCCTTGGCGGCGGCGTAGACGGCCATGCGCGGCTCGCCGACCCGGCCGGCGTCGCTGACGATGGTGATGATCTTTCCCCGGCGCCGCGCCGTCATGCCGGCGACCACGGCGTGGCAGCAGTTCAGCATGCCGTAAACGTTCAGGTCCACGAACTTGCGCCAGTGGGCCGGGTCGGACTCGGCGAACACGGGCAGGCCGATCTCGCCGGTGCGGCGCTCGGGCACCACGCCGGCGTTGTTGACCAGGATGTCGACGGGGCCCAGCTCCTGCTCGGCCTGCGCGACCATGGCGCGCACGGCGTCCAGGTCGATCACGTCCGCGGCGGCGGCCAGGGCGGTGCCGCCGGCGGCCCGGATCTCGGCGGCCACCGCCTCGGCCCTGTCCGGGGCCAGGTCGTTCACCACCACCCGGGCGCCCTCGGCGGCCAGGGTGCGGCAGATGGCGCGCCCGACCCCCTGCCCGCCACCGGTCACCAGCGCCACCTTGTCCTTCAGTCCCAGGTCCATGATCGGCTCCGTCCTCTTTCGTTTTCCGCGCCGCCGGCTCAGCGGCCCTTGAACACCGGCGGCCGCTTCTCGACGAAGGCACGCATGCCTTCCTGGCGGTCCTCGCTGTCGTTCAGGATGCAGCCGGCGTACAGCTCGAATTCCATGGCCGAGGCGATGTCCGTCTGCATCCCGGCGTTGATGGCCCGCTTGGCGAAGGTGACGGCCAGGGGCGGCATGGCGGCGATCTTGCCGGCCAGGGCGCGGCAGGCGTCCATCAGCCCGTCCGCCGGTACCACCCGGTTGACCAGGCCGACCGCCAGCGCCGCGTCGGCGTCCAGCGGCTCGCCGGTGAACACCATCTCCTTGGCCCGCGCGGCGCCGATCAGGCGCGGCAGGCGCTGGGTCCCGCCGCCCAGGGGGATCATGCCCAGCCGCGCCTCGGGCAGGCCGATGCGCGCGCCCTCGGCCGCCAGCCGCAGGTCGCAGGCCAGGGCCAGTTCGGCGCCGCCGCCCAGGGCCACCCCGTTGATGGCAGCGATGGTCGGCTGCTCCAGGTTCTCGATGGCGGTGAACAGGTCCTGGGCCTTCTTCTGGTGGAAATAGAAGCGCGGCGCGGGGATGGCCTCGCCGCTGCGCTCCTTGATGTCGGCTCCGGCGCAGAAGGCCCGGTCGCCGGCACCGGTGAAGATCACCACCCGGACCCCGGCCGCCGGGTCGGCCAGCAGCGCCAGGACCTGGGCCAGCTCCCGCTTCAACTGCGCGTTCAGGGAATTCATGCGGTCGGGCCGGTTCAGGGTCACCGTGGCGACGCCCCCGGCGATGGCCAGGTCGACGCAGTCCAGGGCGGGCGGGTTCGCGGCCACCGGTCAGGCCCTCAGCACGTGCACGGCGCAGGCGCCGCTTTCAAGCTGGCTGACCCCGCCGCCCACCGTGTGCGCCAGACCGACCCGGGCACCGGGCACCTGGGTGCCGCCGGCCTCGCCGCGCAACTGCCAGAACAGTTCGGCGATCTGCGCCACCCCGGTGGCGCCCAGGGGGTGCCCCTTGGCCAGCAGGCCGCCCGACGGCGACACGGCGACGTCGCCGCCGATGTCGGCGCGGCCGGACTGGACGAAGGCGCCGCCCTCTCCGGGAGCGCAGAATCCCAGGTCCTCGTAGTGCACGATCTCTGCGATGGTGAAGGGGTCGTGCAGTTCGCACACGTCCACGTCGGCGGGTTTGATGCCGGCCTGGGCATAGGCCAGCCCGGCGGCCCGGGCGCTCATTTCCGAGCGGTCGTCGACGATGCCGTGGGGCGTGCGCAGGCCCGACACCAGCACCGATGCCGCCACCTCGACCGGATGGTCGCAGACCCGCCGCGCCACCTCCTCGCCGGCCAGCACCACGGCGGCGGCGCCGTCGGACACGGGGCAGCAGGAATAGCGGGTCATGGGATCGGCGATGACCGGCGAATCCATCACCTGGGCCACGGTCAGGGCCTCGTGCAGGTGGCAGCGGGGGTTGCGCAGGGCGTTGCCCCGGTTCTTGACCGCCACCCGGGCCATCTGTTCGCGGGTGGTGCCGTAACGGTACATGTGCCGCTGGGCGATCATGGCGAAGGCCGCCGGCATGACGCGGCCCATGGTGCTGTCCAGGTCGTCGGTGACGATGGGCAGGAACCCGCCGCCGGGCTTGGTCAGCTTCTCGGCGCCCAGGGCCAGGCCGACTTCGGCCTGTCCGGCGCGGATGGCGTTGATCACGCCCTGCACCGCGGTGGCGCCGCTGGCGCAGGCGTTCTCGACGTTGACGATGGGCAGGCCGGTCAGCCCGAATTTCATCAGCGCCTTCTGTCCAAGACATGGCCCCTGGTAGGCGTGGCCGGCGAAGGCGATCTCGATCCGGTCCGGGTCCAGGCCCGAGGATTCGATGGCCCGCCAGGCGGCGTCGGCGGCAAGGTCGTGCACGCCGATGTCGGGCTGCGGGCCGAAGTCCGTGCTCGCCGCGCCGATGACGTAGACGCCGGTGCTCACGCCGAGGCTCCGCCGCCGGCCGGGGTGAACTTGGGGCCCACCACCTCGGTGCCGTCGCGCTCGCGCTTGATGCGGCCGATGGTCAGGCGCACCGGCGTGCCGATGGCCAGGGCGGCCGGGTCGTCGGCCTCGACCTGGGCGATCAGGCTCGGCCCGGCGTCCAGCTGCACGACGGCGATGCCATAGGGCGAGTCGAACCCCGGCAGGCCCCGGCGCACCACCGTGCAGGCATGGATGCGGCCGGCGCCGTCGATCTCCACCGGCTCCATGGTGCCGGCGCGGCGGGTGGTGGGGTTGAACCGCTCGGCGGGGAAAAACACCTCGCCGGTCTCGCGGCAGCGGCTGCCCAGCAGGCGCGGCGGCCGCGACCCGTCGCCGTCGACGAACAGGCCGTCCCGGATTGGGCGCCGCGCGGGCGGGGTCGGCGTGGACATGGCGCTCCCTGCGTTTTAATTGTTTACGTTATTGCATCATTAACATTTAGAGGCCTGGACCGGCGTTTGTCAAGGTTTTCGTGGGGGTTGGGTGGGCTGGGTGTGGGGGTTGCGCGGCGGCGGGCTCAGGCGGTGACGCCGCCGTCCACGGCCAGCTCGGTGCCGGTGCAGTAGCTGGCCTCGTCGCCGGCCAGGAACAGGATCGCGCGGGCCACCTCCTCGGGCTGGGCCAGGCGGCCCAGGGGGGTGCGGCGCAGGATGGCCTCGCGGGCGTCGGTGTCGTGCAGGCGGTCGCGCCGCTCGCGCGGCCACCAGCCCTGCCCCTCCCAGATGTTGGTGTCGACCCCGCCCGGCAGCACCGCGTTGATGCGGATGTTGTACCCCTTGGCGGCGCATTCCAGGGCCGCGGTCTTGGTCAGCAGGCGCACCCCGGCCTTGCTGGCGGCGACGGCGCCGGACATGGGCTGTCCCACCTTGCCCGAGGCCGACGAGACGTTGACGATGACCCCGCCGCCGCGGGCGCGCATGGCCAGGATGCCATGCTTGGTGCCCAGGAAGGTGCCGTCCAGGTTGATGCCCATGAGCCAGCGCCAGTCCTCGATGCCGGTGTCGACGATGGGGCCGCCGAAGGCGACGCCGGCGTTGTTGACCAGGATGTCCAGGCCGCCGCTCTGCCCGGCGACGGCCCGCATGGTGGCTTCCCAGTCGTCCTCCTTGGACACGTCCAGAACCAGGAAGCGGGCGTCGTGGCCGGTGTCGCGGATGGACTGGGCCACATCCTCGCCGCTGTCCTCGCTGATGTCCGAGACGTAGACCGTGGCCCCCTGCCGGGCCAGCAAGTCGCAGGTCGCGCGGCCGATGCCCGAGGCGCCGCCCGTGACCAGGGCGATCCTTCCGTCCAAGCTGCTCATGGGTCCTTCCCCTGGCGTCCCATCCCCGGCGTCCCTGCGCGGCCCACGCTTGCACGGCGACGGGCCGGTGGGCCGCGATCAATTGTTATGCGGACTATACTATTAAACCCTTTCATGGGATATTCCAGCACATGGTTCCAGCGATCAACCCGCCATGTCCAAGTCGACCAAGCTGATCACCGCCGCGGCGATCCTGTCCTTCATCGCCCGCCGGTCGCCCGAGCGCGTGACGACCAACGAGATCGCCGCCGCCGTCAAGGACCACCCCACCCGCGTGCGCCAGATCGTCGCCGCCCTGGTCAAGAGCGGCCTGATCAACGCCACCCGCGGCGCCAGCGGCGGCGTGGTGCTGAGCCGCCCGCCGGCGGAGATCGACCTGCACCAGGTCTACGAGGCGGTCGAGGACCCGCCCCTGCTGGCCATCGGCGTCAAGGGCAACGGCGGCAGCGGCAACGAGCTGCAGGAAAAGTTCGAGGCCATCTACGCCAGCCTCGAGGAGAAGATCCTGCGCGACCTCAGCTCCTACAGCCTGGCCTACCTGTTAGTGGGTGACAGCCCGGGCCGTAAATGATATTGTCACGATAACATTTAAGGTCCCTTCCTGTCCAGACGCGGTGACGGAGCCTCCGCCATGCCGGATTTCGACGATCCCGACCTGGCCCTGCTGCGCGACAGCGCGCGGCGCCTGACCGACGACGTCCTGCGCCCCAGCGCGGCGCGCTGGGACCGCGACTGCGAGCCGCCGCTGGAAAACCTGCCGCACCTGGCCCGGGCCGGTTTGACCGGCATCACCGTGGCCGAGGAATACGGCGGCAGCGGCGCCGACGTGGTCTATGCCCTGACGGCCATCGAGGAGCTGGCCAAGGGCTGCACCGCCACCGCCGCCTTCGTGCTGACCAACTGCGTCAGCGCCGAGGTGCTGCAGGCCTTCGGCAGCGCCGAACAGAAGCGCAAGTACCTGCCGCCCCTGGCCGCCGGCGAGTGGGTCGGCGCCTGGGCCATGACCGAGCCCGAGGCCGGATCGGCGGCGACCGAACTGCGCACCCGGGCGGTGGCCGACGGCGGCGACTACGTGCTGAACGGCAGCAAGGTGTTCATCACCCGCGCCGCCATCGCCGCGTTCTTCGTCGCCTTCGCCCGGATCGGCGACGAGCCGGGGGCCAAGGGGGTGACCGCCTTCGTGGTCGACCGCGGCACGCCGGGCCTGCGCATCGGCGCCCACGACCGGCACATGGGCCTGCGCGGCGGCGCCTCGGCCGAGGTGGTGTTCGAGGACTGCCGGGTGCCGGCCGACAGCATGCTGGTGGCGCCAGGGCAGTTCGGACAGCTCATGCGCGGCCTGAACCAGGCCCGGGTGCTGAACCCGGGCATGTGCCTGGGCATCGCCGGCGAGGCCCTGGGCCTGGCCACCCGATACGCCCAGACCCGGCGCCAGTTCGGCCGCGAGATCGGCAGGTTCCAGGGCATCCAGTGGATGCTGGCGGACATGGCCTGCAAGGTCGAGGCCATGCGCCTGCTGGTCTACCGCGCCGCCGGGCAGATCGCCGCCGGCCACCCCGACGGCCCCCACAACGCGGCCATCGCCAAGGCCTTCGCCGGCGAGAACGCGTTCGAGGTGGTGGACCGGGCCATGCAGATCCACGGCGGGTACGGCTATTCGTCGGAACTGCCGCTGGAGCGCATGCTGCGCGACGTGCGCGCCTTCAAGATCGGCGGCGGCTCGACCGAGATCATGCGCAACCGCATCGCCAAGGGCCTGTTCGACAGGTTCCCGGTGTGACCGGGCGCGGTCGGCCATGAACGTGCTGGTCGTCTACGCCCACCAGGAACCGCGGTCGTTCTGCGGCGCCCTGCGCGACGCGGCGGTGGCCGGGCTGTCGGCGGCCGGGCACCGGGTCGTGCAGAGCGACCTTTACGCCATGGACTTCAAGGCCACGGCCACGGCGGCCGATTTCGCCACCCGCGCCAACCCCGACTTTTTCAAGTACCAGGCCGAGCAGGGCGCCGCCGCCCGCGCCGGCACCTTCGCCCCGGACATCGCCGCGGAACAGGCCAAGCTGTCGGCCTGCGACCTGCTGGTGCTGGTGTTCCCGCTGTACTGGCAGAGCGTGCCGGCGATCCTGAAGGGCTGGTTCGACCGGGTGCTGGCGGTGGGCTACGCCTATGGCGGCGGCCGCTGGTTCGACAGCGGCCCCATGCGCGGCAAGCGGGCCCTGGTGACCATGACCACCGGCGGCATGGCCGACCGGTTCCGCGCCGACGGCCTGTTCGGCGACATGGCCTGGCTGCTGCACCCGATCCACGTGGGGACCCTGAACTTCGTCGGCTTCGACGTGCTGGAACCCTTCATCGTCTGGGGCCCGGCCAGCGCCGGCGCCGCCACCCGGGCCGCCTACCTGGCCGACTACCGGGCCCGCCTGGCCGGCCTGTTCGACGAGACGCCGCTGCCCTTCCGGCGCCCGGCCGACTACCCCGACCCGGTGTCGCGGGACCACTGAAATCAGGTTTGGTCGTCGAGGACGATCAGGGCGTCCACGGCCACCGGCCGGCCGTCGCCGCCGACGATCAGGGGGTTCACGTCCACCTCGCGCACCCGCGGATGGTCGAGCGCCAGGCGCGACAGCCCCACCAGCGCATCGGCCAGCACATCCCGGTCCACCGCCGGCTCGCCGCGGAAGGGGCCGAGCAGGGCCCGGTGGCGCAGGTCGTCCAGCATGGCCAGGGCCTCGTCCCGGTCCACCGGCGCCACGCGCAGGGCCAGGTCGTCCAGCACCTCGGCGAACACGCCGCCCACGCCGACCGAGACGCAGGGGCCGAACTGGGGATCGCGGACCACGCCCAGGATCAGCTCGCGCCGGCCGCGCACGGTTTCCTGCACCAGCACCGCGCCGCCGGCCGGCAGGCGGGCGCGCAGGGCCGCGAACCGGCGCGCCGCGTCGGCGGCGTCGGCCACCCCCAGCTCCACCAGGCCCAGCTCGGTCTTGTGCGCCACCTCGGCGGCGCAGCCCTTCATGACCACGGGATAGCCCAGCCCGGCGGCGATCGCCGCCGCCTGTTCGGCCGTGGTCGCCAGGCCCTCGCGGCAGACCGGCAGGCCGTAGGCGGCCAGCACCCGCTTGGCGTCGTATTCCGACAGGGGCCCGGCGCCGGCCAGGATGCGCGCGGCGTCGGTCATGGCGCGCCCCCGCCGTGGCGGCGGCGGAACGCGGCGTAGTCGGCGGCGGCGGCCATGGCGCGCACGGCCTCGCGCACGGTCAGGAAGTTGGGCACCCGGTTCTCGCGCAGCATGGGGTACCCCTGGCGGGCCACCGACAGGGCGCCGGTCCAGGCGACGACCACGGGCTTGCCGGACTCGCGAGCCAGGCGGCTGATCTCGCGGCCATAGAAGGACGCGCGCGGCTCGCCGGCCATGGTCACCAGCAGCAGCACGCCGTCGATCTCGTCCTGCTGCAGCACGATGCGCACGGTGTCCTGGTAGCCGGTGGCCGAGGAGCGGATCTGCCCGGTGACGTCGATGGGGTTGACCACCGCGGCGAAGGCCGGGACCACGGCGCGGATGCGGTCCTGGGCGGCGCCGGACAGGCGCGGGATGTCGAGGCCGAACCGGTGGCACTCGTCGGCGGCGACGCCGCAGATGCCGCCCGAGGCCGAGACGATGCCCATGCGCCGCCCGGCCGGCAGCTTGCCCTCGAGCCAGGCGAAGGTCTGGGCGACCCGGAACAGGTCGCCCACGTCGTCGACCCGCACCAGGCCCTGCTGGCGGCACACGGCGTCGAACACCCGGTCCGACCCGGCCATGGCGCCGGTGTGCGAGGCGGCGGCGGCGGCGGCCACTTCGGACACCCCGGTCTTGTAGACGACGATGGGCTTGCCCGCGGCGGCGGCCCTGGCGCAGGCGCGCAGGAAGGCGGGCCCGTCGCGCACGCCTTCCAGGAACAGGGCGATCACCCGCACCGGGTCCTGGTCCACCAGGTAGTCGATGTATTCGGCCACGTCGATGTCGGCCTCGTTGCCGGTGGCGACCCAGTGCGAGAAGCCAATGCCCTCTTCCATGCCGCGCCCCAGCATGGACCCGCCCAGGGCCCCCGACTGGGTGACGAAGGCCACCGGCCCCCGGCGGAAGGGATTGATGGCGCAGACCATGGAGATGCTGGCCACCATGTTCGCGCCCAGGTCGACGAAGCCCGCCGTGTTGGGACCGCAGACCCGGATCCCGGCGTCGCGGGCGACCCGGGCCAGCTCGGCCTGCAGGGCGGCGTCGCCGGCCTCGGCGAAGCCCGACGAGAACACGATCGCCGCCCGCACCCCCTTGGCGGCGCAGTCGCGCAGGGCCGCCACGCAGTCGGCGGCCGGCAGCAGGATCAGGGCCAGGTCAACGGGGCCGGGGATGTCGCCGACCCGCGGATAGCAGGGCCGGCCGGCCAGCTCGCGGTGGCGGGGGTTGACCGGGTGCACGGCGCCGGGGAAGCCGTGGTCGACCAGGTGGTTCAGCGCCGCCGCCCCCATTTTCGGCGCCCCGGTGGCGGAAACGCCAGCCGAGGCGCCGATGACGGCAATGGATTTCGGGTGGAACAGGGGTTCCAGGGTGGTCACGTCTCCAGCGTCCATTCGTAGGGGAACGGCATGGTGCCGTGCTCGACGACGATGGGCACGGCGTAGCGCTCCACGGTGGAGCTGGAGCGTACCACGATCAGGCTCAGGGCGCCCGATTCCAGGGCGGTGGTGACGGCCGGGCCCATCTGGTCCGGCGCCTCCACGTTGTACACGGTGGCGCCCAGGGCCTGGCCGATCAGGTTCAGGTCCGGGTTCCACAGCTCGCCCGTGGCCTCGATGCGGTAGTGGTCGCCGACGCCGCGGCCGAAGCGCCGCTGGGCGCCCTCGACCTCGGCCTGGATGGTGCGGTTGTCGAGCACGATCACCACCCCCGGGATGCCGTATTCCGTGGCCGTGGCCAGGGACAGCCCGGTGTGGATGAAGGACTGGTCGCCGACGAACACCACCACCGGATGGTCGGGCCGGTTGAGGCGGCCGCTGACCACGCCGGGGGTCGAGAAGCCCATCTGCCCGAACTGCTGGTTGTTGGTGGCGAACCAGGGGTGGCGCAGGGTGTAGAAGGCGGGCACGTAGTTCATGATGAACCCGGTGTCCGAGATCAGGGTGGCTTGCGGGTCGAAGGCGTTGACCGCGTCCGAGGTGTCCTTGACGATGCGCGCGTAGTGCAGGGGCACCAGGTCCGACGTCACCTGCGGCGCCACCTCGGCCAGCCAGTCGCGGCGCCAGCCGTCGACCTGGGCCAGCCATGGTTTGGGGTCGCGGCGGGCGAAGCCGCCGGCGGCCCAGGCGTGGCGCAGGCCGCGCAGGCCCTGGCCCACGTCGCACACCAGGCCCACGTCCACCGGGTAAACGCGGCCCATCTCGCCGGGGTCGATGTCCACGTGCACCAGCTTCTGCCGGCCGCCGAAGTCGTACATGGACCAGCCGGCGGTGTTCAGGTCGTTGAACCGGGCCGCCAGGTTGACCACCAGGTCGGCGCCGGTGGCGGCCTTGACGGCGTGGCCGGTGCCGGCCCGGTCGCACACCCCCAGGCTCAGGGGATGGTCCTCGGGCAGGGCGCCCTTGGCGCCGAAGTTGGTGGCCACGGGGATCTGCAGGTCCTCGGCCAGGGCGCGCAGGTCGTCCCAGGCGCGGGCGTTGTTGACCCCGGTGCCGGCCCAGATCACCGGCCGCTCGGCGGCGGCGATCAGGGCGCAGGCGGCGTGCGCCGCGTCCGGGTCGGGCGCCGGGCGGGCGAAGTCGATCCAGGCCCGGCCGTCGGGGATCTCCACGTCCACCACCGTGTTCTGCACGTCCAGGGGCATGTACACCACGACCGGCCCGGGGCGGCCGCTGACGGCGGTCTTGTACGCGCGCACCAGGGTGTCCAGGGCGGTGTCGGGGCGGATGGTCATCACCGCCTGCTTGGTGATGGACTTGAACAGCTGCACGAACTCGTCGTCGGAATAGCGGTAGGTCTCCTGGATGCCGCCGCGGCCCAGCCACTTGGTCGGCCCGCCGGCCATCAGGCACAGCATGGGCACCGAATCGAAGAACGCCTCGGCGATGCCGGGGATGGTGTTGTAGTTGCCGGGGCCGACGGTGGTGCAGGTGACCGGGATGGGCAGGGCGCGGCGCATGCGCCATTCGATGTCCGCCATGTGGATGGCGTGGATCTCGTGGCGGGCGCGGATGCCCTTGATCCCGGCCTCGTATTCCAGGGCGTCCAGCAGGCCCCAGTTGGCGTGGCCGTTGTAGAAGTAGTACCGCTCGGTCCCCATGGACTTGAGGAAGTGCGCCACCGCCTGTGCCGCCGTCATTTTCGCCATGCGTCTTTCCTCCCGATCGTTCCTGCCGCGGCCGGGTCAGGCGCCCGGTTCCAGCGGCGTGATGCGCGCCGGCGGGGTGCCGCCGTACAGCACGGTCAACCGTTCGTCGCCGGTGTTGAGGATGCGGTGGGACATGACCCCGACCGGCATGTACACGGCGTCGCCGGCGGCCACCGGCTGTTCCACCGTGGCGCCCGTCTCGTCGATCCACTGCATGGTGCCGCGGCCCGAAACCACGAAATAGAATTCCTCGAAGTCGTCAGCATAGGCCAGTTCGCGGTCGCCGACGACCTCGCGGTCGTGGCGGTGGAAGACGTGCGGCGCCTGGCCCGGAGCCACGTCGGCGAGGCCGATGAACAGCTTCCGCGACCCCGCCGTGTCGGGGTAGATCAGGCGCGTGATGGCGCCGTCGCCGTGGAAGGCGTGGGCCGCGCCGGTGCCGGCGCGGATGATCCTGGGGGCTTCCATGGTCGTTCCCTCCCGCGCGCCGGAGCCGCTGAATCCGCCCGCGCGCGGCCCGATGAATTGCCTTGCCAAAGGTCTCGGCTTATTGTTAATGTTAAAATAACATTAGTCAATAGGCTCGTCGCGGAACGGGCCCATTCGGGGAGGCATCGGGCCATGTCATTGCAGGACAAGCGTATCGTGGTCGTCGGCGGGACCTCGGGCATGGGGTTCGCAACCGCCCGCGCCGCCGCCGAGGCCGGGGCGCGGGTGCTGGTGGCCGGGCGCCGCCAGGACCGGATCGACGCCGCCCTGGCGTCCCTGCCGGCCGGCGCCGAGGGCCAGGCGGCGGACATCACGGTGCCCGACCAGGTGGCGGCCCTGTTCGCCCGGGCCGGCCAGGTGGACGCCCTGGTGGTCTGCGCCCACGCCGGCGAATCCGTGGGCCGGGCCATCGCCCCCCTGGCCGAGGGCGACCTGGCGGCCATGAAGGCGTTCTTCGACGCCAAGTTCTGGGGCACCGTGCAGGCCTGCCGCGCGGTGCTGCCGCGGCTGACCGCCGCGGGCGCCATCGTCCTGGTCTCGGGCGCCGCCAGCCGCAAGCCCCTGCCGGGGCACACGATCCTGGGCGCCGTCAACGGCGCCGTCGAATCCTTCGCCCGCCAGCTTGCCAGCGAGATCCGCCCGCGCCGGGTCAACGTGGTCAGCCCCGGCCTGGTGGACACTGAAGTCTACGCCGCCATGCCGGCCGCGCAGCGCACGGCCATGTTCGAGGCCAAGGCCCGCGCCCTGCCCGTGGGCCGGGTCGGCCGGCCCGAGGACGTGGCGGCCATGGTCCTGCACCTGATCGCCAACACCTACGTCACCGGCGCCGTCATCGACGTGGACGGCGGCGGCATGGTCGCCTAGGCATGGTCGCCGGGGGCGCGGGCGCCATGCGGGTCTTCGACAGGCTGTTCATCGACAACGACTGGTGCGACAGCGTCACCGGCCGGCGCTTCGCCGCCGTGGACCCGGCCACCGAGGAGGTCATCGCCGAGCTGCCCCTGGCCGGTGCCGACGACGTGGAGGCGGCGGTGCGGTCGTCGCAGCGGGCCGCCGCGGCCTGGCGCCGCGAGGCGCCCGAGCGGCGCGGCGAGCTGCTGGACCGCCTGGCCGACGTGATCGAGGACCACCGCGACGTCCTGGCCGAGATGGAAACCCGCGACATGGGCAAGCCCCTGCGCGAGAGCCACGCCAACGTCACCCGCAGCGTGCGCACCTGCCGCTATTATGCCGGCGCGGTGGACAAGCTGCTGGGCGACAGCATCCCGGTGGGGCACCAGGGCTACAACTTCACGGTCCACGAGCCGCTGGGGGTCACCGCCCACATCACGCCCTGGAACTACCCCTTCGCCAACGCCTGCCGGTCCCTGCCCACGGCCCTGGCGGCGGGCTGTACGGTGATCCTGAAGCCCGCGTCGCAGACCTGCCTGACCACGCTGATGCTGGGCGACCTGTGCCGCCAGGCCGGGTTCCCGCCGGGGGTAGTCAACGTCGTCACCGGCTCGGGCGCCGAGGCCGGCCAGGCCCTGGCCCGCCACCCGGCGGTACGCGGCATCACCTTCACCGGGTCGGTGGACACCGGCCGGCGCATCATGCAGTTCGCCGCCGAGCACATCCGCCCGGTGGTGCTGGAACTGGGCGGCAAGAACCCCCAGGTGGTGTTCGCCGACGCCGACGTGGACGCGGCCCTGGCGCAGACCCTGCGCGGCGCCTTCACCAACGCCGGCCAGGTCTGCACCTCGGTCAGCCGCGTGCTGGTGGAGCGGCCCCTGTATGCCGAGTACGTGGAGCGCCTGGCGGCGCGGGTCGCCGCCTACACCGTGGGCCCCGGCATGGAAGACCCCGACATCGGCCCCCTGGTCAGCCAGGAGCATTGGACCACGGTGGCCCGGTACGCCGACCAGGCGCGCGCCGAGGGCGCCCGCCTGGTCACCGGCGGCGACCGGCCGGCGGGACTGCCGCGCGGCTACTTCTTTGCCCCCACGGTGTTCGACCAGGTGGCGCCCGACATGCGCATCGCCCGCGAGGAGGTGTTCGGCCTGCTGCTGTCGGTGATCCCGTTCGACACCGACGACCAGGCCCTGGCGATCAGCAACGCCCTGCCCCTGGGCCTGACCTCGGGCGTGTTCACCCGCGACATCGGCCGCGCCATGCGGTTCGCCCGCGACCTGCAGGCCGGCATGGTGTGGATCAACGAATGGTTCCAGAGCCCGGTGCAGGTGCCCCACGGCGGCATCAAGGAGAGCGGCCTGGGCCGCGAGCAGGGCATGCTGGCCCTGGCCAACTACACCCAGGTCAAGGACATCGCCATCAGATTTTGACCACCCCCAGGGGGCCGGCCTCCGGCCCCCGGGTTTCGCCGCCACGGGGCGAAAGGCGCCTGGACAGGGAAGGAACTTTATATTAAAGTTATTCGAACATTAACATATGCGACCCAATCGCATCGACCGCCGGCATGGCGCGGTGACGGCCAGCCGGAGACTTATCCGTTGGTGGGAGGCAAGGATATGCTCACGAAATTGTCCAAGATCGCGGCGGCCGGCGTGCTGGCCGCCTCGATGGTGGTGGCGGCGGCCCAGGCCCAGGCCCAGGAATGGAAGGTCGGCACCCCGGTTCCGCCCAAGAACATCATGGCCACCTTCATCAATGCGGTGATCAACGGCGTCGCCGAGAAGACCGGCGGCGCCTTCAAGATCGACTACTACCACAACTTCAACGAACAGGCCCTGACCGAACAACTGGTGCGCGGCCGCATCCAGATGGCCTACGTGTCGGCCACCGGGGTCGGCGTCACCGTGCCCGAGGCGGCGGTGCTGAACGTGCCGTTCCTGTGGAACAGCGACGAGGAGCGCAACTACGTCACCGACAAGTACGTGGCGCCGATGCTGGCCGAGATCCTGGACAAGCGCGGCATCACCCTGGTGCGCGTCGGCGAGGCCGGCTGGACCAGCCTGTTCTGCAAGACCGACGCCTGCGTCGACGCCGACGTGTTCCAGGGCATGAAGGCGCGGGTCAGTCCCAACGCCGCCGGCAAGTACTTCTGGGCCGCCCTGGGCACCAACGGCGTGACCCTGCCCCTGCCCGACACCTGGACCGCCCTGCAGACCGGCGTGGTCGACACCGGCGACCTGACCTTCGGCTTCTACCTGGTGACCCCGGCGGCCAAGTCGGCGCCGCACTACGTGTTCACCCAGCACTCGCACCAGCCGGCGTTCTTCCTGGCCAACAAGCAGGCCTGGGCCGGCCTGGACGCCGCGGCGCAGAAGCAGGTGCTGGACTCCATGCCCAGCACCATGGACATGCGCGAGACCATCAGGCAGGACAACATCGCCAAGGAGAAGCAGTTTCTCGCCAACGGCGGACACACCTATCATCTGACCAAGGCCCAGCTGGACAAGTTCAAGGGCAAGGTGGTGCCCGGCGTGCCCAAGCTGGTGGCCGACTATGGCGGCCGCGCCCTGGAGATGTACGAGGTCATCGAAAAGGGCAAGAAGGAATTCGCGGCCAAGACCAACTGACCGCCCGGCCGGCGTCCGGTCGGCAGGCGGGGGGAGGAACGGTTGGACCGCGCCAAGACATTCCTCACGGTCCTGTACCGCATGGAAGTCTCCATCGCCGTCACGGCCTTCGCGGCCGTGGCGGTGAGCCTGTTCTGCGACGTTATCGGGCGCGAGGTGTTCGGCCACGGCATCTTCTGGGCGCCGCGCCTGGCCAGCTACTGCACCACCGTCGCCGGCATGCTGGGGTTCGCCCTGGTGGTGGCCACCGGCCGGCACCTGCGGGTACGGGCGGTGGACCGCCTGTTCCCGCGCGCCGCCGACCGCGCCATGAACCGCGTGGCCGACGCCGTGTCGGCCGGCCTGTGCTTCTGGCTGGCCTACCACTCGGTCCTCTACGTGGTGGAATCCTACGCCATCGGCTCGCGCGGCATGGGCATCGAGATCCCCATCTGGCCGATCCAGATCATCGTCCCCTACGTGTTCGCGTCGGGGGCGCTGCGCTATGCGGTGTACATGGCCTACCCGGCCCTGCGACCGTCCCCGGACCCGGAAGGCTGAGGCCATGGCGGTCGCCGGATTCATCGCCCTGCTGCTGGTCCTGCTGGTGCTGCGCCAGAGCATCATCCTGATCGTCGCCGCCGGCACCGCCTACGTCCACGTCTTCTTCGCCGCCAGCAAGCTGGAATTCTTCATCCAGGACATCTGGATCGCCATCGACCGCGAGGTGCTGCTGCCGATCCCCATGTTCATGCTGGCCGGCGCGGTCATGACCCGCGGCGAGATCGCCAAGCGCCTGATCCGCATCATGGTCGCCCTGACGGCGCCGTTCCGCGGCGGCCTGGGCATCGCCGCCGTCTCGTCCTGCGCCCTGTTCGCCGCCATCTCGGGCTCGTCGGTGGTGACCATGCTGGCCATCGGCGCCATCATGTACCCGGCCCTGCTGCAGGAGCGCTACGACAAGCATTTCGCGCTCGGCTCCCTGGCCACGGCGGGCACCCTGGGCATGATCATCCCGCCCAGCATCGCCATGATCATCTACGGCATCGTTACCGAGGTCTCCATCGTCGACCTGTTCCTGGCCGGGGTGCTGCCGGGGCTGGTGCTGACGGCGCTGCTGTGCGCGTACTCCCTGTGGGCCAACCGCGGGCTGCGGCCGGGCGCCTTCGACCTGGCCGAACTGGCCACCGCCCTGCGCGAGGGGGTCTTCGCCCTGCTGCTGCCGGTGATCCTGCTGGGCGGCATCTATTCGGGCTACTTCACGGCCACCGAGTCGGCGGCCGTGACCCTGTTCTACGCCATCGCCATCGAGCTGTTCGTGCACAAGGACATGAAGGCGCGGGACCTGATCGACATCGTGCTCGAGACGGCCATGCTGCTGGGCACGCTGCTGCCCCTGCTGGCCATCGCCAGCAGCCTGAACACGATCCTGGAGTTCGAGGGCATCCCCCAGACCCTGGCCCGCCTGATCGGCGAGATGATCGAGAACCGCTGGCTGGTGATCCTCAGCATCAACCTGCTGCTGCTGGTGGTGGGCTGCTTCATGGACGCCATTTCGGCCCTGATCATCCTGTCGGGCATCCTGCTGCCGGTGGTTCAGAGTCACGGTTTCGACCCCGTCCACTTCGGCATCATCATGGTGGTGAACCTGGAGATCGGCTTCATCACCCCGCCGGTGGGCCTGAACCTGCTGGTGGCCATGATCGCCTTTAAGGAGAAGTTCGGCACCGTGGTGGTGTCGGTGGTGCCGTTCCTGTTCGTCATGCTGCTGGGCCTGGCCATCATCACCGCCCTGCCCCAGCTGTCGACGGCGCTGATCCAGTAGGGGCGGCCCATGGCGCTGCACGGCAGGACGGTCCTGGTCATCGGCGGCAGCGCCGGCATCGGCCTGGCCGTGGCCCAGGCCGCGGCGGCGCAGGGCGCCCGCGTGCACATCGCCGCCCGCGACCGTGGCCGCCTGGCCCGCGCCGCGGAGCAGATCGGCGCCGCCGGGCACCACGCCGCGGACGTCACCGACGACGCCGCGCGGGCGGCCCTGTTCGACAGCGTCGGCCCCATCGACCACCTGGCCGTCACCTCGCACCTGTCGTCGACCCGGCTGGGCGTGCACACGGCCATGGACCGCATGCCCCTGGACGGGGCGCGCAAGTTCATGGAGCACAAGTTCTGGAGCCAGTACGCCGCTGCCCAGGCGGCGCTGGACCACCTGTCGGCGGACGGCTCCATCGTCCTCACCTCGGGCGTGGCCAGCCGCCGGCCCCTGGCCGAGCACACGGTCATCGCCGCCACCAACGCCGCCGTCGAGGCCATGGCCAGGCAGCTCTGCGCCGAGATCGCGCCGCGGCGCATCAACGTGGTGGCGCCGGGGCTGACCGACACCCGCACCTACGACCACCTGTCGCCCGAATCGCGCGAGGCCTTCTTCGCCAAGGTCCGGGGACTGGTACCGGTGGCGCGGGTGGCGACCCCCGCCGACATCGCCCGCGCCTACCTGTTCGCCATGGAGTCCGACTACCTGTCGGGCGCGGTGATCGACATGGACGGCGGGCTGTTGTGCGCCGGCTAGGGGGCGGGCGAAATTCCGCTTGGACAGGCGCTGGGATATTTGTTAATTATACCATAACATATAACCATTCACGGGAGGCTCCGCCGTGAACCATCTGGTCGTCTTCGCCCATCCCCGCGCCAACAGCTTCAACCAGCGGGTGCGCGACAGCTACCTGGCGGGGTTGTACGCGGGCGGGCACCAGGTGGTGCTGCGCGACCTGTACCGCATGGGCTTCGACCCCGTGTTCACCGACGCCGACGCCCAGGCCCTGCGCCGCGGCGCGCCGCCGCCGGACATCCGGGCCGAGATGGACCATGTCACCGCCGCCGACGTCATCACCTTCATCTCGCCCATCTGGTGGATCTCCCTGCCGGCCATCCTCAAGGGCTACGTGGACCGGGTGTTCGCCTACGGCTTCGCCTACCGCCACGGCGCCGACGGCCTGGTCGAGGGCATGCTGGAGGGCAAGAAGGCGGTGATCTTCACCAGCTCGGGCTCGACCCTCGAGCACTTCGAGAAGAGCGGCAAGCTGCAGGCGGTGCGCACGGCCCAGGACCTGGGCACCATGGAGTTCTGCGGCATCGAGCTGCTGCGCCACGTGCACTTCGCCCCCGTGGGCAGCCGCTCGGACCCGGAAACCGTGGACCGGTGGGTCGAACAGGCCCGGGAACTGGCGGAAACCCTTTTCGGCTGAGGAGTCAGACGTGTACGAGAACCTGGCGCTGTTCATCGACGGCCAGTGGCGCTCCGGCGACGGACGGGCCACCGAGACCGTGATCAACCCGGCCACCGAGGCCGCCCTGGGCGAGCTGCCGCACGCCACCGACGCCGACCTGGACGACGCCCTGGCCGCCGCCCGGCGGGCCTTTGGCGACTGGCGCCGCCGGTCGCCCACGGACCGCGGCGCCATCCTGCGCCAGGCCGCCGCCATCCTGCGCGCCCGGGCCGAGGAGGTGGCCGCCAACCTGGTGGCCGAGGAGGGCAAGTCCCTGACCGAATCGCGCATCGAGGTCATGGTCGCCGCCGAGGTGCTTGACTGGTCGGCCGAGGAGGGCCGGCGCCAGTACGGCCGCCTGATCCCGCCGCGCGGGCCCGGTTTCCAGCAGGCGGTGGTGCCCGAGCCCATCGGCGTCTGCGCCCAGTTCGCGCCCTGGAACTTCCCGGCCATCTTCCCGGCGCGCAAGATCAGCGAAGCCCTGGCCGCCGGCTGCACCTGCATCATCAAGCCGTCCGAGGAGGTGCCGGCCTCGGCCATCGCCATCGTCCGGGCGCTGGAGGAGGCCGGCCTGCCGCCCGGGGTGGTGAACCTGGTGTTTGGCGTGCCGGACACGATCTCGCGCCGCCTGCTGGCCTCGCCGGTGGTGCGCAAGCTGTCGTTCACCGGCTCGATCCCCGTGGGCAAGCACCTGATGCGCCTGGCCGCCGACAACATGGTCAAGACCACCATGGAACTGGGCGGCCACGCCCCGGCCATCGTCTTCGACGACGTGGACGTGGACCAGGTGGCCGCCATCCTGACCGCCAGCAAGTTCCGCAACGCCGGCCAGGTGTGCAATTCGCCGACCCGCTTCTTCGTCCACGAGGCGGTGTACGACCGCTTCGCCGCGGCCCTGGCGGCGGCGGCGCGCGGGGTCAGGGTGGGCAACGGCATGGACGACGGCGTGGTCATGGGCCCCCTGGCCAACGCCCGCCGGCGCGAGGCCATCGAGGGCTTCGTGGCCGACGCCCTGGACCGGGGCGCCGAGCTGCTGGCCGGCGGCGCGCGGCTGGAGAACAAGGGCTTCTTCTATGCCCCCACCATCCTGGGCGACGTGCCGGACACGGCCCGCATCATGCGCGAGGAGCCCTTCGGCCCGGTGGCGGCCCTGACCCGATTCGCCGACACCGACGAGATGCTGGCGCGCGCCAACGGCCTGCCCTTCGGCCTGGCCGGCTATGCCTACACCCGCGGCCTGGCCAACGCCCAGGCCGTGCGCGACGGCCTGCAGGTGGGCCTGCTGGGCATCAACACGCCGCAGATCGCCCTGGCCGAGACCCCCTTCGGCGGGATGAAGGAGAGCGGCCACGGGTCGGAGGGCGGCAGCGAGGGCGTGGCCGGCTACATGACCACCAAATTCGTGTCGCAACTGGCGCTGTGACGGGAGAGCGGCCATGACGGAAACCGGCACCCTTCCCCCCCTGGCCTGCGACCTGGACGGCCGGCGGGTCGTCATCGTCGGCGGCGGCAGCGGCTTCGGCCTGGCCACCGCCCGCGCCGTGGTCGCCCGCGGCGGTTCGGTGACCCTGATGGGACGGACCGCGGACAAGCTCGCGGCCGCGGCCCGGGCCCTGGACGCCCCCGACCGGGTGGCGGTGCATCCCCTGGACATGACCGACGGCGCCGCCGTGGCCGGGTATTTCGCTGGAATCGAAGAGGGGGCCGTCGACCACCTGGTGGTCACCGCGTCCACCGCCGCCCACGGGCCGTTTCTGGAGCTACCCGAGGAGGCGGCCCGGGCCATGTTCGATTCCAAGTTCTGGGGGCCCTACGCCCTGGCCCGCGCCGCCCTGCCGCGGATCGCCGACGGCGGCTCGATCACCTTCTTTTCCGGCGTGCTCAGCCGCCGGCCGGGCATGAACTGCTCGGCCCTGGGCGCCGTCAACGCGGCGGTCGAGGGGCTGACCCGCGGCCTGGCCCTGGAGCTGGGCCCGCGCATCCGGGTCAACTGCTGCGCCCCCGGCATGGCCCGCACCGAAGCCTACGCCCGCATGCCCGAGGACCGGCGCGAGGCCATGTACCGGGCCACCGGGGCCTCCCTGCCGGTGCAGCGGGTGGGCCAGGCCCACGAGGTCGCCGACGCGGTGCTGTTCCTGATGACCAACACCTTCACCACCGGCGTGGTCCTGGACGTGGACGGCGGGCACATGATCCGCCAGTACGCGCAGCGATAGGGCGCCGTCACCCTCGCCACCGTTCGGATTTTCGGAAAGCTTTCGCCGCCACCGGCGTCGCCTGGCCGGACCGTCGTTTGGATGGCGGAGGGAGAGGGATTCGAACCCTCGATACGGTTCCCCGTATACACGCTTTCCAAGCGTGCGCCTTCAGCCACTCGGCCACCCCTCCAACGGGCGAGCGCGCGCGGGCGCGGCGATCGCCACGGCGCGGAAGTTAGCCGACGGCGGCACGGGCTGCAACGGTTTTGCGGCGGCGCGGCGCATTCCCGCGGCCGCGGCCGCGGCGCCATTGCGGCGGCGCGCCCAGTCCGGCAATATGGGCCGCGCCCGCGGCGGGCGCGACGAGCGGCCGCCCGGGCGCCTTGTGGGAGACCTGCGCATTGACCCGACCGATCGGCATGGTGCTGCTGGCCCTGGCTTTCCTGGCCGCCGCCGCCGAGGCCTATGTCCATGCCCTGCCGGACGGGCCGGCGGGCTGGCTGGTGCCGGCGGCCGAGCTGTGGGCCATCCTGTCGCCCGACAGCCTGCGCGCGGCGGCGCGGTGGACCTGGGCCAACCTGCACCCCTGGGCCTGGGACCCGGCGCTGGTCACCGTCCTGCGCCTGCCGGCCTGGCTGGTGCTGGGCCTGCCGGGGCTGCTGCTGGCCTGGGCCGGACGGCGGCCGCGCGACGGCGAATACCTGCAGGCCGAGAGCGTGTTCCTGTACGACGAGCTGGCGCGCGCGGCGCGGGCCGAAGCGCGCAACCCGACACCCCTGGCGGACACGGCACCCGCCACGCAATCCGGCACCCGCGGCCGGGAAAGGACGAAGGAGACGGCATGAGCGAACTGACCGGCAAGACCGCCATCGTCACCGGCGCCAGCCGCGGCATCGGCGCCGCGGTGGCCCGCGAGCTGGCCCGCCGCGGGGCCGCGGTGGCGGCCCTGGCCCGCAACGGCGCCGCCTGCGACGGGCTGGCCCAGGCCATCGCCGCCGACGGCGGCCGCGCCCTGGCCCTGGGCTGCGACGTGGCCGACGCCGGCGCCGTGGCGGCCGCCGTGGCCCACGTGGAGGAGGCCTGGGACCGGGTCGACATCCTGGTCAACAACGCCGGCATGATCGACCCCATCGGCACCATCGCCGAGACCGACCCGGCCGAGTGGGCCCGCTGCGTCACCGTCAACCTGTGCGGCGTGTACCACGGCGTGCGCGCCGTGCTGCCGGGCATGGTGGCGCGGGGCGGCGGCGTGATCGTCAACGTCAGCTCCGGCGCCGCCCACAGCGCCCTCGAGGGCTGGTCGGCCTATTGCAGCGCCAAGGCCGGCGCCGCCATGCTGACCCGGTCGATCCACCTGGAATACGGCGCCGCCGGCATCCGGGTGCACGGCTTCGGGCCCGGCACGGTGGACACCGACATGCAGGTGCGCATCCGCGCCTCGGGGGTGAACCGGGTCAGCCAGATCCCGCGCGCCGACCTGGCGCCCGTCGGCCGGCCGGCGACCATCATCGCCTGGCTGTGCGGCGACGGCGCCGCCGACCTGGCGGGGCAGGAGCTGTCCATCAAGGACGCCGACCTGTGCCGCCGCGCCGGCCTGACGTGACCGGAGTCCCCTTCTAGATGGCCTCGATCCGCCAGGCGATCGCCGCCTCGTTCCTGTCCAGGTACGCCTCCCTGGTGGTGAACATCGTCGTCGTGATGACGATCTCGCGGCTGCTGAAGCCCGAGGAGATCGGCGTCTTCTCCATCTGCATGGTGGTGATCGGCGCCGCCGCCCTGCTGCGCAACGCCGGCGCCGGCGAATACCTGATCCAGGCCAAGGAGCTGCCGCCCGAGCGGGTGCGCAACGTGTTCACGGTGCTGCTGGTCACCTCCTGGACCCTGGCCCTGGTGATCTTCCTGGGGCGCGGCTACGTGGCCGAGTTCTACCGCCACCCGGAGGTGGCCGACATCCTGCTGATCCAGACCATCGGCTTCGTGGTGGTGCCCTTCGGCGCCACCACCTTCAGCATCCTGACCCGGCGCATGGATTTCTCGACCCTGGCCGTCATCAACCTGGCGGGGGCCCTGATGCAGGCCGTGGTCAGCATCGGCCTGGCGGCCATGGGGTACAGCTTCTATGCCCTGGCCTGGGGCAGCGTCGCCGGCATGGCGACCCCGCCCCTGGTCACCGTCCTCATCCGCTGGCACCTGGTGGAATGGCGGCCCCGGTTCAAGGGCATCACCCAGGTCCTGTCGGTCAGCCTGGCCTACCAGGGCACCAACCTGATCAGCTATTTCAACATCAACGTCTCGGAACTGGTCATGGGTCGGTTCCTGGGCATGGCGCCGGTGGCCACGTTCAACCGCGCCCGGTCGGTCACCCAGCTTTTCTACAAGCTGGTCATGGAGGGTCTGATCCCGGTGGCCATGCCGGCCTTCGCCGAGCACCTGCGCCAGGGCGAGGACGTGCGCGTCCTGTTCCTGAAGGGGCAGGTGCTGCTGCACGTCATCGCCTGGCCGTTTTTCGCCGCCCTGTTCTTCATGGCCGAGCCCTTCGTGCTGCTGATGTTCGGCGAGCAGTGGATGGCCTCGGTGCCCATCGTCCGCGTGCTGTGCCTGGCCTGCATGGTCGGTTTCGTCACCGCCCTGGCCAACGAGGTGGTCAAGGCCACCGGCCGGGCCGGAGCCCTGCTGAAGATGGAGATGGCCCTGACCCTGCTGCGCATCGCCGTGCTGATCCCGGCCGCCATGCACAGCCTGATGGCCCTGGCCTGGGTCATGGTCGCGTCCGATGTGGTGCGGGTCACCGTGCAGGTGGTGTTCCTGAACCGGATCATCGACCTGCCCTACCACCAGTGGGTGCACCAGGGGTGGCGCAGCGTGCCGGTGACCCTGGTGGCGGCGGCGCCGGCGGCGGCCATGTACTTCACCGGCCACATGGACGTGGCGACGGACACCCCGTTCTGGGAGCTGGCGATCCTGGTGGGGCTGACCGGCGCCGGCTGCGGCCTGTGCTGGCTGGCCGCCGTCTACCTGTTCGGTCACCGCATCCGCGACGAGATCAACCGGGCCCTGGCCGTGGGCGGCGCGCTGTTGCGGAAGTTCACCTGACGGCCGCGGCGCGGTCGAGCAGCCGGCGCACCGCCGGCACCATGCGCCCAACGATCACGTCCACCCCGCGGGCGTTGGGGTGGATGCCGTCGTCCTGGTTCAACGCCGGGTCGGCGGCCACCCCGTCCAGGAAGAACGGGTACAGGATGGCGCCGTGGCGGGCCGCCAGGTCCGGGTACAGGGCCTTGAACTCGTCGCCGTACTCGGCCCCCAGGTTGGGCGGCGCCAGCATGCCCGCCAGCAGGACCGGCAGGCCCTTTTGCCCCAGGCGCGCCAGGATGGCGTCCAGGTTGGCGCGGGTTTCCGTGGGCGGCAGGCCGCGCAGGCCGTCGTTGCCGCCCAGGGCCACGATCACCGCGTCGGGGCCGCCGTCCCCGGCCGAGGCCAGGGCCCAGTCCAGGCGCGCCCGGCCGCCGGCCGTGGTGTCGCCCGAAACCCCGGCATTGACCACCACCACGTCCAGCCCCTGGGCCCGCAGGGCGGCCTCCAGGCGGGCCGGGAAGGACTCGGCGCGGGGCAGTCCGTAGCCGGCGGTCAGGCTGTCGCCCAGGGCCAGGATGCGGCGCGTCTCGGCCGCCGCCGCCGGGCCCGGCGCCAGCCACGCGTTGACAAACAGGGCCGCCAGGCCATATCCGAACAACAGGAAGTTTCTCAAACTGGCCATGAGATCAATCGTACCCTTCCCCCTGGACCGGAGCCTCCATGCCCGATGACACCGCGCGCGGCGAGCCGGCGCTGAAGCTCGAACAGGTGACCCTCAGCCTGACCAGCGACGCCGGCCTGGTCAACATCCTTCGCGGCATCGACCTGGCCGTGGACGGCGGCGAGGCCATGGGCGTGGTCGGTCCCTCGGGCTCGGGCAAGACCAGCATGCTGATGGTCATGGCCGGATTGGAGCGGGCGACCTCGGGCCGCGTGCACGCCGCCGGGCGCGACCTGACCGACCTGGGCGAGGACGACCTGGCCCGGTTCCGCCGCGACCACATCGGCATCGTGTTCCAGAACTTCCACCTGGTGCCGACCATGACGGCGCTGGAGAACGCGGCCCTGGCGGTGGAGTTCGCCGGCCGCGCCGACGCCTTCGACCGCGCCCGCGCCATGCTCGGCGCCGTCGGCCTGGGCCACCGCCTGGGCCACTACCCGTCGCAGCTGTCGGGCGGCGAGCAGCAGCGGGTGGCCCTGGCCCGGGCCTTCGTCACCGAGCCCACGGTGCTGCTGGCCGACGAGCCCACGGGCAACCTGGATGGGGCCACCGGCGAGGCGGTCATGGACCTGCTGTTCGACATGCGCGCGCGCCTGGGCACCACCCTGGTCCTGGTCACCCACGAGCCCGAGGTGGCCGCCCGGTGCGGCCGCGTCATCCACCTGGCCGACGGCGTCATCGAATCGGACGAGCGCCGCGCCGACGCCGGGGCGCCGGCACCGTGAGCCGCGGCGGCGGCCTGCCGCTGGCCTGGCGCCTGGCCCTGCGCGACCTGCGCGGTGGCCTGGGCGGCTTCGGCGTGTTCATCGCCTGCCTGGTCATCGGCGTCGCCGCCATCGCCGCCGTGGGCACGGTCAGCGGCGCCGTGGTCGGCGGCCTGAACGCCGACGCGCGCAAGCTGCTGGGCGGCGACGTGGACCTGCGCCTGGTCCACCGGCCGGCCGAGGACGACCAACTCGCCCACCTGCGGCGCACCGCCGGCGCCCTGTCCAGCGTGGTCGAGATGCGGGCCATGGCCCGCCCCGACCCGGCCACCGACCGCCGCTCGCTGGTCGAGCTCAAGGCCGTCGACGGGGCCTACCCCCTGACCGGCGCCCTGGAGCTGGAGGGCGGCGGGGATTTGGCCGCGGCCCTGGAGAAGCGCGACGGCCTGTGGGGCGCGGCGGCGCAGCCGGCCCTGCTGGCCAAGCTGGGGGTCACGGTGGGCGACGTGCTGCGCGTGGGCGAGGCCCGGTTCCAGGTCCGCGCCGTGATCCGCCACGAGCCCGACTGGGTGGCCAGCGTGTTCACCCTGGGGCCGCGCCTGATGATCGCCGAGGGGGCCCTGGCCGACACCAAACTGGTGCAGCCGGGCAGCCAGGTGCGCTACCACTACCGCCTGACCATGGCCCCCGGGGTCGACGCCGGGGACTGGACCAGGGACCTGCGCGACGCCTTCCCCAAGGCCGGCTGGCGGGTGCGCGGGGTGGACGAATCCGCCCCCGGCGTGCGCCGCTTCGTCGAGCGCATGACCCTGTTCCTGTCCTTCGTCGGCCTGACCGCCCTGCTGGTGGGCGGCATCGGCATCGGCAACGCGGTCAAGACCTACCTGGACGGGCGCACCGCCACCATCGCCACCCTGAAATGCGTCGGCGCGCCCAGCGGCCTGGTGTTCCGCGTCTACCTGCTGCAGATCACGCTGATCGCCCTGGGCGGCATCGCCGTCGGCCTGGCCATCGGCGCCACGGCGCCCCTGGCCGTGCTGGCGGCCATCGCCGACCTGCTGCCCGTGCGGCCGCGCATCGCCGTCGAAGCGGCGCCGCTGCTGACCGCCGCCGGCTTCGGCCTGCTGGCGGCCCTGACCTTCTCGCTGTGGCCCCTGGCCCAGGCGCGGGAGGTGCCCGGCGCCGCCCTGTTCCGGCGCGAGGTGGTGCCGCCCGACGCCCGGCCGCGCCGCTCGGCCCTGGCCTTGATCGCCCTGGGCGGGGTGCTGCTGGCGGCGATGACCGTGGTGACGGCGTCGGACCGGTACTTCGCCTACTGGTTCGTGGGCGGCACCGTGGCCACCCTGCTGGCCCTGCGCGGCGGCGCCGCCCTGGTCATGGCCCTGGCCCGGCGGGTGAAGCGGCCGCCGGGGGCGGAATGGCGCCTGGCCCTGACCAACCTGTACCGGCGCGGCACCCTGACCCCCAACGTGTTCCTGTCGCTGGGCACCGGCATGGCGGTGCTGGTGGCGGTGACCCAGATCGAGCAGAACCTGAGCAACCAGGTGGACAGGCGCCTGCCCGAGGAGGCGCCGGCCTTCTTCTTCCTGGACGTGCAGCCGGACCAGGTGGCGGACTTCGACGGGACCATCGCCGCGTTCCCCCAGGCCCGGGACTTTCAGCGCGTGCCCAGCCTGCGCGGGCGCATCGTCAAGATCAACGGCGTGCCCGTGGAGGAGGCCGAGATCGCCCCCGAGTCGGCCTGGGCCGTGCGCGGCGACCGGGCCCTGACCTATGCCACCAAAATGTCCGAGGGGTCCGAGATCGTGGCCGGCAAGTGGTGGCCGCCGGACTACGCGGGCCCGCCGCAGATCTCCTTCGACGCCCGGGTGGCGCGGGGATTCGGGGTCGGCGTCGGCGACACCCTGACCATCAACGTGCTGGGGCGCGAGATCACCGCCACCATCGGCAGCCTGCGCGAGATCGACTGGCGCAGCCTGCGCTTCGACTTCGCCATCATCTTCGCCCCCGGCGTGCTGGAGGGCGCGCCGCACACCCACGTGGCCGCCGTGCGCGCGCCGCCGTCGGCCGAGGACGCCATGGAGAAGGCGGTCACCGACCGGTTCGCCAACGTCACCGTGGTGCGGGTGCGCGAGGCCCTGCAGGCGGCGGCGCGGATCCTGGACGGGGTCGGCACCGCCGTGCGCGGCACGGCGTCCATCACCATCCTGGCCGGGATCCTGGTGCTGGCCGGCACCGTGGCCGCCGGGCGGGCGCGGCGGATCTATGATTCCGTGGTGTTCAAGGTGCTGGGCGCGACCCGGTGGTCGGTGCTGAAATCGTTCCTGCTGGAATACGCCGTGCTGGGCGCGTCCACCGGGGCCATCGCCGCCGCCGTGGGCACGGCCACGGCCTGGGCCGTGGTGCGGTTCCTGATGCGCATGCAGTGGTCGCTGCCCGTGACCGCCACGGCGCTGGTGATCGCGGCCTGCCTGTCGGTGACGGTGGTGATCGGATTCCTCGGCACCTGGCGGGTGCTTGGGCACAAGGCCGCCCCCTATCTGCGCAACGAATAGGGCGGTTTTATGGTCGTCCGCGGGGTCGGGCGGACACGTTAACGTGGCTTGATTTTCCGCCGATGCCTGCCATATTTACGCTCAGTAGGTTCCCTTTCACGGCTATATGAGGTTTCAAAATGGCCCTGCGACCCGACACCCGCTTCCAGCTGCGCACCGACAGCATGTCGGCCGGCATGGCGCGCGATGCGGCGATCGACGTCGGCCTGCGGCAGTACATGCTGCGCGTCTACAACTACATGGCTTCGGGCCTGGCGCTGACCGGCGTGGTCGCCTATCTGGTCGCCAGCACCCCGGCGGTCCTGCAGCTGCTGTACCAACCCACGGGCACCGGCGGCTACGCGCCGACCATGCTGGCGTGGATCGCCATGTTCTCGCCGCTGGCATTCATCCTGGTCATGAACTTCGGCCTGCACAAGATGAAGGCCTCGACCCTGCAAATGGTGTTCTGGGCCTTCGCCGCGGTCATGGGCGTGTCCATGTCCAGCATCTTCCTGACCTTCACGGGGGCCAGCATCGCCCGGGTGTTCTTCATCTCGGCCAGCATGTTCCTGGCCATGAGCATCTACGGCTACACCACCAAGCGCGACCTGTCGGGCATGGGCTCGTTCCTGATGATGGGTCTGGTCGGCATCATCGTCGCCAGCATCGTCAACATCTTCCTGGCCAGCTCGGGCCTGCACTTCGTCATCTCGGTGGTCGGCGTGCTGGTGTTCGTGGGCCTGACCGCCTTCGACACCCAGAAGATCAAGTCGATGTACATGGTTTCGGACAGCGGCGAGATCGCCACCAAGAAGGCGGTCATGGGCGCGACCACGCTGTACCTGGACTTCATCAACCTGTTCATGATGCTGCTGCACCTGTTCGGCAATCGCGAATAGGCGGCGTCACCTGCCAACGAAAGACCCCGGAGGGGAAACCCTCCGGGGTTTTTTCATGGCCACGCGCACCTGGGGAGGCGAGGGGAGGAGCGGGGATCAGGCGTAGTCGGCCATGTGCCGCTGCGCGGCGGCGCGCAGGATGCGGTCCAGGTTGACCAGGTCGCGGACCTCGCGGACCAGGGCCCGCAGCAGGAAGTTCATGTGCCGCGAACGCAGGGCGCGGCCCCGGGCCACCAGGGCCTGCAGATCGCGGTGCGACAGGGTCTGCGCCGGGGCGGGCAGGTGGAAGTCGCCGTTCGGATTAGGGATATTTAACATGATGTCCTCGTGTTGTGAGCTTGAATCCAGAGATATGCTGCTTCAAAGCCGTTGACAAACGAGGTTTCGTCACCATTTAGATTAGAAAATCTAATGTGATCGTGAGTCCGCCATGGCCCGCCGCCTGCCGCCGCTGAACGCCGTCCGCGCCTTCGAGGCGGCGGCGCGGCACCTGAGCTTCTCCCGCGCCGCCGACGAGTTGAACGTGACCCCGGCGGCCGTCAGCCACCAGGTCAAGGGGCTGGAGGAGTTCCTGGGGGTCACCCTGTTCCGCCGCGTCAACCGCGCCGTGCTGCTGACCGACGCCGCCCAGGTGCTGCTGCCCGGCCTCAGCGACGGGCTGGACCGCCTGGCCGCGGCCTTCGAGCGCCTGCGCGCCAGCCAGCAGAGCGGCGAGCTGACGGTCACCAGCGGCCCGGCCTTCGCCGCCAAGTGGCTGATCCCGCGCCTGGAGGACTTCCAGGCCCACCATCCCGAGATCTCGGTGCGGGTGTCGGCCAGCCTGGAGGTGGTGGACCTGCGCGCCGGCATCGCCGACGTGGCCATCCGCTTCGGGTCGGGCGACTATCCGGGCCTGCGCGCCGACCGCCTGTTCGCCGAGTCCCTGCAACCCATGTGCGCGCCGGGCCTGCTGGGCGACCACCCGCCCCTGGAGGCCCTGCGCCGGGTCACCCTGCTGCACGACGAGACCGCGCGCTTCGACCCCAGCGCCCCGACCTGGCGCGAATGGCTGAAGGCGGCGGGGATCGACGGCGTGGACGCCCAGCGCGGCCCCCGATTCAGCAACGCCGAACTGGCGTTGCAGGCGGCCATCGACGGGGTCGGCGTGGTCCTGGGCCGCACCCGCCTGGCGTCGCGGGACCTGGCGGCCGGGCGCCTGGTGGCGCCGTTCGCCCTGAGCCTGCCCCTGCTGCCCTACTTCTGGCTGGTCTGTCCCGAGGAGACGGCGGACCAGCCCCGGATCAAGGCCTTCCGCGCCTGGGTGCTGGCCCAGGTCGAGCTGGAGAATTCCGAGGCCGGGTACGACGCCCCGGCCGGGATCACGCCGGCGCCCCGGCGCCGTTGAGGGCCAGCACCGAACCGGCCAGGTACAGGGATCCGCAGATCAGCACCCGGGCCGGGCCCGGGGCGGCGGCGGCGATCTGGTCGAGCGCCGCCTCGACGCCCGCGGCGGGGGCGGCGTCGAACAGCAGCCCGGCGGCCACCCGGGCCAGGTCCTCGGCCGGGCGGGCGGCGGGCTCGCCGGGGATGGTGACCGTGCGCAGGGCCCCCACCCGCCCGGCCAGGGGCTTGAGGAAGGCCGCCGGGTCCTTGGTGTTCAACAGGCCGAAGACCATGTGCAGGGGCATGTCGCGCCAGTGCCGGGCCTGGTTGGCGATGACCTTGGCGGCGGCGCCGTTGTGGCCGCCGTCCAGCCACAGTTGCCATCCCGCCGGCAGGCGCGCCGCCAGGGCGCCCGCGTCCAGCCGTTGCAGCCGCGCCGGCCAGTCCGCCGTGCGCAGGCCCAGCCCCAGGGCGCCGTCGGGCACGGTGAAGCCGGTCAGGCGGTCCAGGCAGGCCACCGCCAGGCCGGCGTTGCGGGCCTGGTGCTTGCCCACCAGGCGCGGCAGCGGCAGGTCGCGGGTGGCGCCGCCGGCACGGAAGGACAGGTGGTCGCCGTGCACCTGCACGTGCCAGTCCGCGCCCTCGCGCACCAGGGGGGCGCCGGCTTTGTCCGCCGCCGCCTTCAGGGCCCGGTCCACCTTGCGCTCCTGTGACGCCGCCAGGCAGGGCACGCCGGCGCGCATGATGCCCGCCTTCTCGCGGGCGATGCCGGCCAGGTCGCTGCCCAGGTACTGCTCGTGGTCGAGCGAGATGGAGGTGATGGCGGTCAGCGCCGGCCGGTCGACGACGTTGGTGGCGTCCAGGCGCCCGCCCAGGCCCGTTTCCAGCAGCAGGACATCCGCCGGCGTGCGCGTGAAGGCCAGGAAGGCGGCCACGGTGGTGATCTCGAAGAAGGTGATGGGCTCGTCGCCGTTGGCGGCCTCGCATTCCTCCAGCACCGCCAGCAGGGCATCCTCGGCGATCAGGTCCCCGGCCAGGCGGATGCGCTCGTTGAAGCGCACCAGGTGCGGCGAGGTGAAGACGTGGACGCGGTAGCCCGCCGCCTCCAGCGCCGCGCGCATGAAGGCGATGACCGACCCCTTGCCGTTGGTGCCGGCCACGTGGACCACCGGCGGCAGGTTGTCGTGCGGGTTGCCGACCCGGGCCAGCAGGCGGTGCACCCGGTCCAGCGACAGGTCGATGATCTTGGGGTGCAGGCGGGTCAGGCGCGCGAGGACCCGGTCACTGGTCGTGCTTGTCGTCCCCATGGTCCGGCTCCGGCGCCCCGTCCTCGTCCGCCGCGTCCGCGGGCGGTTCGGCGTCCGCGGCGGGGGCGGCGCCGGCGCCGGCCTTGCGCATCATCTCGGCCGCCGGGATGGCCACGACCTCGGCCCCCGGCCCCGGGTTGCGCAGCAGGCTGATGACCCGGATCAGGGTGTCGCGCAACTCGTGGCGGCGCACCACCATGTCCACCATGCCGTGGTCGTAAAGGTATTCGGATTTCTGGAAGCCCTCGGGCAGGGTTTCGCGGATGGTCTGCTCGATCACCCGGGCGCCGGCGAAACCGATCACCGCGCCGGGCTCGGCGATGGCGATATCGCCCAGCATGGCGAAGGACGCGGTGACACCGCCCGTGGTCGGGTCGGTGAGGACGACGATGTAGGGCAGGCCGGCCTCGCGCACCTCCTCGACGGCGATGGTGGTGCGGGCCATCTGCATCAGCGACAGGATGCCCTCCTGCATGCGCGCCCCGCCCGAGGACGGGACCACGATCAGCGCCGCGTCCTGGACCTTGGCCAGGCGCGCCGCCGCCACCAGGCCGTCGCCCACGGCCATGCCCATGGACCCGCCCATGAAGGCGAAGTCCAGCACCGCCACCACCACCGCCTGGCCGCCCATGCGGCCGTGGGCCACGGTCAGGGCGTCGGCCTTGCCGGTCTTGGCCTGGGCCTCCTTCATGCGTTCGGAATACCGCTTGCGGTCCTTGAACTTGAGCGGGTCGGCGATCGGCGCCTCCTGCTCGATGACCTGGTAGGCGCCGTCGTCGAACAGCTGGTGCAGGCGCTCGTCGGTGCCGATGCGCATGTGCAGGCCGCAGTGCTGGCACACCCGCAGGTTCTTTTCCAGGTCGCGGTGGAAGATCATCTGGCCGCAGCCGCCGCACTTCAGCCACAGGTTCTCGGGGATGTCCTTCTGGCCGCCCACCAGCTCGCGCAGCTTGGGCTTGACGAAATTGGTCAGCCAGTTCATTGCGCCGCCTCCCCTTTCCGGGCCCGGCGCACGCCGTCCGCCAGGTCGCGGACCAGGCCGAGCACGCCGTCGACCAGTCCCGGGCCCGCCTTGCCGTCGCCGTCCAGGCCCTCGGCCACCTTGGCCACCAGCGCCGTGCCGACCGCCGCCGCGTCGGCCACGGCGGCCACCGCCGCGGCCTGGTCGGGGGTCTTGATGCCGAAGCCCACCACCAGGGGCAGGTCGGTATGCCGGCGCAGGCGCGCCACGGCGGCATCGATGGTCCCGGCCGCCGCCGCGGCGGCCCCGGTGACCCCGGTGACGGACACGTAGTAGACGAACCCGCTGGCGTGGCGCAGCACCCGGTCCAGGCGCGCGTCGCCGGTGGTGGGCGCGGCCAGGAAGATGAAGTTGATGCCGGCGTCCCGCGCCGGCAGGCACAGCTCGGCCTCCTCCTCGGGCGGCAGGTCGACCACGATCAGGCCGTCCACCCCGGCCGCCCTGGCGTCGCGCAGGAAGGCGTCGACCCCGTAGACGTAGATGGGGTTGAAGTAGCCCATCAGCACGACGGGGGTGTCGTCGTCGACGGCGCGCAGCTCGCGCACCATGGCCAGGGTGTCGCGCAGGGAGCCGCCGGCCTTCAGCGACCGCTGCGACGCCACCTGGATGGCCGGGCCGTCGGCCATGGGGTCGCTGAACGGCATGCCCAGCTCGATCACGTCGGCGCCGGCGGCGGCCAGGCCCATGACGATCTTGCGGCTGGTCGCCGGGTCCGGGTCGCCGGCGGTGACGAAGGCGGCCAGGCCGCCGCGGCCCTCGGCCCGCAGGGCCGCGAAGCGGCGGTCGATGCGGGTCTCGAAGCTCATGCCACATCCCCTTTCGGGGCCGTTTCGTCCAGGGCGGCGATGGTGTTCAGGTCCTTGTCGCCGCGGCCGCTCATGTTCACCACCATCAGGTGGTCCCGGGGCAGGCCCGGCGCCACCTTCATGGCGTGGGCGATGGCATGGGCCGATTCGAGCGCCGGAATGATGCCTTCCATGCGGGTACAGACGTGGAAGGCGGCCACGGCCTCGGCGTCGGTGGCGGAGACGTATTCGACCCGGCCCACGTCGCGCAGCCAGGCGTGCTCGGGCCCGATGCCGGGGTAGTCCAGCCCGGCCGAGATGGAGTGCGCCTCCTGGATCTGGCCGTCCGCGTCCTGCAGCAGGTAGGTGCGGTTGCCGTGCAGCACGCCGGCGCTGCCGGCGGTCAGGCTGGCGGCGTGCTTGCCCGTGTCCAGGCCCTCGCCGGCGGCCTCGACGGCGATCAGGCGCACGTCCTTGTCGTCCAGGAACGGGTGCAGGATGCCCATGGCGTTGGAGCCGCCGCCGATGCAGGCCAGGACCGAATCGGGCAGGCGCCCCTCCTGGGCCATGATCTGTTCGCGCACCTCGTCGCCGATGACGCACTGGAAGTCGCGCACCATCATGGGGAAGGGGTGCGGCCCGGCCACGGTGCCGATCAGGTAGTAGGTGTCCTCGACATTGGCGACCCAGTCGCGCAGGGCCTCGTTCAGGGCATCCTTCAGCGACGCCGAGCCGGCCGCCACCGGCCGCACCTCGGCGCCCAGCATCTTCATGCGATAGACGTTGGGGGCCTGGCGCTCGATATCCTTGGCGCCCATGTAGACCACGCATTGCAGGTCAAAGAGGGCACAGACGGTTGCCGTGGCCACGCCGTGCTGGCCGGCGCCGGTCTCGGCGATGATGCGCTTCTTGCCCATGCGGCGCGCCAGCAGGATCTGGCCCATGCAGCTGTTGACCTTGTGGGCGCCGGTGTGGTTCAGGTCCTCGCGCTTGAAGAAGATCTTGGCCCCGCCCAGGTGCGCGCTGAGGCGCTGGGCGTAATAGAGCGGGCTGGGCCGGCCCACGTAGTTGGCCAAGTAGCCGTCCAGCTCGGCGCGGAAGGCCGGATCGGCCTTGCAGTCGGCGTAGGCCTGCTCGACTTCCAGGATCAGGGGCATCAGGGTTTCGGCGACGAAACGGCCGCCGTACTTGCCGAACCGTCCCTGTTCGTCCGGGCCGCCGCGGTAGGTGTTCAGACTGTCCATGGGGAGAGGGGCCTCAAATCCGTGACCGGCCCTTTATAATCCAGGCCGACCGCAAGACACAGTGTTTTCGAGCGCCTACAGCGTTGCCGCCAGGGCCAGGAAGTCGCGGATCTTCTGCGGATTCTTGACCCCCGGCGCGTCCTCGACCCCCGACGAAACGTCGACCATGGCGGCGCCGCTGACCTCGACCGCCTCGGCCAGGTTGCCGGCGTCGATGCCGCCGGCCAGCATCCAGGGCCGCGACCAGTGCTCGTCGGCCAGCAGGGCCCAGTCGAACACCAGGGCGTTGCCGCCGGGGCGGGTGGCGTCCTTGGGCGGCTTGGCGTCGAACAGCAGGCGGTCGACGCAGGACTCGTAGCCGCGCGCGCGCACCACGTCGCCGGGCCCGGCGATGGCCACGGCCTTCATGATCTCCAACCCGTGGCGGGCGCGCAGCGCGGCGATGCGCGCCGGGCTCTCGTGGCCGTGCAGTTGCAGGATGTCGGGGCGCAGATGGGCGACCACGGTGTCGATCAGGGCGTCGTCGGCGTCCACGGTCAGGGCCACCTTGGCCACCCCCGCCGGCACGGCGGCGGCCAGCTCGGCCGCCCGCGCGGGCGTCAGCGACCGCGGCGACGGCGGGAAGAACACGAACCCGACCATGGCCGCGCCGCCCGCCACGGCGGCGGCCACGGCCTCGGCCGTGCTGAGGCCGCAGATCTTGACGTGGACGGTCACGGCGGGGTCCTCGGAGGCATGGTTGCGGGACGGCCCTTGTAGTCCAGCCCGCCGGCGCGATCAACCGGCGGCCAGTTCGTCCTCGACCCGGCGGGCGGCGGCGACCGGGTTCTCGGCACCGGTGATGGGGCGGCCGATGACCAGGTAGTCGGCGCCGGCGGCCACCGCCTCGGCCGGGGTCATGACCCGTTTCTGGTCGCCGGGGATGGCCCAGGCCGGGCGGATGCCCGGCACCATCAGGGTGAACTGGCCGCCGCAGGCGGCGCGCAGGGCGGCGATCTCGTGGGCCGAGCAGACCACCCCGTCGGCGCCGTTGGCCTGGGCCAGGCGGGCCAGGCGCACCACTTGGTCCTCGACCGCGCCGGGGACGCCGGTGTCGGCCAGGTCCTCCTGCGACAGCGAGGTCAGCACCGTCACCGCCAGCAGGCGCGGCCGGTCCTCGCCGCCCTCCAGGGCGGCCTGGGCGGCGGCGCGGATCATGGACCCGCCGCCGGCGGCGTGGATGTTGACGAAGGCCGGCTTCAGGGGCAGGGCGGCGCGCACGGCGCTGGCCACGGTGTTGGGGATGTCGTGCCACTTCAGGTCCAGGAACACGGGCATGCCCAGGGCGGCGATGCGGCCCACGGCGGCGGGGCCCCCGGCCATGAACAGCTCCTTGCCCACCTTGACCCCGCCCACGTGGCCCTGCAGGCGCAGGGCCAGGGACGCGGCGCGCTCCACGTCCTGCATGTCCAGGGCGACGAAGACGCGGTCGCCCGGTTTCCTGATCTCGTGCATGGTTCGCCCCCCGTCGCTTCTCGCGTCGCCTCTTGCGTCGCCTCTCGCCTCGTTCAGGCCCGCTCCACCGCCAAGCGGGCGGCGGACAGGTCCTCCAGCGCCGTGCCCACGGACTTGAACAGGGTGATCTCGGCGTTGCCGCCGCGTCCGTCGCACCGGCCCCGGGTCAGGTCGAACAGGTCGCCCTGGATGTCGTCGTCGTCCAGGACGCCGTTGGCCAGGGGCACGGCGATGTCGCCGGCTTCCTTGCACGCCCCCTCGCGGGTGTCAACGTAAACCCGTGCCCGGCGCACGGCTTCGTCGTCGGCCTCGCGCATGGCCGGGGTGAATCCGCCCACCAGGTCCAGGTGCTGCCCCGGCCGCAGCCAGGCGCCGTGCACCAGGGGGTCACTGGCCAGGGTGGCGCAGGTGACGATGTCGGCGCCGGCCACGGCGGCTTCCAGGTCCGCCGCCGGCGCAGCGTCCAGGCCGTCTGCGCGCAGGTCCTCGGCCACCGCCGCCGCCTTGTCCGGGTCGCGGCCCCAGACCGTGACCGCGGTGATGGGGCGCTGGCTGGCATGGGCCCGGGCCAGGTGCGGCGCCAGCCTGCCCGTGCCCACCACCAGCAGATGCGCGCTGTCGGCCCGGGCCAGAAAGCGCGCCGCCAGGGCCGAGGCGCAGGCGGTGCGGCGCAGGGTCAGCTCGGCGCCGTCGATCATGGCCAGGGCGGCGCCGGTGGTGCCGTCCAGCAGCAGGTAGGTGGCCATCACCGCCGGCAGGCCGCGAGCGCCGTTGCCGGGGAACACGGTGGCCAGCTTGATGCCGATGTGCTCGCCGGCCTGCCAGGCCGGCATCAGCAGCAGGGTGCCGGCGTCGCCGCCGGGCACCTCGACGGTGTGGTGGTGGCGCAGGGGCACGGTGCAGCCGGCGCGGAAGTCGTCGGCCAGGCGGTCCACCAGCGCGCCGTAGGGCAGGGCCCGGCGCAGGTCGTCGGCGGAGAGCTGTCTCACGGCAGGGGGGCGCCGCCGGTCAGGCGGCGTTGGCGGGCGGCAGGGCGCCGGAATCCGTTTCGCGTTGGGCCTCGCGCCGCTGCACCCGCGCCTCGGCCTGGGCCTTCTCCATTTTATCCTTCACGTGGCGCAGCTCGCGCTGGGTGAAGTCCAGTTCGTAGTACCGCTGCCGCGCCTTGTTGCGGGTCCGGCTCCCGGCCAGCCAGGTGGCCAGGGCGCCCCACAGGAAGCCCAGCAGCAGGGCCGCCAGCACCACCTCGAACAGGCGCCGGTCCAGCTCCATGGGCAGGGGCCACAGGTCCACGGTCACCGGCCCGCGGTTGGCCACGCAGAAGCCGATGATGGCCACGCCGACGACCGCCATCAGCAGCCAGGACAGGAATTTCACGATCACCATGATTGTCGGTCCCCTTGGCCGGCCCCGGGGTGGAAAGGCGTGGGGCCGGGTGGTCCTCGCCCCGAGGTCGGTTTCCTCAGGCGGAGGTGTTCAGTTTCTCGCGCAGCTGCTTGCCGGTCTTGAAGTAGGGGATGTACTTGGCCTCCACCTCCACCGCCTCGCCGGTGCGCGGGTTGCGGCCGACGCGGCTGTTGCGGGCCTTGACCGAGAACGCGCCGAAACCGCGCAGCTCGACCCGGTCGCCGCTGGCCAGGGCGTCGCTGATCTCGTCGAAGATCGTGGTCACGATCCGCTCGACGTCCCTTTGGTAGAGGTGCGGGTTGGCCTCGGCCAGCCGCGCGATCAATTCAGACTTCGTCATGACACCGTTCCCTTGTTCGAGGCCGGATTCTGGCGCCGGACCCGTTCCCGTGTTCGCAGCATCGCGCCGGTGGCCACCGTCGCGTTCCGCTATCGTATCTCAGGGTGCCAAAGGGAAACCAAACCGTCAAGATTAAGTCTTTCAGAAAACAGCGTTTTTCCCCCGATGCTCTCCATCATCCGGCGCCACACGCGGTCCTCGTCGTCGATTTCCACGTCGTGGATCGGGGTTTCCCGGTCGATTCCGTGTTCCTGGGCCAGCCAGTCCCGGGCTTCGCGCTCGCCACCGATGGCGTCGGCCAGGCCGTTGGCCACCGCCTGGCGCCCGGTGTAGACGCGGCCGTCGGCCAGGGCCAGGACCTTGTCCCGGGGCATGGCGCGCCGTTCGGCGACCATGTCGACGAACATGTCGTACATGTCCAGCACCGTGGCCCGGTTGGCCTCGCGGGCCTCGGGCGACAGGGGTTCCAGGGGGTTGGGCTGGGCCTTCAGGGGGCTGCTCTTGATGCTTTCCGCCTTGATGCCCAGCTTGTCCAGCAGGCCGGTGATGTCGGCGCTCTGCATCAGCACGCCGATGGACCCGGTGACGGTGGCGGCGCGGGCCAGCACCCGGTCGGCGGCGATGGCCGTCATGTAGCCGGCCGAGGCCGCCACCTCGCCCATGACCGCCACCACCGGCTTCTTGTCGGCCACCCGGCGCAGGCTGTGGTACAGGGCCTCGCCGCCGGCCACGGTGCCGCCGGGGCTGTCGATGCGCAGGATCAGGGCGCGGGCGTCGTCGTCCTCGGCAATGGCGTCCAGGGCGGCGTCGCGCAGGCGGTCGTCCAGGATGATCCCGGTGACGTCGTAGCGGGCGACGTAGCTTTCGCCCGGCAGGTGGTCGAACCGGGCGTACAGGGCCAGCAGCGCGCCGGCCACCGCCAGCACCGCCACCACCCGCCAAAAGGACAGGCGCCGCGCGAGGCGGCGCCTGTCGGAAATGTGGTCGGGGTCGAGGGTCATGTCCGGCCCGCCCTTGCGTCGGCGACGTCCCGCGGCGCGTCCCCCGGGGGTTGCCCGGGGGCGGCGCCGCCGCGGCCGCGCGTGCTACTTGTCCTTGGCGTCCTCGGCCTCGTCGGCGTCGGCCGCCTCCTCGGGGGCGTCCTCGGCGGTTTCCTCGGGGGCGTCCTCGGCCGCGGCCTCGGCGGTCTCCTCGGCGGCGTCCTCGGCCGCATCGTCGGCAGCGTCGTCCTTCTTGGCCTTCTTCTTGGCCGGGGCCTTCTTGGCCTCGGGCTCCTCGACGGCCTCGCGCTTCTCCTGCAGGGCGGCGCCCAGGATGTCGCCCAGGGACGCGCCCGAGTCGGACGAGCCGTACTCGGCCATGGCCTGCTTCTCCTCGTCGATCTCGCGGGCCTTGATCGACAGGGTCAGGCGCCGGCCGCCGCGGTCAAGCTGGGTGACCTTGGCGTCCACCTTCTCGCCGGCGGCGAAGCGGTCGGGGCGCTGCTCGGACCGGTCGCGCGACAGCTCGGCCTTGCGGATGAAGCCGGGCACGCCGTCGCCGACCTCGACCTCGATGCCGTTGTCGACCACCTTGGTGATGGTGCAGGTGACGGTGCTGCCCTTCTTGACGCCGGTCATGCTGGTCTCGAACGGGTCGTCGGACAGCTGCTTCAGGCCCAGGCTGATGCGCTCCTTCTCCACGTCCACGTCCAGGACCTTGGCGCGGATCACGTCGCCCTTCTTGAACTCGGCCAGGGCCTCCTCGCCCGAGCGGCCCCAGGCCAGGTCGCTGAGGTGGGCCATGCCGTCGATGTCGCCGGGCAGGCCGATGAAGAGGCCGAACTCGGTGATGTTCTTGACCTCGCCCTCGACCTCGGTGCCGACCGGGAACTTCTCCAGGAAGGACTCCCACGGGTTGCCCGAGCACTGCTTCAGGCCCAGGCTGATGCGCCGCTTGTCGGGGTCCGTGTCCAGGACCATGACCTCGACTTCCTGGCTGGTGGACACGATCTTGCCCGGGTGCACGTTCTTCTTGGTCCAGCTCATCTCCGAGACGTGGACCAGGCCCTCGACCCCCGGCTCCAGCTCGACGAAGGCGCCGTAGTCGGTGATGTTGGTGACCCGGCCCATGAACTTGGTGCCCACCGGGTACTTGGCGGCGACGCCGTCCCAGGGGTCGGCCTCCAGCTGCTTCATGCCCAGGCTGATGCGCTGCGATTCCGGGTTGAAGCGGATCACCTGGACCTTGACGGTCTGGCCGATCTGCAGGGCCTCGGACGGGTGGTTGATGCGGCGCCAGGCGATGTCGGTGACGTGCAGCAGGCCGTCCACGCCGCCCAGGTCGACGAAGGCGCCGTAGTCGGTGATGTTCTTGACCACGCCCTCCAGGACCTGGCCTTCGCTCAGGTTGGAGATCAGCTCGGAACGGGCCTCGGCGCGGGTTTCCTCCAGCACGGCGCGGCGCGACACGACGATGTTGTTGCGCGCGCGGTCCATCTTCAGGATCTGGAACGGCTGCGGCGTGCCCATCAGCGGGTTGATGTCGCGCACCGGGCGGATGTCCACCTGGCTGCCGGGCAGGAAGGCCACGGCGCCGGACAGGTCGACGATGAAGCCGCCCTTGACCCGGCCGAAGATGACGCCGTTCACGCGCTGGCCGTCGTTGAACGCCTTCTCCAGCTCGGTCCAGGCCTCCTCGCGGCGGGCCTTCTCGCGGCTCAGGCGGACGACGCCGTCGCGGTCCTCGTACCGCTCGACGAACACGTCCACCATGTCGCCGGGGCTGAGGGTCTTTTCCTGGCCGGCCAGGCCGAATTCCTTCAGCGGCACGCGGCCTTCGGATTTCAGGCCCACGTCCACCAGCACCATGTCGTTGTCGACGGCGAGGACGGTGCCGCGCAGCACCTGGCCCTCGAAGCCGTCCGAGCCGCCCATGGACTCTTCCAGCAGGTCGGCGAAATTCTCGTTCATCGCGGGCATCTCGGCTTCCGCGGCTTGGATCTCGGCAGGAGTCATGTCTTTCATCAATCCTTACAGTGTTGTCGGTGACAGGCCGGCCGGTTGGTTCCGGCGGTCTTCAAGATTGGCGGCCGGCCCGTGCCCCGGCCAAGCCGGGGTCCGCGCCGAGTCGAACGATTTGGGTTGGAATGGCGTTTCCTACGCTAACCTTCCCGGTTCCGCGAGGTGACGATCCGCATCGCCGCTTCAAACACCGCATCGGCGTCCAGATCGCTGGTGTCCAGCACGACCGCGTCGTCGGCCGGCGCCAGCGGAGCAACCGCCCGGGACGAATCACGGGCGTCCCGCTCCTTCATGTCCTGCAGAACGCGCGCATATATAGCGTCGAGTCCCCGTTCCCGCAACTCCTTAACGCGGCGCTGGGCGCGGACCTCGGCGCTGGCGGTGACGAACAGCTTCACGTCGGCGCCGGGGCAGACCACGGTGCCGATGTCGCGCCCGTCCAGGACGGCGCCGGGCTCGCGGCCCGGCGGATAGGCGGCGAACTGGCGCTGGAAGTCCAGCAGGGCGGCGCGCACGCCGGGGATCACGGCCACCTTGGAGGCGGCGTTGGCGGCCTCGTCGCCGCGCAGGCCGGGGGTATCCAGGTCCGCCGTGTGCAGGTCCCGGGCGATGGCCGTGGCCGCCGTCTCGTCGCCCGGGTCGGCGCCGGCGGCCAGGCACTTCATGCCCACGGCCCGGTACAGCAGGCCGGTGTCCAGCAGGGCGAAACCGAGCCTCTCCCCCAGCCGCCTGGCCAGGGTGCCCTTGCCGGCGGCGGCCGGCCCGTCGATGGCGATGATCATGGCGTCCCTCCCTTGGCAATGTGCGCGCCCAGCCCGTTCATCAGCGCGACGAAGCCCGGAAAGCTGGTGGCGATGGGGCCGCCGTCGTCCACGCCCACGGGTTCCGTCGCCGCCATGCCCAGGACCAGGAACGACATGGCGATGCGGTGGTCGAGCTGGCTGGCGATGACCGCGCCGCCCGGCGGCGGGCCGCCGCGGCCGTGCACGGTCAGGGTGTCCTCGGCCTCCTCCACCGCCACGCCGCAGGCGGCCAGGCCGCGCGCCATGGCGCCCAGGCGGTCGCTCTCCTTGACCCGCAGCTCGCCGACCCCGTGCATGACGGTGGTGCCGGTGGCGCAGGCGGCGGCGGCGCACAGGATGGGGTATTCGTCGATCATGCTGGGGGCCCGCTCGGGCGGAACCTGGACCCCGCGCAGGGGGCCCGCGTGGGCGGCGCGTAGGTCGGCCACGGGCTCGCCCGCGGCCTGGCGGGCGTTCTGCAGGGTGATGTCGGCGCCCATCTCGCGCAGGGTGTCCAGCAGGCCGGCGCGCAGGGGGTTGACCCCGACGTGGCGCAGGGTGACCGCCGACCCGGGCACGGTCAGGGCCGCCACCAGGGGGAAGGCGGCCGACGAGATGTCGCCGGGCACGTCGATCTCGCCCCCGGTCAGCTCCGGCTGGCCGGTCAGCTCGATGCGCCGGCCGCCGCCGGCCAGGGCCTCGACCGCCACCCGGGCGCCGAAGTGGCGCAGCATCAGCTCGCTGTGGTCGCGGGTCGCCTGGCGCTCGATCACCGTGGTGGTGCCGGGCGCGTTCAGGCCCGCCAGCAGCACCGCCGACTTGACCTGGGCCGACGGCACCGGGGTCTCGTATTCCATGGCCAGGGGCTCGTCGGCGCCGCGCAGGGCCAGGGGCAGGCGGCCGCCGGCGCGGGCCATGACGCGGGCGCCCATGGCCTCCAGCGGCGTGATGACCCGGGCCATGGGCCGGGCCGACAGCGACGCATCGCCGGCGAAGACGCAGGTGATCGGGTGGCTGGCCACCAGGCCCATCAGCAGGCGCGCCGCGGTGCCCGAGTTGCCCATGTCCAGCACCCGGTCGGGCTCGACCAGGGCGCCCAGGCCGCGGCCGCGCACGGACCAGTCGCCGTCGCCGTCGCGCACCACGGACGCGCCCAGGGCGCGCATGGCGGCGGCCGTGCACAGTACGTCCTCGCCCTCCAGCAGGCCGCGCACGCGGGTTTCGCCGACCGCGACCGCGCCCAGCATCAGGGCCCGGTGCGAGATCGACTTGTCGCCGGGGACGCGGATGTCGCCCGACAGCGGCGCCGCGACGCCGGAAACCAGGTCCGCCTTCACGTGGGCACTTCCCCTCGAAACCATGCCGCAAATTCTGCGCGGCGGTCTGTACCATGAAACGCCGCCCCAGGCATAGGGCGCAATGGCGCGAAGCGGACGGGGCCGGGCCGGGCCGGACCGCCCCGCGGGGCCGCCGCGGCGCGGCGCCGAAAAAATGCCGGCGCCGTCCTTTTTGCTTTTGACTCCGGCGGACGAACATGGCAATTGGCACGAACCGTCGGCGTCCGCCGCGGCAAGGCGGCGGCGGGCGCACACACTTTCAGGAGGTGTCCGGGTGAGCAGGCCCGAGTGGGGAAAAAAGCGCAACTGCCTCCATTGCGGGGCGCGGTTCTACGACCTCAACCGCGAGTCGGCCGAGTGTCCGACCTGCGGCACCGTCAACAATTTCGCCGCCGACATCAAGCCGGCGCGGCCGATGGCGGCGGCCCGGGCCAAGGAAAAGGCGCCGGCGCCCGTCGTGAACGATGTCGAGCCCCTGGCCGACGACGAGGTCGATGACGACGACGACCTGGAAGACGACGTGGACGACGGCCTGATGGAGGACGCCTCCGACCTGGGGGTCGACGACGACGACGTTTCCGAGGTGATGGAGCACGTGGAGGACGACAGCGACGACAAGGGGTGAGCCCCGCGCTCGTTTCCCGTGCCGGCCCGCTTTTTTCCCTTGCCATCCCCCGGGCACTGTCATTATTTTCCCCGACCGTTCGCGGGGTTCCCCTGGTGGGAGTCCTCGGGCGATCGGCGCGGCGGCATCCCCAAGGCCCCGCGCCCGGCATCCGCCGGCGACAAGGGGCCGTAGCTCAGTTGGGAGAGCGCTACAATGGCATTGTAGAGGTCAGGGGTTCGATTCCCCTCGGCTCCACCATCGAAACCCCCCGCCATCCGCGGGGGGTTTCGCCGTTTCGGGGCCGGGTTTGACGGATGCAGGGGCCGGCCCTGCGAGAGCCTGCCAAGACCCTCTCCTCGGACAAGAAATGCACGATAAGATCAATTGACAGATCTTAATATTTTGTGCCGGCCGGATGCAACGCCGCCCGGGGACACTGCCTAACCCCTTGGGCCCATGCGGTTTCTGCCGGTGGCCGGAATTCGGCGCCGGTCGGCCGCCGGTCGTCTGCATAAACCTGAAATCGTTCTGAAAGACAAGGTTGATGATCTGTCGCTCGAACCCGCGCGCGACGCCCGTGCGCGGCGTCGATCGTCTTGACCGACCGTAGCAGCGAGTACCGCACCATGGCCGACCAGAACCCGTCCGACGCGCCCGAAACCGTGGACCAGGACAACCCCAACGCCGAGAACCAGGTTCTCGACGATCTCACCGTCCTGCAGAACGTGGCCCGCGCCGACCTGGATGCGGTGGAGCACGGCGCGCCCCAGGGCGACCCCAGCGCCGGCGAGGATCCCAACGCCCTGTCGACCATCCACCAGGGCAGCGGCGACAACCCGGACGGCCTGCCGCGCGACCAGTTGGACGAGAACGCACGGATCGGTCCCGACGGCCGGATCATCTCCGACCCCTTCGACCCCAACGCCCCCGACCTGCCGGGCATCGGCGCCGACGGCCTGGACGGCGGCGTCGGCGCGGGCACCGGGCCGGCGGCCTTCGCCGGCACCGGCGACGGCGCCACCCTGGACGGCGCCCCGGCCTCGGGCGGCAGCCTGAACCCCCTGGGCCCGGCCGGCGACAGCGGCGACGACGGCGGCACCGGAGACGGCACCGGCGGCGACGGCGGCGGCGGCCAGACCTTCAACCTGCTGGGCACCGGCACCGGCGGCACCGGCGGCGGCGGCACCCCGGACGGCGAGGTCACGCCCGAGGCGGCGACTCCCGTGGCCCAGGCCCCCGGCCTCACGGCCGGTGACGTGGCCGGCACCGAGGACACGGCCATCGCCCTCGACATCAGCGCCTCCCTGCGTGACAGCGACGGCGGCAGCGAGACCCTGTCCGTCACCATCTCCGGCCTGCCGGCCGGCGCCACCCTGTCGGCCGGCACCGACAACGGCGATGGCTCCTGGACCATCGACCCCGCCGACCTAGCCGGCCTGACCGTCACCCCGCCGCCCGACAGCGACGTGGATTTCGACCTGACCGTCACCGCCACCGCGCGCGAATCCAACGGCAGCACCGCCACCTCGACCGCCATCTTCCATGTGGACGTGGCCGCCGACGCCGACGCACCGACCCTGACCGTGAACGATGCCTCGGGCACGGAAGACACGGCCATCGCGCTCGACATCGCCTCGGCCCTCACGGATACCGACGGCTCCGAAAGCCTGAGCATCACCATCTCCGGCGTCCCCTCCGGCGCCACCCTGAGCGCGGGCACCGACAATGGCGACGGCACGTGGACTCTGTCTGCGGGCGACCTGGCCGGCCTCACCATCACCCCGCCCCATGACAGTGACGTGGACTTCCAGCTTGGTGTGACCGCCACCTCGACCGAAACGGACGGCGGCGACACCGCCACCACGCTCGGCACCATCAACGTCAGCGTGGCGGCCGACGCCGATGCGCCGACCCTGACGGTCAGCGATGCCAGCGGCACCGAGGACACGGCCATCGCGCTCGACATCGCTTCGGCCCTCACGGACACCGACGGCAGCGAGAGCCTGTCCATCACTATCTCCGGTGTGCCCGCTGGTGCCACGCTGAGCGCCGGTACCGACAACGGCGATGGCACGTGGACTCTGTCTGCGGGCGACCTGGGCGGCCTCACCATCACCCCGCCCCATGACAGTGACGTGGACTTCCAGCTTGGCGTCACCGCCACCTCGACCGAGGCGGACGGCGGCGACACAGCCACAACTCTTGGCACCATCAACGTGTCCGTCGCCGCCGACGCCGATGCGCCGACCCTGACCGTGAGCGATGCCGCCGGCACCGAGGACACGGCCATCGCGCTCGACATCGCCTCGGCTCTGACCGACACCGACGGCAGCGAATCGCTTTCGATCACCATCTCCGGCGTCCCCAGCGGCGCTACCCTGAGCGCGGGCACCGACAATGGCGACGGCACGTGGACTCTGTCTGCGGGCGACCTGGCCGGCCTCACCATCACCACGCCTGCCGACAGCGACGTGGACTTCCAACTGGGCGTCACCGCTACCAGCACCGAGGCCGATGGTGGCGACACCGCCACCACGCTTGGCACCATCAACGTCAGCGTGGCGGCCGATGCCGATGCCCCGACCCTGACGGTCAGCGATGCCGCCGGCACTGAAGACACCGCCATCGCACTCGACATCGCGTCCACCCTAACCGACACCGACGGCAGCGAGTCCCTGTCCATCACTATCTCCGGTGTACCCACCGGCGCCACCCTCTCGGCCGGGACCGACAACGGCGACGGCACCTGGACCCTGACGCCGGCCCAGCTCGCCGGTCTGACCATTACACCGCCGGCCGACAGCGATGTGGACTTCCAGCTCGCTGTTTCCGCCACCAGCACGGAAGCCGACGGCGGCGATACGGCTACCACGCTCGGCACCATCAACGTGTCCGTCGCCGCCGACGCCGACGCGCCGACCCTGACCGTCAGCGATGCCTCGGGCACCGAAGACACGGCTATCGCGCTCGACATCGCCTCGGCCCTGACCGACACCGACGGCAGCGAATCGCTTTTGATCACCATCTCCGGCGTGCCCGCCGGTGCCACTCTCTCGGCTGGCACCGACAACGGCGACGGCTCCTGGTCCCTGACACCGGCCCAACTCGCCGGTCTGACCATTACACCGCCGGCCGATAGCGATGTGGACTTCCAGCTCGCTGTTTCCGCCACCTCGACCGAGGCCGATGGCGGCAACACCGCCGCCACCCTCGGCACCATCAATGTCTCCGTCGCCGCCGACGCCGATGCGCCGACCCTGACGGTCAGCGATGCCAGCGGCACCGAGGACACGGCCATTGCCCTCGACATCGCTTCCGCCCTCACGGACACCGACGGCAGCGAATCGCTTTCGATCACCATCTCCGGTGTGCCCAGCGGCGCAACCTTGTCCGCCGGTACCGACAACGGCGACGGGTCCTGGACCCTGACACCGACCCAACTCGCCGGCCTGACCATTACTCCGCCTGCCGACAGCGATGTGGATTTCCAGCTCGCCGTGACGGCCACCTCGACCGAGGCCGATGGCGGCGACACCGCCACCACGCTCGGCACTATCAATGTCTCCGTCACCGCGGACGCCGACGCCCCCGTCCTGAACGTCACCGATGCCGCCAGCACCGAAGACACGGCCATCGCGCTCGACATCGCTTCCGCCCTCACGGACACCGACGGCTCCGAAAGCCTGTCCATCACCATCTCCGGCGTGCCCGCCGGTGCCACTCTCTCGGCTGGCACCGACAACGGCGACGGCTCCTGGTCCCTGACACCGGCCCAACTCGCCGGTCTGACCATCACGCCGCCTGCCGACAGCGATGTGGACTTCCAGCTGGGCGTCTCTGCCACTTCGACCGAGGCCGACGGCGGCGACACAGCCACGACCCTTGGCACCATCAACGTGTCCGTCGCCGCCGACGCCGATGCGCCGACCCTGACTGTCAGCGACGCGACCGGCACCGAGGACACGGCCATCGCGCTCGACATCGCCTCGGCCCTGACCGACGTGGACGGCAGCGAGAGCCTGTCCATCACCATCTCCGGCGTGCCCGCCGGTGCCAGCTTGTCCGCCGGCACCGACAACGGCGACGGCACCTGGACGCTGTCCAGCGGCGACCTGGCCGGTCTGACCATTACGCCCCCGGCCGACAGCGACGTGGACTTCCAGCTTGGCGTCTCTGCCACTTCGACCGAGGCCGACGGCGGCGACACAGCCACGACCCTTGGCACCATCAACGTGTCCGTCGCCGCGGACGCCGATGCGCCGACCCTGACCGTCAGTGACGCGACCGGCACCGAGGACACGGCCATCGCGCTCGACATTTCCTCGGCCCTGACCGACGTGGACGGCAGTGAGGGCCTCTCCATCACAATCTCCGGCGTCCCGACCGGCGCCACCCTCTCGGCCGGCACCGACAACGGCGACGGCTCCTGGACCCTGACACCGGCACAGCTCGCCGGTCTGACCATCACGCCGCCGGCCGACAGCGATGTGGACTTCCAGCTGGGCGTGACCGCCACTTCGACCGAGGCCGACGGCGGCGACACAACCACAACTCTTGGCACCATCAACGTCAGCGTGGCGGCCGATGCCGATGCGCCGACCCTGGCCGTGAGCGACGCCAGCGGCACGGAAGACACGGCCATCGCCTTGGATATCGCTTCGGCCCTGACCGACACCGACGGCAGCGAATCGCTTTCGATCACCATCTCCGGTGTGCCCAACGGCGCGACCTTGTCCGCGGGTACTGACAACGGCGACGGTTCCTGGACCCTGACACCGGCACAGCTCGCCGGCCTGACCATAACTCCGCCCGCGGACTCCGACGTGGACTTCCAGCTCGCCGTGACGGCCACCTCGACCGAAGCCGATGGTGGCGACACAGCTACGACCCTTGGCACCATCAACGTCAGCGTCGCCGCCGACGCCGACGCGCCGACTCTGACCGTCAGCGATGCCAGCGGCACGGAAGACACGGCTATCGCGCTCGACATCGCTTCGGTCCTCACCGACACCGACGGCAGCGAATCGCTTTCGATCACCATCTCCGGCGTGCCCGCCGGTGCCACTCTCTCGGCTGGCACCGACATCGGCGACGGCTCCTGGACCCTGACACCGGCACAGCTCGCCGGGCTGACCGTTACGCCGCCGGCCGACAGCGATGTGGACTTCCAGCTTGGCGTCTCTGCCACTTCGACCGAGGCCGACGGCGGCGACACAGCCACGACCCTTGGCACCATCAATGTGTCCGTCGCCGCCGACGCCGACGCGCCGACCCTGACCGTCAGCGACGCCTCGGGCACTGAAGACACCGCCATCGCGCTCGACATCTCCTCGGCCCTGACCGACACCGACGGCTCCGAAAGCCTCTCCATCACCATCTCCGGCGTGCCCGCCGGTGCCAGCCTGTCCGCCGGCACCGACAACGGCGATGGCTCCTGGACCCTGTCCAGCGGCGACCTGCCCGGCCTGACCATCACCCCGCCGACCAATTCGGACGTGGACTTCCAGTTGGGTGTGACCGCCACCAGCACCGAAGCCGACGGCGGCGACACCGCTTCCACCCTGGGCACCATCAACGTGTCCGTCGCCGCCGACGCCGACGCGCCGACCCTGAACGTCAGCGACGCGTCAGGCACCGAAGACACGGCCATCGCGCTCGACATCGCTTCCGCCCTCACGGACACCGACGGCTCCGAGAGCCTGTCCATCACCATCTCCGGCGTCCCGACCGGTGCCACTCTCTCGGCCGGCACCGACAACGGTGATGGCACCTGGACGCTCTCCAGCGGAGACCTGGCCGGCCTGACCATCACCCCGCCGATCAATTCGGACGTGGACTTCCAGCTCGGCGTCACCGCCACTTCGACCGAGGCGGACGGCGGCGACATCGCCACCACGCTCGGCACCATCAATGTGTCCGTCGCCGCCGACGCCGACGCTCCTACCTTGACCGTCAGCGATGCGGCGGGCACCGAAGACACGGCTATCGCGCTCGACATCGCCTCGGCCCTGACCGACACCGACGGCTCCGAGAGCCTGTCCATCACCATCTCCGGCGTGCCCGCCGGTGCCAGCCTGTCCGCTGGTACCGACAACGGCGACGGGTCCTGGACCCTGACACCGGCACAGCTCGCCGGCCTGACCATCACACCGACTGCAGACAGCGACGTGGACTTCCAGCTGAGCGTCACCGCCACTTCGACCGAGGCGGACGGCGGCGACACAGCCACAGCTCTTGGCACCATCAACGTCAGCGTGGCGGCCGATGCCGATGCGCCGAACCTGACCGTGAGCAACGCCAACGGCACGGAAGACACGGCCATCGCCTTGGATATCGCTTCGGCCCTGACCGACACCGACGGCAGCGAATCGCTTTCGATCACCATCTCCGGTGTGCCCAACGGCGCGACCTTGTCCGCGGGTACTGACAACGGCGACGGGTCCTGGACCCTGACACCGGCCCAACTCGCCGGCCTGACCATTACTCCGCCGGCTGACAGCGATGTGGATTTCCAGCTCGCCGTGACGGCCACCTCGACCGAGGCCGATGGCGGCGACACAGCTACGACCCTTGGCACCATCAACGTCAGCGTGGCGGCCGACGCCGATGCGCCGACCCTGACGGTCAGCGATGCCGCCGGCACCGAGGACACGGCCATCGCGCTCGACATCGCTTCCGCCCTCACGGACACCGACGGAAGTGAATCGCTTTCGATCACCATCTCCGGTGTGCCCAGCGGCGCCACCCTGAGCGCGGGCACCGACAATGGCGACGGCACGTGGACTCTGTCTGCGGGCGACCTGGCCGGCCTCACCATCACCCCGCCTGCCGACAGCGACGTGGACTTCCAGTTGGGTGTGACCGCCACCAGCACCGAAGCCGACGGCGGCGACACCGCTTCCACCCTGGGCACCATCAACGTTTCCGTCGCGGCCGACGCCGATGCGCCGACCCTGACGGTCAGCGATGCCGCCGGCACTGAAGACACCGCCATCGCACTCGACATCGCGTCCACCCTAACCGACACCGACGGCAGCGAGTCCCTGTCCATCACCATCTCCGGTGTGCCCACCGGCGCCACCCTCTCGGCCGGGACCGACAACGGCGACGGCACCTGGACCCTGACGCCGGCCCAGCTCGCCGGTCTGACCATCACGCCGCCTGCCGACAGCGATGTGGACTTCCAGCTGGGCGTCACCGCCACCAGCACCGAGGCCGATGGTGGCGACACCGCCACCACGCTGGGCACCATCAATGTCTCCGTCGCCGCGGACGCCGACGCCCCCGTCCTGAATGTCACCGATGCCGCCGGCACCGAGGATACGGCCATCGCGCTCGACATCGCCTCGGCCCTGACCGACATCGACGGCAGCGAGAGCCTGTCCATCACCCTCACCGGCGTGCCCAGCGGCGCCACCTTGTCCGCCGGCACCGACAACGGCGACGGCTCCTGGACGCTGTCCACCGCCGAACTGCCGGGCCTGACCATCACCCCGCCCCTGAACAGCGACGTGGACTTCCAGCTGGGCGTCACCGCCACCAGCACCGAGGCCGACGGCGGCGACACCGCCACCACGCTGGGCACCATCAACGTGGCCGTGGCGGCGGACGCCGACACGCCCACGCTGTCGGCCGAGCTGGGAACCGGCGTGCTGACCGACGGCGGCTTCACCGTGCTCAACCAGGGTTCCGACGCGGGCTTCAACAACTCCTACGGCTACGTGGTGCTGGACGACAACGGCCAGCCCACCAGCGGCGAGATCATCTGGGCCAACGTCAAGACCGGCGAGGGCGACAGCTACACGGTGGACGGGGTCAATCCCGACAACGTGCTGTTCTTCCTGATCCCCGACGGCGCCGGACAGAACCCGGGCCTAGCCGACAACACCCCCGTCACCCTGGCCCAGGACGGCAGCGGCGTGTGGCAGGTCCTGGGCCCCGGCGACACGGTCCTGCACGTGCGGCCGGGCAACACGGTGCACTTCAGCGACCCGGCCTTCAACGTCAACGGCGACGTGTACGTGGGCGAGACCTCGGGCATCGGCAACCAGAACTGGGAAGACCTGGACATCGACAACCAGGCCTATGACGCCGACCTGAACGACGCCAACTTCACGGTCGCCTTCGAGCCCCTGGGCGCCACGGCCTTCACCCTGGACATCACCTCGGCCCTGACCGACACCGACGGTTCGGAGACCCTGAGCGTCACCGTCTCGGGCCTGCCCGACGGCGCCACCCTGTCGGCCGGCACCGACAACGGCGACGGCACCTGGACCCTGGACCCCGACCAGCTGTCGGGCCTCAACCTGTACGTCCCGTCGGAGTATTCCGAGGCCTTCGACCTGACCGTCACCGCCACGGCCACCGAGGGCGAGAACAATGACACGGCCTCGGCCAGCACCCAGGTCAACGTGCCCATCGCCGACATCTTCGCCGAGACGCCGACCCTGGACCTGCAGGACAGCAGCGGCGTCGAGGACACGGCCATCCCCCTCAGCATCGCCGCCGCCATCACGGACATGGACGGCTCGGAAACCCTGTCCATCGTCATCTCCGGCATGCCCGCCGGCGCCACCCTGTCGGCCGGCATCGACAACGGCAACGGGTCCTGGACCCTGACCCCGGCGCAGCTCACGGGCCTGACCCTCACCCCGGCGCCCGACAGCGACGCCGATTTCCGCCTGACCGTGAAGGCCACCTCCACCGAGTCCCACGGCGGCGACACGGCCCAGGCCATCGGCTGGGTGGACGTGACCGTGGCCGCCGACGCCGACGCCCCGACCCTGACGGTCGGCGACCTGACCGGCACCGAGGACACGGCCATCGCGCTGAACATCGCCGCGGCCCTGACCGACACCGACGGTTCCGAGAGCCTGTCCATCACCATCTCGGGCGTGCCCGCCGGCGCGACGCTCTCGGCCGGCACCAACAACGGCGGCGGCACCTGGACCCTGACCCCGGCCCAGCTCGCCGGCCTGACCCTCACCCCGCCGGCCAACAGCGACGCCGACTTCCAGTTGACCGTCACCGCCACCTCCACCGAGGCCCGCGGCGGCGACACGGCCACCACCCTGGGCACCATCAACGTGAACGTGGCGCCGGACGCCGACGCGCCGACCCTGACCGTCAGCGACGTCTCGGGGACCGAGGACACGGCCATCGCCCTCAACATCACCTCGGCCCTCACCGACACCGACGGGTCCGAGTCCCTGTCCATCACCATCTCCGGCGTGCCGTCGGGCGCGGCCCTGAGTGCGGGTAGCGACAACGGCGACGGGTCCTGGACCCTGACGCCCGCCCAGCTTGCCGGCCTGACCGTCACCCCGCCGGCGAACAGCGACACCGACTTCCAGTTGACCGTCACCGCCACCAGCACCGACGGGGCCGACACGGCCTCCACGGTGGGCACCATCGATGTCTCCGTGGCGCCGGACGCCGACGCGCCGACCCTGACCGTCAGCGATGCCAGCGGCACCGAGGACACGGCCATCGCGCTGAACATCGCTTCCGCGCTTACCGACACCGACGGGTCCGAGTCCCTGTCCGTCACCATCTCCGGCGTGCCTTCGGGCGCGACCCTGTCGGCCGGCACCGACAACGGCGACGGGTCCTGGACCCTGACGCCGGCGCAGCTTGCCGGCCTGACCGTCACCCCGCCGGCGAACAGCGACGCCGACTTCCAGTTGACCGTCACGGCGACCAGCACCGACGGGGCCGACACGGCCTCTACGGTGGGCACCATCGACGTCGCGGTGGCCGCCGAGGCCGACGCGCCGACCCTGAACCTGAGCGATGCCGCCGGCATCGAGGACACGGCCATCGCCCTGGACGTCGCGGCCGCGCTGACCGACAGCTCGGAGAGCCTGTCCATCACCATCTCGGGCGTGCCCGCCGGCGCCAGCCTGTCTGCCGGCACCGACAACGGCGACGGGTCGTGGACCCTGGAGCCCGGCGACCTGGCGGGCCTGACCGTGACCCCGCCCGCGAACAGCGACGCCGACTTCCAGTTGACCGTCACCGCCACCAGTACCGACGGGGCCGACACGGCCTCCACCGTCGGCACCATCGACGTGGCGGTGGCCGCCGACGCCGACATGCCGACCCTGACCGCGGCCCTGGGCACGGGCACCGAACTGGGCGGGCCCGAGACCGTGACCATCGACCGCACCACCTATACCGACACGGACCAGGGCTTCCAGGTCACGGCGCGGCGGGTGGACGGTTCCGGCCACCTGACCAGCGCCTCGGTCAACAACGTCAGCACCGACGAATGGGGCATGGGCGTGGTCGGCAGCCAGCATGTCGGCGGCGGGCCCGAGGTGCAGTTGGGCTACGACCAGCAGTACCACCTGTCCGAGGAACTGGTCTTCGACTTCGACGAGAACCTGACCGAGGCCACGGTGACCCTGAGCAAGCTGTTCGGCGACGAGGACGGCCACGGCGAGATGGGCCATTACGCCCTGTACCGCGACGGCGTAAAGGTGGCCGAGGCCGACATCGTCAACAACACCGGCAGCCACCAGATGACCTTCACCCTGGACACCGGCGGCAACGGCGCCTTCGACCAGATCGTGTTCTCGGCCCCGGGTCACTACGCCGACGGCACGCCCCTGGGCTACTCGGGCAACGAGTACCAGGTGCAGTCCATCGAGTTCACCACCGGCGACGTGGCGGGCATGTCCTATCCGCTGGCCATCACCTCGGCCCTCAGCGATACCGACGGGTCCGAATCCCTGGCCATCACCGTGGCCGGGGTGCCCGCCGGCGTCACCCTGTCGGCCGGCACCGACAACGGCGACGGCAGTTGGACCCTGGATCCCGGCGACCTGGCCGGCCTGACCCTGACCGTGCCCGCGGGCCAGTCCGCGGACTTCGACCTGACCGTCACCGCGACGGCCACAGAGGCCGACGGCGGCGACACCGCCAGCCTGTCCACCACCGTCACGGTGGAGGCGCCCGAACCGAGCCTGGCGGTGGATTCCTCCCTGTTCACCCAGGGCAAGGACACCGTCAACCTGGCCTGGCAGGACCCCGACTACGGCGATCCCAAGATCTATGACGCCCTGGGCGGCAACGACACGGTCACCGGCGGCGATGCCGGCGACTACATTCGCGGCGGCGACGGCGACGACCGCCTGTCCGGCCAGCTTGGCAACGACACCCTGATGGGCCAGGACGGCAACGACACCCTGCTGGGCGGCGACGGCAACGACGTCCTGGACGGCGGCAAGGGCAACGACAAGATGTGGGGCGGCACCGGCAACGACAGCCTGGCGGGCGGCGACGGCGACGACTACATGAAGGGCGAGGACGGCGACGACGTCCTGGACGGCGGTGCCGGCAACGACAAGCTGTGGGGCGGTACCGGCCACGACAGCCTGACGGGCGGCGCCGGCAACGACTCGCTGCTGGGCGAGGACGGCAACGACACCCTGGTCGGCGGCGACGGCAACGACCGGATGTGGGGCGGCACCGGCCACGACGTCCTGCACGACGGCGCCGGCAACGACCAGGTCTATGGCGGCGACGGCAACGACACCTTCATTGCCGGCGGCGGCGACGACTCCTTCTTCGGCGACTCGGGCAACGACATGTTCATCTTCGGCGACGCCGCCCTGGAGGACAACGGCACCTGGACCGCCCACGTGGAAGGCGGCTACGGCACCGACACCCTGGACCTGTCGGGAATGGACACCACCTGGACCATCCACATCGACGGCGGGGCCGACATCGACACCGCCACCGCCGGCACCGATGGCGCCGACTTCGGCAGCGCCGTGTCCGGCACCGCCGAGTCCGACGACGGCAAGTCCATCACCTTCGAGGGGATCGAGAAGCTGGAGTGGTAGGCGCCGCAGCGCCGCGCGGACATGGAAAAGGCGGGCCCCCGGCCCGCCTTTTCACGCCCCTTCCCTCGTTTTCCGTTGCCCGACGTCTATCCCTGGGGACGCCAGGTGCTGGCCGCCAGGGTCCGCGTGCCGTCGCGCCGGGGCATGGGCCGGTTGCGGGCGAAATCGTAGGCGCCGCCCGGCCGCGGCGCCCGGGCCAGGGCCCAGGGCGGCGCCGGCCGCCAGGGCATGGCCAGGGCGCGCGGCGGCATGGCCGGCCAGGGCGCCCGCGCCATCAGCGGGTGGACCATCGGCGGGTGGGCCATCAGGGGACGGGCCATCAGGGGGCCGGCCATCACCGGATAGGGCGGCATGGGGCGCCCGGCCGCGGGACCCGGCAAGGGTCGGGCGAAGGGCGCCTGGGCCATGGCCATGGGCGGCCGCTGCGGGCCACGGGCCCAGGGCGATGCGGCGACGAAAGGCGGGGCGGCGAAGGGCGGGGCGGCGAAGGGCCGCGGCGCCACGCCGGGCGCCATGCGGGGGGCGGGCATGGGCGCGTGGGCCACCTGCCACGGGCGCGGCGCCGGCCCGGCCGGCAGACCCCAGGCCACGGGCGCCGGGCCGCGCGGCCGGAAGTGGCGCTGGTACCAGGCCATGCGGCGGGCCGCCTCGCGCGGGTCCATGCGCGGCCGGGGCGGTGCCCAGGCCACGTTGCGCGGCGGCGGACCCCAGCCGGGGCCCATGGCGTGGCGCGGCATGGGATGGGGCATGGCCCGGGTCATGGGAAAGGGCATGGGCCGCGGCATGGCATGGGCCGCCATGGGCAAGGGCGGCCGCTGCGGGCCGCGGGCCCAGGGCGGCGCGGCCCAGCGGGACGCAGCCTGGGGCGGCGGCGCCACGAACCGCGGCGGCGCCATCATGGGACCGGGCATGGGACCGGGCGCGAACCCGGGCGGCGGCGCGAAAGCCATGGCGCGGGCCTGGTGCGCCGGCGCGTTGGCCGTGGCGCCCGTCAGCCAGCCGGTGGCGGCGACGGTCAGGGCGAAGGCGCCGGCGAAGGCGGCCGCGCCCAGGGTGATCCTCGTGGTCCGGTTCATGGAAGTCTCCCGCAAACGCATTCTGTTGTCCCCATGGCCATGGTGCGCCCGGCGGTTTAATTTTTTGTTACCCGGCGCGGGTGTTGCGCGACATTTTCCAACTCAACCGGGAAGGCTCCCGGACGTCCAGATATTGTATATCAGATAACCGTCGGCCACAAAATGCGGAAGGGTCGCGGCGCCGCAGGTTTCCCCTATTGAATCGCGCACCGTTTGCGCCGACAGTAGGGGCGCCGCGGCGGCGGCCCCTGTGCCGCCCGTCCGGCCCGTTTCCGAACGTGCCCGCGGGGATGCCGGCTGCCGGGTCCCGGGCGGGCCGCCCGCTCGACGACGAGGAGGCCGCCATGACCCGCGTGACCGGATTCAACAACCCCCTGCTGCTGGGCTTCGACCATTTCGAGCGCATCCTGGACCGGGTGTCCAAGTCCGCCGCCGAAGGATATCCCCCCTACAACATCGAGCAGACCGGCGACAACGCCATGCGCATCACCCTGGCCGTGGCCGGGTTCTCCATGGACGACCTGCAGGTCACCACTGAGGACGCGCAGCTCGTCATCCGCGGCCGCCAGGAGAAGGAGGACCCGGACCGGATCTTCCTGCACCGGGGCATCGCCGCGCGCCAGTTCCAGCGCAGCTTCGTCCTGGCCGAAGGGATCGAGGTGGTGGGCGCGTTCCTGGACAACGGCCTGCTGCACATCGACCTGGAACGCCACGTGCCCGAGCCCGAGGTGCGCACCATCGAGATCCGGTCCCCCGCGCGCAAGGGCGGGGCGGCCAAGACAATCGACGTGGACCCGGGCGACTGACGCCGGGTCCGGATCGGACTGAAGTGGTCTAGGCGGCGCGGCTGGCCGAGGATTCGGCCAGCAGGGCGTACAGGGCCTCGGGCCCCTCGGTGCCGCGCAGTTTCTCGCACACGGTCTTGTCGCGCAGCAGGCGCGACACCCGGGCCAGGGCCTTCAGGTGGTCGGCGCCGGCGGTTTCCGGCGCCAGCAGCAGGAAGATCAGGTCCACCGGCTGTTCGTCGATGGAATCGAAGTCCACCGGCCGCTCCAGGCGCGCGAACAGGCCGTGCAGGCGGTCCAGGCTGGCCAGCTTGCCGTGGGGAATGGCGATGCCGCTGCCCACCCCGGTGGTGCCCAGGCGCTCGCGCTCCATCAACACGTCGAACACGGCGCGCTCGTGCAGGCCGGTCAGGTCGGCGGCCTTGCGCGACAGCTCCTGCAGGGCCTGTTTCTTGCTGGTGGCACGCAGGTTGGGGATCACGCTCTCGGTGGTGATGAGGTCGGAAATCTCCATATGAGAACAGTCCCTTGTCCGATGGTAAGGGGTCAGGCGTCCTGCTGGGTCTCGCTGGGGTCGATCCAGCCGATGTTGCCGTCGCTGCGCCGGTAGACCATGTTCAGGCCGCCGTGGGCGCGGTTGCGGAACATCATCGCCGGCAGGTCGGCCAGGTCCATGCGCATCACCGCCTCGCTGACCGACAGGGTCGAGATGTCGTGGGTCATCTCGGCGATGATGGCCGGCTGGCCATCCTCGGGCACTTCGCTTTCCTCGGGCTCCGGCTGCAGGATGCTGTACTGGGCCAGCATCATCTCGTCCGGGTCGCCGCCCTTGTGGTGGTTGCTGAGCCGCCGCTTGTAGCGGCGCAGCTGCTTGCCGATCCGCTCCAGCGCGCCGTCGAAGGCGCCATAGGCGTCACCGCCCGATCCGCTGCCCTGGACCAGCATGCCGCGGCCGGGGTGGACCGAGATGTCGGCGCGGAACGAGTGGGCCTCGCGCGAGAAGGTCACGTTGGCGTCCAGCGCCTTTTCGAAGTACTTGGTCACGGTTTCGTTGAGGCTGGTCTCGACGTGGGTGCGCAGGGCATCGCCGATGTCCAGTTGTTTTGCCTTTACCGATGTTTCCATGGATAAGCGTTCCCGCCCTTTTCTAAAGGTCCAACAGCATTGACGGTGCTTGCCGGTTGGCGTGCTCTTCAATCCCGGGAATGCCAGACGCCGCCCTTCCTCCCAAGGCGGACGGCCCGGGCCCTGGGCGCGCGAAGGCCCGGAAATTAGTTGCCCGTTCAAGATGAGTCAAGAGTCGCTGTCAAGCAATCACCACAATCGATCACATCTGCACCGACTTCTCGCGCCGGCGCTGCACCGATGACGGTATTCCCATGGACTCCCTATATTTTGCCACCGTTCGCCGTGCGATGTCGACCGACTCTTGGCGCAGGATCTCGACGATCTTGTCGTCCGACATGATGGCCTTGGGGGACTCCGCGTCGATCAGGGCGCGGATGCGGTGGCGCACGGACTCGGCCGAGTGGGCCTCGCCCCCCGACGAGCTGCTGAGCGCCGTGGTGAAGAAGTATTTCAGCTCGAAGATGCCGCGCGGCGTGGCCATGAACTTGTTCGAGGTCACGCGGCTGACCGTGCTTTCGTGCATCTCGATGGCCTCGGCGATGTCGCGCAGGACCAGGGGCCGCAGGTATTGCACCCCGTTGGTGAAGAAGCCGTCCTGCTGGCGCACCAGCTCGGTCGCCACCTTGAGGATGGTGGTGGCGCGCTGGTGCAGGGACTTGACCAGCCAGTTGGCGGACTGCAGCCGTTCCGAGATGTACTGCTTGTCCTCCCTGGTGCGCGCCGCCGAGTGGATCTGGGCGTAGTACTGGTTGTTGACCAGCACCCGGGGCAGGGTGTCCTGGTTCAGCTCGATGATCCAGCCGCCGCCCGGCTTGGCGCGCATCAGCACGTCGGGGGTGATGGGCTGGGCCACGTTGTCGTCGAAGATCTGCGCCGGCTTGGGGTTGAGCGCCCGGATCTCGGCGATCATGTCGACCAGGTCCTCCTCGCCGATGCCGCAGATATCCAGCAGGTCGCGGGTGCGCCGCTCGGCCAGCAGGTCCAGGTTGTCCAGCAGGGCCTGCATGGCCGGGTCCAGGCGGTCCAACTCGCGCAGCTGCAGGGCCAGGCATTCCGCCAAGCTGCGCGCGAAAATGCCGGTCGGGTCGAAGCGCTGCACCTTGGCCAGGGTCTCCTCGACCCGGGCCAGGTCGCAGTTCAGGACCTGGGCCAGGGACGACAGGTCATCGGGCACGTAGCCGGCGTCGTCCAGGGAATCGATCAGGTGCAGGCCGATGATGCGGTCCACCGGGTCGGTCAGCTCCAGCGACAGCTGGCCCATCAGGTGGTCGCGCAAGTTCAGGTGCTCGGAGACGTAGTTTTCCAGGTTCGAGCCCGAATCATCGAACCCGCCGGCCGCCGTGCCCGCCGTCAGGTGGTCGCCCAGGCCGGCCTCGGTGTAGGTGTCCAGCGCCGTGTCCGTGCTCAGGTCGGTGGCCGTGTCGTTGTTCCACAGGTTGTCGTAGTCCACGTCCAGGTCGGCCGTCTCGGCCGAGTCCACCGAGTCCTCGCGGGTGAAATCGATGCTGTCCAGGGCGTCCTGGTCGCCGTGGCCGGACTCGTCCTCGGGCGGGTCGGGCACCCCTTCGGGCGCCTCGCCGGTGGCCATGCGGTCCAGGTCGTCGCGGGCGCCCTCGTCGCGCTCCAGCAGGGGGTTTTCCTCCAGCTCCTGCTCGACGTACTCGGTCAGTTCCAGGTTGTTGAGCTGCAGCAGCTTGATCGCCTGCTGCAGCTGCGGCGTCATGACCAGGGATTGGGTTTGGCGGAGATCCAGACGCGGGGTCAGCGCCATGGCGAAGCTCCCGCCCGCTCCGGCCGGGGGATCCCGCCAGGTCGACAGCGCCCGATCAGGTTACAGAGTAAACCGTTCACCCAGGTATACGCGCCGGACATCCTCGTTACCCACGATGTCCGAGGGCGCTCCCTCCATCAGCATCATCCCATCGTGGATAATATAGGCTCGGTCGATGACATCCAAGGTCTCGCGCACGTTGTGGTCGGTGATCAGGACCCCGATGCCGCGGTCCTTCAGGTGCGCGACCAGGTCCCGGATGTCGGCCACGGCGATGGGATCGATGCCCGCGAAAGGCTCGTCGAGGAGGATGAAATTGGGGTTCGAGGCCAGGGCCCGGGCGATTTCCACCCGCCGCCGCTCGCCGCCCGACAGGGCCATGGACGGGGTCCGGCGCAGGTGCGAGATGGAGAATTCGGCCAGCAGGGCGTCCAGCATGGCCTCGCGCTTCTCGCGCGACTTCTCCACCACCTCCAGCACGGCGCGGATGTTGTTCTCCACCGACAGGCCGCGGAAGATGGACGCCTCCTGCGGCAGGTAGCCCACGCCGAGGCGGGCGCGGCGGTACATGGGCAGGTCGGTGATGTCGTCGCCGTCCAGCGTGATGGTGCCGTGGTCGGGCGGCACCAGGCCGGTGATCATGTAGAAGCAGGTGGTCTTGCCGGCGCCGTTGGGGCCCAACAGGCCCACCACCTCGCCGCGCTGCAGGGACAGGCTGACACCGCGCACCACCGGCCGCTTCTTGAACCGCTTGACCAGGCTGTCGGCGAACAGGCCGCGGTCGGCGGCGTCCGGGTTGTCCGCCACCAGCCGCGGACCGGCGGCGGGGGCGTTCTCGGCGCTTGCGGCGGGGTCCCTCATGCCTTTCCCTTACCGGAAGTTTTGATCTCGATCAACGTCGTTTCGCGGTTGCACACGGAAAGGCCCCAGTTTGGAACCTTTCCCTTTATTTTTTCTTATCGTCCTGATCGTTGTCGCCGTCGCCGCCCGACTCGCCCGGCCGCGCCGCCTCGGGCCGCAGGGTGCCGCTGACCCGGCCGCGGCCCTTGCCGTCGCAGCCGCGCAGGCGGCTGATGCCGGTGTTCAGGTTGACGTCGGCGCGGCAGCCGTTCAGCACGTTGCCGCCGCGCTTCAGCTTGACCGCGCCGGTCAGGGTGGCCATGCCCGTGCGCAGGTTGTAGACGCCGCGGTCGGCGGTGACGTCGTCGCGCTCGGTGACGATGCGCACGTCGTCGAAGGCCTCGACCCGGGTGATCTCCGTGCCGCCGCTCTTGGTCGGCTGCATGTAGGCGGCCAGGACCTGCGCCCGCAGGGTCTTGCCCTCGCGCTTGGCGACGGCGTTGCCCCGGGCCACGGCCAGGCGCTTGCCGGTCCAGTATTCCAGCTGCCTGTCGGCGCGGATCTCGTCCTCGGCGGTGACGAACCGCACCGCCCGCCCGGTCAGCACCAGCACCGACTGGTCGACGTCGAACACCGCCAGGTCGCCGTAGGCGGTCTCGCCCGTAGACAGGATCCTGACCTGGCCGCTGGCGTCCAGGCGCCAGATCTCGGACTTGCCGCCCACCTCGCGGTAGTACGCCTTCAGGGTGTCGGCATGCACCTCGACGTCGTCGCGCACTGCGCGGGCATTGCCCTGGGCGACGAAGATGCGGTTGTCCTGCTGCCACTCGATGCCGTCGTCGGCGAAGATCTCGATGGGCCCGCCCTCGCCGCCGCCCAGGTTCAGGTTCTGGGCCGCCGCCGGCGCCGACGCCAGGGCCAGCCAGGCGGCGGCCAGGACCGCCGCGACCGTCCGCGCGGGCCGCCCGGTCACGACTTGGGCTCCCCGGCGGCGGGATAGAGCGTCAGCTTGCTCTTGCCGGTGAAGCGGATGACCTTCTCGTTGTTGCGCAGGCGGAAGCCCTCGGCCTTCAGCACGCCGAAGGTGCCCTGCCCCGACACCGGCGCGTCGCCCCAGGCCAGGCCCTGGGTCAGGTCCACATGGGCCACCGTGGTGCGGAACTCGTAGCCCGAGTCGTGGAACAGGTCGACGGCGCCGGTCAGCTCCAGCGCCTTGTCGGCGCGGTCGTAGCGGCCCCGCTCGGCGGTCAGGAAGACCCAGGTGCCGTCGTCCAGCGACATGTCGGCCTTGGGGTTGGTCAGCTCGATGACCTGGCTGTCCAGGGACAGGTTCGAGGCCTTGTCGGCGCTGATCGTGAACGGCCGGCCGTCGGAATCGCTGCCCAGGTAGCGGGCGTTGACGACGCTGGGGCCGCCGGCGTCCACGGTGCCCTGGATCAGGGACTGGATGCTGATCAGGTCGGTCTTCGGGTTCATGTAGGGCCAGGACGCGATCACGGCGATGAGCACGATGGCGATGGCCGGCAGCATCCACTTTGTGACCGCCACGAACCGGCTGTAGGCCACCGAACGCCGCCGCGGCGCCGCCGCCGCCGCCGCCAGGACCGCGCCGATACCCATGGCCGGCGCCTTTTCGAATTCGGCCGGCATCGGGGCCGGGGCCGCGGATTCGGCGGCAGGGTCGGTGGCGGCCCCGACTTCGGCCCCGACTTCGGCCTCGGCTGCGGCGTTGACCTCGGCCTTGGCGGCGGCCCCGGACGCCGCGCCCGCCTTGAGCGCCGGCCGCGGCCGCCGGGCCGCGGTTCCCTTGCGGGCGGGCTTGCCCTTCACACCACCCCCGCGCGCAGGCAGTCGTGGATGTGCAGGATGCCCACCGGCCGGCCGGCGGCGACCACGAACAGGTTGGTGATGGACCGCGCGTTCATGACCTGCACCGCCTCGGTAGCCAGGTCGTCGGGAGCGATGGTCTTGGCGTTGCGGGTCATCACCTCGCCGGCGCTGCGGCCCAGCAGGTCGGCGCTCATGTGCCGGCGCAGGTCGCCGTCGGTGATGACTCCGGCCAGCAGGCCGTCGCCGCCGACCACACCCAGGCAGCCGAAGCTCTTGGCGGTCATGGTCACCAGGGCCTCGGACATGGGCCGGTCCGGCGCCACCAGGGGCAACTCGTCGCCGCCGTGCATGATGTCGCGCACCTTCAACAGCCGCTGGCCCAGCTTGCCGCCCGGGTGCAGTTGGCGGAAATCGTCGGCCGAGAAACCGCGCCGCTCCAGCATGGCCACGGCCAGGGCGTCGCCCAGGGCCAGCATGGCGGTGGTCGAGGTGGTGGGCGCCAGGCCCATGGGGCAGGCCTCGTCGATGTCGGGCAGGACCAGGGCCACGTCGGCGGCCGTGGCCAGGGTGCTGCCGGCGCGGCCGACCATGGCGATCAGCGGGTTGCCGAACCGGGTGGCGTGGGCCACCAGGTCGCCCAGCTCGGGCGTTTCGCCGGAGTTGGACAGGGCCAGCACCACGTCGTCGTCGGCGATCATGCCCAGGTCGCCGTGGCTGGCCTCGGCCGGGTGCAGGAAGAACGCCAGCGTGCCCGTGGAGGCCAGGGTGGCGGCGATCTTGCGCGCCACGTGGCCGCTCTTGCCCATGCCCGACACCACCACCCGGCCCCGTGCCGCCTGGATCAGGTCCAGGGCGGCGACGAAACCGCCGTCCAGGCCGTCGGCCAGGCGTGCCAGCCCCTCGGACTCGAGGGCCAGAACCCGCCGCGCGCAGGCCACGTCCCGATTGGTGATGGAATCGTCCATGAGTCGTCTGGAAACCCTGGGTCCGTCAGGAAAATGTGCGCCGAAAAGGGCGATCAGTATGCGCCCCGGGCGGCTGATTCGTCAACAGAATCAAAAGGTTTTCAAGGTTCGCTAAAACAGCGCCATGTCAACGGATTAGTGGTGGGTCAACAGGTCCTCGCCCCAGCCCGCCAGGTCCATCTCGGCCCGCGCCGGCAGGAAGTCGAAGCAGGCCCGGGCCAGGTCGCCGCGGCCCTCGCGGGCCAGGCGCGCGTCCAGCACGGCGCGCAGGCGGTGCAGGTACAGCACGTCCTGGGCGGCGTAGCGGCACTGGGCCTCGTTGACCTCGTCGGCGCCCCAGTCGCTGGTCTGCTGCTCCTTGGACAGGTCGACCCCCAGCAGGTCGCGGCACAGGTCCTTCAGGCCGTGGCGGTCGCTGTTGGTGCGCACCAGCTTGGACGCCACCTTGGTGCAGTAGACCGGCGCCACCCGGACCCCCAGGTAGTGGCGCAGCACCGCCAGGTCGAAGCGCGCGAAGTGGAAGATCTTGGTCACCTTGGGGTCGGCCAGCACGGCGCGCAGGTTGGGCGCGGCATAGTCGCCGGCGGCCAGCTTGACCAGGTGCGCGGTGCCGTCGCCGGCGGAAAGCTGCACCAGGCACAGGCGGTCGCGCGCCGGCAGCAGGCCCATGGTCTCGGTGTCCACGGCGACGCTGTCGCCGAACGTGACCCCGGCCGGCAGGTCGCCGCGGTGCAGCTCGTAGGTGAAGTCGGATGATGTCATGGGAAAAAGGCCTCCGCCCGTTCGGCTACGGCCGTTGATGGTGCCCAGGAGAAGACTATAAGCCCAAACCAACTAATCAGTTGAAAAACAAGCATTTAGCCAAGGCCTCACGAGAATGTTGTGTAACAGCATCGTAGCCCAACCGTCAACGGGATTGTTGGTGGCTTGCCTTCCGATGAGGACGAACGGTAGTCAATTGGGCAACTGAACTGGCTGTCCGCATGTTACCCCCGAGGGCATTGAAGCTTTTTGGTGGCGGATGTTCACTCCCTACCCGAGATTGCATCGACCCAAGCCCCTTCAAGTTCCTCGAACGAACAACGTACACGCTCCCCAAAAGTCCTCTTGTCCACCAAGAGGGCTAGGACGCGCTGTTCCATCTCTTGCGCCCGATTCGGTGTCGGCCACCTCTGTTGCAACTTCAAGGACCATGCCTCGCAAAGGTACTCATGCGGAACGTGCGCGTTGAGTTCCTTTAGCCTGCTTTCCACGTTACCTGTTCGGCCAATCTTCCATACATTGGAGTGGCCAAATTGCGCAGCATATGTCCACGTTGCGGACTGTTCTTCAACTGTAACGATGTACGTTCCAGGCTCTACTACAGGCCCCGGCAGGGTTGGCTTTTGCCGGAACGCGTCAACCATCCTGCGCTGGCGCTCTCGCTCAACAGTTTCGGGAAGAACAACCTCGACCCAGTTCAAGGCCTTGACTGCCTGTTGATCGCCTTTTGATAGCTTGACCGCTTGAGTTTGCGCATTGTGCGGCAGGTTGCCATGCTCAAAGACCTCGCTTGCCAGCGGCGGCGGCTCGAACCTCCAGGCTCTCAACATTGGGATGCCCTCGGGCCAACGGAATTCCCCGTTCTCGAAATCCAGCTCTCGGAACAGAGATGCGTCGACTACCTCTTCGGTCCGGACCGCCTTCCTTCCAATCTCGGCGGCACCAAGCACCCTACCTTTGTATTCATCAGGCGTAGCCTCACCTTTGGTCCCTACGTAGACAATTACGTCTCCGGCCTTAGCCATTTTCAGCAAGGCATCTCGACTGCTTTGTTGCGAGAAGGTGATAACGGGAACGCGTTCGGGGCTGAACCCAAAGAACCATTTTGCAAACATAGCCATGTTATTTAGCGCAAAATTTTGTTCAAAAAGGTTAAGTGGCCTTCCGTTGGGATCGTCTGCCCGCGGCCCGTTAAATGATCTTGGCAATGGGTGGATTTCCCATTGAGGCCACTGCGGCAAACCATAGCTGCCCAGCCTCAGTAATAACCGCGCTGACTATGGGCACCAAAAGGCTGGTAGAATGGTCTGTGCCCCACAATTTGGTACCGGTTCAGTGAGGCGAACCCCTTGAAAACAAAAATTTTAATAATTTCAAGGGTCTAAATATGAAATGGTGCCCAGGAGAAGACTCGAACTTCCACGACCTCTCGGCCACAGGTACCTGAAACCTGCGCGTCTACCAATTCCGCCACCTGGGCTACCGGAATGGTCCGGCGGGACCTTGCGGCCTGCCGGACCGGCGATGAGTTAAAGGTCCGTGACGCTCTTGTCAACCCGCCTTTCTGTTGACGCCGTGGGGCTGGGGGTTTAAGGCAGGGGAACCGCCGCCAAGGCCCGGGTTGGAAAGGGGATCGCAGGCCATGCCCACCATGAAGGATCGACGGATCGTCACGGTTTTCGGCGCCTCCGGCTTCGTCGGCCGGCACCTGGTGCGGCGCCTGGCCGCCGACGGTGCCATCGTCCGCGTCGCCGTGCGCGACACCGAGGCCGCCCTGTTCCTCAAGCCCATGGGCGACCTGGGGCAGATCGTGCCGGTGGCCGCCGACGTCACCAACCGGGCCACGGTGGACGCCGCGGTGGCCGGCGCCGACGCCGTGGTCAACCTGGTGGGCATCCTGGCGGAATGGGGCAAGCGCACGTTCCAGGCGTTCCACGCCGAGGGGGCCGCCAACGTGGCCGCTGCCGCCCGCGATGCCGGGATCGGGGCCCTGGTGCACATGTCGGCCCTGGGCGCCGACGCCGATTCCCAGTCCGACTACGCCCGCACCAAGGCTGAGGGCGAGGCCGCCGTACGCGCCGCCTTCCCGGCTGCCGTGATTGTGCGGCCCAGCGTCATCTTCGGGCCCGAGGACGGCTTCTTCAACCTGTTCGCCGGCCTGACGCGCTGGTCCCCGGTGCTGCCGGTGTTCGGCTGTCCGGTGATCCCGGCGGTCAAGGTGGGCGGCCGGTTCGGCCTGGACGTGGACTTCTACGGCGACGGCGGCACCAAGTTCCAGCCGGTCTACGTGGGCGACGTGGCCGAGGCCATCTTCCGCGCCCTGGGCCGGCCCGACTGCGCCGGCAAGACCTACGAGCTGGGCGGCCCCCGGGTCTATGGCTTCAAGGACGTCATGGACCTGATTCTGCGCATCATCGACCGCCGCCGCATCCTGGCCCCGGTGCCCTTCGCCGTGGGCTCGATCATGGGCTTCTTCCTGGAATGGTGGCCCAAGCCCCTGCTGACCCGCGACCAGGCGACCCTGCTGCGCCGCGACAACGTGGTCGCCGACGGCGCCCTGGGCCTCGCCGACCTGGACATCGTGGCGACCCCGGCCGAGGCGGTTCTGCCCGGCTACCTGGCCCGCTTCCGCCCCGCCAAGCGCCAGACCACGCGCACGGCCTGACGGCCGGCGCCCGCCTCCCCCTTGTGTCTTTTTCGCCGTCTGCGCCGATGCGCAGTCGCGCCGGTTGGCCGCCGCCCGTCACCGATCCACGGCGGCGGAATGGGTTCCCGCCCGCGCGGGAACGACGGCAGGAACGTCGACGTGATTACTTTCCGAACTTGCCGCTGACCAGGGCGTACAGCGCCCGCAGGCCCATGGCCTCGCCGCCCTCGGGGCGGCCGGGGCGGCTGCGGGTGTTCCAGGCCATGACGTCGATGTGGATCCAGGGCAGGCCCTTGGCGACGAAGGATTCCAGGAACAGGGCGGCGGTGATGGCGCCGCCGAAGCCGCCCTCGGGCGAGTTGGTCAGGTCCGCCGTCTTGCCCTCGACCAGGGGCCGGTAGTCCTGCCACAGGGGCATGCGCCACAGGTTGTCGGCCTCGGCCCGGCCGCCGTCCAGCAGCGCCTGGGCCACATCGTCGTCGTTGCAGAACAGGGCCGGCAGCTCGGTCCCCAGGGCCACCCGGGCGGCGCCGGTCAGGGTCGCCACGTCGATGATCAGCTCGGGTTTCTCCGACGACGCCTCGGCCAGGGCGTCGGACAGGATCACCCGGCCCTCGGCGTCGGTGTGGCCGATCTCGACCGTCTGGCCGTGGCGGGTTCGGATCACGTCCAGGGGATAGAGCGCGTTGCCGGCGATGGCGTTCTCCACCGCCGGCACCAGCACCCGCAGGCGCACCGGCAGGCCGGCGTCCATGACCATGGAGGCCAGTCCCAGCACGTGGGCGGCGCCGCCCATGTCCTTCTTCATCAGCTTCATGCCGGCGGCCGGCTTGATGTCCAGGCCGCCGGTGTCGAAGCAGACCCCCTTGCCGACGAGCGTGAGCCTGGGCGCCGCCGGGTCGCCCCAGCGCAGGTCGATCAGGCGCGGCGCCTTGGCCGCCGCCCGGCCCACGGCGTGGATGGCCGGGTAGTTGGCGGCCAGCAGGTCGTCGCCCACGGTGACGTGGATTTCGGCGCCGAACCGGTCGGCCAGGTCCCGCGCCGCCGCCTCCAGCTCGGGCGGGCCCATGTCCCCGGCCGGGGTGTTGATCAGGTCGCGCACCAGGCGGGTGGCGGCCTCGGTGCGGGCCACCCGGCCGCGGTCGGCCGCCGCCGGCCAGACCAGGGTGGCGAAGCGCGCGTCGGACTTCTTGAACCGGTCGTAGCGGTAGGTGCCCAGGGTCCAGCCCAGGGCGGCGCGGGTGGCGCTGGCGGCGTCCAGGTCCGTGACGATGGCCACCGTGCGCTCGGGCAGGGCCGTGGGCAGGCCGGCCCAGTCCCACACCACGTCCGTGTCCGGCACCACGGCCACGGCGCCAGCCAGGCCGCCGTCGGGGCCGGGCAGCAGGACGCAGGTGCCGGCCTTGCCGGACGTGCCGCCCTGCTCGATCCAGGCGCGCTGCGGCGCCGAGGCCAGCCAATCGGCCCAGGCGCCGGCGCGCACGATGTGCAGGTCCAGGGCGTCGGCGGGGCGGTCGTCGGTCAGGAAGGGCGGCACGGGTCTCTCTCCTCGCGGTGGGGATGGCAGGACGCTTCCGGCATATCCCCAAACGGCGGCGAAGGGAAGTCCGGGCTAGGCCCTATGCCGCGCCGCCGCCGTCGCCTGGGCGTCCACCGCCGCCCCGTCGGCGGCCAGGACCACGCCGAACCGCTCGCGCGCCTCGTCGGCGGTGTAGTAGCCGCGGCGCACGTCGGCCAGCACCAGGTCGGGGTCGCGGGTGAACGGGTCGCCATAGCCGCCGCCGCCGGGGGTGCCGACCTGGACCCGGTCGCCGGCGCGGATACGGATGTCCTGGTCCTTCGACAGGTGCGGCGGCACGTAGGAGCGGCCGTCGCGGTGGATGGTCACGGCGTTGGGCAGGCCGTCGGCGCCGCCCAGCACGCCCTGCGGCCCGACCCGGCCGTGGTCCATGACGAAGGAGGCGCGGGCCTCGCCGCGGCGCAGCTCGACCGTGTACTTGACGCCGAAGCCGCCGCGCTGCGCCCCGGCGCCGCCCGAGCCCTCGCGCAGGCCGTATTCGTGGTACAGCACCGGGTAGTACTGCTCCATGACCTCGATGGGCGCGGTCTTGGAGATGCCGATGGTCGAGCAGCCGTTGGTCAGGCCGTCGTGGCCGGCGTTGCCGCCATAGCCGCCGCCGCTGATCTGGTACATGACGTAGGAGCGGTCGCGTTCCGGGTCGTGGCCGCCCAGGGCGAAATTGCCGGACGAGCCCGCCGGCGCCGCCGTCACCACCTCGGGCAGGGCCTGGACCAGGGCCGCGAACACGGCCTCGGCGATGCGCTGCGACACCTCGGCGGCGCAGCCCGACACGGGGCGCGGATAGGTGGCGTACAGGAAGGTGCCCACGGGGTCGTCGATGTGCAGGGGCTCGAAGGTGCCGGCGTTGATGGGCACCTCGGGGAAGATGTGCTTGATGGCCAGGTAGACGGACGACCGCGTGGTGGCGATGACGCTGTTCATGGGCCCCTGGCAGGGCGGCGAGGAGCCCGACAGGTCGAAGTGCAGGTCGCCGTCGCGCTTGGTTACCTTGAGGTCGATCTTCAGCGGCTCGTCCACCACGCCGTCGGAATCCACCCAGGCCGTGCCGTGGTAGGTGCCGTCGGCGATCTGGGCGATCTTGCCGCGCATCTGCTGGGCGGCGCGGCCGCGCAGCTCGGCGATGGCGGCGCGCACGGTGCCGGCGCCGTAGCGGTCCAGCAGCTCGGCCAAGCGCCGGGCGCCGACCTTCAGCGCCGCCTCCTGGGCCTTGACGTCGCCGATGCGCTGGTCGGCGATGCGGATGTTCGAGCAGATGATCGAATAGATCTCCGGGTCCATCACGCCGCGCTTGAACAGCTTGACCGGCGGCAGGCGCAGGCCCTCCTGCTCCACCGCGGTGGCGGTGGCCGAAAATCCGCCTGGCACGGCACCGCCGATGTCCGGCCAGTGGCCGGTGTTGGAGAGCCAGGCGAACAATTCCCCCTGGTAGTAGAAGGGCATGGCGAAGCGCACGTCCATCAGGTGGGTACCGCCCAGGTAAGGGTCGTTGACGATGTAGATGTCGCCTTCCTCGGGCGGCAGGACGCGGCCGTCCCTGATCATCTCGATCAGGGTCATGGTCGAGAACTGCATGGTGCCCACGAACACCGGCAGGCCCATCTCGCCCTGGGCGATCAGCTCGCCGGTGTCGGCGGCATAGATGCCGTCCGAGCGGTCGTCGGCCTCGGCGATCACCGGCGAGAAGGCGGAGCGGGAGAAGCTGAGGTCCATCTCGTCGCAGACCTGCTGCAGGCCGTTCTGGATCACCGCCAAGGTGATGGGATCGATATCGGTCATGGCCTAGGCTCCGTCCACGGTGATGACCAGGTTGCCGTCGCCGTCGCAATCGACCCGGTTGCCGGGCTCGACCACCGTCGTAGTGTCCATCTGCTCGACGATGGCCGGGCCGGCGAAGGAGGCGCCGTCGGGCAGGTGGTCGCGCCAGTAGATAGGTGTATCAACCCACGCGCCGTCGAACCAGACCGGGCGCGTGGCGGCGCGGGCCTCGTCCAGGGTCGCCTGGCGCCCGGCGGGGTCGATCAGGGCCCGCAGGTCCACCTCGGGCCGGCGCCCGATGACCGAGGTGTTCAGGTTCACCAGATTGGCGCGGATCTCGGGCAGCTCGACCTGGAAGCGGTCGAAATAGGCGGTCTCGAACAGCCTGCGCAGCTCGTCGCGGGTGACCGCTGCGCGGGGCACGGTGACGGTCAGCAGGTGGGTCTGGCCGATGAACTGCATGTCGGCGGACAGCAGCACGCGCAGGTCCTCGATCTCCACGTCCTCGGCCTCGATCAGGCGCCGGCCCTCGGCGGCCTGGTGCTCGAAGATGGCCGCCACCTGGTCCATGTCCACGTGGTCCAGCGGCCGGTTGACGGTGTTGACGAAGTCGTGGCGCAGGTCGGCGACCACGCAGCCCAGGGCATTGGTGATTCCCGGCCGTCCCGGCACCAGGACCCGGGGGATGCCCAGCTCCCGCGCCAGGGCCACGGCGTGCAGGGGCCCGGCGCCGCCGAAGGCGAACAGGGCGAAATCGCGCGGGTCGTGGCCCTTGGCCAGGGACACCATGCGGATGGCGCCGGCCATCTTGGTGTTGGCGATGCGCAGGATGGCGCCGGCGGCGGCGTCCGCGTCCAGGCCCAGGGGCGCGCCGATGTCGCGCGCCAGCACGGCACGGATGGAGTCCACGGACACCGGCGCGTCGACCGCCAGCAGCTTTTCCGGGTTCAGGCGCCCCAGCACCAGGTTGGCGTCGGAGATGGTGGGCTCGGTGCCGCCGCGGCCATAGCAGATGGGCCCCGGGTCGGCGCCGGCGCTGCGCGGGCCCACCTGCAGCAGGTCGGCCTCGTTGATGAAGGCGATGGAACCGCCGCCCGAGCCGATGGTGCGCACGTCCACCATGGGCACGTGGATGGGCATGGCGTATTCGACTTCTATCTCGTGGCTGACCGTGGGCACGGCGTTGCGGATCACCGCCACGTCCGACGAGGTGCCGCCCATGTCGTAGGTGATGACGTTGGGGATGCCGGCGCGCTTGGCCGAATAGGCCGCCGCCATGACCCCCGAGGCCGGGCCGGACATGACCGTCTTGGCCGCCTCCTGGGCCACCGTGCGGGCCGAGACCATGCCGCCGTTGCCGTTCATGACCAGCAGGTCGCGCCGGAACCCGCGCCGCGACAGCTCGCCCTGCAGGCGATCCACATAGCGGTGCAGGATCGGCTGCACCGAGGCGTTGACCGCCGCCGTCACGCCGCGCTCGTACTCGCGGTATTCGGACAGCAACGAATGGCCCATGGTGATGTAGGCGTTGGGCCAGGTCTCGGCGGCGATTTCGGCGGCGCGGCGTTCGTGGTCCGGATTGGCGTAGGCGTGCAGGAAGTGGATCACCAGGGCCTCGCAGCCCCGGTCCAGCAGCGCCTTGACCGCGGCGCGCACGCCGTCCTCGTCCAGGGGCGTGACCACGCGGCCGGCGGCGTCCATGCGCTCGGCCACCTCCAGGCGCAGGTCGCGCGGAATCACCGGGGTGAAGGTGCCGAACATGCCGTAGGGCTGGGGCCGGGTGCGGCGGCCGACCTCGATGATGTCGCGGAAGCCCCTGGTGGTAATCATGCCGCAGCGGGACAGCTTGCGTTCCAGCACCGCGTTGGTGGTGGTGGTGGTGCCGTGGACGATGGCGTCCAGGGTAGCCAGGTCCACGTCGGCGGCGTCCAGCGCGTTGAGCACGCCGTAGGCCTGGTTCTCGACCGTGGTGGGGGTCTTGGCCAGGCGGATGCCGCCGCGGCCGTCGAACAGCACCATGTCGGTGAAGGTGCCGCCCACGTCGATGCCGGCGATGCGCCGGCCGCCCCGATCCGTCTCCGTGCCCATGGCGCGGCTCCCTGCTCCCCGCCCCGGCGGTGGCCGGCGCCACCGCGTGATTCCGCCCGTTCCTCCCGGCCCGGTGCGCCGGATTTTTGTTTGTATACAAATAAAAATCCACCGCCCGCCCGGCGTCAACCGTTTTCATGGCCGGCGGCGGGCGGCGCGGGGCTTGCCTCGCCGCCGCCGGGCGCCCATTGTGGGGCCGAAACCGGGGATTTGACTGTGTTCTTGCGATCGCCGTCCCAGCATCGGCCCTACCACTGGGGCCCCTTTCCGGCCGAGGCGCTGCCGCGGGACCGGGCCGTAATCGCCGCCGAATCGGCCGCGCCGCGCCGGCCGCGGCCGGCCCTGCCGCCCCTTGACGACGGTCCCCTGGCCCGGGCCGCGCGCCGGTACCGGGACTTGTTCGCCGGAATGGCCGACGGAAAGGTGGCAGCGGCGGTGGCGCCGGTGCCCGCCGACCCGGCCCGCCGGGCCCAGGACATCAAGGGCGGCGCCTATTTCCTGAACGCGGCCCAGGTCGGCATCTGCGCCATCCCCGACAGCGCCTGGTTCGACGGCGCCGCCGCCGACGGCGCCACCCACGCCGTGGTAATCCTGGTGGAGCACGGCCGGGTGCCCGAGGCCGGCAACCCGGCCCGGGACTGGGTGGCGCCGGCGGTGGAGGAGACGGGCCGAATGCGCGCCGCCGAGATCGCCGTCTGCGTCGCCGGGCAGGTCCGCCAGATGGGCTTCGCCGCCCGCGCCCACCTGTGGGGCGGCGGGGACCTGGACCCCGAGCGCCTGGCGGTCCTGGCCGGGCTGGCGGTGCGCGGCGCCGGCGGCGCCCTGGCGAACCCGTTCCTGGGCACGGGCTTCTCCCTGGCGGTTGTTGCATCAACCTATCCCATGGCCGTCGACCTGCCGCTGGCGCCGGGAACCGGCCGGGTGCGGGGGCTGCGGTACTGGTGGGGCATCAACGGCGCCGAATCGGGGCGCGAGCGCAACCGCCGCGCCGGGCGCCCGTCCCACGCCAGCCGCTATCCCATGGAGCAGGTGCGCCGGGTCGATGTGCCCACCACCCTGATCCTGGACGACGAGGTGCCCCGGGTGCCCAAGCGCGCCGCCTTCTTCGAACGCGCCCTGCGCGGCGACCTGGGCGAGCGCACGGTGGCCGAGCGCGGCCGGTTCGCCTACAAGCACCCCTTCGCCATGGGCATGATGGGGCCGATCCCGGCCATGGCGCCGCTGCAGGACGGCCCGGTGGCGGCGGTTGATACATCAATATACAGCGATCCCGCCGCCAACGCGCGCGCGGTCAAGGCCCTGTCCTACTTCCTGGGCGCCGACCTGACCGGCATCTGCCGGGTGCCCGACTACGCCTGGTTTTCCCACCACAAGGACGGCACCGCCATCGCGCCCTACCACAGGTACGCCGTGGTCATGCTGATCGACCAGGAGTTCGACACCATGGAGGGCGCCAGCGGCGACGACTGGATCTCGGGCGCCCAGTCCATGCGCGCCTACATGCGCGGCGCCGAGATCGCCGGCATCATGGCCGACTGCCTGCGCGACCTGGGGTTCCCGGCCCGGCCGCAGACCAACGTGGACAGCGACGTGCAGCAGATCCCCCTGGTCCTGCTGGCGGGCCTGGGCGAGATGAGCCGCATCGGCGAACTGGTGCTGAACCCCTTCGTCGGCCCGCGCTTCAAGTCCGTGGTGCTGACAACGGACATGCCCCTGGAGGTGGACAAACCCATCGACTTCGGCCTCCAGGGCTTCTGTTCGAATTGCTGGAAATGCGCCCGCGAGTGCCCCTGCGACGCCATCCCCTTCGGCCCCAAGGTCATGTTCAACGGGTACGAGACCTGGAAGCCGGACGTGGAGCGCTGCGCCCGTTACCGCCTGACCAATGCGCGCGGTTCGGCCTGCGGCCGGTGCATGAAGACCTGCCCGCTGAACAAGGTGGTCACCGCCGACGGGCCCCAGGTCACGCGCTTGGCCAGCTGGATGGGCATCCACGCCCGCTGGGCCAAGCCCCTGATGGTGCCCGTGGCGCGCTGGCTGGACGATCGCCTGGGCCACGGCCGGCGCAACCCGGCCAAGAAGTGGTGGCTGGACCTGGAGGTGGTGGACGGCGTCTGTGTCGAGCCCCGTGCCACCAACCGCCGCGACATCGACCCGGACAAGACCTGGGACGCGGCGGCGCAGCGGATCGCCTTCTACAACGCCGACGCCATGCCGCCGCCCGACCATGCCGGCCCCTGGCCCGTGGACCGCAAGGCCGCCCTGGCCGCCGCCGCCCTGCTGGAAACCCCGGCCGAGGCCCGCGCCCGCAGGACCCGCGGCGGCCCGCCGCCGGGCCACTACCGGCCGCGTCCGCCGGCGGGGGACCGGCCAGCGGACTGACGGGCGGTGGATTGGGGGCGCGAAATGAACTTGCCGGCCCTGCAAATGAAGAATTTGTCCACCGGCGCCGCGTGATTTGTCTGTTATTGGCGGCGCCAGACCGGCTATAAATCCCCTGTCGAGAAAAAAGTTCCGAAGCAGGCACCCAACCTGCGGGAAACGTCCATGGCCGCCGCGCCCGGGGCGGCCCTTTCGGAGGCCCAGAGCCATGACCGCGCATGCCCGTGCCCATCCCCACCCTCCGGTGCCGATCACGCCGGAGGTCGATTTCGTTCGCATCCGTTTCGCCGGCGATTCCGGTGACGGCATCCAGCTGACCGGCACCCGCTTCGCCGAGACCAGCGCCCAGTTCGGCAACGATTTCGCCACCTTTCCCGACTATCCGGCCGAAATCCGCGCCCCCGCCGGAACCACCTATGGCGTGTCGGCCTATTCCATCAACATCGGCAAGACCGAGATCCTGACCTCGGGCGACCAGCCGGACGTGCTGGTGGCGCTCAACCCGGCGGCGCTGAAGATCAACCTGCCGGACCTGCGCCGCGGCGGCACCGTCCTGGTCGATTCCGATTCGTTCACGGCCAAGAACCTGGCCAAGGCCGGTTACGAGACCAGCCCCCTGGAAGACGATACCCTGGCCCAGTTCACGACCATCGCCATCGGCATCTCGTCCATGACCAAGGCCTCGGTCGCCCACCTGGGGATCGGCGCCAAGGACGCCCTGCGCTGCAAGAACATGTGGACGCTGGGCCTGGTGCTGTGGATGTTCGGGCGCGGGCGCCAGTCGGTGATCAAGTGGCTGAACGCCAAGTTCAAGGACAAGCCCGAAATCGCCAAGGCCAACATCGCCGCGCTGCAGGCCGGCAACGCGTTCGGCGAGACCGCCGAGATGGCCACCGAGCTGCGCCGCTTCTCGATCCCGCCGGCGCCGGTTGAGTCCGGCGTCTACCGCACCGCCACCGGCGCCGACACGCTGGCCTGGGGCCTGTATGCCGGTTCGCGCCTGGCCGGGCTGAAGCTGGTGCTGGGGTCCTATCCCATCACCCCGGCCTCGACCCTGCTGCACATCCTGTCGCGCATGGGGGACCTGGGGGTGACCACGTTCCAGGCCGAGGACGAGATCGCCGCCGTGTGCTCGGCCATCGGCGCCTCCTACGCCGGCGCCCTGGGCCTGACCACCAGCTCGGGCCCGGGCATCGCGCTGAAGACCGAGGCCATCGGCCTGGCCATCAGCGCCGAGCTGCCCCTGGTGATCGTCAACGTGCAGCGGGGCGGCCCGTCGACTGGCCTGCCCACCAAGACCGAACAGGCCGACCTGTTGCAGGCGGTTTTCGGCCGCAACGGCGACGCGCCGGTGGTGGTGATCGCCGCCTCGTCGGCCAACGACTGCTTCGACTGCGGCATCGAGGCGGTGCGCCTGGCGACCCAGTTCATGACCCCGGTAATCCTGCTGACCGACGGCTACATCGCCAACGCCGCCGAGCCGTGGAGGATCCCCGACATGTCCGAGGACAGGTACGCTCCCTTCCCGGTCAAGTTCCGCACCGACCCCGAGGGATACCACCCGTTCCTGCGCGACCCCGAAACCCTGGCCCGCAGCTGGGCCGTCCCGGGCACGCCGGGGCTGGAGCACCGCATCGGCGGGCTGGAGAAGGATTACCACTCCGGCAACGTGTCCTACGACCGCGACAACCACCAGCGCATGACCAACGCCCGGGTCGGCAAGATTCTGGGCATCGCCAATCACATTCCCGAGCAGACCGTCGACTTCGGCGAGGACGAGGGGCCGCTGGCGATCCTGGGCTGGGGCTCCACCTATGGCGCCATCCGCATCGCCGTGCGACGGTCGATCACCGGTGACCTGCCCGTCTCGCACGTGCACCTGCGGCACATCTGGCCGCTGCCGCGCAACCTGGAGCGGGTGCTGTCGCGCTTCGAGCGCATCATCGTGCCCGAGCTGAATACCGGGCAGCTGACGACGCTGCTGCGCTCGCAGTACCCCAAGATCCGCCTCGAGCCCATGAACAAGGTGAACGGACAGCCATTCCACGTGTCCGAGATCGAGGCCGCCATCATCAAGGCCCTGGAGGGCTGAGCCATGAACGTTTCCACTCCGCAAGTCAAACTCACGGCCAAGGACTACGCCTCGGACCAGGAGGTGCGCTGGTGCCCCGGCTGCGGCGACTACGCCATCCTGAAGGCCATGCAGAAGACCCTGGCCGACCTGCAGGCCAAGCGCGAGAACACGGTGTTCGTCTCGGGCATCGGCTGCTCGTCGCGGTTCCCCTACTACATGTCCAGCTATGGCTTCCACACCATCCACGGCCGCGCCCCGGCCATCGCCACGGGGGTCAAGCTGGCCAATCCCGAGCTGGACGTCTGGATCGCCACCGGTGACGGCGACGGCATGTCCATCGGCGGCAACCACATGCTGCACGTCTTGCGGCGCAACGTGAACGTGCAGATCCTGCTGTTCAACAACGAGATCTACGGCCTGACCAAGGGCCAGTATTCGCCCACGTCGCGGCCGGGCACGCGCTCGCCGTCGACCCCGGGGGGGTCCCTCGATTCGCCGGTCAACCCGTGCACCTTCGCGCTCGGCTCCGGGGGGCGCTTTGTTGCCCGCACCACCGACAAGCTGATGAAGCACATGCCCGTGATATTCGAGCGCGCCCTGGCCCATCAGGGTGCCTCGTTCGTCGAGATCCTGCAGAACTGCATCATCTACAACGACGCCGTGTTCGAGAACCTGACCGAGAAGGACCAGGCGCCGGATACGACCATCATGGTCGAGCACGGCAAACCCCTGGTGTTCGGCAGTGACGGCGACAAGGGCATCCGCATCAAGCCCGGCACCCTGGTGCCCGAGGTGGTAACCGTCGGCCAGGACGGCGTGACCGAGGCCGATCTGCTGGTCCACAACGAGAAAGACGCCACCCTGGCCCACATGCTGACCACCTTCGCCCCGCCGGCGTTCCCGTTGGCCCTTGGCGTCCTTTATTGCGATCCCACCGAGTCCTTCGAGGAACGCATCCACGGCCACGGTCGGGTCGCCGACGTCCCGGACGTCAACCTGGCCGACCGCGCCGCCATCAAGGCCGACATGGACAAGATCTTCCTGCGCCCCGGCACCTGGGAAGTGAAATAGGGGGCGGTCCCCCCTGCGTTTGGCGCGCCGGTGAAGAAACCTAGGCGACGATGACCTGGACGCCGCCGGCGTCCAGGGCCCGGGCCAGGGCCGGCGGCGGCGGCGCATCGGTGACCAGGTGCGAGAAGTCCGCCGGCGCGGCCACGCGCACGAAGGCGGTGCGGGTGAACTTGCCGCCGTGGGCGACCAGGACCGATTGCCGGGCGTTGGCCAGGGCGGCCGTCTTCACCGCCACCTTCTGCAGGTCGAAGTCCATCACCGTGCCGTCGTCGTCGAAGCCCGAGCAGCCGATCACGGCGACATCGAATTTGAACCGTTCGATGGTGCGGGTTACCTCGTCCCCCACCAGCGAGCCGTCGGCGCCGTTCAGTACGCCGCCGGTGACCACCACGTTGCGGGCCTGGCCGCCGGCCAGGGCCATGGCGGCGACCAGGCTGTTGGTGAACACGTGCAGGTCGTCGCGGCCGTTCAGGGCCTGGGCCACGGCCTCGACCGTGGTGCCCACGTCCAGGAACACCGTGGCGCCGTCGGGAACCAGGGCCGCCGCCGCCTCGCCGATACGGTGCTTGCCCTCCACCGACACCGATTTCTTGCGCCGGTAGGCCAGGCGCACGGTGTCGCCGGGCAGGCCGGCGCCGCCGTGGAACCGCTGCAGGATGCGGAACTTGTCCAGCTGGATGATGTCGCGGCGGATGGTCTGGGAGGAGACGTCGAATTCCTGGGCCAGGGCCTCGATGGTGGCGTAGCCCTGGCTCTCGACCCGGCGCACGATCTGGCGCTGGCGCTCGTTCATCAGGGTCTCGACATTGGGCATCTGGCTGCTCCCCGGCCGTCCATGGGCGTTGTCATTTCAGTCAATGTAAGATATCTTACATGTCCGTTCAACCCCGGGCCCCGGCCCCAGGCCACGGTCCTGGGCCACGACAAGGGGGGACCTCGCCATGCCGACCCTGTTCCTCCGCGCCGACCGCGGCCTGCTGCACGACGGCCGGCGCCTGTTCGACCCGCGCAGCCTGGCCTGGCGCACCCCCGACGGCACCCTGCCGGACGGCGAGCCCGTCACCCCCGCCGCCGCCGTGCGCTGGCTGTACACCGAATCGGGCGGCCCGCGCGTCCCCGTCGGCGTGATCGGCCCGCGCGAGGCGACGGCGCGCCAGGTGGAGGTGGCCGAACGCCTGGGCCGCCGCCTGGGGGAATTGCGCGTGCTGGTGCTGAACGGCGGCAAGACGGGCGTGATGGAAGCAGTTTCAAGGGGTTGTGTCCAGGCCGGGGGCCAGGTCCTGGGCTTCGTGCCGGACCCGGACTGGCGCGACGCCAACGATTTCGTGACCATTCCCCTGGCCACCGGCATCGGCCCCGCCCGTAACGTGCTGATCGCCCGCGCCAGCCTGGCCCTGGTGGCCATCGGCGGCGAATACGGCACCCTGACCGAGATGGCCTTCGGCCTGCATTTCGACAAGCCGGTGTTCGCCCTGGAGGGCGCGCCCCGGGTCGACGGGGTGCGGGTCATGGAGGACGTGGACCAGGTAGTCGAGGCCCTGGTCGCGGTCATCCTGGGGCTGGACGCCTGAACGGCGGGCCGGCGCCGGGAATCTGGCCCCCATGTCATAATTCTTACAAACACCGGCCCTAGACTTGTCGAAACCTGCCACAGGCCATTGCGCGATGATCGAGTTGGAAAACCTGGGAAAGAGCTTCGGTGAAACGCGCGCGCTCAGCGGCGTCTCGCTGACCATGGCCGAGGGCAGCTTCACCTCGCTGCTGGGGCCGTCGGGGTGCGGCAAGTCCACCACCCTGCGCCTGATCGCCGGGCTGGACCGGCCCACCACCGGCCGCATCCGCATCGCCGGGCGCGACGTGACCGGCCTGACGGCGGCCGAACGCAACATCGCCATGGTGTTCCAGTCCTATGCCCTCTATCCGCACATGACCGTGCGCCAGAACATCAACCTGCCGTTGGCCATGCGCAACATGACCCGGGTCGAGCGCCTGCCGGTCCTGGACCGGCTGTTGCCGTCGGCACGGCGCAAGATGGCCGACCACGCGGCCAGGGTGCGCGAGGTGGCGCGCCTGCTGGAGATCGACGCCCTGCTGGAGCGCAAGCCGGCCGAGCTGTCGGGCGGGCAGAAACAGCGCGTGGCCGTGGGCCGGGCCCTGGTGCGCGACCCCATCGCCTTCCTGTTCGACGAGCCGCTGAGCAACCTGGACGCCAAGCTGCGCATCCAGATGCGCGGCGAGATCGTCGACCTGCACCGGCGCACCGGGCGCACCTTCGTCTACGTCACCCACGACCAGGCCGAGGCCATGAGCATGTCGGACCGCATCGCCGTGTTCATGGCCGGGGAGATCCGCCAGGTGGCGACCCCGCGCGAGCTGTTCGAGCGCCCGGCCAGCCGCGAGGTGGCCGCCTTCGTCGGCGACCGGCCCATCAACCTGATCGACGTGGCCGCCACCGGCGCCGCCCTGCCGCCGCCGTTCGACGGCTTCGCCATCGCCGGCCCGGCCCTGCCGCCGCGGGTCACCCTGGGCATCCGGCCCGAGACCCTGGATCTGGTGCCCGAAGGCCCCCTCGCCGGCCGGGTGGGCCTGATCGAATACCTGGGGTCCGAGGCCATGGTGACCTTCCACCTGTCCGGCGCCGGGGCAGAAGACGTCACCCTGCGCGCGGCGCTGGACGCCGGCCACGGCCTGCCGGCCGAGGGCGACGCCGTGTCCCTGGCCCTGGACGCGGCGGCGGCGCACCTGTTCGACGCCGACACCGGCCGGCGCCTGGACGCCCGCCTTGTGGCGCGGGACGGGGCGGCGGCGGCCGGCAGCGGCCTCAGGAGCCTGCCGTGAGCGCCCCGCGCCCGCGCCTGCGCGAGGCCCTGACCGACCTGTGGCTGGCGGGGCCGGCCACGGTGGCCATGCTGGTGCTGATCTTCATCCCGGCGCTGATCGTCGGCGTGCTGTCCTTCACCGACTACCTGTTCGGCGCCTCGACCTTCCACTGGGTGGGGCTGGACAACTACATCGAGCTGTTCACCGACCGCACCGGCCGCCGCGCCGTCACCAACACCCTGCTGTACGTCGCCGTGGTCATGCCCACGTCCATCGTCCTGTCGCTGGTGGCGGCGCTGGGCGTGCACGCCGTGGCGCGGTGGAGCCGCGGCCTGGCCAACGTCCTGCGCACGGCCTACTTCATGCCCGTGGCGGCGACCCTGGTGGCCATGGCGACCGTGTGGCAGATGCTGCTGCACCCCAACCTGGGGCTGGTCAACCAGGTCCTGGCGCTGGCCGGCATGGCCGGGCAGGAGTGGCTGTCGGACCGGGGCCTGGTGCTCTACACCCTGGCCGTGATCGGCATCTGGGAAACGATCGGCTACAACATGATCCTGTTCCTGGCCGGCCTGGCGGCGATCCCCGAGCACCTGTACGACGCCGCCGCCGTGGACGGGGCCGAGCGCGGGTGGGAGCGGTTCTGGACCGTCACCTGGCCGCTGCTGGGCCCCACCACCCTGTTCGTGCTGGTGGTCACCGCGACCCGGTCGTTCCGGGTGTTCGAGACCGTGGCGACGCTGACTAACGGCGGCCCCGCCTTCGCCAGCGACACCCTGGTGTTCGCCATGTACCGCGAGGGGTTCGTCTACTTCAAGGCCGGCTACTCGGGCGCCATCACCATGGTGTTCTTCTTCTTCGTGCTGACCCTGACCCTGATCCAGCTGCGCCTGGTCGAGAAGCGGGTGCACTACCGATGACCGCGAAACGCATCCTGGGACGGGCGGTGATGGTGGCCCTGCTGGTGCTCGGCGCCCTGGTGATCCTGCTGCCGTTCTTCTGGATGCTGTCGCTGTCGCTGAAGCCGGCCGACGAGATCTTCGCCCCGGGCATCGACTTCCTGCCCAGCCGCCCGGAGTGGCGCAACTACGCCAAGGCGTTCCAGGAGATCCAGCTGTTCCAGTTCCTGAAGAACGGCGCCATCGTCTGCGGCGCCATCCTGTTCTTCCAGATCCTGTTCGCCGTGCCCTGCGCCTACGCCCTGGCGCACCGGCGCTTCCTGGCCCGGGGCGCCATCTTCGGCCTGGTCATCGCCGGCCTGCTGGTGCCCTACCACGTGACCGCCATCCCCGTGTTCCTGGGCCTGGCCCAGGCCGGGCTGCTGAACACCTACAGCGCATTGGTGATCCCCTTCGTGGCTTCGGTGTTCGGAATCTTCCTGTTCCGCCAGTTCTTCGCCTCGCTCTCGACGGACCTGATCGACGCCGCCCGCATCGACGGGCTGAGCGAGACGGCCATCGTCTGGCGCATCGCCTTTCCGCTCGCCTGGCCGGCGGCCTCGGCCTTCGCCGTGTTCTCGGTGGTGGCGCACTGGAACGACCTGTTCTGGCCCCTGATCGCCGTCAGCGACCCCAACCTGGCGACGCCGCCCCGCGGCATCCTCTATTTCCGCGACGAGGAGGCGGGCTCCGACTTCGGCCCCCTCATGGCCGCGGCCACCGTAATCACCGCGCCGCTCGTGCTCGGATTCCTGTTGGCGCAGCGCAAGTTCATCCAAGGCATCACCGCGAGCGGCCTGAAAGGCTGATGCCCGACGGGAACCCAACACCCCGCAAGGACGGAACAACGACACAACACCAGGACCAGACAAGGAGGATCAAGATGAAGAAGCTATTGATCGCGGCGGCGGTCGCGGGCCTGGCGGCCCTGAACGCGGCCCAGGCGGCAGAAGTGACCCTGCGGGTCCACTACGCCCACCCCAACCTGTGGAAGAACGTGCAGGAGCTGATGGCCAAGAACTTCATGGCCGCCAACCCCGGCATCAAGATCGAGCTGGACGCCCCGGCCAAGACCTACGCTGACGGCGCCCAGCAGTTGCTGCGCGAGGCCGTGGCCAACAAGCTGCCGGACCTGGCCTACGTGGGCCTGAACCGGTGGCGCATCCTGGAGGCCCGCGGCCTGCTGGCCGAGCTGGACCCCCTGGTGGGCGACGCCGCGGCCTTCGAGGCCAAGGGCTACACCCCGGCCCTGCGCTCGCTGGGCCAGTACAAGGGCAAGCAGTATGCCCTGGCGGCTTCCGCCTCGACCCTGGTCATGTACGTGAACCCCGAGCTGGTGAAGAAGGCCGGCGGGTCCATGGACAGCTTCCCCCGGGACTTTGACGGCCTGATCGCCCTGGCGGGCAAGATCAGCGCGCTGGGCGGCGGCATCGACGGCGTCTGGGTCGACCCCCACGACTGGCGGTTCCAGAGCATGCTGGGCTCCTACGGCGGCCGGCCCATGAACGACGACGAGACGGCCATCACCTTCGACAGCCCCGCCGGCGTGGCCGCCGCCACCCTCTACTCCCGCTTCGCCAAGGAGGCGGGCATGAAGAAGTACGGCGGCAACGAGGCGCGCCAGGCCTTCGCCGCCGGCACGCTCGGCATCTACATCGACAGCTCGTCCTACCTGACCCGCATGATCGAGGGCGCCGGCGACCGGTTCAAGGTCACGGTCGAGCCCTTCATCGTCGCCGCCCAGGATACCTCCAAGGTCTACTTCCCCACCGGCGGCTCGGCCATCGTCATGTTCACCAAGGACAAGGCCAAGCAGGCCGCGGCCTGGAAGTACATGATGTACGCCACCGGCCCCGACGGCGCCAAGATGGTGGTGGAGAACTCGGGCTACGCGCCGACCAACGCCCTGGTCCTGCAGGACAAGAGCTACCTGGGCGACTTCTACGCCAAGAACGAGAACGCGCGCCGTGCCCACGCCCAGGTCTCGGCCCACGCCGGCCCCTGGTACGCCTATCCGGGTGCAGAAGGCGTGGCCGTCACCGACCTGATCGGCGCCGGCCTGGTGGAGATCATCGACGGCGCCGACCCGGCGGCCAAGATCAAGGAAGTGGCCGACGACGTGCGCGGCAAGCTGAAGATGAAGTAGGCCCGCGGCCCTACCCAGGGCGCCCCTGCTCCTCCCTGACCCTCAAGGGGTGCCCGCGGGGCGGGTCCGGCAACGGACCCGCCCTTTTCTTTCGCGCCGCCTCAACGCAGCTTGCGCAGCAGGCGCAGCAGGGTGGCGCGCTCGCCGTCGGACAGGGGCGACAGGGTCTGATCGGTGATGGCGAAGGCGCGCGGGATGGCGGCGGCGATCAGGGCCGCGCCGGCGTCGCTGAGCCGCACCCGCAGGCGCCGCGCGTCGCCGGCGTCCTTCCAGGTCTCGACCAGGCCGCGGCCCACCAGGCGGCCGACCACGCCCTTGATGGTGGCGGCGTCCATGGCCGTCTCGCGGCCCAGCTCGTTCTGCGAGCACGAGCCAAGCTGCCGCAGCTTGGCCAGGGCCGCGAACTGGGTCGGGGTCAGGGACTCGTCGCCCGTGGCGGCGGCCATGATCTCGGCGAACAGCGTGGTGTGGCGCTGGCTCACCTGGCGCAGGATGAAGCCCACCTGGTCGTCCAGGACGTAGGCGTCGATGTGCGGGGTATCCGGGGTGTCGGCGGTCATGGCCCGATCCCCTAGACCGCCAGGTAGGCGTCGCGGATGTCCGGGTTCGCCTCCAGCTCGGCCATGGTGCCGTCGAACCGCATGCGGCCCTTCTCGATGATATAGGCCCGGTCCGCCACCATGCGCGCGAAGTGCAGGTTCTGCTCGGACAGCAGCACGGTCAGGCCCTCGGTCTTCAGGGCGGCGATGGTCTGGGCCATCTGCTCGACGATCACCGGGGCCAGGCCTTCGCTGGGCTCGTCCAGCAGGATCAGGCGCGGGTTGCCCATCAGGGTGCGGGCGATGGTCAGCATCTGCTGCTCGCCGCCGCTCATGCGGCCGCCGGGGCGGTTGCGCATCTCGGCCAGGTTGGGGAACAGGGCGAACAGGCGCTCGGGCGTCCATTCGGGCACCCCGTCGCGGGGCGCCTGGCGGCCCACCTCCAGGTTCTCCATGACGGTCAGTTCGGTGAACACGCGCCGGTCTTCAGGAACGTATCCCAACCCCATCTGGCATACGGCGTGGCTGGGCCGGCCGGTGATGTCACGGTCCAGGAACCGCACCCGGCCCCGGGCCGGGCGCACCAGGCCCATGACGCTTTTCATGGTCGTGGACTTGCCGGCGCCGTTGCGGCCCAGCAGGGCCACCACCTCGCCGCCGTCCATGCGCAGGGTGACGCCATCCAGGATCTGGGCGCGGCCATAGAAGGTGTCCAGGTCCGTCACCTCAAGCATGGGACAGATCCTCGGCCTTGAAGGTGGAGCCGCCGCCCAGGTAGACCTCCTGCACGATGGGGTCGTTGCGGACCTGGGCCGGCGTGCCCTCGGCCAGCAGATGGCCCCGGTTCAGGACCATGACCCGGTTGGAATGGGCGAACACCACGTCCATGTCGTGCTCGGTGAACAGCACGCTGATGCCGCGCTCGCGCACGATGTCGGCGGTCAGGGCCATCAGCTCGATGCGCTCCTGCGGCGCCATGCCGGCCGTGGGCTCGTCCATCAGCAGCAGCTTGGGCCCGTGCGCCAGGGCCACCGCCAGCTCCAGGCGCTTCAGGTCGCCATAGGCCAGGATGCCGCAGGCGCGCTCGGCCTGGTCGGCCATGCCGACCCGGGCCAGCAGGGCGTCGGCCTCGTCCACGTACAGGCGGGCGGCCCGGGCCCAGAAGGCGCGCACCCGGCGGTGGTGGGAGATCAGGGCCATCTGCACGTTCTCGCGCACGGTCATGGAGGCAAAAGTGGCGGTGATCTGGAAGGTGCGGCCCACCCCCAGGCGCCAGATACGCCGCGGCGACTGGCCCACCAGTTCCTTGCCCAGGAACCTGACCGACCCCTCGTCGGGCCGCAACTGGCCGTTCAACATGTTGAAGCAGGTGGTCTTGCCGGCACCGTTGGGGCCGATCAGGGCCAGCAGCTCGCCCGCCGCCAGGTCGAAGTTCAGGGCCTCCACGGCCTGCACGCCGCCGAAGGACTTGCTCAGGTCGCGCACCGCCAGCACCGTCATCGCGCGCTCTCCTCGACCCGGCCGGTCAGCCTGCCCGGCAGCAGGCGCAGGGCGAAGCCGGCGATGCCCTCGGGCGCCAGGATGCAGATGGCCAGGATGATGGCGCCGAAGATGATGCGCCAGTAGTCGAAGCGGGTGATCCAGTCCTCCAGCAGGGTGAACGACACCGCGCCCACCACCGGCCCGGCCAGGGTCTGCACCCCGCCCAGCAGGACCATGATCAGGGCGTCGACCGAGTGCGGGATTGCCAGGGTGTCGGGGAAGATGCTGCCCTTGGAGAACACGTACAGGCCCCCGGCCAGGCCGGCGAACACCCCGGCGATGGTGAAGGCCATCCACTGGTGGCCGCGCAGGTCGATGCCGATGGCGTCCACCCGCAGCGACGAATCGCGCCCGGCGCGCAGGGTGTAGCCGAACGGCGCGTGGACGATGCGGCGCAGGGTATAGATGCCGCCGGCACTGAGGACCAGCACCAGGTAGTAGTACACGGTCTTGGACCCGGCCCAGGCGGCGGGCCAGATGCCCAGCAGGCCGTCGTCACCGCCGGTCACGTCCTGCCACTGGAAGGCGATGGACCACACGATCTGGGCCGCCGCCAGGGTCAGCATGGCCAGGTAGACGCCGCTGAGGCGCACGCAGAACCAGCCGAACACCAGGGCCCCGATCCCGGCCGCCACGGGCGCCATCAGCAGGCCCAGCTCCATGCCCGCGCCCAGGTGCTTGACCACCAGGGCGGCGCCGTAGGCGCCCAGGCCGAAATAGGCGGCGTGGCCGAACGAGACCATGCCGCCGGTGCCCATGATGAAGTGCAGGCTGGCGGCGAACAGGGCGAACACCAGGATGTCGCCGACCAGCACCAGGGTGAATTCGTCGGCGATCCAGGGGAGGACGGCCAGCAGCGCCAGGACGGTGGCGGCGAAGGCCATGGCGGGCCCGGTGGCCGCGCGCAGGGGCGCCTCCAGGGGCCCGGCGGCGCCGCGCTGGGGCGCCTCGGGCCGGCCCAGCAGGCCCCAGGGCCGCACGATCAGCACCACGGCCATGACCAGGAAGGCCAACACGATCGTGATCTGGGGAAACACCAGGATGCCGAAGGCGTTCAGCTCGCCGATCAGCACCGCGGCCAGGAAGGCGCCGGCGACGCTGCCCATGCCGCCGATGACCGTGACCACGAAGGCGTCGGCGATGACGTTCAGGTCCATGAGCAGGCTGACCGCCTCGCGCGGGATCTGGATCGCCCCGCCCAGGCCGGCCAGGGCCGAGCCGACGAAGAACACGCTGGTGAACAGCCACGACTGGTTGACCCCCAGGGCGCCCACCATCTCGCGGTCCTGGGTGGCGGCGCGCACCAGCGTTCCCCACCGGGTGCGGTTGAACAGCAGCCAGATCCCGGCCAGCACCGCCGGGCCGATGACGATCAGGGCCAGGTCGTATTCGGGGATCGGTTCGCCCAGGATGCGCACCGCCCCGTCCAGCCCCGGGGCCCGCGGCCCCACCAGGTCCTCGGCGCCCCAGATCCACAGGGTCACGTCCTGGATCACCAGCACCACGCCGAAGGTGGCGACCAGCTGGAACAGCTCGGGCGCGTGGTAGATGCGGCGCAGCAGCAGGACCTCGATCGCGGCGCCGATGACGCCGACGATCAGGGCCGCCGCCACCACCGAGCCCCAGAACCCCAGGATGCCGTGCGGCAGGACCTGGACGATGGTGTAGGCCAGGTAGGCGCCCAGCATGAAGAACGAGCCGTGGGCGAAATTGACGATGCGGGTGACCCCGAAGATGATCGACAGGCCCGAGGCCACCAGGAACAGGGACGCCGCGCTGGCGAGGCCGGTGAGGAACTGGGCGACATAGAATCCCATGGCCGTCCGCTAACTGTCTGGGTAATCGGAAGGAAAAGGCGGGGTGGGGCGTGCCCCACCCTGCCGCGAAGGGCCTAGTTGGCTGGGCGCATCTTCATGACCTCGTCGTCCGAGGGCAGGTAGTTGGCGCCGTCGGCGAAGAACCAATCCACCATCACGCCCTTGCCGTCGCGCACGGCGGTGCGGCCGACCCAGGCACCCATGGTCGACTGGTGGTCGATGGCGCGGAAGGTGATCGGACCCGACGGCGAGTCGAAAGACAGGCCCTCCATGGCCGTCACCAAGTCCTCGGTGTCGGTCGAGCCGGCCTTGTTCAGCACCGCGGCCACGGCCAGCATGGTGTTGTAGCCGACCAGGGACCCGGTCTTGGGCGACTCGCCGTACTTGGCCTGGTAGGCCTTGACAAAGGTCTCGTGGGCGGCGGTGCCGATGTCGTACCAGGGGTAACCGGTGACGAGCCAGCCCTTCGGTGCCTCGGCCTTCAGGGGGTCCAGGTACTCGGGCTCGCCGCTCAGGAAACTGACGACGGTGCGGCCGTCGAACAGGCCGCGCAGCGACCCTTCGCGCACGAACTTGGCCAGGTCGCCGCCGAAGGTGGCGTTGTAGATGCCCTCGGGCTTGGCCGCCTCCAGGGCCCGCACGGTGGCGCCGGCGTCGATCTTGAACAGGGCCGGCCACTGCTCCTCGATGAACTCCACGTCCGGCTTCAGCTTGGTCAACGCCTTCTTGAACGCGGCCACGGCGTCCTTGCCGTAGGCGTAGTTGGGCGCAATGGTGGCCCACTTCTTGGCCGGCAGCTTGGCCGCCTCGGCGGCCAGCATGGATGCCTGCATGTAGGTGGACGGACGCAGGCGGAAGGTGTAGCGGTTGCCCTTGGCCCACACCAGGGCGTCGCTGAGCGGCTCGGAGGCGATGAACAGGGTCTTGTTCTGCTTGGCGAAGTCGGTGACCGCCAGGCCGATGTTTGAGAAGAAGGTGCCGGCCAGCAGGGCGACGCCGTCCTTGCTGACCAGTTCCTCGGCGATCTTCACCGCGTTGCCGGGCTTGCCGCCGTCGTCGCGGCTGATGACCACCAGGGTCTTGCCGCCGATGCCGCCCGATGCGTTGATCTCGTCCACCGCCAGCTCCCAGCCCTTCTTGTAGGGCTCGGTGAAGGCCGGCAGGCGGGTGTAGCTGTTGATCTCGCCCACCTTGATGACGTCGGCGGCCGGGGCCGGGGTCCACCAGGCCGCGGCCAATACCGCGGCGCCGAGGGTGGCGAGCATCTGTCGTCTGATCATCATGTGTTCAACTCCCTGCTTGTGGTTTTCGATGGTGTGGTGATTTCTCTGTTCCGCGCCGACCGGCGGGTCAGCGCAACCCGTCCTCCCCCTTGACGTCCTCCTTGGCCAGGCCGCCGACCCGGGCGTGGACCCGGCCGCCGGTGGTCATGACCAGGGCCAGGACCAACTCGTCGGCCCGCGGGGCGTCCGAGACGCCCACCTCCATGGCGTCGAAGTGGCTGCGCACGTAGGCGGCGTTGATGTGGCCGATGGGCACGTCCAGCCGGCCGCCGATGCCGCCCACCTTCATGGCCGAGGGCACAATGGCCTTGGCGTCGCCCAGCAGCTCGCGCATGGCGTAGCCGCCGGGCACGTGCCACAGGGCGCCGTGCTCGCTCTCGCCGCCGGCGCCGACGATGACCCCCTTGCCATAGCTTTCGATGGCCGCCGGGTCGCCGCCCAGGGCGTCCAGCAGGGCGCGGGACATCTCCAGGCCCAGGGGCTTCAGATCCTCCATCATGCCGGCGATGTCGGCCACATAGCCGCCGGCGAAGGGGTTGGCGATGACCGCCAGGGCGGCGGCCCGGCGCGGCGGGTTGGCCGCCGCGGGCCCGCCCTCGTGCAGGATTTCCTCAACGGTGACGATCTTCTTGCGGACCTTGATCTCAGGCATGAACGGTTCCCCCGTGGACGTTACGGTGTTGCGGCGGCGGCGCCAGGCGCGGCGCGGCGGCGCCGGTGGCGCGCAGGCGGCCGTCCAGGCACAGGGCGGCGCCGGCGATCAGGCCGCGGCGCGCCATGTCCTCGGCCCGGGCCAGGCCGGCGGCCAGGGCGGCGGCCACGTCGCCGTCGGACAGGCGGCCCACGGCCACCACCACCGGGCGGTCGCCCAGGTCGCTGTCCGGGTCCACGGTCCGTGCCGGCAGGCGGCGCACGGCCGGGTGGTCGCCCGGGTCCACGGCGTTGGCGATCAGGGTCGCGGCGGCGTCGGCGGCGGCCGCGTCGGCGGCCAGCACGGTGACCGCGTCGGCGACCCCCAGGGACAGGCTGCGGCCATGGCGGCCGCTGGTGGCGACGCCGCCGATGCCCTCGCCGGCGGCCACCCGCATGGCGCCCGCCAGGGCCGGACGGTCGGGCCGCGGCACCAGGCCCACGGTGTAGCTCTGGCCCGGCGCCAGGTGCAGGGCGATGTCGCCGCCGTTGTTGATCTGGGCCCGGCGCAGGTCGCGGCCGCGGGCCATGGCCGCCAGCACCTCGTCGGCCACGGCCCCGGCCACGGCGGCCATGGGGGTGACGAAACCGTGCGCGGCGTGCGGCCGCACGGCAGCCTGCATGCGCCGGGCCGTGGCGCCGGCCAGGGGCGGGTCGCCGGCGGCGGCGGCGCGGCGCAGGGCCGGCAGTTCCTCCACCAGCTCGGCGAGGACGGTGGCGAACCGGTCGCCGGCCTGGCGGTAGGCGGCGGCCACCTCGGACTCGGCGCCGTCGGCGGAAATGACCAGGTCGATGGGGCCGTGCTGCAGGTGCAGGCGCGGCGCCTGGCCGGGGGCGGCGGGCAGCAGGGCGGCGTGCGGTCCGGCCATGGCGGTCAGGCTCCCGGGTTCCACTTGAAGTGCGACCGGTCCAGCGGCCAGGGGTTGTCGGCGCGGCGGGCCAGCTGGCGCTGGTCGTGGCGCTGGCCCTCGGGCCCGACGACGTCGTCGATGGGCACCACGTGGTCCATGTGGCCGCCCAGGGCGGCGTAATCGTCCAGCTTCATGGTGAACTCGATGGGCGCCACCAGGGCCGGCGTGGGCACGTAGCCGAACGAGTTGTCGGGCATGCGGGTGACGTCGACCATGTAGGTGATGCCGCCGCCGGGCCAGACGTAGACCGGCGCCCCGCCGGCGGACACGTAGGTCAGCGTGTCCTTGACCGACTTGGTCAAGCGCACCGGGTTTTCGGTGACGCCGGCGCGCAGCGATCCGCCGGCCCCGCCCATGAACAGCACCGAGCACAGGGCCGGCTCGCAGTTCTCGCGCACCCGCTCGACCGACGCCACCAGGGCCGGGGTCAGGTCATGCAGGACCGGTTTCAGGTCGTCGTCCAGGATGTAGTAGGCGGCGTGCTCGCCGGTGGTGCTGACCATCATCATGGTCAGGCCCGGCCAGGCCTGCTTGGCCTTGAAATCGCCCAGGATCGACAGCGGGTCGGTGACGTCGGTGCCGCCCCAGCCGGTGCCCGGCGCCGCCACCTGGAAATAGCGCCCGGGGGTCGAGCGCCGGCCACGGATCGAGATTCCCGTGGGCCGGGCGCCCAGGACCTTGCCGGCCTGGTGCTCGGACAGCACGCCGGTGATGTGGTCGTCCACCACCACCACCTCGTCCACCAGGTCGTACCACTGCTTGGCGAACATGCCGATGGCCGCCGAGCCGCAGCCGACCCGCATCAGCTCCTCGCGCTGGCCGTTGACCACCGGCGGCATGCCGGCCTGGATGACCACGGTGCTGCCGTCGTCGATGGCCATCTCCACGGCCTTGCCGTTGCACAGGTCCAGCAGCGCCTGGCAGGTGACCCGGCCCTCGCGCTTGCTGCCGCCGGTCAGATGGTTGACCCCGCCCAGGGACAGCATCTGCGAGCCGTATTCCCCGGTGGTGACGTGGCCGATGGCCTCGCCGTCGCAGCGCACCACGGCGCGCTCGGGCCCCAGGTGGCGGTCGGTGTCGATCTTCACCTTGACGCCGCAGTAGCTGTAGATGCCCTCGGTCACCACGGTCACCATGTCGACCCCGTCCACGTGGCTCGACACGATGAAGGGCGCGGGCTTGTAGTCGGGGTAGGTGGTGCCGGCGCCGACGGCGGTGACGAACTCGTCGCCCGGGCGCACCAATTCGCCGTCCCAGTCGGCGGCCTTGCCCAGGAACGGCACCAGGGGCGTGCCCTGGGCCTGGGCGTTGGCGACCACGGTCAGGGGATCGACCCGGATCAGGCTGCCGCCCGAATTGGCGTACCGGTCGCAGGCGCCGGCCTTGCCGTCATCGATGTAGCACATGACCGGGCAGGCGTCGCAGCGGATCTTCTCGGGGACGTCAGGCATGGCCGCCCCCCTCGTTTCCGGCCGCCAGGATCGCCGCGCGCACCTGGTCGGGGGTGGCCGGCACCCGGCGGATGCGCGCCCCGGTGGCGTCGCGGATGGCGTTCAGGATGGCCGGCGCCGTGGGGATCAGGGCCTGCTCGCCGATGCCCTTGGCGCCATAGGGGCCCAGGGGGTCGGCGTCCTCGACGATGATGCTCTCCACCGGCGGCACGTCGCCGAAGGTGGGGATCAGGTAGTCGTGCAGGTTCTCGCTGCGCCCGGGCAAGTATTCCTCCATCAGCGCCAGGCCAATGCCCTGCGCGGCCCCGCCCTCGATCTGGCCTTCCAGCAGGGTCGGGTTGATGGCCCGGCCCACGTCGTGGGCGGCGGTCAGCTTCAGCAGGTTCACCGTGCCCAGGTCCAGGTCCACCTCCAGCTCCACCATGTGGGCACCGTAGCCGTAGGTGGCGTAGGGCACGCCCTGGCCGTTGGCGTCCAGGGGCTGGGTGGGCGGGTCGAAGGTGCCTTCGCCCATCAGCACGAAGCCGTCGCCGTCGGCGGCAAGCGCCGCCGGGTCCACGGCATGCTCGGCGCCGCCGTCCAGGACCACCACGGTCCCGCCGCGCACGTCCAGGCGCGCATCCTCGGCGGCGTTGGTCTGGCGCAGGATGGCGGCGCGCAGGTCGCGCCCGGCCAGCTCGGCGGCCTTGCCCGAAACGAAGGTCTGCCGCGAGGCCGAGGTCTTGCCGGCGTCGGGGGTGCGGTCGGTGTCGGCCTGCACGATTTCCAGGTCCGCCACGTCCACCCCCAGGGCGTCGGCGCAGATCTGGGCGATCACCGTGTTGGCGCCCTGGCCGATGTCCACCGCGCCCTGGAACAGGACCAGGCGTCCGTCCCGGTGCAGGCCCACCTTGATGGTCGACGGATTGGGCAGCGAGGTGTTGCCGCAGCCGTACCACATGCCGGCCACGCCGACGCCGCGCCGCTGCCGCCCGCCGGCGGCATTGGCCGCGGCGGCCTCGCGCCGGGCCCGTTCCCAGCGCGGGCGCAGGGCCTCCAGGCACTCGCGGAAGCCGACCCCGGCGGACAGCACCTGCCCCGTGCCCGTGGGCTGGCCGGCGGTCAGGGCGTTGACGATGCGGAAGTCCAGGCGGTCCATGCCCACGGCGTCGGCCAGCTCGTCATAGAGGGATTCCTGGGCGATGGTCGATTGCGGCACGCCGAATCCGCGGAAGGCGCCGGACGGCGGCGCGTGGGTGTGCACCGCCCGCGCCACGGCCCGGTAGTGGGGCACCACGTAGGGGCCCGAGGCATGCACCGGCACCCGGTTGGCCACCGTCGGCCCCCACGAGGCGTAGGCGCCGGTGTTGAAGTCGCCCTCGAAGGTCACCGCCAGCAGCCGGCCCTCGGCGTCGGCGCCGACCCGCATGGCCATGCGCGCCGGGTGCCGCTTGGTGGTGGACATCATGGATTCGGGCCGGCTGTAGGCCAGGCGCGCCGGCCGCCCCAGGGTCCAGGCGGCGAGGGCGATGTAGGGCTGCACCGACAGGTCGAGCTTGCTGCCGAAGCCGCCGCCGGTGGCGGTGGCGACGATGCGCACGGCCTCCTTTTCCAGGCCCAGGATGGCGGCCACGTCGTCGCGGTCCATGTAGGGGGCCTGGGTGCAGGCGCGGATTTCCAGCCGGTCGCCGGTCCGCACGGCATAGCCGGCCTCGGGCTCCACATAGGCGTGCTCGACGAAGCCGGTCTCGAAGGCGCCTTCGACCGTGAAGGCCGCCGCGGCCAGGGCCGCCGCGGGGTCGCCCTTGTGCACCAGGCCGCTGACCAGCAGGTTGCCGGGCCGCCCGGGGTGCAGGGGGGCGCTGTCCTCGGCCAGGGCGGCGGCCATGTCGGTCAACGCCGGCAGGGGCGCCCAGGTGACGGGGAAGTCGGCCGGGTCCAGGGCCTCGATGGCCTCGGTCTCGCCGGCCACCATGGCCACGGCCTCGCCGCGGAAACGCACCAGGCCCTCGGCGAACACGGGCTGGTCGGCGAACGGCGGCAGCACGCCGAAGGTGTTGGATCCGGGCACGTCGGCGGCGGTGTAGACCCGCAGCAGCCCTGGCCGCGCCGCCAGGAAGGCTTCGGTGTCGCCGATCCGGAAGGTGGCGTGGGGGTGGGGCGAGCGGATCACCCGCACCGCCACGGCCCCGGCCGGAGCACCGTCGTCGCCGAACCGGTCCGTGCCCAGAACCTTGGGGCCGCCGTCCAGGCGGTCGATGCGCGACCCCACGGCGGCGCCGGCGGCGGGCGCCGGGGCGGCCGCGGGCTCGGCGCCGGCCTCGACCACGGCGGTGATGATTTTGCGGTACCCGGTGCAGCGGCACAGGACGCCGCCCAGGGCCGTTTCGACCTCGGCCTCGCTGGGTGACGGGTTGCGCGCCAGCAGGGCCGTGGCGGTGACCAGCATGCCCGGGGTGCAGATGCCGCACTGGGCGGCCCCGTGGCGCAGGAACGACCTTTGCAGGCGGTTCAGGGCGCCGTCCGCCGCCCCCGCGTCGCCCAGGCCCTCGACCGTGGTCACGGTGCGCCCCGCCACCCGCGCCGCCGGCACCAGGCAGGCGCAGACCGCCTCACCGTCCAGCAGCACGGTGCAGGCGCCGCAATCGCCGGCGTCGCAGCCGACCTTGGTGCCGGTCAGGCCCAGGTCGTCGCGCAGCACCTTGGTCAGGCGGCGCATGGGGGCCACCGTGGCCGTCACCTCGCGGCCGTTCAGGGTGAAGCGGACCGGCACCTGCTGCGGCGTCATGCGGTCTTCTCCGTCATTTCCGCGGCACAGGCGTCCAGGCAACGGGCCACCAGGGTGCGGGCGGCGTCGCGGCGGTAGGCGGCGGTGGCGCGGATGTCGTCGATGGGGCTCAGCACCGCCAGGTGCCCCTCGGCGACACGGGCGCCCAGGCCGCCGTCCAGGGCCGCCCCCGCCAGGTCCGCCTCCAGGTCCGCCAGCCGCCGGGCCACGGGCGAGCAGGCGCCCACGGCGATCCGGGCCGCGGCCACGGTGCCGCCGGCGCCGGGTTCCAGCACCACGGCCACCATGGCGATGGAAATGACTAGGTGGCGCCGGGCGCCCAGCTTCACGAAATGGCCACGCGCCCCGGCGGCCGGGGCCGGCAGGACGATGGCGGTGACGATCTCGCCCGGGGCGAGCACGGTCCGCCGGTTGCCGGTGATGAAATCGGCCAGGGGCACGGTGCGCCGGCCGCCGGGGGCGGCCACCTCGACCGCCGCGTCCAGGGTCAGCAGGGGCGGCACCCCGTCGGCGGCCGGCGAGGCGTTGCACAGGTTGCCCGCCACGGTGGCGGCGTTCTGGATCTGCACCCCGCCCACCTCGCGCGCCGCCATCTTCAGCCCGTCACAGGCCGGCGGCAGGGGCGCGTCGACCAGGTCGGTCCAGGTGGCGGCGGCGCCGATGCGGATGGCGCCGTTGTCCGCGGTGATGGCGCGCAGGCCGTCGATGGCGGTGATGTCGATGACGTCGTCGGTCAGGGGCCGGTCGCCCTGGGCCGGATAGAAGTCCGTGCCGCCAGCGATGATGCGGCGGCCCGGCGCGGCGGCCAGGTTCAGCGCGTCTTCCAGGGACCTGGGACTGTAATAGCCCATCCTCTGCTCCCCGACAGCCTCCCGGTGGTCCCCCGCCTTCCGTCCCACGCGGGGCGGCGGCCGGGTTTGTTTGTATACAAATAAATTTACCCGCCCGTTCGCGCCTGTCAAGACCGCATTGGAACGCGGCTCAGGACGGCCGGTGGCCCGCCGCCGGTTCGGCCCGGTGCAGGGGCGGGAAGGTCTTCTTGCGCTTGACCCGGCCGAAGGCGAAGCTGGTCTCGATGGCGGCGATGCCGGGGATCTTGTGCAGGCGCTGGCGCATCAGCCGCTCGTAGGACTGCAGGCTGTCGCTGACGATGTGCAGCAGGTAGTCGGTGGTGCCGGTCATCACGTAGCAGTCCAGGATCTCGTCGATGTCCTGGACCTGGGCCTCGAACACCTTGACCGCGTCCTCGCTGTGCCGCTCCAGGCGCACCTGCACGAACACGTCGATGGGCAGGCCGTATTTGTGGTGGTCGACGATGGCCGTGTACCCCTGGATCACGCCGCGCTGCTCCAACAGGCGCACCCGGCGCAGGCAGGGCGAGGGCGACAGGTTGACCCGTGCCGCCAGCTCCTGGTTGGTCAGGCGGCCGTTTTCCTGCAGTTCGCGCAGGATCTTGCGGTCCGTGGAATCCAAATTGCCCTCCATTTTGGCATAATCTGCCAATATTGCACCCCATCAAGGCAGGATAAGCAAGCACATTGCGCACATGATTTGGTAAAATAACAACATTCCCGACGAACAAAACGATCGGTCCTTTCCAGGGGAGATCCGCCATGGCCGACCACGCCGCCGCCGCCTTCGCCACCCGCGCCATCCACTCGGGCTACGATCCCGCCGCCAACGAGGGGGCCCTGACCCCGCCCCTGCACCTGACCTCGACCTTCGCCTTCGAGACCGCCGCCCAGGGCGGCGAGATGTTCGCCGGCGAGCGGCCGGGCTTCATCTACTCCCGCCTGTCGAACCCGACGCTGGACCTGCTGGAGCGGCGCCTGGCCGACCTGGAGGGCGGCGAGGCCGCCGTGGCCACCGCCTCGGGCATGGGGGCCATCGCCGCCGTGATGTGGACCCTGCTCGCCGCCGGCGACGAAGTGATCGTGGACAAGACGCTGTACGGCTGCACCTTCGCCTTCCTGCGCCACGGCCTGACCAAGTTCGGGGTCACGGTCACCCATGTGGACATGACCGACCCGGAAAACCTGGCCGCCGCCATGACCCCGGCCACCCGGGTGGTGTATTTCGAGACCCCGGCCAACCCCAACATGCGGCTGGTGGACATCGCCGCCGTGTCGGCCATTTCCCACGCCCACGGCGCCAAGGTGGTGGTGGACAACACCTACGCCACCCCGGTGCTGACCCGGCCGCTGGAGCTGGGCGCCGATGTCGTCGTCCATTCCGCCACCAAGTACCTGGGCGGCCACGGCGACCTGATCGCCGGCATGGCCGTGGGCGGGGCCGAGGACATGGCCCAGGTGCGCATAACCGGGTTGAAGGACATGACCGGCGCCGTGATGGCGCCCTTCAACGCCATGCTGGTGCTGCGCGGCCTGAAGACGCTGGAGCTGCGCATGGCCCGCCACTGCGAGTCGGGCCTGGTGGTGGCCCGGGCCCTGGAGGACCACCCCCTGGTCACCCGGGTCCACTACCCGGGGCTGGACTCGTTCCCCCAGCACGCCCTGGCGCGCCGCCAGATGGCCGCCTTCGGCGGCATGATCGCCTTCGAGGTGGCGGGCGGCATGGCCGCGGGCATGGCGGTCATGGACGCGCTGACCATGGTCCGCCGCGCCGTCAGCCTGGGCGACGCCGAAACCCTGATCCAGCACCCGGCCAGCATGACCCACTCCACCTACACCCCCGAGGAGCGGCAGGTGCACGGCATCTCGGACGGCCTGATCCGCCTGTCCGTGGGCCTGGAGGCGCCCGCCGACATCCTGGACGACCTGATGGGCGCCCTCGATTCCGTCGCTGGACCGCGGCAGCGCCTCGCGGGATAATGGCCGCCGGGAGACGGCGGGCGGACGCAGCCGGGTTGCAGGGGAGGACCCCATGGCCGACGACACGCGCATGCTGGCGCTGCTGGAACGCAAGGTCCTGTGGCTGTCGCAGTGGATGATCCACAACGCCAATCACGTGCGGCCCAACGACGACGGGTTGAAGGTGGGCGGCCACCAGGCCTCCTGCGCCTCCATGGCCGCCATCATGACGGCGCTGTACTTCCACGTCCTGCGGCCGCAGGACCGGGTGGCGGTGAAGCCCCACGGCGCGCCCGTGTTCCACGCCATCCAGTACCTGCTGGGCAACCAGACCCGCGACAACATGGAGAACCTGCGCGCCTTCGGCGGCGCCCAGTCCTACCCCTCGCGCACCAAGGACGCCGACGACGTGGACTTTTCCACCGGGTCGGTGGGCATGGGGGTGGCCATGACGCTGTTCGCCAGCCTGGCCCAGGACTACATCCTGGCCCACGGCTGGGACATGCCGGCCGGCAAATCCCCCGGGCGCATGGTCGCCGTCCTGGGCGACGCCGAGCTGGACGAGGGCAACATCTTCGAGGCCCTGCTGGAAGGCTGGAAGCACCAGGTGCGCAACACCTGGTGGATCGTCGACTACAACCGCCAGAGCCTGGACGGCGTGGTCACCGAGGACCTGAAGGAACGCATCCGCGGCGTGTTCGACACCATGGGCTGGCAGGTGGTGACCGTGAAGTACGGCGCCGCCCTGCGCGCCGCCTTCGAACGGCCCGGCGGCGCGGCGCTGAAGGACTGGATCGACACCTGCCCCAACCAGCTCTACTCGGCCATGTGCTTCGAGGGCGGCGCGGCGTGGCGCGAGCGTCTGAACGCCGACCTGGCCGGCGACGCCAACGCCCTCGACCTGGTGGCGGACCACGACGACAACGCGCTTGCCGCCCTGATGACCAACCTGGGCGGCCACGATCTGCCGGCCCTGCTGGAGGCCTTCGCGTCGGTGGACCACGACCGCCCGGTCTGCTTCATCGCCTACACGGTCAAGGGCCACGGCACACCCCTGCAGGGCCACAAGGACAACCACGCCGGCATCATGAACGACGCCCAGATGGAGGCCTTCCGCGACTCCATGGGCGTGCGCCCGGGCCACGAGTGGGACCCGATGGAGGGCCTGCCGGCGGACGAGGTGCGCGCCTTCCTGGCCGGCAACGCCTTCAACGCCCGCGGCCGGCGGCGCTACGCCGCCGCGCCGGTTTCCGTGCCCGGCGCCCTTGCGACCCCCGAAATCGGCACCCTGTCCACCCAGGAGGGGTTTGGCCACCTGTTGCAGGACATCGCCCGCGGCGACAGCGACCTGGCGGCGCGCATCGTCACCACCTCGCCCGACGTGGCCACGTCCACCAACCTGGGTGGCTGGGTCAACCGGCGCGGCCTGTTCGCCGGCCGGCCCCTGGCCGACACCTTCAAGGACCGGCGCATCCCCTCGGCTCAGAAGTGGGTGCGCTCGCCCCAGGGCCAGCACCTGGAGCTGGGCATCGCCGAGAACAACATGTTCACCCTGCTGGCCGCGCTGGGCCTCAGCCACTCCCTGTTCGGGCAGCGGCTGATCCCCATCGGCACGGTCTACGACCCCTTCATCCAGCGCGGCCTGGATGCGCTGAACTACGCCTGCTACCAGTCGGCCCGGTTCATCCTGGTGGCCACGCCATCCGGTATTTCACTGGCGCCAGAAGGCGGGGCGCATCAGTCCATCGGCACGCCCCTGATCGGCATCGCCCAGGACGGCCTGGCGGCCTTCGAGCCCGCCTATGTGGACGAGCTGGCGGCGATCCTGTCCTGGTCCTTCGACTACCTGCAGCGCGCCGGCGGCGACGGCGGCGAGAAGAGCTGGCTGCGCGACGAGACCGGCGGCTCGGTCTACTTGCGGCTGTCGACCCGCAAGCTGGAGCAGATTCGCCGCACCGTCGGCGACGACCTGCGCCGGCAGATCATCAACGGCGGCTACTGGCTGCGCCCGCCCGGGCCGGGGTGCGAGGTGGTGATTGCCTACCAGGGCGCGGTGGCGCCCCAGGCCATCCAGGCCGCCGGCCTGGTGGGCGAGGACCGGCGCGACGTCGGCGTGCTGGCCATCACCTCGGCCGACCGATTGAGCGCCGGCTGGCACGCCGTGCGCCGCGCCCGCCAGCGCGGCGACCGCGAGGCCGTCAGCTATGTCGAGGAGTTGCTGGCCCCCCTGCCGCGCCACGCCGGGCTGGTCACGGTCATCGACGGCCACCCCACCACCCTGAGCTGGCTGGGCGGGGTGTACGGCCACACGGTACAGCCCCTGGGGGTCGAGCATTTCGGCCAGAGCGGGTCGGTGGACGACCTGTACCGCCACCACCGCATCGATACCGCCGCCATCGTCGACGCCGCCCAGGCGGCCATCGCCGGGCGACCGGTGCGCTACGCATCCGCCTAGGGAGGGCGGCGTGGACTTCGACGCCTTCCGGCAATCCCTGGCCGCCGACGCCCCGGCGGCCGGCCTGTCGCTGTCCCTGCGCTCCCTGTGGCACGCCCAGCGCGGCGACTGGGACACCGCCCACCGCCTGGTCCAGGACGACGACGGCGCCGACGCCGCCTGGGTCCACGCCCACCTGCACCGGGTCGAGGGCGACCTGGCCAACGCCGGCTACTGGTACCGCCGCGCCGGACGCCCGGCGGCCACCGGCCCCCTGGAGGCCGAGTGGGAAGCCATCGGCCGCGCCCTGATCGAAAAGACCTGACCCCGCCATGACATCGCCGCGGCCGACCCTGTACCACATCCCCGTCTGCCCCTTCTCGCAGCGGCTGGAAATCCTGCTCGCGCTCAAGGGACTGGCGGATGCCGTCGAATTCCGGGTGGTGGACGTCACCCGCCCGCGCGACCCGGCGCTGCTGCGCCTCAGCCGCGGGACCACCGCCTTGCCGATCCTGGACACCCCGCAGGGCGTGCTGAAGGAGAGCCTGGTCATCCTGCGCTACCTGGAGGAGCTGTTTCCCGAACCGCCCGTGGCCCAGGCCGACCCATACCGCCGCGCCGTGGAGAACATGCTGATCGCCCGAGAGGGGGACTTCACGTCATGGGGTTACCGCTGGGTCCTGAACCGGGACCGGGCGCGGGACGGGGAGTTCCGCGACGGCATGCTGGCCCAGTACCGGGGCCTGGAGGACTTCCTCACCTGGCAGAATCCGGGCGGGGTGTTTTTGTTCGAGGACTTCGGCCTGGCCGAGGCCGTGTTCACCCCCATGTTCGTGCGCTTCCACTTCCTGGAGTACTACGAGGGGTTCGACCTGCCGGCCCAGGGTTTCGACCGCGTGCGCCGGTGGCGCGACGCCTGCCTGGCCCACCCGGCGGCCCAGCAGGTGAACCGCGAGCGGGTGGTGAAGCTGTACTACGACTACGCCCAGGGCTACGGCAACGGCGCCCTGCCGCCGGGGCGCCAGGTCTCCAGCTTCGCCTTCGAGCCCCCTTGGCCCGGCCGCCCCTGGCCGCCCCGCGACAAGTACGCCGCGGCCACCGACGCCGACCTGGGGCTGGGGGGCTAGGGCCCTACTCCGCCGCCCGGTCCAGGTCGAATTGCAGGGCCGCCAGGCGGGCGTAAAGCGGGCTGGTTTCCAGCAGGTGCGTGTGGGTGCCGCTGGCCACCAGGCGGCCGCCGTCGATGACGGCGATGCGGTCGGCATTGATCACCGTGGACAGGCGGTGGGCGATGACCAGGGTGGTGCGGCCCTTCTTCAGCTTCTCCAGGGCGGCCTGAACCAGGCGCTCGTTCTCGGCGTCCAGCGCGCTGGTGGCCTCGTCCAGCAGCAGCACGGCCGGGTCGCGCAGCAACGCCCGCGCCAATGACAGGCGCTGCCGCTGGCCGCCCGAGAGGCGCACCCCCTTCTCGCCCAGGAAGGTGGCGAAGCCGTCGGGCAGGGCGTCCAGGAACTGGGCCGCGGCGGCGGCCTCGGCGGCGGCGCGCACGGCGTCGTCGTCCGCCCCGGGACGGCCGTAGCGGATGTTTTCCCAGCCGTCGGCGGCGAACACCACCGGGTCCTGGGGCACCAGGGCGAAGCGTTCGCGCAGGGCCTTGGGGTCGGTTTCGCGGATGTCCACCCCGTCCAGCAGCACCCGCCCGCCCTCGGGGTCGTAGAAGCGCAGCAGAAGCTGGAAGGCCGTCGACTTGCCGGCCCCCGAGGGCCCCACCAGGGCCACCGTTTCGCCCGGTTCCACCTCGAGCGTGAAGTCGGTCAGGGCGGCGTGGTCCGGCCGCGACGGGTAGTGGAAGGTGACGCCGTCGAACCGCAGGTGGCCACGGGCCGGTTCGGGCAACGGCGCGGGGTTCGCCGGGGCCAGGATCTCGGGCTCCATGTCCAGCAGCTCGACCAGGCGCTCGGTGGCGCCGGCGGCGCGCTGCAGCTCGCCGAAGACCTCGCTGATGACCCCGACCGAGAAGGCGACGATGACGGCGTAGTACATGAAGGCCGTCAGCTCGCCGCCGGTGATGGCCCCGGCCATGACGTCGCGCCCTCCCACCCACAGGATGGTGGCGATGGCGGTGAACACCAGCAGGATGACCACGGCGGTCAGCAGGCCGCGGGCGCGGATGCGGCGCACCGCGACGGCGAAGGCGTTGGCCACCTCGCGGCCGAAACGGCGCCGGTCCTCGGCCTCGTGGGTGAAGGCCTGCACCGTGCGGATGGCGTTGAAGCTTTCCTCGGCGAAGGCGCCCACGTCGGCCACCCGGTCCTGGCTGGCGCGCGACAGCTTGCGCACCCGGCGCCCGAACACCAGGATCGGCACCACCACGACGGGCACCACCAGCAGCGCCAGCCCGGTCAGCTTGGGGTTGGTGACCAGCATCATCACCGTGCCGCCCAACAGGTTCAGCAGGTTGCGCAGCGCCATGGAGGCCGAGGACCCCACCACCGATTGCAGCAGGGTGGTGTCGGTGGTCAGGCGCGACAGGATCTCGCCGGTCTTGGTGACCTCGAAGAAGCCGGGGTGCAGGCCGACGACCCGGTCGAACACGGCCTGGCGCAGGTCGGCCACCAGCCGTTCGCCCAGCCACGAGACCATGTAGAAGCGCACGAAGCTGCCCACGGACATGACCCCGGCCAGGCCCAGCATCAACAGCAGGGCCCGGTCCAGTGCCCCCGTGTCGCCGCCCGAGAAGCCGCCGTCCACCAGGGCGCGCAGGCCCTGACCCAGGCCCAGCACGCACATGGCGGTGACCGTCAGGGCTACCAGGGCCACGGCCACCCGCCCGGCGTAGGGGCGCAGGTAGACCAGCACCCGGGCCAGGACGCGGATGCTGCGCTTGGTCTGGCGCTGGAACTGGGCCTCGGCGGTGCCGGCGGTGGGGGCGGGGGAAATGGCCAAGGGCGGGTCCTTTCGCGGCGCCGGCGGGGGCGGGGTCCCCCTTAAGGTGTCGGGGAATTCGATGATTGCAAGTGGATTCGCCGATTTTCCCGGGCCGGTGCGGCCAAATGCATTGACAACCCCAGGCATGGCGGGCACACGGGAACCTCGAAAAAAGCGGGGAGGACGCCATGAAAACCCATGCCCAAGTGGTGGTGATCGGCGGCGGCGTGGTCGGCTGCTCGGTGCTGTACCACCTGACCAAGCTCGGCTGGACCGACGTCATGCTGATCGAGCGGTCCGAGCTGACCTCGGGCTCCACCTGGCACGCCGCCGGCGGGTTCCACACCCTGAACGCCGACACCAACATGGCGGCCCTGCAGGGCTACACCATCCAGCTTTACAAAGAGCTGGAGGAGATTTCCGAACAGTCCTGCGGCCTGCACCACGTGGGCGGGCTGACCCTGGCCGGCACGCCGGACCGCATGGACTTCCTGCGCGCCGAGCGGGCCAAGCACCGCTACATGGGCCTGGACACCCACCTGGTTGGCCCCGACGAGATCAAGGAACTGTCCCCCATCACCAACGTCGAGGGCGTGATCGGCGCCCTGTACGACCCCCTGGACGGCCATCTGGACCCGTCCGGCACCACCCACGCCTATGCCAAGGCGGCGCGCCTGGCCGGCGCCCAGGTGGTGCTGCGCAACCCCGTGAAGGAGACCAACCCCCGCCCCGACGGGACCTGGGAGGTGGTGACCGAGCAGGGCACGGTGATCGCCGAGCACCTGGTCAACGCCGGCGGCCTGTGGGCCCGCGAGGTCGGCGCCATGGCCGGTGTCTACCTGCCGCTGCACCCCATGGAGCACCAGTACCTGGTGACAGAGGACATCCCCGAGGTCTACGAGGCCGGGCGCGAGCTGCCCCACGTCATGGACCCCGAGGGCGAGAGCTATCTGCGCCAGGAGGGTCGCGGCCTGGTCATCGGCTTCTACGAGCAGGCCTGCGACGCCTGGGCCGTGGACGGCACGCCCTGGGACTTCGGCCACGAACTGCTGCCTGACAAGCTGGACCGCATCGGCGATTCGCTGGGCTTCGCCTTCCGCCGCTATCCGGTGCTGGAGCGGGCCGGCATCAAGACCATCATCAACGGCCCGTTCACCTTCGCCCCCGACGGCAACCCCCTGGTGGGGCCGGTTCCGGGCCTGCGCAACTACTGGACCGCCGTCGCCGTCATGGCCGGCTTCTCCCAGGGCGGCGGGGTCGGTTTGACCCTGGCCGAATGGATGATCGAGGGCGAGCCGTCGCGCGACGTGTTCGCCATGGACGTGGCCCGCTTCGGCAAGTGGGTGACCCCCGGCTACACCCGGGCCAAGGTACGCGAGAATTACCAGCGGCGGTTCTCCATCTCGTACCCCAACGAGGAGCTGCCGGCGGCCAGGCCGTTCCAGACCACGCCGGCCTATGGCATCTGGAAGAACCAGCGCGCCGTGTTCGGCGCCGCCTACGGCATGGAGGCGGTGAACTATTTCGCGCCCGAGGGCGAGCCCCTGCACGAGACCCCCAGTTTCCGCCGTTCCAACGCCTTCGACGCCACCGCCGCCGAATGCCGCGCCGTGCGCGAGGCGGTGGGCATCAACGAAACCCACAACTTCGGCAAGTACCGGGTGACCGGCCCCGGCGCGGCGGACTGGATCGACACCATCATGGCCGGGCGGGTGCCCAAGGTGGGGCGCATGTCGCTGTCGCCCATGCTCAGCCCCAAGGGCCGGCTGATCGGCGACTTCACCATCTCGCGCCTGGGCGAGGACGCCTTCCAGCTAACCGCCTCGTTCGGCGCCCAGGACTACCACATGCGCTGGTTCCAGCAGCACCTGCCTGATTCGGGGGTGACGGTGGAGAACGTCTCCACCCGGCGCATCGGCTTCCAGATCGCCGGCCCCCGGGCGCGGGACCTGCTGGCCCGGGTCGCCCACGGCGACGTGTCGACCCAGGCCCTCCCGTTCATGGCCGTGCGCGAATATGACATCGGCCTGTGCCGGGCCCTGGTGCAGCGGGTGTCCTACACCGGCGACCTGGGTTACGAGATCTACGTGGACGCCGAGGACCAGATTTCCTTGTACGAGACCCTGGCCGCCGCGGGCGCCGACCTGGGTTTGCGGCCCTTCGGCATGCGGGCCATGATGAGCCTACGCCTGGACAAGTCCTTCGGCTCGTGGATGCGCGAGTTCAAGCCCGACTACACCCCGGCTGAAACGGGCCTCGACCGCTTCGTCTCCTACAACAAGCCCGCCGACTTCATCGGCAAGGCGGCGGCCCTGAAGGAGAAGGCCGAAGGGCCGAAACGCAAGCTCTGCACCTTCGTCATCGACACCGACCCGGCGCAGCAGGACGCCGACGTCTGGGCCGACGAGCCCATCTGGGTGGGGGACGAGGTGGTGGGCTTCGTCACCTCGGGCGGCTACGCCCATTGGAGCGGGAAGTCCGTGGCGCTCGGTTTCCTGCCCACGAAACTGGTGGCCGACGGCCGCCAGGTGCAGATCGAGATCCTGGGCACCCGCCACGACGCCCACATGGTCGCCGAACCCCTGTTCGACCCCAAGGGGGAGCGGATGCGGGGTTAGGCGGCGCGGCCAGCCCCTTCCCCATTGTGGACCGTCATTCCGGCGCAGGCGGGAATTCATGCCGTCGTCCGCGCGGCCGGGGGTGTTCGTGCGGGTTTGCCCCCGTCCGTCGCCCATTGACGAAGGCGGAATGGGTCCCCGCCTGCGCGGGGACGACGGTTGGAGAGGGCGCAGCCACCAGGGCTAGAATAGATACATCAACCGCGCCAAATCACCCCCCGCGCACCTGGCTCAGGGTCTGGGTCGGGGTCAGGGCCTCGGGATCCAGCTTCAGCTCGATCAGGGCCGGGCCGGGAGCCGCCAGCGCCCGGGCGAAGGCGGCGGGGAAGTCCTCGGTCGCCGTCACCGTCTCGCCGTGGCCGCCCATGGCCAGGGCCAGGGCGGCAAAGTCCGGGTTCACCAGGTCGGTGCCCGAGACCCTGCCAGGGTAGTGGCGCTCCTGGTGCATGCGGATGGTGGCGTACATGCCGTTGTTGGCGACGATGGCCACCAGCTTCAGCCCGTAGTGCACGGCGGTGGAGAATTCCTGGCAGGTCATCATGAAGCAGCCGTCGCCGGCGAAGCAGACCACCGGCCGGTCCGGGTGACGCGCCGCCGCCGCCACCGCCGCCGGCAGGCCGTAGCCCATCGAGCCGCTGGTGGGGGCCAATTCGCTGCGGAATTTGCGGTAGGCGAAGAAGCGGTGCACCCAGACGGCGTAGTTGCCGGCGCCGTTGCTGACGATGGCGTCCGCGCCCACGGTGTCGCTGATGTGGCGCACCACGTCGCGCATCTGCACGGCGCCGGGGCTGGGCGCGCCCTCGCAAAAAGCCAGGTAGTCCGCGCGCGCGCCGGTACGCCAGGAAACGTCAGGGTCCTGCCGCACCTGGCCCAGGGCGGCCAGGGCCCGGGCCCCGGCGGCGGCGGCGGCGTTGATGGGCAGGGTGGCGCGGTAGACCCGGTTCAGCTCCTCGGCCCCGGCGTGGATGTGCACCAGCGGCGGCCCGGCCTCGGGCGGCGGCAACAGCTTGTATCCGCCGGTGGTCATCTCCCCTAGGCGCGGGCCCAGCACCATCAGCAGGTCCGACTCCTTGACCCGGCGGCCCAGGTTGGGGTCGACCCCGATGCCCACGTGGCCGACGTAGTAGGGGTCGCCGTTGTCCAAATAGTCCTGGCAGCGGAAGGTGGCGGCCACGGGGACCTCGTTGGCGACGGCGAAGGCGCGCACGTCGGCGGACACGGCCGCCGACCAGCCGCCGCCGCCCACCAGCAGCAGGGGCCGGGTGCTGGCCGCCAGCATGTCGCGCAGTTCCGCCAGCGCCTCGGGCGTCGGCGCCGACTGCACCGGGCGCGCGGCCTCGGGCACTACGGCGTCGGGCACGGTTTCCGTCAGCATGTCCTCGGGCAGGGCCAGGACCACGGGGCCGGGGCGGCCGGACAGCGCCGTGGAGAAGGCCCGGGTCATGTATTCGGGCACCCGGGCCGGGTCGTCGATCTGCGCCACCCACTTGGCCATCTGGCCGAACATGCGGCGGTAGTCGATTTCCTGGAACGCCTCGCGGTCCACCATGCCGCGGCCGACCTGGCCCACCAGCAGGATCATCGGCGTCGAGTCCTGGAACGCCACGTGCACGCCCGAACTGGCGTTGGTTGCGCCGGGGCCGCGGGTGACCATGCACACCCCGGGCCGCCCGGTCAGCTTGCCGTCGGCCTCGGCGGCCATGGCGGCGCCACCCTCCTGGCGGCAGTTGATGAACTGGATGTCGTTGCGGTCGTGCAGGGCGTCCAGCACCGCGAGGTAGCTTTCGCCGGGCACGCCGAACACCCGGTCGGTGCCGTTCTCGGCCAGGCAGGCCACCAGAAGCTGGGCCGCGGTCATGGCGGTCATGGAAGTCGCTCCCCCGTTGGTTTTGTTGTGGGTGAAGGTTCCTTGTGCGCCATTTCCCGGTGCGCGGCAAGGGGCGGGGGCGGCGGTGGGCGGGGTTTTCCCTCCTGCGGAAAACCCCCGCCTCCTCAGGCCCCGGTGAAGGCCTGGATCCCCGTCTGGGCCCGGCCCAGGATCAGGGCGTGGATGTCGTGGGTGCCCTCGTAGGTGTTCACGGTTTCCAGGTTGACCATGTGGCGGATGACGTGGAATTCGTCGGAAATGCCGTTGCCGCCGTGCATGTCGCGCGCCATGCGCGCCACGTCCAACGCCTTGCCACAGGAGTTGCGCTTGACCATGGAGATGTTCTCGGGCGCGCAGGTGCCCTCGTCCAGCATGCGGCCCACCCGCAGGCAGGCCTGCAGGCCCAGCGTGATCTCGGTCTGCATGTTGGCGAGCTTCCACTGGATCAGCTGGTTGGCGGCCAGGGGCCGGCCGAACTGCTTGCGGTCGAGCGTGTACTGCCGGGCCGCGTGCCAGCAGAACTCGGCGGCGCCGAGCGCGCCCCAGGCGATCCCGTAGCGCGCCTTGTTGAGGCAGCCGAAGGGCCCGCCCAGGCCCTGGACGTTGGGCAGCAGGTTCTCTTCCGGCACCTCGACCCCGTCCATGACGATCTCGCCGGTGACCGAGGAGCGCAGGCTCATCTTGCCCTCGATCTTGGGCGTGCTGAACCCGGCCATGCCGCGCTCCAGGATGAAGCCGCGGATGACACCGTCCAGCTTGGCCCAGACCACGGCCAGGTCGGCGATGGGGGAGTTGGTGATCCACATCTTGTTGCCGGTCAGGCGATAGCCGCCGTCGATCTTCTCGGCCCGGGTCTTCATGGAGCCGGGGTCCGAGCCGTGGTCGGGCTCGGTCAGGCCGAAGCAGCCGACCCATTCGCCGGTGGCCAGCTTGGGCAGGTATTTCTGTCGCTGCTCCTCGCTGCCGTAGGCGTGGATGGGGTGCATGACCAGGGAGGACTGCACGCTCATGGCGGACCGGTAGCCCGAATCCACCCGCTCCACCTCGCGCGCGGCCAGGCCGTAGCACACGTGGTTGACCCCGGCGCAGCCGTATTCCTCGGGCAGGGTCGAGCCCAGCAGGCCGACGGCGCCGAATTCGTTCATGATCTCGCGGTCGAAGTGCTCGTGGCGGTTGGCCTCCAACACCCGGGTCATCAGGTGCTCCTGGGCGAAATCCCGCGCCGTGTCGCGCACCAGGCGCTCCTCCTCGCTGAGCTGGTCCTCCAGCAGCAGCGGGTCGTCCCATTGGAATCTGGCCTTGGCCATGGCGCGTCTCCTCCTCCGTCGTTTCCGGGGCCTTGGTGCCCCCTGGCATGGTTCCATGCATAGTCCCTTTGTCCTCCGGAGGGAACCGACGTTTTTTTGCCGTACCATTCAGAAATTGAATGACCTATTCTGCCGAGGTGGCGGAAACGGTGGCCTTTGCGGCGATCAGCATGAATTTTTCGCCGCAAACCCTTGTCCCGACCGGTGGAGAAGGCCCATGCGGCGCATCCTGCCCACCTTCACGTCCCTGCAGTGCTTCGAGGCGGCGGCGCGGCACCTGAACTTCACCCGCGCCGCCGAGGAGCTGAACCTGACCCAGAGCGCGGTCAGCCGCCAGGTGCGCAACCTGGAATCCTTCCTGCGCCAGGACCTGTTCCGCCGCGCCGACCGGCGCCTGGGCCTGACCGAGGCCGGGGCCGATTACGCCCGCGCCGTGGCCGGCCTGCTGGACGGGTTGCAGGCCGAGACGCTGAAAGTCCTGACCCGCGACGCCGGGCCCCAGGTCCTGAACCTGGCGCTGTTCCCCACCTTTGGCTCGTTCTGGCTGATTCCCCGCCTGGGCGGGTTCACCGCCGCCCATCCGCACCTGCAGCTCAACCTGACCACCGGCACCCGCCCCTTCGACCTGGAGGCCGACGACGTGGACGTGGCCATCCAGCACGGCGACGGCACCTGGCCGGGCGCCGTGACCCACCTGATCGCCCAGGAGGAGACCATCCCGGTCTGCGCGCCGTCGCTGGTGGACGGCCGGCGCCGGGTGCCGGCGGCCGAGCTGGCGCGGTTCACCAGGCTGCACCTGCAATCGCGCCCCTATGCCTGGGACGAGTGGATGACCGCCCGCGGCCTGGACGCCCCAGGCGGCGAGGCGGCCGCCGACACCGGGCCCCGGTTCGAGTTCTTCAACATGGTGATCCGCGCCGCCCTGGCGGGCCTGGGGGTGGCCGTGCTGCCGCGCATGTTCGTGGGCGAGGAGCTGGCCGCCGGCCACCTGGTGGCGCCCTTCGGCCCGGCGGTGCTGAGCCACCGCGCCTATTACATGGCCTACGCCGCGCGCAAGGCCGACCTGCCCAAGGTGGTCGCCTTCCGCGACTGGCTGCTGGGGCAGGTGGCCGCGGACGGTTGATGCATCAACTCTTCGTCAGGCGACGGCGAACTGGATGCCCTGGGCCAGGGGCAGGTCGCGCGAGAAGTTGACGGTGTTGGTGGCCCGGCGCATGTAGCCCTTCCAGGCGTCGGAGCCCGATTCGCGGCCGCCGCCGGTTTCCTTCTCGCCGCCGAAGGCGCCGCCGATCTCGGCCCCCGAGGGACCGATGTTGACGTTGGCGATGCCGCAGTCCGACCCGGCCGAGGACAGGAATGCCTCGGCCTCGCGCAGGTCGTTGGAGAAGATGCAGGATGACAGCCCCTGCGGCACGTCGTTCTGCAGGGCGATGGCCTGGTCCAGGTCATCATAGGCCATGGCGTAGAGGATGGGGGCGAAGGTTTCCTCGCGCACCACGTCGCTCTGCCCCGGCATCTCGACGATGGCCGGCGCCACGTAGTAGCCGCCCGGAAACTCGTTGCCCAGCACCCGGTGGCCGCCGTGCACGGTGCCGCCCTGGGCCCGGGCACGGTCCAGCGCCGCCTGCATGGCGGCGAAGGCGCCGGCGTCGATCAGCGGCCCGACCAGGACGCCGTCGGCCAGGGGGTCGCCGGCGGGGATGGAGTCGTAGGCCCGCACCAGCCTGGGCACCAGGTCGCCGTACACGTCGCGGTGCACGATCAGGCGGCGCAGGCTGGTGCAGCGCTGGCCGCAGGTGCCGACGGCGGAGAAGACGATGGCCCGCACGGCCATGTCCAGGTCGGCGCTGGGAGTGACGATCATGGCGTTGTTGCCGCCCAGCTCCAGGATGCTGCGCCCGAACCGGGCCGCTACCCGGGGCGCCACGGCGCGGCCCATGCGGGTGCTGCCGGTGGCGCTGATCAGGGCCACGTGGGGGCTGTCCACCAGGGCCTCGCCCAGATCGCGGCCGCCGACGGCGACCTGGTGCAGGTCCGCCGGGGCGGTGCCGAAGCGGACCAGGGCCCGGTCCAGCAGGTGACGGCAGGCGAGGGCGGTCAGCGGTGTCTTTTCCGACGGTTTCCACACCACCGCGTTGCCGCAGGCCAGCGCCAGGGCCGCGTTCCAGGCCCACACCGCGACCGGGAAGTTGAAGGCGGTGATGACGCCGCAGACCCCCAGGGGATGCCAGGTCTCGCGCATGGCGTGGCCGGGCCGCTCGGAAGCGATGGTCAGGCCGTGCAGCTGCCGCGACAGGCCGACGGCGAAGTCGCAGATGTCGATCATCTCCTGCACCTCGCCCAGGCCCTCCTGGAAGATCTTGCCGCATTCCAGCGACACCAGCCGGCCCAGGTCGTCCTTGGCCGCGCGCAGCTCCTGGCCCAGTAGGCGCACCAGCTCGCCGCGGCGCGGCCCCGGCACGTCGCGCCAGGCCCGCTGCGCCGATCGGGCGCGGGCGATGATCCCGTCCATGTCGGCCGCCGGGGTCTCGCGCAGGCGGGCGATCTCGCTGCCGTCGATGGGCGTGTGCACGGCCAGGGCGCCGGTCTCGTCGGAAACGGCGCCCAGGCCCAGCCGTTCGAACAGGTCGCGGTGGTCCATGGTGCTCTCCTTGCAATCGGGGCGCCGCACGGGCCGGGCCTGGGCCGGCGCGACCGACAGGCGTTCTCAACCGTCCCCATTGGACCAGCGTTGTCCGGCGGCGCCCACGGGCAAAAGCGCCGGCAGAGAGTCCATTTACGTCGATTTAGCGACTATTCCGTCAGATTGACGATTGCGGCGGGGCGAGCTGTTCCGCCAGCTGCTGCGCCACCTCGCGGTAGCGGCGGTCGAACTTGCTGGCCAGCACGATGGACGAGGCGGTGCGCTCGATGCCCGGAACCTCGGCGATCTCGTCCAGCACCACGTCCAGGTCCTCCAGCCGCGCCGTCTCGACCACCAGGAACAGGTCGTACTCGCCGTTCACGGTCAGGCAGGTCTTGACCTCGGGAAAGCCGCGCAGGCGGTCCACCACCTGGCGCGACTGTTTCTGCCGCACCGCCAGCATGACCAGGGCCTGGACCCGCTCGACGGCCGGGTTGCGGCTCAGCACCACGCTGTACCCGGTGATCAGCCCGTCACGCTCCAGTCGGGCGATGCGCTCGTGCACCGTGGTGCGGGCCACGCCCAGCCGGCGCGCCAGGTTGGTGGTGGAGTCGCGGGCGTTGGTCTGCAACAGCGCCACCAGCCGCCGGTCCAGGTCGTCCTTGAACGTGGCCGTCATGTCACCCTCGTGAATCGTCGGGAATCGTCACCATTCCGACATTTCGTCAGGCTACCCCGCGCGGCTCCTCACCGCGAGCGGAAATGCCACGGCCCGTCGCCGTCCTCGCGCACCACCTGGCCGCGGGCCACCAGCAGGTTCAGGTGCGACAGGGTCTCGGCCGAAGCCAGGCGCAGGTTCTGGGGATCGAGGGCGCGGTCGAACATGGCGTCCACGGCGCGGCGCACGGTCAGGGGCTGGGCGCAGGCGGCGCGCAGGGTCTCCAGCCGCTCCTCGTGGTGCACCCGGGTCGCCGCCAGGCGGCCGGGCAGGCCGCGGAAGGGCAGGCCGTGGGCCGGCAGCACCAGGGTGTCCGCCTCCAGGTGCTCGAACTTGGCCAGGGAATCCAGGAAATCCTGCAGCGGGTTGGCCTCGGGCTCCATGGGCGGCACGCCGACGATGGGGGTGATGCGCGGCAGGATCTGGTCGCCGGAAATCAGGATCCGCCGCGCCGCCGAATGCAGGCAGGCGTGCTCGGGCGCGTGGCCGCGGCCGACGATCACCCGCCACACGTCGCCGCCGATGTGCACGGCGTCGCCGTCGTACATGCGCACGAACTGGCGCGGGATCGACTCGACCATGTTCTTGTACTGCCAGCCGCGGGCCTTGAACTCGAAGATGTTGTCCTCGTCCAGGTCGCAGTGGCGGAAGAAGTCCACGTTGCTGGCCGTGGTCGCCTCCGACGTGTCGGCGGCCAGCAGCCGCCCCATGAGCCATTCCTCCTGGGTCATCCACAGGCGGCTGCCGTGGTGGCGGGCGAACCAGCCGGCGTTTCCCAGGTGGTCGGGGTGGAAATGGGTGACGATGGCCCGGCGCACCGGCCGCCCGCCGGTCACCTCGTCCAGGATGCGGCGCCAGTGGGCCTGCACCTCGGGCCGGCCGATGCCGGTGTCGACCACGGTCCAGCCGTCACCGTCGCGCAGCAGCCACAGGTTGATGTGGCGCGGCGGAAAGGGCAGGGGCATGCGCACCCAGAAAAGGCCGTCGTCGATCTCGCGCAGGGTGCCTTCGCCGTCGGGCTGCTCGAAGGGATAGTCCAGTTCCATGGGAGTTCCTGTTGCCGGGGCGCGGGAGATGCCCGCCGTGCGGCCACGATAGGCGCCGCCGGCCGACCTGTCATCCCCGCGCCGTTTCACAACTCCACGGCCTGGCCCGGGCGCGGCACCTCCACCCGCCAGCCGTCGCCGGCCAGGCGCGCGGCCAGGGCCGCCTTTGCCGCGTCCTCGCCGTGCACCAGGCAGATTCGCGGGCGCCGCTCGGTGAATCCCTGGACCCAATCCAGCAGCTGCGACTGGCTGGCGTGGGCCGAAAAACCGCCCAGGGTGTGGACGGCGGCCTTGACCGCGATCTCCTCGCCGCCCAGGTGAAAGGTCCGGGCGCCGTCCACCAGGGCACGGCCCGGGGTGCCGGCGGCCTGGAAGCCGACGATCACGACGTGGGACGAGCGGCGCCACAGGTTGTGCTTCAGGTGGTGGCGAATGCGCCCGCCGTTGCACATGCCGCTGCCGGCGATGATGATGGCGCCGCCGGTGACCCGGTTCAGCGCCATGGATTCCTCGGTGGTCCGCGAGTAGCGCAGGCTGGGCAGGAAGGCCGGCAGGGTGGCGCCGCGGGCGCGGCGGATCAGCGTGCGGTCGGCCCGGTTGAACTCGTCCTGGTGGCGCTGGTAGACCCCGGTGGCGGCGATGGCCATGGGGCTGTCCAGGTAGACGCGGAAGCGGTCCAGCTTGCCGGCGTGGAACAGCTCGCCCAGACGGAAGATGACCTCCTGGGTGCGGCCCACGGCGAAGGCCGGGATCAGGATGTTGCCGCCGTCCTCGGCGGCCGCGGTGACGATGCGTTCCAGCTCGTCCAGGGTCTCGTCCATGGGCCGGTGGTCGCGGTCGCCATAGGTGGATTCCAGCAACAGCAGGTCGGCGCCGGCGATCCGCGCCGGGTCGCGCAGCAGGGCCGCCGAGCTGTTGCCCAGGTCGCCCGAGAAGGCCAGCTTGCGTTCGGCGCCGCCCTCGTTGACGAACACCTCCACCACCGCCGAGCCCAGGATGTGCCCGGCATCGGACAGCCGCACGTCGACCCCCGGCGCCACCACGGTGCGGACGCCGTACTCCAGGCCGGCGCAACGCGCCAGGGCCGCCTCCACGTCGGCGACGGTGTACAGCGGCGCCAGCTCGTCCTTGCCGGCGCGGCGGCGGAACTTGTTCTCCCATTCGGTGTCGCGCTGTTCCAGAAAGGCGGCGTCGCGCAGCATGATGTCCAGCAGCTCGGCGGTGGGGTGGGTCATGTAGACGGGACCGGCGTAACCCTCGGCCACCAGGCGCGGCAGCAGCCCGCTGTGGTCCAGGTGGGCGTGGGACAGGATCACGGCGTCCAGGTCCCGGGGGTCGAAGGGAAAAGGGTCGCGGTTGGCGGCCTCGGCCTGGCGGCCGCCCTGGACCAGGCCGCATTCCAGCAGCACCCGGGCGCGGTCCGTGCGCAGCAGGTAGGCCGAGCCGGTGACGCCCTCGGTGGCGCCGTGGAAGGTCAGTCGTGCCATGGCGCTCCGCCGGGCATGGGAGTGGGACGCGATTCAGGGCGGCAGGTATAGACCAGGCGCCGGTGCCGGAACAACCTGCTACCATGGTGGCCCGTCCTGGCCCCAGCGAAAGGCAGTCCGACCATGGCCCCGTCCCGCGACAACCCCGCCCCCGCGCCGCTGACCGTCGTCGACCACCCCCTGGTGCGGCACAAGCTGACCCTGCTGCGCAGCCGCGACACCCCCACGGCCGAGTTCCGCCGCCTGCTGCGCGAGATCAGCCTGCTGCTGACCTACGAGGTGACCAAGGACCTGGAGCTGCGCACGGTGGCCATCCACACCCCGCTGGAGGCCATGGAGGCGCCCATGCTGGAGGGCAAGAAGATCTGCTTCGTGTCGATCCTGCGCGCCGGCAACGGCCTGCTGGACGGCATGCTGGACCTGGTGCCGGCGGCCCGGGTCGGCCACGTGGGCCTGTACCGGGACGCCGCGACCCTGCGCCCGGTGGAATACTACGTCAAGCTGCCCGACGGCCTGGCCGAGCGCCAGGTCATCGTCGTCGACCCCATGCTGGCCACGGCCCACTCGGCCATCGCCGCCGTCACCCGGGTCAAGCAGGCCGGCGCCCGGGCCCTGAAGTTCATGTGCGTCCTGGCGGCGCCCGAGGGGGTGGCCGCCTTCCGCGCCGCGCATCCGGACGTGCCCCTGTTCACCGCCGCCGTGGACCGGGAACTGAACGACCACGGCTACATCGTCCCCGGCCTGGGCGACGCGGGGGACCGCATCTACGGCACCCGGTAGGGGCCGAACGGCAGATAAGGAAACGAGCGCCATGACCGACACCGACCCCATCCTCTATGCCTGCGACGACGGCGTCGCCGTGGCGACCCTGAACCGGCCCGACAAGTTCAACTGCGTCTCGTCGGCCATGTTCGCCGGCCTGGACGCGGCCCTGGATGCGGCCGAGGCGGACGGCGCCCGGGCCATGGTGGTGCAGGCCGAGGGGCCGCACTTCTGCACCGGGGCGGACCTGGACGAGGTTCTGGCCGCCCGCGCCGACCCGGCCGTCCTGGCCGCGTTCATGGCCACCGGGCACCGGGTGCTGCGGCGCCTGGAGACGGCGCCCCTGCCGGTGGTCGCGGCGGTCCAGGGCCTGGCCCTGGCCGGCGGGCTGGAGCTGGCGCTGTCCTGCGACGTGGTGTTCCTGGCCGCCGGCGGGCGCATGGGCGACCAGCACGCCCAGTTCGGCCTGATCCCCGGCTGGGGCGGGTCGCAACGGCTGCCGCGCCTGGTGGGGCGGCGCCGGGCGCTGGACCTCATGTACTCGGCCCGCTGGCTGGACGCGGAGACGGCGCTGGCCTGGGGCCTGGCCAACTACGTGGTGCCCGACGGCGAGCTGCGCGACGCCGCGCTCGCTTACGCCCGCCAGGCGGCGCGGCGCAATCCCGAGGGCCTGCGCGCCATGAAGCGGCTTGCCCTGGACGGGCTGGAGGAGGGCCTGGACGCGGCCCTGGCGCGGGAACGCGAGGTGGCCGTGGCGGCCCTGTCCAGCGACAACGTGGGCGAGGGCCTGGACGCCTTCCAAACGCGCCGCGAGCCGGTTTTCAAATGATTGAAAAGGTTGCATTCCCGCCGCCTTTGCCCCCACCCCTCCCAGATTCGGTAGGGTGACGGCGCCGCCCGGGCCCTGTATCCCTGGAAATCCTTAGTGTCGGGCCGCCGGGGGGCGGCCTCGATCCGATAACGTCAAGCACTCGGGCCCCCGCGGCGACACGGGGGCCCTTTTTTGTCCCCGTGTCCTGGATAACTCTTTGAAAATAAGGAATTTTTATCGGTTCGCGCGAGTCGGGCCGGGATTACAGCCGCGCCTCGATGGCGTCCCAGATCTCGCCTTCCAGGGAGACGCCGTCGAAGCGGTCGATCTCCTGCAGGCCCGTGGGCGAGGTGACGTTGATCTCGGTCAGGTAGTCGCCGATGACGTCGATGCCGGTGAAGATCAGGCCCCGGTCCTTGAGGAACGGGCCGATGGTCTCGCAGATCTCGTGCTCGCGCGCGGTCAGCGCCGTTTTCACGGCCTTGCCGCCCACGTGCAGGTTGGACCGCGCCTCGCCCTCGGCCGGCACCCGGTTGACGGCGCCGGCGGCGCGGCCGTCCACCAGGATGATGCGCTTGTCGCCGGCGCGCACGTCGGGCAGGTATTTCTGCACCATCACCGGCTCGCGCGAGCGTTCGGTGAACATTTCCAGAAGGGCGTTCAGGTTGTCGTCGCCGGGCGCGATGTGGAACACCCCGGCGCCGCCGTTGCCGTACAGGGGCTTGACGATGATGTCCTTGTGTTCGGCGCGGAAGGCCTTGATCTCGGCGATGTCGCTGGCGATCAGGGTCGGCGGCATGAGGTCGGGAAAATGGGTCACGAACAGCTTCTCGGGGGCGTTGCGCACCTGCACCGGGTCGTTCACGACCAGGGTCTTGGGGTGGATATGCTCCAGGATGTGGGTCGCGGTGATATAGGCCATGTCGAACGGCGGGTCCTGGCGCATGAGCACCACGTCCATGGTCGACAGGTCGGCCGCCGCGGCCGGGCCCAGGGTGAAGTGGTCGCCGGCCCGGCGCCGCACTTCCAGCGGCCGCACCCGGGCCCGCACTGTGCCGTGGGAGAAGCTCAGGTCCTGGGGCAGGTAGTGGTACAGCACGTGGCCCCGGCGTTGGGCTTCGAGGGCCAGGACGAAGGTGCTGTCGCCGTCGATGTCGATGGACTCGATGGGGTCCATCTGGATCGCCACTTGCAGGGCCATGGGGGAAGTCCTCGTTGTCGCCGACGCCCGGGTGGCGCCGCCTGTCATTTAATCCGGCGGCGCGCGCCGGTCAATTCAGCTTGCCGCGCAGCTCCTGCAGCAGCACCGTGGTGCGGTAGCGCGCCGAGTCCGCGGGACACAGGCGCAGGTAGTGTTCCAGCGCCGCGATGGCGTCGCGGGTGCGGTCCAGCCGCGCCTGCAGCAGGCCCAGCTCGCGCCAGAACACGGGCCGGTCGGGGCACAGGGTGACCATGGTATCCAGCACCCGGAGCGCGTCTTCCAGGCGGGCGCCGCGCAGGTAGCGCACCTTGACCCGGTTCTGGATCCGGGCCAGCAGGTCGCGGCCGTCCATCTCGCGGTAGTGGTCGGGGGTCATCTCGGCGTCCAGGCCCTGGGCCGCCTTCAGCAGCTCGCGCAGGTCGCTGGCGCCCAGGGGCCGGCCGCCGCCGAAGGGGTCCAGCAGCACCCGCCCGCCGCCGTGGTCCAGGCGCACCAGGGGCCGGGCCGGGAAGTCGATGGCCCGCGCCGGCCAGCCCAGGTCCGCCGCCACCTTCAGGTACAGCACCGCCAGCAGGGGCGCCGAGCCCATGCGCCCGTCGATCAGGTTGTACAGGTTCTCGGCCTCGGGCTCGTCACCGGTGTCGCTGCCGCCCAGGTAGCCGTAGCGGCGCACGATCACGTGGCGCAGGGCCTCGGCGCGCAGGTCCAGGTCGGCGCCGGCCGGGTCCAGCGCATAGTCGGCGACGGCGCCGGACAGGCGCTCCAGGTGGCGCAGGTAGCTGTCCATGGTCGCGCCCGGCCGCTCCATGGCGGCCAGGACCAGGGCCGTGGCGCCCACGTCCAGGTCGCCGTCGGGGCGCGCCGCCAGGGCGCGCAGTCGCGATTTCAGGGTCGCGACGGCGGTCACGACGGCCGTGTCTTGACGCGCACGTGGTTGACGATCTTTTTCACGTAGTCGATCGTCCGCGCGTGCGCCAGAACCCGGTCCAATTCGGCCTGGTCCTGGGCGATGCCGATCAGGTAGATGACCTGGTTGACCGTCTCGATGGCGTAGTTGATGGCCAGCACGTCCTTGTCGAGCGTGATCTTGGTGGTCAGCTCGGTGGTGATCCAACTGTCGCGGGCGTAGTCGGCGACCCCGGTGTCGGTGATCTGGATCTCGTTCAGCACGTCCTTGACGCCCTCGGCCTTCCAGGCCAGTCGCACGGCGTCGGACGCGAACTTCTCGTCGGTGACGGCACCGGTCAGCAGGGCCCGGCCCTCGTAGACCTCGACTCCCAGCTTGACCGGCATGGTGTGGTCGAAACGCCCCCACTTCTCGCGGATGGACAGGGCCACCCGCAGGTCCTTGGTGACGCCGGAGATGCCCCGTTCCTGGTAGGCGGCGACCCCGGTGGCGGCGGCGCCGCCCACCACCGCCCCGGCGCAGCCGCCCAGGCCGGCGGCGGCACCCGCCAGGACGGCGCCCGCCAGCGCCACGGCGGCCAGCCGCCGGGCACGCGGAAAAACGGATGTGGATTTGTCGATCATGGCCGATGTCTTGCCCCCAGATGGCCTGTCCGGCGCGCGGCCGGCCCGCGAATCGGGGCCATTGTACGGCCACCGGCCGGCCGCCGAAAGGGCGGGGCGGCGACGGTGGGGCTAAAAATCCTCGCGCCAGGCGTCGCGGATGTGGCGCGGCCACAGGGCCAGCCCAAGGGGCCCGGCCGCCACCACCATGACGTCGAAGCGCAGGTCCAGCCCGGCCAGGGCCGGGCGTGCCGCCACCAGGGCCAGGGCGGCGCGGCGGATGCGCCGGCGCTGGCGCGGGCCCAGGGATTCGGCCGCCGCCTGGGGGTCCTGGCGGGCCTTGACCTCGACCACCGCCAGCACCCGGCCGCGGCGGGCGGCGATGTCGATCTCGCCGACCGGGCGGCGGAAGCGGCGCGCGACGATGGCGTAGCCGGCCAAGCGAAGGCGCAGGACGCACAACGTCTCGGCCCAGCGGCCATAGCGCCAGGCCCGGCGGCGGCTCTCCCGCCCCCTGGCCCGCCCCCTGGCCCGCCCCTTGGCCACGGGGCTCACCCCTTCAGGTCCAGGGCCCGGTTGTAGACGGCGCGCCGCGGCCGGCCGGTGGCCGCGGCGACGGCGTCGGCGGCGTCGCGCAGGGACTGGTCGGCGAGCGCCCGGGTCAGCAGGCGGTCCACCTCCTCGTCCGTGACCTCGGCCGCCACCGGCGGGCCCACCACCACGGTCACCTCGCCCCTGGGCGGGCCGGCGTCGGCGTAGTGGGCGGCCAGGGCGGCCAGGGAGCCGCGCCGCGTCTCCTCGAACAGCTTGGTCAGCTCGCGGCCCACCGCCGCCGGGCGGTCGCCCAGCACCTCGGCCATGTCGGCCAGGCTGGCGGCCAGGCGCTTGGCCGATTCCAGGAACACCAGGGTCGCCGGCACGGCCGCCACCTCGGCCAGGGCGCGGCGCCGCGCCGCCCCCTTGGCCGGCGGGAAGCCGGCGAACAGGAACCGGTCGCTGGGCAGGGCCGAGACCTGCAGCGCCGCCAGCACCGCCGAGGCCCCGGGCACGGGCACCACGGGGATGCCGTCGTCGACGCAGGCGCGCACCAGCTTGTGCCCCGGGTCCGACACCAGGGGGGTGCCGGCGTCGGATACCAGCGCCACGCTTTCGCCGCTTTTCAGGCGTCTGATCAGGGCCGGTCGCGCCTTGTCGGCGTTGTGCTCGTGGTACGGCGTCAGCGGCGTGGCGATGCCGTGGATGGCCAGCAGCCTGGCCGTGACCCGGGTGTCCTCGCAGGCGACCACGGCGGCGGCGGCCAGCACGTCCAGGGCCCGCAGGGTGATGTCGCGGGCGTTGCCGATGGGGGTCGCCACCAGGTACAGCCCCGGCGCCAGGGGCGCACCGCGGGCGTCGGGCGGCTGTTTACTCTCCCCGGGCGTGGCGCTAGGCTCGGACGGCGCCGAGTCGCCGCCCGCCCGTGCGTTCGGACCGCTGGATTTGGAACCGCGTGATGACCGGATCGACCCCATTGCCCCACCGTTTCTCCCTGGCCGCCGGCGTCCTCGCCGCCCTGCTGGCCGTGGCCGCCTGCCAGTCTTCCCAAAATGCGCGTCCGGCGCAAGGCGAGGACCCGCGCCCGGTGGCCGGCGGCGTGGCCGCCCCCGGCGCCTACGACCCGGACCGGCCCCTGGGCACCCTGGGTGCGCCGCCGCCGGGCACGGAACCGAACCGTCCCGGTGCGCCCCTGTTCGGCGGCACCCTGGCGCCGTCGGCGGAACCGGGCCTGGCCGCCCGCGGCACGGTCGAGACCGGCGGCGTGGTGCCACCGCCGCCGGCCGCCGGAGTCACCCGGGTGGCCATGCTGGTGCCCATGACCGGGCCGGTCGGACCCCTGGGAAAGGCCATGGCCAACGCCGCCCAGCTGGCCCTGTTCGACTTCGCCGGGCCGCAGTTCGAGATCACCTTCTATGACAGCCAGGGCACCGCCGACGGTGCCGCCCGCGCCGCGGCCGAGGCCGTGGCCGACGGCGCGTCCATGATCCTGGGCCCCCTGCTGGCCGATTCGGTGACCGCGGCGGCGCCCATCGCGCGCGCCGCCAACGTGCGCGTAGTGGCCTTCTCGTCGACCCGCCAGGTGGCCGGCGACGGGGTCTACACCCTGGGCTTCCTGCCCAGCGCCCAGGTGCGCCGGGTGGTCGACTACGCGCTGAACCGGGGCCTGCGCACCTTCGCCGCCCTGGCGCCGGACAACGATTACGGCCGCACCGTGGTGGCCGCCCTGCAGCAGGCCGCCGAGGCCGGCGGCGGCGCCCTGGGCCAGGTGCGGTACTACGACCCCACCACCGAGGAATTCGCCGAGCTGGTACGCGAACTGGCCGACTTCGACGCCCGCCAGGCGGAACTTGAGCGCCAGAAGGCGGCCCTGCGCGGGCGCAAGGACGAGGTTTCCAAGCGCGCCCTGGCCCGCCTGGCCAAGCTGCAGACCGTGGGCGACGTGTCCTTCGACGCCCTGATGATCGCCGAGGGCGGCAAGCGGCTGCAGAACATCGCCGCCCACCTGCCCTACTACGACATCGATCCGGTCAAGGTCCGCATCCTGGGCACGGGCCTGTTCGACGAGCCCGGCATCGGCACCGAACCGGCCCTCGTGGGGGCCTGGTTCGCGGCGCCGCCGCCCGGCGCCCGGGCCGACTTCGTGACCGCCTACAAGCGCACCTACGGCGACGCGCCGCCGCGGCTGGCGACCCTGGCCTACGACGCCGCCGCCCTGGCCGCGGTGCTGGCCCGCCAGGGGCCCGGCAGCCTGGCCAACGACGCCATGCTGACCAGCCCCAGCGGCTTCCTGGGCCGCGACGGCATCTTCCGCTTCAGCCTGGAAGGCATCGCCGAGCGCGGCCTGGCGGTGATCGAGGTGCGCGAGCGCGAGCTGACGGTCATCGGCCCGGCCCCGGCGTCGTTCGAGGGCTTCATCAACTGATACCGGCCCGCTGAGGGGCCTTCCTCAGTGCCCCGGCACGCCCCTGGACGTGGAGTACTCGAAGTGCAGCTCCTCGTCGGGGTAGACCACCTTGCGCGCGGCGTGGGCGGCGGCGGCGGCCTCAGCGAAGCCGGTCAGGATCAGCTTCAGCTTGCCCGGGTAGGTGGCGATGTCGCCGATGGCGAACACGCCGGCCAGGTTGGTGGCGCAGGTGTCGGGGCTGACCTGGACGTGGTTGAAATCCAGGTTCAGGCCCCACTGGGCGATGGGCCCCAGGTTCTGGGCCAGACCGAAGAAGGGCAGGAAGAAGTCCGCCTCCAGGCGCCGTTCGTTGCCGTCCAGGTCCTTGGCGATCACCGCCGCCAGGCGGCCGTCAGCACCGTCCAGGGCCGCCGGCTGGAACGGGATCACCAGCTCGACGCGCCCGTCGGCGGCCAGGGCCTGCAGGCGCGACACGCTCTCGGGCGCGGCGCGGAACTTGGGCCGGCGGTGGATCACCGCCACGTGGGCCGCCAGCTCGGCCAGGGACAGGGCCCAGTCCACCGCCGAATCGCCGCCGCCGGCGATGACGATGCGCTTGCCGCGGAACTCCTCGCGCCGGGACACCAGGTAGCGTACGGCGCCGCTGGCCTCGAAATCGGGCAGGCCGTCCATGGGCGGGCGGTTGGGACCGAAGGCGCCGACCCCGGCCGCCACCAGCACGGCGGCGGCGTCGATGTGCGTGCCGGCCGAGGTCTCCAACAGCCAGCGGCCGTCGCCGCCCCGGGTCAGGGACACCACCTGCTGGGCGAAGTGATAGGCCGGCTCGAACGGTGCCGCCTGCTCCTCCAGCCGGGCCACCAGGTCGCCGGCCATGATCTGGGGATAGCCGGGGATGTCGTAGATGGGCTTTTCCGGATAGAGGGCCGAGCACTGGCCGCCGGCCGCCTCCAGGGCGTCGACCACGTGGCAGCGCATGTTCAGCATGCCGCACTCGAACACGGCGAACAGGCCCACGGGGCCGGCGCCGATGATGGCGATATCGGTGCGGTGGCTGGTGCCCGGTCCAGCTTGCGTCATGGAAACCCCCATGGAATCTTGTGCGGCCGCGCGGTAATAAGAAGGGCAAGCTTGGCGCCCCGGGCGCGGGGCCCCTAACATGGACAGGGACCACGCCATAATCAAGCTTTGCGCGCCGCCCGGGATGGGGTATGCGGGGCCGTTCGAAGGGTAATTTCCGCCGCCATGGACTCCAGCGACCAGATCACCATCGACCTGCGCGACGAGGCGGCCACGGCGCGCCTGGCCCAGTCCCTGGCGCGGGTGGCGCGGGTGCGCGACGTGATCGCCCTGCGCGGCGACCTGGGGGCGGGCAAGACGGCCCTGGCCCGGGCCTTCATCCGCGCCCTGGGCGACCCCGACGAGGAGGTGCCCAGCCCCACCTTCACCCTGGTGCAGCACTACGACACCGACGCCGGCCCGGTGGTCCACTTCGACTTCTACCGCCTGAACACCGCCGAGGAAGCCTACGAGCTGGGCCTGGAGGACGCCTTCGCCGAGGGCATCTCGCTGATCGAGTGGCCCGAGCGGGTGCCCGGCCTGCTGCCGCGGGACCGCCTGGACGTGACCCTGGCGATCCGCGGCAAGCGGGCGCGGCGCGCCGTGCTGGCCGGCGGCAACAGCTGGATGGAACGGCTGCGGAGCGCCGGGCATGCCTGAGTCCGGCGGGCCTGCGCGGGACGACCTGATCCGCGCCTTCCTGGACGGCGCCGGCTGGGCCGCCGCCACGCGCGCGCCCCTGGCCGCCGACGCCTCGTTCCGCCGCTACGACCGGGTCACCGACGGCGACCGCCGCGCCGTGCTGATGGACGCGCCGCCGGACAAGGAGGACGTGCGGCCCTACGCCCTGGTCGCCCGCCACCTGAACGCGCTGGGCATCAGCGCCCCGCGCATCCTGGCCGAGGATATCGGCAACGGCCTGCTGCTGCTGGAGGATTTCGGGGATTCGACCTACACCCGCCTGCTGGCCGGCGGCGCCGACGAAACGGCGCTCTACGCCCTGGCCGTGGACGTGCTGGTGGCCCTGCACCGCCGGCCCGAGGCCGAGGCCCTGCCCGCCGGCCTGCCCGCCTACGACACCGAACGGCTGATCGACGAGGCCTGCCTGCTGACCGACTGGTACATGCCGGCGGTCCTGGGCGCGCCCACCCCGGCGCCGGTGCGCGCCGCCTATGTGGCCATCTGGCGCCGCGCCCTGCCGGTGGCCGGCGCCGGGCCGCGCACCCTGGTCCTGCGCGACTACCACGTGGACAACCTGATGCTGCTGGACGGGCGCCAGGGCATCGCCGCCTGCGGCCAGCTCGACTTCCAGGACGCCGTGGCCGGGCACCCGGCCTACGACCTCATGTCGCTGCTGGAGGACGCGCGGCGCGACATCGACCCGGCCCTGGCCGCGGCCATGCGGGCGCGCTACCTGGACGCCTTCCCGGACCTGGACCGGGCCGCCTTCGACGCCGCCTACGCGGTGCTGGGGGCGACCCGCCACGCCAAGGTGATCGGCATCTTCACCCGCCTGTGCCTGCGCGACGGCAAGCCCGACTACCTGGTCCACATCCCGCGCGTCTGGCGCCTGCTGGAAGGCGCCGTGCGCCACCCGCTGCTGGCGCCCCTGGCCCGCTGGCTGGCCATCCACGTTGCAACCGACAGGAGGGAGATCCCGCCATGCCCGGCCGCCGCGCCGCAGTAGAGGTCACCAACCGCGCGGCGCCGCCCGCGGGGCTGCCGCGCCACGCCATGGTCATGGCCGCCGGATTCGGCCGGCGCATGCGCCCCATCACCAACACCCTGCCCAAGCCCCTGATCGAGGTGGCCGGGCGGTCGCTGCTGGACCGGGCCATCGACCGCCTGGCCGACGCCGGGGTCGAGAACGTGGTGGTCAACACCCACCACCTGGGCCACCTGATCGAACAGCACGTGCGCCACCGCAAGGACCCCAAGATCAGGGTCTCGCCCGAGCCGAACCAGATCCTGGACACCGGCGGCGGCGTGGCCAACGCCCTGCCCATGCTGGGCGACGGCCCGTTCTTCGTGGTCAACGGCGACAGCATGTGGCTGGACGGGTACGAGCCGGCCCTGTGGCGCATGTGGCGGCAGTGGGACGACGCGAACATGGACGCCCTGTTGCTGGCCAACTCCACGGTCACCGCCTTCGGCTACACGGGGCGCGGCGATTTCCTGATGGACCCCCTGGGCCGGGTGTCGCGGCGCCACGAGTGCGAGGACTCGCCGTACCTGTTCACCGGCATCCAGATCCTGCACCCGCGCCTGTTCGAGGGCTGCCCCGACGGCGCCTTCTCCCTGAACGTCCTCTACAACAAGGCCGGCGAAGCCGGCCGCCTGTTCGGCCTGGTGCACGACGGCGAATGGTTCCACGTGGGCACGCCCGACGGACTGGCCGAGGCCGAGAGCTACCTGACCGAACGCTGGCCGGAATCGCGCCGGCGATGACGGCGCCGGCGCCCCGGCCCGGAAACGTCTTCACCATCCCGGCCGGGGTGCCCTTCGTCGACGCCCTGGCCGCCGGCATCCGCGACCGCGCCGGGCCCGACCCCCAGGCCCTGGTGCCCTACACCGTACTGCTGCCCACCCGGCGCGCCTGCCGCGCCCTGCGCGAGGCGTTCCTGCGCGGCGGCGACGGCCGGCCCCTGCTGCTGCCGCGCCTGATGCCGCTGGGCGAGCTGGACGACGAGGACCTGTCCCTGCTGGGCTGGGAGGCCGAGCCCGCCGGCGGCGCGGCCCTGGACCCGGACATCCCGCCGCCCCTGGGCGGCCTGCGCCGACAGTTGTTGCTGGCGCGCCTGATCCTGGCCCGGGCCGGAGCAGAAGAAACCGACATGACCCCCGACCAGGCGGCACGCCTGGCCCAGGAGCTGGCGCGCCTGTTGGACCAGGTGCATACCGAACGCCTGAGCCTGGACGGCCTCGCCGACCTGGTGCCGGGGGACTTCGCCGACCACTGGCGCATCACCCTCGAATTCCTGTCCATCCTGTCCGACGCCTGGCCGGCGATCCTGGCCGACGAGGGCTGTCTGGACCCGGCGGCGCGGCGCAACCGCCTGCTGGATGCCCGCGCCGCGGCGTGGCGGGCGCGGCCGCCGGCCGGCCCGGTGATCGCCGCCGGGTCCACGGGGTCGATCCCGGCGACGGCGGACCTGCTGGCCGTGGTCGCCGCCCTGCCCACCGGCGCCGTGGTCCTGCCCGGCCTGGACCGGGACCTGGACGACGACGCCTGGTCGGCGCTGGAACCCTCCCACCCCCAGTTCGGCCTGGCCCGCCTGCTGGCCCACCTGGGCCTGGACCGGGCCGCCGTCGCCGACTGGCCGGCGCCCGGCATCCAGGGGACGGCAGCGGACCGGGCCCGCCTGGTCAACACCGCCCTGCGCCCGGCGGCGGCCACGGGCGAGGCGGCGCGCCTGGACGGAGACCTGGCGGGCGGCCTGGACTCCGCCCTGGCCGGTGTCGCCCGGGTCGACTGCCCGACGGCGGTGGAGGAGGCGGCGGTGGTCGCCCTGGCCGTGCGCGAGACCCTGCAGACCCCCGGCCGCACGGTGGCGGTGGTGACGCCGGACCGGGCCCTGGCGCGGCGGGTCACCGCCGAGCTGCGCCGCTGGGGCGTGGAGGTGGACGATTCCGCCGGTTTGCCCCTGCACCAGACGCCGCCCGGGGCCTTCCTGCGCCTGACCGCCCGCATGGTGGCCGACGGCCTGGCCCCGGTGCCGCTGCTGGCGGCCCTGAAACACCCCCTGGCCGCCGGCGGCCAGGAGCCCGGCGCCTTCCGCGCCCGGGTGCGCGACCTGGAACGCGCAGTGCTGCGCGGCCTGCGCCCGGGGCCCGGGGTGGCCGGCCTGCGCGCCGCCGTGCGGGCCGCCGAACGCGGCGACCTGGAGCCTTTCCTGGGCGGCCTGGAGCGGGCGCTGCAACCCTTCGCCGCCGCCCTGTCGCGGCGCCGCGCGCCCCTGCGCGAGCTCCTGCGCGCCCACGCCGACGCCGCCGAGGCCCTGGCGGCCACGACGGAGGAAACCGGCGCCGCCCGCCTGTGGGCCGGCGAGGCCGGCGAGGCGGCCGCCGACTTCGTGGCCGAGCTGGGCGACACCGGCGACCTGCTGGCCGGGGTCGACGGCGCCGACTACCCGGCCCTGCTGGAAACCCTGCTGGCGGCGCGGGTGGTGCGGCCGCGGTACGGCCGCCACCCCCGGGTGGCCATCCTGGGCCTGCTGGAGGCGCGGTTGCAGCACGCGGACCGGGTCATCCTGGCCGGCCTCAACGAGGGCACTTGGCCGCCCGAGGCGCCGGCCAGCCCGTGGATGAGCCGGCCCATGATGGCCCGATTCGGCCTGCCCCTGCCGGAACGGCGGGTCGGGCTGACCGCGCACGACTTCGTCCAGGGCTTCTGCGCGCCCGAGGTGATCGTCACCCGGGCCGAGCGCGACGAGGGCACCCCCACGGTGCCGTCGCGTTGGCTGGTGCGCCTGGACAACCTGCTGGGCACGGCCGGGGCGCGGCTGGAAAGCGGACCCTGGCTGTCCTGGGCCCTGGGGCTGGACACGCCCGGCGCCGTCACCCCAGTGAAGCCGCCCGAACCCCGGCCGCCGCTGGAGATGCGGCCGACCAAGCTGTCCGTGACCCGGATCGAGACCTGGATCCGCGATCCCTACGCCGTTTTCGCCCGCCACGTCCTGGGCCTGGAGCCCCTGGACCCCCTGGACGCCGACGTGGGCGCGGCGGACCGGGGCATCGTCGTCCACAAGGCCCTGGAGCGGTTCGTCAAGGAACTCCCCGGCGACCTGCCGGCCGACGCCCTGGACCGCCTGCTGGCCATCGGCCACGAGGTCTTCCGCGCCTACCGCGACCGTCCCGCCGTGCAGGCGTTCTGGTGGCCCCGGTTCGAACGCATCGCCGCCTGGTTCGTGGACTACGAGCACCGCCGCCGCGCCGCCGGCGTGCGGACCCTGAAGACCGAGGCCAGGGGCGAGTTGCCCATCGCCGGCCCCGCGGCCACATTCACCTTGAGCGGCGTCGCCGACCGCATCGACCGCCTGCCCGACGGCACCCTCGCCATCCTGGACTACAAGACCGGCGCGCCGCCCAGCGGCAAGCAGGTGGAGGCGGGCCTGGCGCCGCAGCTTTCCCTGGAGGCGGCCATGGCGGCGCAGGGCGGCTTCACGGACGTGGCGGCCGGCGAGGTGGCGCAGCTCGCCTACCTGCGCCTGTCGGGCGGCCGCCAGCCGGGGGAGGAGAAGGTCCTGAAGCTGGACGTGGATGAGGTCGCGGCGGCGGCCCTGGACGGCCTGACCAAGCGGGTCGCCACCTTCCAGATGCCCGAGACCCCCTACCGTTCGCGCCCCGTGCCCATGTTCGAGGGGCGCTTCGGCGACTACGACCACCTGGCCCGGGTCAAGGAGTGGCGGGCCGGGCCGGGGGGGGACGAGTCATGAGCGCCCCGGGCGGCCTGGACACCCTGCTGCGGCGCCAGGTGGAGGCCGCCGACCCGGCCACCTCGGTCTGGTTCGCCGCCAACGCCGGCGCCGGCAAGACCCGGGTGCTGGTGGACAGGGTGCTGCGCCTGCTGCTGGCCGGCACCCGCCCGGCGCGCATCCTGTGCCTGACCTTCACCAAGGCGGCGGCGGCGGAGATGGCCAACCGCCTGGCCGACCACCTGGGCCATTGGGCGGCCATGGACGACGACGCCCTGACCCGGGACCTGGAGAAGTTGACCGGCGCCGCGCCCGAACCGGGCACCCTGATCACCGCCCGGCGCCTGTTCGCCGAGACCCTGGAGGTGCCCGGGGGCCTGAAGATCCACACCATCCACGCCTTCTGCGAATCCCTGCTGGGCCGCTTCCCCCTGGAGGCGGGGGTGGCGCCCCACTTCTCGGTCATTGACGAGCGCACGGCCGCCGAGCTGCGCCGCGAGGCCCGGGACCGCCTGCTGACCCGGGCCTTCGGCCGCGGCGGCGAGGACATCCAGGCGGCGCTCTCCCTCCTGGCCGGGCTGATCGACGAGGAGTCCCTGGACCGCACCATGGGCGACCTGGACCGCCACCGCGGCCGCCTGGCGCGCATGATGGCCCGCCACGGCGGCGTCCCCGGGCTGGTGGCGCGGGCCGGTGGCGCCCTGGGCCTGGCCCCGGGGGAGGACCGGGCCGCCCTGCTGGCCCGGGCCCGCGACGGCGACCACGCCGGCCTGTTGCGCGCCTTCGCGGCCCTGGACCGGGGCACCGCCACGGACGCGGCGCGGGCGGCGGCCCTGCGCGCCTGGCTGGAAGGCGGCGGCGATTTCCAGGCCGACTGCGTCCCCATCTTCCTGACCGCCGCCGGCGAGCCGCGCAAGCGCCTGGCCACGAAAGGCGTTGAATCGGCCGACCCGGGCGCCGTGGACATCCTGCTGGCCGAACAGGAACGGGTCATGACCGTGGTGGAGAAGCTGCACGCGGTGGCCATCGTCGAGGCCACCGGCGCCCTGCTGACCCTGGGCGCCGGGCTGCTGGACCTGTACCGGGAGCTGAAGCAGGCCCGCGCCCTGATGGACTACGACGACCTGATCGACGGCGCGCGGCGCCTGCTGGAACGGGACGGCGGCGTTTCCTGGGTGCTGTACAAGCTGGACGGGGGCCTCGACCACATCCTGCTGGACGAGGCCCAGGACACCAGCCCCGACCAGTGGCGGGTGGTGGCGGCCCTGGCCGAGGAGTTCTTCGCCGGCGAGGGCGCACGGGACGAAGCCCGCACTCTGTTCGTGGTCGGCGACGAGAAGCAGTCCATCTACTCGTTCCAGGGCGCCGACCCGGACCGGTTCGACGACATGCGCGCCCACTTCGCCGCCCGGGCCAAGGCCGCCGGCCGGCCCTGGCGGGCCGTGGACATGCCGCTGTCGTTCCGCTCCGGCTGGACCGTGCTGGGCGCCGTGGACCGGGTGTTCGACGACCCGGCGGCCCGCGACGGCCTGGGCGCCGGCGCCGGACCCATCCGCCACTTCGCCTACCGCGACGGCGCCGCCGGGCGGGTCGAGCTGTGGCCCGTGGAAACCCCGGCCGAGGAGGAGGACCGCGACCCCTGGGACGCGCCCCTGGACCAGGTGCCTGCCGAGAGCCCCCAGGCGCGCCTGGCCAAGCGCATCGCCGGGCAGATCCGCCGCTGGCTGGACGATGGGGAGGTCCTGCCCGCCGCCGGCCGGCCCATGGAGCCCGGCGACATCATGATCCTGCTGCGCCGGCGCGGCGCCTTCGCCGAGCAGATGGTGCGGGCGCTGAAGGACGCGAACATCCCCGTGGCCGGCAGCGACCGCATGGTGCTGACCGAACAACTGGCGGTCATGGACCTGCTGGCCCTGGGCCGCTTCGTGCTGCTGCCCGAGGACGACCTGACCCTGGCCGAGGTGCTGAAGGGGCCCCTGTTCGGCCTCACCGACGACGACCTGCTGGCCCTGGCCTGGAACCGGGGCGGGCGGACCCTGTGGTCGGTGCTGCGCGATGCCGACGACCCGCGCCACCGGGCGGCGGCGGACCGCCTGGGCGGCCTGCTGGCCCGGGCCGACTACGCCCCGCCGTTCGAGTTCTACGCCGGCCTGCTGGGCCGCGACGGCGGCCGGCGGGCGGTGCTGGGGCGCCTGGGACAGGACGCCGCCGACCCCATCGACGAGTTCCTGGGCCTGGCCCTGCAGTACGAGCGCGAGCACGTGCCGTCCCTGCAGGGCTTCCTGGCCTGGATCGAGGCCAGCGAGACCGAGGTCAAGCGCGACCTGGAGCAGAGCCGCGGCGTGGTGCGGGTGATGACCGTGCACGGGTCCAAGGGATTGCAGGCCAACGTGGTGTTCCTGCCCGATACCTGCGCCGCGCCGGACACGCGACTCGACTCCAAGCTGTACTGGGACGAGGCCGATGACGTGGCGGTGTGGGTGCCGCACCGGGACGGCGCCGTGGCCCGCACCGAGGCGCTGCGTGAAGACGCCCGGGCGCGGGCCCTGCGCGAATACCGGCGCCTGCTGTACGTGGCCATGACCCGGGCCCGAGACCGCCTGTACGTGTGCGGATGGGAGGGCGCGCGCGGCCGCGCCGAGGGCTGCTGGTACGACCTGGTGGCGCCGGCGGTCCAGGACAATGGGACCGAGGTGGAGCTCCCCGGCGGCGGCACCGGCTGGCGCCTGGAACATCCCCAGACGGCGGCCGTGGAGCCGGCAGAGGCGGTGTCCGCCGCCGCCGCCGCGCCGCCGCCGCCGGCCTGGATCGCCACGCCGCCGCCGCCCGAGCCCGAGCCGTCGCGGCCCCTGGCCCCCTCGCGGCCCGAGGACGAGCCGCCCGTGCGCGCCCCCTTCGGCGCCGACGACGGGTTGCGGTTCCGCCGCGGGCGCCTGGTCCACCGGCTGTTGCAGCACCTGCCCGACATGGCGCCCGAGTCGCGCCCGGCGGCGGCCCGGGCGTTCCTGGCGCGGCCGGCCCACGGCCTTGGCCCGGACGAGGTCGAGGCGACGGCGGCCGAGGTCCTGGCGGTGCTGGACCACCCCGACTTCGCCGATCTGTTCGGTCCCGCCGGCCGCGCCGAGGTGCCCCTGGTGGGTGACATCGGCGGCGTGGTGGTGTCGGGCCAGGTGGACCGCCTGCTGGTCACCGACGACACCGTGACCATCGTCGACTTCAAGACCAACCGGCCGCCGCCGCGCGAGGTGGCCGCCGTGCCGGTCGTCTACCTGCGCCAGATGGCCACCTACGGCGAGGCCCTGGGCCGCATCTATCCCGGACGGCGGGTGCGCTGCCTGCTGCTGTGGACCGACGGCCCGCGGCTGATGGAATTGCCCCGATCGGTCCTGACCAGCCATGCGCCCGGCGCGGGCTTGGGGCCGGCGCGGCCCGCTTGACGGGCCCGATCCCCGAACCTACATTCTTTGGAGTCGGGCGCCGATTTTCCCGATCAGCGGACAAGCGCCCCGGCGCCAACTTTAAGGGATATGGAATATGCCGAAACAGGTAACCGACGACTCTTTTGACGCCGAGGTCCTGCAGTCCTCGACTCCCGTCGTCCTCGATTTCTGGGCCGAGTGGTGCGGGCCCTGCAAGCAGATTGCCCCGGCCCTGGAAGACCTGTCGAACGAGCTGGGCGAGAAGGTCACCGTCGCCAAGCTGAACATCGACGAGAACCCCATGACGCCGTCCAAGTATGGCGTGCGCGGCATTCCCACCCTGATGATCTTCAAGGGCGGCCAGGTGGCGGCGACCAAGATCGGCGCCATGCCCAAGGGCAAGCTGTTCGAGTGGGTCGAGCAGAACATCTGACCACTCCCACCGGGTTTCAAGGAAAAGCCCCGCCCGACGGCGGGGCTTTTTCGCGTCCGGGAACCCCTATTCCGCCGGCGCCGGCGACACCTGGCGCAGCTCGCCCAGGGCGCGGCGCAGGACGCGCACCGAGGCGCTGCCGGCCAGGCCGGCGATGATGGCCGCGACCAGCAGGTCGGGCCAGCCCGTGTGGGTGGCCCAGACACCGCTGGCGGCGGCGATGACGGCGATGTTGGCGATGGCGTCGTTGCGGCTGCACAGCCAGACGGATTCCATGTTGGCGTCGCCGCCGCGGAAGCGGAACAGCAGGGCGGCGCTGGTCACGTTGGCGGCCAGGGCCAGCAGGCCGACCCCGCCCATGACCCCGGCATGGGGCAGGTTGCCCAGGATCAGGCCGGCCACGGTGCTGCCGATCACCCACAGCGAGAACGCCCCCATGGCCGCGCCCTTCAGCAGGGCCGCCCGGGCCCGCCAGCGGGCGCCATGGGCCAGGGCCAGCAGGGTGATGGCATAGGTGGCGGCATCGGCCAGGAAGTCCAGGGCGTCGGCCTGCAGGGACACCGACCGGCCCCAGTGGCCGGCCACGGTCTCGCCGGCGAACATGGCGGCGTTGATGGCCAGGACCACCCACAGCACCCGGCGGTAGGCGCCGGTGGCGTCGGGCTGGTCGTGCCGATGGTCGTGGTCACAGCATGCGGACATGGCGGGTATCAGTCCTCCCCTTCCCGGGGTTCGGCGACGTGGACCATCATGTCGGCGATGATGCGCCGCACGTGGTCGTCGTCGGCCGAGTAGAAGACGTGGCGCCCGCGCCGGTCGGCGCGCACCAGGCGCACGGCGCGCAGCAGGCGCAGGTGGTGGCTGACCAGGGAGGCCGAGGCGCCGACGGCGGCGGCGATGTCGCCCACGTTGCGCGCGTCCTCCAGGCAAGCCAGCAGGATGCGCAGGCGCGTGGCGTCGCCCAGCAGGCGGAAGACCTCGGCGGCCTCGAGGGCGTGGTCGGACATGGCGGCCTTTCATCAAACAATCGTATATTTGAACAAGTATTCATATATTAGATCGTGACGGCGGATGCAAGGATTTTCGCCGCAGTCGGCGGAAAAAACCGGCCTGCGGCCGGAAAGGGATCAGGCCCGCGCCAGGTCGGGCCTCGCGCCGGTCAGGCCAGCCGGTCCCGCGGCGTCCCGCCGGCGAAGAAGGCGTCCAGGTTGTCCAGGGCCCGGAAGCCCATGGCGTCCCGCGTCTCCACCGTGGCGCTGCCCATGTGCGGCAGCAGGAAGGCGTTGTCCAGGTCCAGATAGCCGGCGTTCACCTTGGGCTCGCCCTCGAACACGTCCAGTCCGGCGGCGCCCAGGCGGCCCGACTTCAGGGCCGCGATCAGGGCTTCGTCGTCCACCACCGGGCCGCGGGCGGTGTTGACCACGATGGCCCCGGGCGGCAACCACTCGATGGACTCGGCGTTGACCACGTGGCGGGTCTCGGGGGTGAGCGGGCAGTGCAGGGACAGGAACCGGCTGGCGGCGAACAGGTCCCGCACCGTTTCGTGGTAGGTGGCGCCCTGCTCCAGTTCGGCCGGCAGGCGGGTGCGGTTGTGGTAATGGATCTCCATGTCGAAGCCCCGGGCCCGCCGCGCCACCGCCTGGCCGATGCCGCCCATGCCCAGGATGCCCAGGCGCTGGCCCGTCACCTGGGCGCCCAGCATGTCGGTGGCGGTCCAGCCGCTCCAGGTGGACTGGCGCACCATGGCCTGCCCCTCGGTGGCGCGCCGGGCGGCCGCCAGCAGCAGCAGCATGGCGATGTCGGCGGTGGCGTCGTTCAGCACCTCGGGCGTGTTGGTGACGGCGATGCCGCGCGCCTTGGCCGCCGCCAGGTCGATGTGCTCGTACCCGACCGAGAAGGTGGCGATGATGCGCACCCCGTCGGGCAGGGCGGCGATGGCGTCGGCGTTCATGGCCTCGGTGGCGGTCACCAGCAGGCCGTCCATGCCGGCGGCGCGGGCGGCGATGGTGGCCGCGTCCATCAGGTCGTCGCCGGGGTTCAGGGTGGCGTCGTAGTCGCGCTGGGCGCGGGCCTGGACGGCGTCGGGCAGGCGGCGGGTGAGGAGGATTTTGGGTCGGCTCATGTCATTCCTTCGGTGCGGTGAACTGGTCGTAGGCCTGCAGGGCCAGGGAGCCGTAGACGCTGGACGGCCCGCCGCCCATGTAGACGGCCATGCCGATGGTTTCCAGCATCTCCTCGCGGGTGGCGCCGGCGCGCACCGCCGCCTTGACGTGGAAGGCGATGCAGCCGTCACAGCGGATGGCGATGCCGATGGCCGTGGCCATCAGTTCCTTGTGCCGGGTCGACAGGGCGCCCTCGGCCGTGGCCGCCTTGGCCAGGTCGCCGAAGCCCTTCATGGTGTCGGGGATGCCCTTGCGCACCTCGCGGATGGCGGCGCCCAGTTCCTGGGCCAGTTGCGGATAGTCCTTGCTCATGTTGTTGGTTCCCCCCTCGGTCGGTGCATGGCCGGCCAGTATGCGATGGCCGGCCACGCATGGGAAGGGCCCACGGCCTTTCGCGCCGGCCCGGGGGTGCTAGACTGTACCCCCACCGCACGGAAAGGGAGCCGGCCATGGCGCCGCCGACCGACGACCCCGACGACCTGGACGGCCTGCTGGCGACAGCCATGGAACGGGCCGCCATGGCCGGCCTGTGCCGCGACGGACAGCTTGAAATCGCCGTGCAGGAAGGACGCGCGGCACGGCCGGACCTGGCCGACGACGCGTTGTGGCGCCGGGCCCGGGCCGTCTACGCCGCCAATCGGGACCCGGCCTAGCCCGCTACCGCTGCAGGCCCACGCAGGCCTGCGGGAAATCCCGGCAGATGTCGTTCAGCAGCCGGTCGGACCGGTGGACGGCCTGGCGCGCGTTCCATACCGCCTGCATGCGCTCCCACACGAATTCGGCCTCGTTCGGATAGGCCCCCACCTGGGCCATGACGAAATTCAGGTTGCGCGGGTCGGGGGCGCAAACGCGGATGTTGGCCGAACAGTAGTTCTCCACCTGGCCCGACAGGTGCCACTGGCGCGGGGTGTAGTTGCGGGTGCGCTGCTGGCGCAGGCGCTCCACGTCGGCGGGACCATAGCCGGGGCCATAGTCGAAGGGCTGGAACATGGGTTCGCCGGCCCGGGCGGCGGGGGCCTGGACCAGGGCTGCCGCCAGGCCAAGCAACAGGGCCAAGGCGGTGGTGGCGGCGAGGCCACGGATCCGGGCGCAGGTCTTTCCGGGTTTCGTGTGATCGGTGCGCATGGCTGTCCATCCTTGTTGTTCGGCGGCGGACAGCGGAACCCTTGGGCGGTCGGAACCGCCGCCCGGAGCCTCTTATTGGATGGCCTCCATTCTACCACGGGCGCCGGAACAGCAGATGGCGTTTCCCGCGTTGGCAGGTTTGCGCCGGCCCGTTCTCCCGTCTGACGCGGATTCTGGCGGACCTAGGGAAACTCCTAGGCGATTTAGTAGGTGCCCTAGGTGACCGAGGTGTACCCGTAATGCGATATTCCAATCAGCGGAAGCCGTTGGAATGCAATATGAACAACAAACAGCAACAAGGTGAACCAACCCACGCCGGCGCGCCGATACATGCGAGCATCCTTGTCGTCGACGACATGGCGACGAATCGGGAGATCGTGAAATCGGCCCTGGCGACGGGGGATTTCACGGTCGTCGAGGCATCCTCGGGCGAACAGGCCCTGGAACGGCTGGCGGACCGGCACTGTGATCTGGTCCTGCTGGACATCACCATGGCCGGCATGAGCGGCATCGACGCCCTGATCACAATCCGCGAAACCCACGACCGGGTCGACCTGCCGGTTCTGATGCTGACCAGCCACGAGGAATCCAGGGACGTGGTGGAGGCCCTGCAGCTCGGCGCCAACGACTACCTGACCAAACCGTTCGATCCCGAGGTTCTGATGGCGCGGGTCGAGAACCACCTGGCCCACAAGCGCATCGGCGCCATGCTGCAACAGGCCAGGGCCGACGCCGAGGCCGCCAACCGGGCCAAGTCCGATTTCCTGGCCAAGATGAGTCACGAACTGCGCACGCCGCTCAACGCCATCCTCGGTTACAGCGAGATGCTGCAGGAGGAGATGGAGGACCTGGGCCAGGACAACGCCATCGCCGATCTGCAGAAGATCCATGCGTCGGGCACCCACCTGCTGGGCCTGATCAACGACATCCTGGACCTGTCCAAGATCGAGGCCGGCCGCATGGACCTGTGCAACGAGCCGTTCGGCATCCGCCCCCTGGTGGGTGACGTGGCGTCCACGGTCGTGCCCCTGGTGGAAAAGAACGGCAACACGCTGATTTTTCGCTGCCCCGAGGACGCCGGCGAAATGGTCGCCGACTCCATGAAGCTGCGCCAGATCCTGTTCAACCTAATCAGCAACGCCGCCAAGTTCACCGAGAACGGCACCATCGAGCTGGGGGTCGAGGTGGGCCCCGGCGGCGGCGCATCCACGATCCGCCTCTACGTCGCCGACACGGGCATCGGCATGACCCCGGAAAAGCAGGCCAACCTGTTCCAGGATTTCGTCCAGGCCGACAAGACCATCGCCAAGAAGTACGGCGGCACCGGCCTGGGGCTGGCCCTGGTCCGGCGCTTTTCCGAGTTGATGGGCGGAAGCGTGTCCGTGGAAAGCGCGCCGGGCGAAGGCACCACGTTCCAGGTGGTGCTGCCGCGCCGCGCCGCCAACGCCGAGGACGACGTGGTTCCGGTGCCCCGGGTGGACGTGCGGACCCAGGCCCTGATGGGCAACCGCAACCAGAACACCGATGCCGAGTTCAAGGTGCTGGTGGTGGATGACGACCCCATGGTCCTGGACATGATGCAGCGCAACCTGGAGCGGACGGGTTACCGCGTGATCCTGGCCAGCCACGGCGAAGAGGCCTTGCAGAAGGCCCGGGACGAGGCGCCCGACGTCATCACCCTGGACGTGCTGATGCCCGGCAAGGACGGCTGGTCGGTCCTGACCGAGTTGAAGAATTCGCCCGAGCTGAGCCACATCCCGGTGATCATGTGCACCATTCTGGACGATGCCCGCCGGGGCTTCGCCCTGGGGGCGTCGGAATACCTGGTCAAGCCGGTCGACCGGCGGCGGTTGATCGACGGACTGGAGCGGTTCCGCCACAAGGGCGAGTCGGACACGGTGCTGGTGGTCGACGACACCACCACCAACCGCGAGCTGATCGCCGTCACCCTGTCCGGCGCCGGCTGGCGGGTGTTGGAGGCGGACAGCGGCCGGGTGGCCCTGGAAATGCTGTCCGAACACCAGCCCGACGTGGTGATCCTGGACCTGATCATGCCGGAAATGGACGGTTTCGAGGTCATCGAGCGCATGCGCGCCCACGACGACTGGCGCGCCATTCCGGTGGTCCTCAGCACCGCCAAGGACCTGACCGCCGAGGACCACGAGCGCCTGGCCGGTGCCGTGACGTCCATCGTCAGCAAGGGCGACGGCGGCATGGAGAGCCTGTTGGCCGAGATCGATGCCACCACCCGCACCCTGGACCGTGCCGGCGGCCCGTCGCGGCCGGCCGGAGAATAGCCATGAACAAGGTTTCCAGTCTGCCGCAGTCCGCCGCCGCGGACGTGACGACCACGGCCACGGACGGCGGCTTTCTTCGGTTCACCGCCGGTGGCGTGCGATTCTGCGCCGACCTGGGTCAGGTGGTCCGGGCCCTGTTCCTGCCGGCCCTGCAGCCGGTCCCCGGCGCGGCGCCGTACCTGGTGGGGCTCATGGGCCTGGGCGACGCCAGCGTGCCGGTCATCGACCTGGCGCGGCGCCTGGGCCTGACCGGGGCCGAACGGTACCACCTCAATACACCGATCCTGCTGTGCCGGCACGGCAAGCGCCGCACCGGCCTGGTCATCGATTCAGTCCAGGGCGTCGCCCCCCAGACGGCCGTGGACCAGCGGTCCGACGACCTGTTCCGCGGTTCCGGCCTGCCCTACGCCAGCGTGGTCCGCGATGACCACGGCCAGATCCTGCTGCTGGACCTGGAAAGCCTGCTGGGCGAGGACGTCATGGCCGGCGGGCCGCACGGAGGCCGCCCTTGATGGCCGGGCCGCAGCCCCATGCCGAGGCGGCGGCGCCCGCCGACTATCTGGATGCCGGCGTCGAGGATCAACTGCACCGGGTCATCCGCCAACGCCTGGGCATCGTGCTGCAGCCCCACCAGCACCGGTACCTGGTCCGGGCGGTGCACGACACCTGCGCCGATTTCGACTGCGGTTCGCCCGGCGACCTGGTGCGCATCCTTTCCGAGGGCGACCTTTCCAGCCCCGTGGTCCAGTCCGTGATCACGCGCATCACCGTGGCCGAGAGCTATTTCCTGCGCGACCCGAAGCAGATCGAGTACCTGCGCCAGACCTGGCTGCCCGACCTGTTGGACCGGCGCCGGCGCGAGGGCCGGCATCGGATCCGCGTCTGGACTCCCGGCTGCGCCTGCGGCCAGGACACCTACACCCTGGCCCTGGTCATCCGCGACGCCCTGCCCCTGTCCGAGGAATGGGACGTGGTGATCATGGGCAGCGACATTGATTCCAACTGCCTGGAAACGGCCGAGCGCGGCCTGTACACCCGGTGGTCCCTGCGCGCCACGCCCCAGCACATTTGCGACCGCTACTTCCGCACCGAGGAGGACGGCTGGCGCGTCGACGACGGCATCAAGGCCATGGCCCGGTTCCGCCTCATCAACCTGGCCGGGCCGGACTTTCCCTCGGTGGCGACCGGGACTCAGGACCTGGACCTGATCCTGTGCCGCAACGTGTTCATCTACTTCGAGCCCGCGGCCATCACCCGGACCCTGGAGCGGTTCGCCGGCTGTTTGGCCCCGGGCGGCGAAATCGTGGTCGGGGCGTCGGACCTCAATCTCATTCCGCCGCCGCAGCTTGAGTTCAGCCTGGTGCAAGGCTTCAAGGTGTTCCGCCGTGCCGCGGATCGGCCCGCCGACAGGGTCGACGCACCGGTCCCCGTTCCGGCACCGGACCGGACCGTCATCCCGGCCCGCGCGCCGACCGATGTCGCCGTTGCCCCGGGGCCCCGGCCGCGGGCGGCGGGTGGCGAGCCCCCGGGCCCTGCCGCCGGCGTGGCGGGCCTGCAGGCGATCCGCGCCTTGATGGACTCGGCCCGCTGGCAGGACGCGGTGGACCTGGCGCGCGACAACCTGAAGCACCATGCCCAGGATCCGGCGCTGCTGCTGGTCCTGGCCGAGGCGCTGGCCAATCTGGGGCGCCTGGACGAGGGCCGGGCCGCCTGCGCCCGGGCGCTGGAACTGGAATCCACCCTGGCCCGGGGCCACTACATCGACGGCCTGATCCTGTTTGCGCAGGGTGCCGCCGAGGCGGCGACCGCCGCCCTCAAGCGCGCCGTATTCCTGGACCCGGATTTCATCGAGGCCCTGTACCACCTGGGCCTGCTGCACCTGCGCCAGGGGCGCGTGCGCTTCGCCATCAAGTACCTGGAAAACGTCATCACCGTGGCCAAGCGCCGCGACGGGGATACCCAGGCCGTCGCCGGCATGACCAACCGCGAGGTCATCGACGTGCTCCGGGCCGAGATCGGGTACCACACCCTGGCCACCGAGGGAACCAGCCGATGAGCGACGACGACGACAGGACGCCCCGGTTCCGGGTTTTCGAGGGCAGCGGACCCGGCGGGCGGGAAGCGCCCCGCCGCGCCGACCCCACCGGCCTGATGCCCGTTGAACCGGCCGAGGTGATGGTCCTGGAACGGCGGGCCCGGGCCCTGCGCGACGAGGTCGACAAGGCCGAGGATGTCGATTTTCAGGCCTTCGTCCGCGTCCGCCTGGGCAGCCGCGAACGGTACGGCATCCCCTACCGCCACGTGCGCGAGGTCATGCCCGCGGGCCACATCGCCGACGTGCCGGGCACCCCCGACGTGATCCGCGGTGTCGTCAACCGCCGCGGCGAGCTGCTGACGGTGCTGGACCTCAAGCAGTTCTTCCAGGTCGACCGTGCCGGGTACGAGGACGACGCCGCGGTGGTGGTCGCCACCGGCGCCGGCCTGTGCGTGGGCATCCTGGTCGACCAGGTGGAGGGCCAGGACCTGTTCGACCCCGCCAAACTGAAGCCGCCGTTTCCGTCCGACGGTATCGCCGACCTGCACCACGTGGCGGGCATTCACGAAGGCCACGTGACCGTCCTGAACATGGAATCGTTGTTGAGCGATCCCTCGATCTTCATCGACGACGCCAGCTAGCTTGGAGAGCAAAGAACATGTTCGCCAGTCTGAACACCAAACACAAAATGTTGATGGGCACCGGCACCCAGCTGTTGCTGACCGCCCTGCTGGCCATTGCCGCGCTGTGGGGCTATGTCTCCATCATCGAGACCGGCAGATGGGTCGAGCACACGCGTGAGGTGCTCAACAAGGGCGACGACATCGTTCTCAGCGCCGTGAACATGGAAACGGGCTATCGCGGCTACCTGCTGGCCGGCAAGGAGGAATTCCTCGAGCCCTATGACGCCGGCAGGAAAAAGCTCTACGAGGGCATTGCCGACCTGAAAAAGACGGTCAGCGACAACCCGGAGCAGGTCGAGCGTCTGCACCAGGTCGAACAGACGATGCAGCAATGGCAGAAGCTCGTCGCCGAGCCGGCCATCGCGCTGCGCCGCTCGATCGGCGACGCCAAGTCCATGAACGACATTGCGGCGCTGGTAAAGAGCGGCGGCAGCAGAGTCTATTTCGACCAGTTCCAGAACCAGATCAACACCTTCGTCGACCGGGAACGCAAGCTGCTGGGCGAGCGCATGATTACCATGGAGGCGGCGCGGAAAAACACGCTCGCCGACACCACCGGCTTCGGCGACGCGCTCAAATGGGTGATCCACACGCACGAGGTGATCGAGAGCGCGCAGGCCATCGATACCCTGGCCACCGACATCATCACCAACGAGCGGGGCTACCTCCTGACCGGCGAGGAGAGCTTCCTGGACCGTTACAAGGAGAGCGTGAACGATTATTTCCGTGCCGTCGCGAACCTGCAGAAGAAGGTTTCCGACAACCCGGTGCAAGTCGAGCAGCTGGAAAAGGTCGCGCAAACCTTGCGCGGGTGGCTGGCCAAGGTCGCCGAACCGCTGATCGACCTGCGCCAGGCCATCACCGGCTCCAAGACCATGGACGACATGTCGGACATGGTGGGCGAGAAAAAGGGCAAGGTGTATTTCGACGCCATGCGCGACCAGATGGCCGAGTTCCTCAGTGTGGAAGAGCGGCTGATGGCCGTGCGCCAGGCCGACGCCGAGAGCACCAGTGACATGGTCAAGTCCCTGGTCGTCGCCAGCGCCATCATCGCCGTCGCCATCGGCTTTGTCCTGGCCTGGGTCTTCGCCCGCACCGCCGACGCGTTGCGCCAAGTCGCCAACAACAACGTGGAGATCAGCAATCGGGTCTCCACCACCCTGTCGGAACTGACCCAGGCCATCACCTCGCAGTCGTCCGGCGCCGAACAGCAGTCGACGTCGGTCAACGAGACCACCGCGACCATCGACGAGATCAAGGCCACCTCGCAGCAGACCCTGGAAAAGGCGCGCGACCTGAGCGACGCCGCCGAGAAGATCAGCGACCAGGGCCGCCAGGGGGTCGAGGCCATCCGCGAGACCATCGCCGCCATGAACGAGATCCGCGACAAGGTGGAGGCCATCGCCGAGACCAACCTGTCGCTCAGCGACCAGACCAAGAAGATCGGCGAGATTACGGCGGTGGTGAACGCCATGTCCCAGGAATCCAAGATGCTGGCCCTGAACGCGTCCATCGAGGCGGCCAAGGCCGGCGAGGCCGGCAAGGGCTTCGCCGTGGTTGCCGGCGAAGTGCGCAAGCTGGCCGAGCAGTCGGAGGAATCCACCGTCCAGGTGCAGAAGATCCTGGAAGAGATCCAGCATGCCACCGACCGCGCCGTGATGGCCACCGAGGAGGGAACCAAGCAGGTGGACGCGGGCGTGCGCCTGGTGCGCCAGACCGGCGAGACCGTCGAGTCCCTGTCCGATGTGATCCAGCGAACCGCCGACGCCGGGCAGCAGATCGTCGCCGCCGTGCGCCAGGAGGCCGTGGGCATCGAACAGATCAGCACCGCCATGACCGAGATCAACGGAGTCACGGCCCAGTTCGTCACCAGCACGTCGCAGAGCCGCCAGGCCACGGAAACCCTGGGCCAGGTGGTGGCGGAGCTGTCCTCCAGCGTCACCGCCATGCGCATCTGAGCCGGCATGAACCATGGCGCTTGAACCGGAACTCCGCCGCCGTCTGATCGCCACCTTCAAGGTCGACCTGGACGAGCAGCTGCAGATCGTCACCCACGGACTGCTGGCACTGGAGAAGGGGCCCGGGGCCGAGGACCGGAACGCCGCCTTCGCCAATGTCATGCGCGCCGCCCACAACATCAAGGGCGCCGCCCGCGGCATCGGCATGCCGGACATCGGCGACATCATGCACCACCTGGAAACCCTGTTCTCGGCCCTGGCCGAGGGCGGGGGCCAGGTGCCCGGCGACGCCATCGACCTGGCCCTGTCCTGCCTGGACAGGGCCCGGGAGGCGACCGAGGCGGCGACCGAGGATGGCGAACGGCCGTTCGACCTGGACCAGGTCATGGCCGACCTGCAGGGCGCCATCGTCGCCGCCGGCGGCGAACCGCCGAAAAACAGGGGAAAGCCGCCCGCGGCCAACGCCGCGTCTGCGCCGCCGCCCGGCGCGGCGGCGCCGGCCGCGCCTTCGCCGGCCGTTCCCGCCGCCACCCCCCCGGGCCCGGCCGCCGCCGCCGAAGGGCGGCCGGCGCCGGGTCCCAGATACGCCAGTCCGTCGACCGACGTGGTCCGGGTCACGGTGGAAAAGCTGGACCGGCTGTCGGCCCTGCTGGAAGAACTGCAGATCGCCAAGATCGAGATCGACGAGCACGTGGACGCCATGCAGCGCCTGCGGGTGCGCACCTACGAGGGGTTGGCCGCGGGCCGCGCCGTTTCCGGTGGCGCCGTCACCGCCCTGGCGGCCCACGGCCCGGGTCTTGGCGTCGCCGACTGGCAGACCGAAGTCGGCCGCCTGTACCAGGACATCCGCGCCAAGGTCGGGCGGTTCGACATCGTGCTCAAGTCCCTGCAGCATGACATGCGCGACCTGCGCCTGGTCACCGCCGTGGTGCTGCTGCAACCCCTGGAGCGGTCGGTGCGGGACATCGCCCGCGAACTGGGCAAGGAGATCTCGTTCTCCGTGCGGGGCCAGGACGTGGAGGCCGATCGCTCGGTGTTCGAGCGCCTGCGCGACCCGATCATGCATATCGTGCGCAACGCCATCGACCATGGCATCGAGGCGCCGGACGAGCGTCGTGCCGCCGGCAAGCCGGAACGGGGTCAGGTCTCGATCACCGTTGCCACCGAGGGCAGCCAGTTGGTGGTGCACATCACCGACGACGGCGCCGGCCTGGACCCGGTCAAGCTGGCGCGCGTGGCGGTCAAGAAGAAGGTGCTGAGCGAGGAGACGGCGGCCAAGATCGAGCCGGACGAGATCCTGGACCTGATCTGCCGTCCCGGGTTCTCCACCTCGGCCATCATCACCGACGTGTCGGGCCGCGGCGTGGGCATGGACGCCGCCCGCGCCAGCCTGCAATCGGTCAAGGGCACCCTGGGCCTGGACAACCGCCCCGGCGACGGCGCCACCTTCACCATCCGGGTGCCCATCACCCTGGCGACCGAGCACGCCCTGTTGGTGCGCGCCGGGGGGCAGGTGTTCGCCCTGCCCATCACCTCGGTCGATCGGGTCATGGACCTGAACGCCGCCGACATCATCGAGGTCGAGGCCGGCGAGGCCGTGGTCATCGACGGCGAATCGATCCCCGTGCGGCGCCTGTCCCGGGTGCTGGGCCTGGCCGGCGAGGCCGCGCAGAGGCCGGGCCGCCTCCCGGTCGCCGTGATCTCGTCGGGTCCGCACCGGGTGGCGGCGGCGGTGGACGAGGTGATCGGGCAGCAGGAAATGGTCATGGCCCCGCTGCGCCCGCCGCTGCGGTCGGTGCGCAACGTGGCCGGCGGCACCTTCACCGGCCGGCACGGGATCGTCATCGTCCTGAACCCCGGCCAGGTGGTGGAAACGGCCATGCGCCGCGGCGGTGCCGGGCGGGTGCTGGACCAGGGCGGGACCGAGGCCAACGTCCGCGCCACCCGCGTGCTGGTGGTCGACGATTCGCTCACCACCCGGACCCTCGAGAAGAACATCCTGGAGAACCACGGCTATGCCGTCGAGGTGGCGGTCAACGGCGAGGACGCCTGGGAACGCCTGCGCGACGGCGAGTTCGACCTGGTCGTCACCGACGTCGAGATGCCCCTGCTGGACGGGTTCGACCTGACGGCCCGCATCAAGGGCGACGACCGCTTCCGCGAGCTGCCGGTGGTCATCGTCACCTCCCTGGCCAACGACGGCGACCGCCAACGGGGAATCGAGGTCGGCGCCGACGCCTACGTGGTCAAGGGCGAGTTCGAGACCCGGGCCCTCATTGACATCGTCCAGCGGCTGGTTTGAGATGACGTAGGCCGCCGGCCCGCCCCCGCCGGGATGCCCCGCCGGGCGCCGGCCGCCGGCGGCAAAGGGCGGCTGGATGATCCGGGTTCTGGTGGTTGAGGATTCGCCGACGATGGTCGCGCTGCTGCGCCGCGCCATCGACAGCCAGCCGGACCTGCAGGTGGTGGGGGTGGCCGACAACGGCCGCGCCGCCGTGGAGCTGGCCCGGCGCCTGCGTCCCGACATCATCACCATGGACGTGGAGATGCCGCGCATGGACGGGCTGGCCGCCATCCGCGAGATCATGTCCACCGACCCCATTCCCATCGTCGTGATCAGCGCCCATGCCACGGGTGCCGAAGCGCAACAGGGCATCATCGCCATGAACGAGGGCGCCGTCGCCGTCCTGGCCAAGCCGGAAAACGTGCTCGGCGACGGCCTGGACGGATATGCCCGCAACCTGGCACGGACCCTGCGCACCTACAGCGAGGTGCGGCTGGTGCGCCGGCGCCGCCGGTCCGCGCCGGTGGTGGCCGACACCCCTGCGAGCGGCGCGGCGAGCCGGACCAGAACGGTCACCGGCGGCGTCTGCGAGGTCGTGGCCCTGGGCGTCTCCACCGGCGGTCCCGAGACCATCAAGCGCATTCTGGAGAGCCTGCCGGCCTCCTTCGACGTGCCCGTGGCCGTCACCATCCACATGGCCGAGGATTTCCTGCCCGGCTTCGCCGGCTGGCTGGACAAGGCGGTGGGCCGGCCCGTGGCCCTGGCGGCAAACCGCGAGAGCCTGCGCCGGGGCCGGGTCTACGTGGCCCCGGGCGGCACGCACCTGATCCTGGAGCGGCGCGCCAACGGCGAACTGGCCTGGCGCCTGGACAACGGCCCGCCGGTGGGCGGCTTCCGCCCGTCGGTGACGCCGTTCCTGGCCTCGGTGGCGGTCGCCTGCGGCCCGCGCGCCGTCGGCGGCATCCTGACCGGTATGGGCCGGGACGGGGCCGACGGGCTGCTCGCCCTGCACCAGGCCGGTGGCCAGACCTTCGTCCAGGACGAGGCCACCTCGGTGATCTTCGGCATGCCCGCGGCGGCCCTGAAGGTGGGCGCCGCCAGCCTGGCCGTCCCGCTGGACCGCATCGCCGGCCACCTGGGCGCCGCCGCGCGCCGCGCCGGCAACGCCCCGAAATGAGCGCACGGTCCGGGGCCCGGTGCGGCCCTATCGGTCGATGGGGGAAATGGTGCCACCTGTAGGACTCGAACCTACGACCCTCGCATTACGAATGCGATGCTCTACCAACTGAGCTAAGGTGGCGGCGGCGCCGTCAGGCACTGGCGCCTTCTTTAGCGGGCCGGGTGTCCGCCGTCAATGGTCCTTCGGCCGCGTCCTCGCCGTGCTCGATCACCGGCGGCGCCTCGGAATCCGCCGCCTGGTCGGACGCCCCGTCGGGCTTGCCGGGGGCGGCCAGGGCGGCGCGCGGCAGGTCCGCGGCCCCCAGGGGGCGCACCACCGGCGGCGCGCGCCAGGTCAGGCTGTCGAAGTCGCGGCACTTGCCGCAGGACGGGGTCCACTCGGCGACCACGGCGCCGCAGCTGTCGCAGATCCAGGCCGGGTCCGGCTCGGCCATGGAGGCGCGCATGAGCCAGGCGCGGGCCAGCTCGGTGTTGCCGTGCTCGGCCTCCTCAAGCTCGGCCATCATGCGGCACACCCGGGCCGCCGGCTCGTCGGTGGCCGAGGGGGTGACGAGGGGCGCCAGGTGCTTGCGCGCCTCGCCCCACAACTGGGCGTCCAGGGCGGTGCGGGCCACGGCCAGGTGGCTCTCCGGATGGTCGGCGTTGGTCTTGGCCAGGCGCTGCGCCGCGCGCACCTTCTGCAGGGCGTCCTTGGCGTCGCGGGCGTCCCAGTACACGTCCAGGAAGGCCACGTGGGGGCGGCGGGCCCAGGCCTCCTCCAGCACCGTAGTGGCCTTGCGCAGCTTGCCCTCGTCCACCAGCAGGCGGGCGTGGCGGACCACGGCGGGCACCAGGTCCGGGGCCTGCTCGCTGGCCTTGCGGGCGCGGCGGATGGCCTCGGCCACCTGGCCCTGGCCGCCGGCCTCCAGGCTCAGCTCGTGGTTCAGGATCGCCTGCCGGCGCAGGGAGTCGGGCCCCTCCAGCAGGCCGTGCTTCACGGCCCCGGCCACCGTCTCCTCGGCGGCGCCCCACTGGGCGGCGCGCACCTGCAGGTCGAACAGGCTGGTGTTGACCCAGTCGCTGTCCGGGCGCAGGCGGCGCGCCCGCTCGGCCAGTTCCAGGGCGCGGTCCCAGTCGCCGGCCTTGATGGCCTGGCTCAACAGGCCGCGCACGCCCAGGAACTCGGTGTCGGGGGTGTCCAGCATGGCGGTGAAATGGCGCGCCGCCTCGTCCTCGTCGCCGGCCAGCTGCGCCGCCTGGGCCGACAGCAGCAGGGTCAGCGACCGCTCCTGCAGCAGCACTTCGGCCTTGCGCACCTGCTTGCGGGCGCCCGAGGTGTCGCCGGCGGCCACCGCCACCATGCCCCGGGTCAGGGCCTCGTACCCCTTGCGGCGCGACCGCTCGCGGCCGGCACGGGCCAGCCGTTTGGGGGCCCGGAACAGGGCCACCAGGCCCCACAGCACCACGGTCAGGACCACGGCGGCAAGGATCGCCACCCCGGCCAGCACCGCGGCCGAGGTCTCGATGTGGTAGCCGCCCCAGTCCAGCACCACGGCGCCCGGGTTGTCGGCCAGCAGCACCGCGCCGACGGCGGCGGCGATGAAGATCAGCAGCAGGATCAGGGCGCGGATCATGGCTTCTACTCGCTTCCGCCGGTCATCAGGGAGACGGCCCGCACGTGCAGCGCCGCCATGGCCCGCTCGGCCGCCAGCCGCTGCCGGGCGTCGGCCAGCCAGGGGGCGGCGGCCTCGGCGGCCGGGCCCTCGAGCTGGTCCAGGGTCTTGACCGCGGCGGCCAGGTCGCCGGCCGCCAGGCTGTCCCCGGCCTGGGACACCACGGCGGCGGCGCTGCCCTCGGGCGCGGCGCCGTCGGTGCGGCGGATGACCACCAGGTTCGACAGGCGGTCCAGGGTGCGGGCCACCAGCCCCTGGTCGCCGCCGCCGTCGGCGCGGGCCGACAGGATCGCGGCGCGGGTGGCGTCGAACCGGCGGGTCAGGTCGCCCAGGCTGGCGACCCCCGTGGCGGCCCGGGGTTCCAGGGGCGCCACGATCTTGTCCACCTCGGCGTCGCCCGCGGCGGCGGCGCGCAGCTCGGCCAGCTCGGCGGCGAAGGGGTGGTCGGTGCGCAGGGCCAATCGCAGGGCTTCCACCGCGGCCACCACGCGGCCCACGCGGGCCGGGTCGACCCGCTTGACCGGGCGCGATTCCACGGCCGCCAGGCGCGCCGCCAGGTCGGCCACCTGGGCCGGGTCGGCGGCCGGCGGCGCCGGCTGCGCCGCCATGGCCTCCAGCTTGGCCACCCGCGCCTCCAGCGGCGCCAGGTCCACCGGCGGCGGCGCGGCCGGCGCCGGCGCCGTGCTTTCCAGCCTGGCCAAACGCGCGGCCATGTCGCCCAGGGCCCGGTCCACGGCGCCGTCGCCGGTGGCGGCCATGGCGGGCGCTTCCACCGGCCGGGCGGCCAGGGACGCCACCTGGTCCTGCACGCCCTTCAGGGCCTGTTCCAGGGTCTCGACCCGGCGCAGCAGGGCATCCACCTGCGCCTGGGCGCGGGCCCGTTCGGCCTCCAGGTCGCGCACGGCCGCCTGTTGCGCCGCGGCCGCATCGGTGCGGCCCGCCTCGGCCGCCGCCTCCAGGGCGCCGACCCGCTGGGCCAGCAGGTCGGCAGCGGCGCGGCCGTCGGCGGCGGCGGATTCGCGCGCCCGCGCGGCCTCTTCCAGGCCGCCCACGCGGGCCGCCAGGCCGTCCACCCGGTCGTCGCGGAACCAGTCGTCGGGCAGGATGTTGGGCAGGGACACGTCCTGGGGCAGGTAGGGTTTGACGGCGCCGCCCCAGTACGGCCAGGTGACGTAGGCCCCGCCCACCAGCACGCCCAGCACCACCATGACCACCAGGAAACGGCCGAAGCCGCCGCCGCTCTTTTCCTTCGTCGGGGCCGGGGCCGGCGCCTCGGATTCGGCGGGCTGGTCCCAGGGGCTGCCGGCCGGCTGCTCGGCGGTGGCGTCGATGTCCACGGCCGCGGGAACCTCGCCGGTGGCTTCGGCCGCCGTGGGTTCGGAATCATAGGAACCGGTTTTCGGCGCCCAGGGCGTCGCATCGGAGTCGGTTTCGGTCTCGGCGGCGGTTTCCTCGCCGGAGTCCTCGCGGATGTCCTCGCCGGAATCCTCGCTGGATTCCTCGGGGGGAACCTTGTCGTCGTCCTCGTCCGATTCCCCGGCGGCTTTCCGGTCCTTGGGATCCTCGATCATCCCGTCATCCCCTTTGTCGGTGGGCGGCCTGATTTTTTCGAGACGCCGGCCTTGGGCCCCATGCGTTCCCCCGGGGGTGCCGGCAAGGGCGCCACCCTAGCAGGGAACCCGGTATGTGACAAAGGCAGATTGCGACTCCCGGGTCAGGTTTCACCGGCCTCGGCCGCGCCCGCCACCAGGGCCACCAGGGAGTCCTGGTCGGGCCGCGCCGCCATCCGCAGGCGGCGCCAGGGCAGGGACGCCACCCGTTCGCGCACGGCCGCCGACAGGCAATAGGCGGCCAGGCGGGCGCAGGCATCCTGCAGCCCGGCCCGGGCCAGCAGGTCGGCGAAGGTGGCCGCCGTGCGCGGCGAGAACAGCAGCACCCCATGCAGGGAGCCGCCGGCCAGGGCCGCCGCCGCTTGCGGTGACAGGGCGGTGGACGTCTCGGCCCGGTACAGGACCTCGCGGCGCACCTCGAACCCGGCGTCGCCCAACTGCCCGGCCAGGTCGCCAGCCACCTTGCTGCCGGCCACGTGCAGCAGGGCGCCGGCCGCCGGGTCCAGGCGCCGGCGCACCAGGTCGGCCAGGCTGTCCACGTCGCCGCCGGCGCTGTACACCCGGGCGAACCCCAGGTCGCGCGCGGCCCGGGCCGAGGCGTCGCCCACGGCATAGGCGGGGACATCGCGATCATCCTGGCGCGCGGCAAAGGCTCGGACGCCGTTGGCGCTGGTCACCAGCAGGGCCTGGACGCCGGCCAAGTCCAGGGCCGGGCCGGGCAAAAAGCGGATGCGCAGCAGGGGCTCGGTCAGGCTGTCCACGCCCAGGCCGGCCAGGCGCGCCGCCAGGGGCGCGGCGTCCTCGTGGGGACGTGTGATCAGCACCCGCACAGGATCAGCCTGCGGACGGCCCGAAGAACCCGGGCCCGGCGCGGCGGCGCAGCTCCTCGCCGGCATCCCGACCGATGGCCGCGGCATCCGCCGCCGCACCCTCGCGCGCGGTTTCCAGGACCTGGCTGCCGTCGGGCCGGGCCACCAGGCCGCGCAGGCGCAGGCGCGCGCCCTCCAGCTCCGCCAGGGCGGCGATGGGGGTGCGGCAGGATCCGTCCAGGACCTCCAGCAGGGCCCGCTCGGCGGCAACCCGGGTGAAGGTCGGCCCGTGGTTGAGGGCCGCCAGGGCCGCCAGGGCGCGGTCGTCGCCGGCGCGGCAGGTGATGCCGATGGCCCCCTGGGCCACGGCCGGCAGCAGGTCGTCGGTCTCGATCACGCCGCTGGCGACCTCGGCCATGCCCAGGCGCCGCAGGCCGGCCAGGGCCAGCAGGGTGGCGTCCACCTCGCCGTCGTCCAGCTTGCGCAGGCGGGTCTGCACGTTGCCGCGGAAGCTGACCACCCGCAGGTCCGGGCGCCGGTGCAGGATTTGCGCCTGGCGCCGCAGGGACGCGGTGCCCACCACGCTGCCGGCCGGCAGGTCGGCCAGGCGCGCCGCCCTGGGCGACAGGAAGGCGTCGCGGGGGTCCTCCCGCTCCAGCATGCAGGGCAGGACGATGCCGTCGGGCAGCCAGGTGGGCACGTCCTTCATGGAGTGCACGGCCAAGTCGATGCGGCCGTCCAGCATGGCGTCGTCGATTTCCTTGGTGAACAGGCCCTTGCCGCCGATCTCGGCCAGGGGCCGGTCCAGCACCTTGTCGCCGGTGGTCTTGATGACCACGATCTCGACCGCGCCCTCGGCGGCCAGGTCGGGGAAGGCGGCGGCCAGGCGGTCGCGGGTCTCGTGGGCCTGGGCCAGGGCCAGGGGGCTGCCTCGGGTGCCGATCTTCAGGGGGGGATGGGTCATGGCGGCGCGCATTCGAATGGGTGGTCTCGAAAGAGCGCACAGAGTAATCTGCGCGCGCGCCAGCACAAGGAACTTTTCGGGGCCACACCCATGCGCGTCCTGGGCATCGAGACAAGCTGCGACGAGACCGCCGCCGCCGTGGTCGACGGCGAGGGGGGGATTCTGGCCAACGTGATCCTGTCCCAGGTCGAGGACCACCGCCCCTATGGCGGCATCGTGCCCGAGGTGGCGGCCCGCGCCCACCTGCAGGCCGTGGACGCCGTGGTGGCCCGGGCCATGGACGACGCCGGCCTGGCCTTCGGCGACCTGGACGGAGTCGCCGCCACCGGGGGCCCGGGCCTGATCGGCGGCGTGATCGTCGGGGTCATGACGGCCAAGGCCATCGCCGCCGTGCACGGGCTGCCGTTCCTGGCCGTCAACCACCTGGAGGGCCATGCCCTGACGGCGGGGCTGAGCGACGGGGTCGGCTTTCCCTACCTTCTGCTGCTGGTCTCGGGCGGGCATTGCCAGTTGCTGGCCGTACGCGGGGTCGGGGACTACACACGCCTGGGCACCACCATCGACGACGCCCTGGGCGAGGCCTTCGACAAGACCGCCAAGATGCTGGGCCTGGGCTACCCCGGCGGCCCGGCGGTGGAGCGCGCGGCGCGCGACGGCGACCCGGACCGGTTCCCGCTGCCCCGGCCGCTGAAGGGCCGGCCGGGCTGCGACTTCTCGTTCTCGGGGCTCAAGACCGCCGTGCGCCAGACCATCGAGGGCCTGCCGCCGGGCGCGCCCACGGCGCAGGACGTGGCCGACATCTGCGCCGCGTTCCAGGCCGCCGCCGGCGACGTGCTGGTGGACCGCTGCGGCCATGCCGTGGCCCGCTTCCGCGCCGACCACCCGGGGCCCGTGACCCTGCCCGTGACTCTGGTGGTGGCCGGCGGGGTGGCGGCCAACGCCTACCTGCGCGGCCGGCTCGAATTCCTGGCCCGGGGCGGCGACCTGCGGCTGGTGGCGCCGCCCATGGCCCTGTGCACCGACAACGGCGCCATGATCGCCTGGGCCGGGCTGCAGCGCCTGCGCCGGGGCCTGGAGGACGGCCTGGACTTCGCCCCCCGGCCGCGCTGGCCCCTGGACCCGGACGCGCCCCGCGCCGCCGGCGCCGGCATCAAGGCCTGACCGGCAGGGCGCCGGCCCGTGCCCCTTTCCGTGGCCATCGCCGTCGCCTCCCGCGACAGGCCCCAATCGCTGGCAACCCTGTTGCGGGCGCTGGCGCAGGCCACGCCGCCGGAAGGGGCCCTGGAGGTCGTGATCGCAGATACCGGCGCCGCAGCGTCGGTTCGGCCGCCGCCCGACTACCCCGTGCCGATTCGGGTCCTGCGCGAACCCAGCGGTTGGCGCAGCCGTGGGCTGAACGCCGTTCTGGCGGCCGTCCAGGCCGACCTGGTGATCGTCTTCGACGACGACACGGTGCCGGTGCCGGGGGCGGTGCGGGCCTACGCCGACGCCGCCGGCCGGTACGGGCCCGGCTGGTTCTTCGGCGGCCCCCATGTGGGCGTGGACGCGGACCAGCGGCCGATCCCCGATCCGGGCCCCTGGCGCGAGATTTTGCCGCGGTCGGTCCGCGGGCTGGACCTGGGCGCCGACGAGGTGGCGGTGCGCGAACCTCTGTTCCTGGGCTTCAACATGGCCGCCTTCGCCGCCGACCTGCGCCGCGCCGGCGGCTTTCCCGACTACCTGGGGGCCAACCCCGACACGCCCCTGCGCGGCGACGAGACGGTCCTGCAGCAACGGATGCTGGGCGCCGGCCTGGCCGGCGTCTACCTGCCCGGGGCGCGGGTCGCCCACCTGGTCCCGCCGGCGCACCGGACGTTTGCCTTCGCCCTGGACCGTGCCCGCCAGACCGGCGCCAGCCGGGTCCTGGCCGAAGCCCGCGAGACGGACCCGGGCCGGCCGCCCCGGCCACTGGTCGAACTGGCGCGTGCCGCCGCCGCCGCCGCGCGCTGGGCCACCGCCGCCGCCGCGGGACGGCCGGCCGAGCGACGCCTGCGCCTGCGCTACGACATGCACCGGGACTGGGGCCGGGTGCAGGCCGCCCTGCGGGCGCGACGCGGCCGGCCTTGAGCGCCGGCGCCGCCCCGGGCATCATGGCATCCATGGAAAAACGGTCATGAGCACACGCAAGGTCTTCGTCGCCGGCGCCGGCGCCTGGGGCACGGCCCTGGCCCTGGTGGCCCGGCGGGCCGGCAACGACGTCCTGATCCAGGCCCACGAGCCCGAGGTGGCCGACGCCGTCAACGGCGGCCACGGCAATCCGGTCTACCTGCCCGGCGTGGCCCTGGACCCGGACATTCGCGCCACCACGGACCTGGCCGGGGCGGCCGGCGCCGACCTGGTGCTGCTGGTCACCCCGGCCCAGTTCCTGCGCGTCACCTGCGCCGGCCTGGCACCGCACCTGGCGGACGGCACCCCGGTGGTCGTCTGCGCCAAGGGGATCGAGGCGGCCACCGGCGCGCTGATGAGCGAGGTCCTGGCCCAAACCCTGCCCGCCGCCCTGCCGGCGGTCTTGTCCGGCCCCACCTTCGCCGCCGAGGTGGCGCGCGAGCTGCCGACCGCCGTGACGCTGGCCTGCGCCGATGCCGCCGTGGCCGCGGACCTGGCCGAGGCCCTGGCCACGCCCCGGTTCCGCATCTACCGCTCGGGCGACGTCATCGGCGCCGAGGTGGGCGGCGCGGTCAAGAACGTGCTGGCCATCGCCTGCGGCATCGTCCAGGGGCGCGGCCTGGGGGACAACGCCCGCGCCGCCCTGATCACCCGGGGCATCGCCGAGATCGCCCGCCTGGGCGCCGCCCTGGGCGGCCGGCCCGAGACCCTGATGGGCCTGTCCGGCATCGGCGACATCACCCTGACCTGCAACGCCATGCAGTCGCGCAACTTCTCCCTGGGCGTGGCCCTGGGCGGCGGCGAATCCCTGGACGACGTGCTAGGCCGGCGCGTGTCCGTGGCCGAGGGCGTGTACACCGCCGCCGCGGTGGTGGCGCTGGCCGGGCGGCGCGGCGTGGAGATGCCGATCTGCGCCGCCGTGGACGGCATCCTGAACGGCGGCGCCGACATCGATGCCGCCATCCAGGGCCTGCTGGCCCGCCCCATGCGGGCCGAGGACGCGCCGGGCCGCTGAGGCAACCCGCATCCGGGCTTCCCCCCGGCCACCGGGCGCGGTAAAACGGGGGACCGATCGGACAACAACCGCAACACATCGAACCGATGGGGGGAACCCGACATGCTGTTTTTCATCCACTGCATCGACAAGCCCGACAGCCAGGAACTGCGCGCCGAAAACCGCCGCCACCACCTGGAGCACCTGTCCCTGTTCAAGAAGAACATCGTCTGCGCCGGCCCGACGCTGAGCGAGGACGGCGAAGGCATGACCGGCAGCGTCATGCTGGTCGACTTCCCCGACCGCAGCGCCGTCGAGGGCTTCATGCACCGCGACCCCTACACCCGCGCCCAGTTGTTCCAGTCGGTGCGGGTCGAACGCTGGAAGAAGGTGATCCCCGCGAGCGCCTGAGGCGCCGCCGGAACCGGCAGGCGGGAGCGACGGAAAGGGATGACGCCATGGCCCATTGGCTGGTGAAATCGGAGCCCGGATCCTGGTCCTGGGACGACCACGTGCGGGTCGGGGTCGAACCCTGGAACGGGGTGCGCAACCACCAGGCCTGCAACAACATGAAGGCCATGAAGAAGGGCGACACGGCCTTCTTCTACCATTCCGTCAACGAGAAGCAGATCGTCGGCGTGCTGAAGGTGGTCAAGGAATACTACCCCGATCCCAGCGACGCCTCGGGCCGGTTCGGGATGGTGGACTTCAAGGCCATGCGCCCGGTCAAGACCCCCGTCACCTTGCAGCAGATCAAGGACGACGGGCGCCTGGACCACCTGGCCCTGATCAAGCAATCGCGGCTGTCGGTCATGCCCATCGACGACAACGCCTGGCAGATCCTGTGCGGAATGGCCGGGATCAAGCCCTAAAGCGGCTTGCGTTCAATCTGGCCCACGGAGATCGGCATGGCGGAACCGCCCTTGCCAGGGCGCGTCAATTTGCGATAATCGCCGCGACCCGGGGCACCTGCTCCGGGTACGATCAACAGGGATGCCGGGCCGCGGCCTGCCCCCGTGGGGCGCGGGCGCCCCGCCGTTCCGGCCACAGGGAGAGGGGTCCACCACATGTCCGAGCACAAGGTCTATCCGGTTCCGGAAAGCGTCGCCAATGCCGCCTGGATCGACAACGACAAATACCTGGCCATGTACCGCCAGTCGGTGGAAGACCCCGAGGCCTTCTGGGGCGAGCACGGCAAGCGCATCGACTGGATCAAGCCCTACACCCGCGTCAAGGAGGTGAACTTCAACACCCCCGACGTGTCCATCAAATGGTTCTACGACGGGACCCTGAACGCCTCCGCCAACTGCCTGGACCGGCACCTGGCCGACCGCGGCGACCAGACCGCCATCATCTGGGAGGGCGACGACCCGGCCGAGGACGCCAGGATCACCTACCGCGACCTGTACGAGCGCACCTGCCGCCTGGCCAACGCCATGAAGGCGCGCGGGGTCAACAAGGGCGACGTGGTCACCATCTACATGCCCATGATCCCCGAGGCCGCCGTGGCCATGCTGGCCTGCGCCCGCATCGGCGCCATCCATTCGGTGGTGTTCGGCGGCTTCTCGCCCGACGCCCTGGCGCAGCGCGTCCAGGACGGCAACTCGGTCTGCGTCATCACCGCCGACGAGGGCCTGCGCGGCGGCCGCAAGGTGCCGTTGAAGGTCAACACCGACAAGGCGCTGGAGGCCTGCCCCACGGTCCATACCGTGTTCGTGGTCACCCGCACCAAGGCCGACGTCAACTGGGTCGAAGGCCGCGACGTGCGCTACTACAAGGCCTGTTCCGAGGCCGCGCCCGACTGCCCGCCCGAGGAGATGAGCGCCGAGGACCCGCTGTTCATCCTCTATACCTCGGGCTCCACCGGCAAGCCCAAGGGCGTGCTGCACACCACCGGCGGCTACATGGTGTACACCGCCATGACCCACCAGTATGTGTTCGACTACCACGAGGGGGACATCTACTGGTGCACGGCGGACGTGGGCTGGGTCACCGGGCACAGCTACATCGTCTATGGCCCGCTGGCCAACGGCGCCGTCACCCTGATGTTCGAGGGCGTGCCCAACTACCCCGACAGCTCGCGGTTCTGGCAGGTCTGCGACAAGCACCAGGTCAACATCTTCTACACCGCGCCCACGGCCATCCGCGCCCTGATGCGCGAGGGCGACGATCCGGTCAAGTCCACCAGCCGCGCCACCGTGCGCCTGCTGGGCACGGTCGGCGAGCCGATCAACCCCGAGGCCTGGGAGTGGTACCACAACGTGGTCGGCGACGGCCGCTGCCCCATCGTCGACACCTGGTGGCAGACCGAGACCGGCGGCATCCTGATCACCCCGCTGCCCGGCGCCACGGCGCTGAAGCCGGGCTCGGCCACGCGGCCGTTCTTCGGCGTCCAGCCCGAGATCGTGGACGGCGAGGGCGTGCCCCTGGAAGGCGCCTGCGAGGGCAACCTGTGCATCATCGATTCCTGGCCCGGGCAGATGCGAACGGTGTTCGGCGACCACGAGCGGTTCATGCAGACCTACTTCGCCACCTACCACGGCAAGTACTTCACCGGCGACGGCTGCCGCCGCGACGAGGACGGGTACTACTGGATCACCGGCCGGGTGGACGACGTGATCAACGTGTCGGGCCACCGCATGGGCACCGCCGAGGTGGAAAGCGCCCTGGTCGCCCACCCCAAGGTGGCCGAGGCCGCCGTGGTCGGCGCCCCGCACGACATCAAGGGCCAGGGCATCTACGCCTACGTGACCCTGAACGCCGGCGAGGAGACCAGCGAGGAGCTGCGCAAGGAGCTGGTCGCCTGGGTGCGCAAGGAGATCGGGCCGATCGCGTCGCCCGACTGGCTGCAATGGGCCCCGGGCCTGCCCAAGACCCGGTCGGGCAAGATCATGCGCCGCATCCTGCGCAAGATCGCCGAGAACGACTACTCCAACCTGGGCGATACCTCGACCCTGGCCGACCCGGCGGTGGTCGAGGACCTGGTGGACAACCGCCAGAACCGCTAGGCGGGCGGCGACCACCCTTCTCCGGCCACCCTTCTCCGGCGGGGATAGGGTGGCCGCGGGCGCCGGGCGCCGCCGATTTCGGCGGACGCCGGCGCAACACCGGGCTATGGTCCGGCCATGACCGGTGCCAGCCACTCGAAGGCCTTCTCCCTGACCGTCCTTGCCCTGTGCGAGCTGGCGGCCATGGCGCTGTGGTTCTCGGCCACGGCGGTGGTGCCGTCGCTGACCGCCGAGTTCGCCATCTCCGGCGCCCGCGCCGGCCTGCTGACCAGCGCCGTGCAGGCGGGGTTCGTGGCCGGGACCCTGGGCAGCGCCGTGCTCGGCCTGGCCGACCGCCTGGACCCCAGGCGGTTTTTCATGGCCTCGGCCCTGGTGGCCGCCGCCGCCAACGCCGCCATCCTGGTGCTGGACCCGCGCGCCGACGCCGTGATCCTGCTGCGCTTCGTCACCGGCGCCTGCATGGCCGGGATCTACCCCGTGGGCATGAAGATGGCCACCACCTGGGCCCGGCCGGGGGCCCCGGGGGAGCGCAAGGGTGACATGGGGTTGCTGGTCGGGCTGCTGGTGGCGGCGCTGACGTTGGGGTCCTCGGTCCCGCACCTGTTCAACGCCTTTGGCGGCGTGGACTGGCGCTTCACCATCGCCGCCGTGTCGGGGGTGGCGGCCTCGGCGGCGCTGTTCATCAACCTGGTCAAGCTGGGTCCGGCGCACGTGGCGCCGCGCCGGTTCCGCCCGCGCCAGGCCCTGACCGCCTTCGCCGATCCTGCCCTGCGCCTGGCCAACGGCGGCTACCTGGGCCACATGTGGGAGCTGTACGCCATGTGGGCCTGGATCGGCGTGTTCCTGGACGCCAGCTTCCGCACCGCCATGGACCCGGGCGACGCCGCCTTCTGGGCCCGCGCGGCCACCTTTGCCGTCATCGGCCTGGGCGGCGCCTTCGGCTGTGCCACCGGCGGCTGGCTGGCCGACCGGGTCGGCCGCACGGCCCTGACCATGGGCGCCCTGGCGGTCAGCGGCTCCTGCGCCCTGGTCACCGGGTTCCTGTTCGGCGCCGACCCTTGGCTGCTGTTCGCCGTGGCCCTGGTGTGGGGCGTGGCCGTGCCGGCGGATTCGGCCCAGTTCTCGGCCTCCATCGCCGAGCTGTCGCCGCCGGACCTGGTCGGCACCATGCTGACCGTGCAGACCTGCGCCGGATTCCTGCTGACCCTGCTGACCATCCACCTGATGCCGCCCCTGGTGGCCCAGGCCGGATGGGCGGTCGCCTTTGCCGTGCTGGCCATCGGCCCGGTGCTGGGCGTGCTGTCCATGGCCCGTCTGCGGGCCCACCCGGATTCAGTCAAAATCGCCGGCGGCCTGCGCTAGCGGGTGGCGACCACCGCGCCGGTGGCGATCATCACCGTGCCGGCGCCGCGGTTCAGGCGGCGCACGGCGGCGGGCGCCGTGAACAGGCGCCGCACCCGCGCCGCCAGGGCGGCGTAGGCCAGCAGCACGGCCAGGGGCACGGCGGCGGCCAGGGCGGCGACGGCGGCCGTGTCCGCCGCGGTCAGGTGGGCCATGTCGACGAAGGCGGGAAAGAAGGCGGCGTAGAACACCATGACCTTGGGGTTGCCGAGCGTGGTGGTCAGGCCGCCCAGGAAGGTGGCCAGGGCGCCGCTACGACCGCCGTTGGGCGCGGCCAGGCGCGACGTCGCCGGCGCCGCCCGCCACAGGCGCACCCCCAGGTAGACCAGGTACAGCCCGCCGGCGACCTTCACCGCCTGGAACAGGCCCGTGAACTCGGCGGCCAGGTAGCCCAGGCCCAGCAGGGTGGCGGTCAGCCATACCAGGTCGCCGGCGATGATGCCGGCAGCAAGCACCGCCGCCGGGGCGAAGCCGCGGCCCAGGGCCCGGGCCAGCACGGCGAACACGCCCGGGCCGGGCACCACGGCCATGACGGCCAGGGCGAGGGACAGGGCGAGGAACGAGGCGGTGGTCATGGGTTGGCGCCCTTGCGAACGGGTGGAAACGGCGCAACCTCGCCCCTGCGGCCGGTTCCGTCAAGGACCCGTTTGACCGCAACGGCCGGGTGGGTCAGGCTGGTTCGGGGACAGGGGAGGACCGAATCATGGTCATCGCCATCAAGGTCGCGCTGTTCGTCGCCGCCAGCGGCGCCATCGCCTGGCTGTCGCGGCGGCCGCTGACCGATCCCCGCCACCACGGCTTCTACCGCTTTTTCGCCTGGGAAGCGATTTTGGCCCTGTTCCTCATGAACGTGGACCACTGGTTCGCCGACCCGTTCAGCCCGCGCCAGCTAGCGGCCTGGGCGCTGCTGATCGTGTCTCTGGTGCTGATCGTCGAGGGTGTGCGCCTGCTGCGCGGCCGCGGCCGGCCGGACCAGGCCCGCGAGGGCGACGCCCTGCTGGGTATCGAGAAGACGACGGAACTGGTGACCACCGGGGCCTACCGCTACATCCGCCACCCCTTCTACGCCTCGCTGCTGTACCTGGCCTGGGGCATCTGCCTGAAGCAGCCGGGCGCCGTCCAGGTGGCGCTGGCCCTGGTGGCCACCGGCTTCCTGGTGGCCACGGCGAAGGCCGAAGAGCGGGAAAACATCGCCTACTTCGGTGATGCCTACCGAGACTACATGACCCGGACGAAGATGTTCATTCCGCTTCTGTTTTGAATGCCCGCCGCATCGTCACCGATCCGCCGCCGGCAAGCGTGATCTGACCGATCTCCATGGCGGGAACACCATGGCGTCAGATGGCCCGCTTCCTCCGGGAAAAGGCGAGACCGGCGAGGCCGAGGCCGAACAGGGCCAGCGTCGCCGGTTCGGGAACCTCGGCCAGGGTGATTTTGACGTCGCCGGAAATCTCTGAGGCGCCCACCGGCAACGCCGAGAACTTTCCGAAGTTGGAGTCAGGTCCGGAAAGGCTGTCAAACGAAATGCCGGCGGTCACCGTTCCGGCACTGAAAAGCGACGTATCCGCGAGGATGTCCAGAATTCCAAGGCCGCTGCTGTAGCTGCCCAGGAAACCCGTGGGTACGACGAGGGTGGACGCAATAAGCGGATCGGCGGTTGGCGTGTCGGTGATACTGACAAGCTGGACGTCGGACGGGCCGGTGTTTTCGACGGTGAACTCGTAATGGAAGTACCCGCTTTCCGGGGTAACCAGAGCTTCGACGATGAGGCTCGCTTGCGCCCCCGACCCAGCTAGGACCAGCACAATACCGACAACCACGGCAGCGACCCGGTTCAAAAGGCGTTGATTGAACATCATAATTATCCTCAACCAGCAAAATATGATTACTTGAAGAAAATGCAATTATTGTACCAAGTACAATTAATCAAAAGCTTCTGCGAATTTTTACCGTCGCGGGTATCGCCGCGCCATTGTATTTGTAAGATCGACCGACACGTGCCGATCGCATCACGTATTCACCTGCGCGATGGTACTGTCAAACCGGTGCCACGATTCCGAGCAGCCATGGTCGAAATTGTCTGTGCCGCACGAGACGGCCGGCGGTGCACCATACGTTCCTGTTCTAGATCCCCTCGACCACCACGGCGTGGCCCGTGGAGCAGGACTGGCGCAGGGCCTTCAGCGGCGCGTAGTCGTCGCTGGTGAACAGGCGCCGGGCGGCATCCATGTCGGGGAACTCGAACAGCACCAGGCGCGAGGGCTGCCAGTCCCCCTCCAGCACCTCGTGGGTGCCGCCGCGGGCCAGGTAGCGGCCGCCGAAGGATTCGACGATGGGTTTCACCTGGGCCATGAAGCGGCCGTAGGGCTCGGGGTCGTGGATCTCCACGTCGTAAATCAGGTAGGCGGGCATAGGCGTTCCTCCGAGGCTGGTCCGACCGTGACTTTTCCGGCAATCCGCGATTCGGTCAAGCGGCCCTTTTCCGTGGCCAGGGCCGGGCGCCTTGCCTACAATCCGCGCGGTTGTTTTGGCAGGGCGGGGGAACCCCCAATGGTCGCGCGGGTCAACACGGTGGCCTTCCAGGGCATCGACGTGCTGGACGTGGACGTGCAGGTGCAGATGGCCTCGGGCCTGCCGGCCTTCACCGTCGTCGGCCTGCCCGACAAGGCGGTGGCCGAGAGCCGCGAGCGGGTGCGCGCGGCGCTGAACGCCATGGGGCTGGCGCTGCCGCCCAAGCGCATCACGGTCAACCTGTCGCCCGCCGACCTGGTCAAGGAGGGCAGTCATTTCGACCTGCCCATCGCCCTGGGCCTGCTGGCGGCCATGGGCGTGCTGCCCGACGGCGAGCTGGACCAGTTCGTGGCGGTGGGCGAACTGGCGCTGGACGGCGGGTTGACCCCCGTGGCCGGGGTGCTGCCGGCGGCGATCCACGCCAGCGCCGGCCACCGCGGCGTCATCTGCCCGCGTGACCAGGGCGGCGAGGCGGCCTGGGCCGACGGGGTGCCCATCCTGGCGGCGCCGACCCTGATCGCGTTGATCAATCATTTCAAGGGTACGCAAATCCTGACCCCGCCGGACCCGGTCCTGGAGGCGGACCCGGTAACCTACCCGGACCTGCGCGACATCAAGGGCCAGGAGACGGCCAAGCGGGCGCTGGAGGTGGCGGCGGCCGGCGGCCACAACCTGTTGATGGTGGGGCCGCCGGGGGCCGGCAAGTCCATGCTGGCGCAGCGTCTGCCGGGGCTGCTGCCGCCCTTGGCGCCGGACGAGGCCCTGGACGTGACCATGGTGCACAGCCTGGCCGGGGAGCTGAAGCAAAGGGCCCTCATGCGCCACCGCCCGTACCGCGACCCCCACCACTCGGCCTCGGTGGCGGCCCTGGTGGGGGGCGGGATGAGGGCGCGGCCGGGCGAGGTGTCGCTGGCCCATTTGGGGGTCCTGTTCCTGGACGAGTTGCCGGAATTCCAGCGCGGCGCGCTGGAGGCCCTGCGCCAGCCGCTGGAATCGGGCCGCGCCGTGGTGGCCCGGGCCAACACGCACGTCACCTACCCGGCGCGGGTGCAGCTCGTCGCCGCCATGAACCCGTGCCGCTGCGGCTACCTGGACGACCCGGCCCAGGCCTGCGCGCGGGTGCCGCGCTGCGCCCAGGAATACCAGGCCAAGATCTCGGGGCCCCTGTTCGACCGCATCGACCTGCACGTGGACGTGCCGGCGGTGTCGGCGGCGGACCTGAGCCTGCCGCCGCCGGCCGAGGGATCGGCCCAGGTGGCGGCCCGGGTGGCCGCCGCCCGCGCCGTGCAGCGCGCGCGCTACGCGGCCCTGGAAACCAGACCCGTCATCCGCACCAACGCCGAGGCCGACGGCCAACTGCTGGAATCGGTGGCCGAGCCGGACCCGCCGGGCCAGGCCCTGTTGACCGAGGCCGCCGGGCGCATGCGCCTGACCGCGCGGGGCTATCACCGTGTTTTGCGGGTGGCGCGCACCCTGGCCGACCTGGACGGTTCGGACGGCGTGCGCCGGGTGCACGTGGCCGAGGCGCTGAGTTACCGCCGCATTGCCCCGGGCCGGGCGGTGGCGTGAGCCCCGACTAGACGAGCGTGATGTCGGAAAGGGTGATGGTGGTGCCGCTGGGCAGCACCGCCAGGGGCACCACGGAATAGCCCGTGTTCATGCCGTCCTGGTCATAGAACACCACCTGGCTGGCCACCGCCCCGGTGCCGTCGTAGAGGATCACCGACGGCGCGCCCGAGCCGCTGCCGGCATTGCCCGCGGGATAGGTGCTGGTGGTGAAGAAGCTGGGGTTGTTGAAGGCCGAGGCGAGCAGGGCCAGGGTATCGGTGCCGGGCTGGAAGTCGGCCAGGTAGTCGGCCCCCTCCAGGGGTGAATTCATGCGGAAGGTGTCGTGGTTGGGGCCGCCAAACAGGGTGTCCGACCCCAGCCCGCCGATGATGATGTCGTTGCCGGCGTCGCCGTGGATCACGTCGTTGTCGGCGCCGCCGTCCAGGGTGTCGTTGCCGGCGCCGCCGTTCAGAAGGTCGTTGCCGGCGCCGCCCTGGATGTCATCATTGCCGGCGCCGCCGTTTATGATGTCGGTCCCGCTGGTGCCCTTCAGGACGTCGGCGTGGCCGGTGCCGTTGACGGTGGAGCCGGTGTTCTTGCCCAGGCCGATGCTGTCCTCGATGCCGGTTTCGCGGTCCGCCTCCTTCGCCTCCAGGATCTTCGTGGTGGCCGCCCGGACCAGTTCCGCCACGTCGACGACACTCGAATCGGTCTTGGAATTCTGCTCCTGGATCACCTCGTTCACCTTCTCCGCCTCCTTGGCGGTGTCGGACAGGAGACCGCTGTTTCCCCGTTCCAGGTTGGCGAAGGGGTTCTTGGCCTCCACCAGTTCGTCGACCTTGGCCGTGGGCCGGAGGTCCGCGATTTTGTCGGCAACGGCCTGCAGGACGTCGAGCTTGGTCACGTGGACGACCTCGGACAGCAGGGTGCTCTTGCCGGCGCCTTCGGCGCCCAGCAGGGAGGCCACCGCCGCCTTGTCGACGCCGGTCGCGGTGTTTGGCGCCACCCCGTCCTGCAGCGCCGCGACCACCCGGGACCCGCCAAGGCCGGTGCCGCCGTCTCCCGCGTCCGACTGGCCGGTATCCGACTGGTCGCCGTCCCGCGGGTCCGAGTCCGACGTGCTTGCGGCCGACTGGTCCACGTCGGCCTGGCCCGTGTCGGCGGGGTTCAGGCCCGGCGCGCCGTCGTCGCGGCCGTCCAGGATCTGGCGCACGGTGTTGCGCAGGGTGTCGGGCAGGTGCCGGTCGGCATTGGGCAGGAACACGATGGCGCGGCCGAACTGCTGTCCCACCGCCTGCACGGTGATGGGCGTGACCCGGGGCGCCGCGGCAAAGGACGCGACCGTGACCAGGGCGCCCAGGACGTTCACCACCTGGGTGCCGCCGTCGTTGTTGAAAACCAGCTCGCCCACGGGTTGGCCCCGCTCCTCCAGCAGGGTGGCGCGGGTGGCGCCGCCGTCGGCCACGTCACCGGCGCCGGCGGTGCCGCGGATGCCGATGGTGGCCGCCGGGGTCTTCAGGACCATGCCGTCGGGATCGATCTTGGCGATCTGGCCGCTGACGAAGGTGAAGGCGCCGTGGAAGATGGACAGCGCCGCCGACCCGTCGCCGGCGGTGGGATCGTAGATCATCTCGTCCAGCACGATACGGCCGTCGCCGGCCAGCGAGAAGGTGGTGTCGTCCAGGAACACGATGCCCACGGCGGCGTCATGGCCCGTCACCACCTCGTCGCCGGCGTAGACCGGGTCGCCGGCGCCCAGCTCCTCGCGGGTGCCGTCGGCATGGGTGACCAGGACCGTGCCGGTGGCGGCCTGGACCACGCCGATGCGCGCGGCGTCGGCCTGGGCCACCTGCACCGCGTCCGTCCCGGCGTCGCCGGCCGGATCGCGGGGAATCGTCGTCTCGGCCACCAGCCAGCCGGCCAGGCGCAGGCCGTCGGGCCCCACCAGGTCGGCCGGATGGTCGGTGTCGAAATATCCGGCAATCTGGGTGCGCGTGCCGTCGGCCCCGGCAATGACCAGGTCGGCGCCCTCGGCCCACAGCCGGCCGCCCAGCAGCAGGTCCGAATCGGCCACGGCCACATCACCCGGCGGCTGGGAATCGGCGCCGGACTCCGGCGCGATCGGCAATTGTGTCATGCCCCTCAATCCACAATTCACGCCGCTCTACCATACGTCGAATGGTGGAATTTTCAAAGTATTTTCAAGGGTTACCCTTTGCCGCGGCGGCGCGCCACGCGCTCGCGGTGGACCAGAAAAAGACCACTGGCCACGATCACCGCCGAGCCCACGATGACGTGGACCCCGGGCAGGGTCCCGAACCCCAGGTAGCCGAACAGGGCGGCCCAGACCAGGGACGTATACTCCATGGGTGCAACGGCGCCCACCGGGGCGATGACGAAGGCCCGGGTCACGGCCAGGTGGCCGAACAGGGCCAGGGCCGCCACCAGCCCGATGGCGGCCAGCTCGCCCGCCGACAGGGGCTGCCAGACGAAGGGCGCCATCACCGAGTACACCAGGGCGGTGCCCAGGTTGAAGTAGAACACCAGGCGAAAGGTCGGCTCGGTCCCGCCCAGCCAGCGCGACGACACGGACATGAGGGCGAAGCACAGGCCGGCGCCCAGGGCCAGCAGGGCCGCCGGCTGGAACGCCGCCGTGCCCGGCCGGGTCACCCACAGCACGCCCAGGAAGCCGACGGCGATGGCCGCCCAGCGGTGCGGCCCCACGTGCTCCTTCAGCAGCGGCGCCGACAGGGCCGCCACCATGAACACGGAACCGAAGGTGATGGCCGTGGCCTCGGCCAGGGGCAGGTCGCGCAGGGACAGAAAGAAGAGCCCCGGCGCGGCGCAGGCCACAAGGGTGCGGCCGGTGATGGCCCAGGGGCGCCGCGTGCGCAGCACCTCGGCCCCGCCCATGCGCGGCAGCCACAGCACCAGGGCGGCCAGGATGACCCAGCCGCGGACGGCCAGGATCTGCGGCACCTGGGCGCCGCCGGTGACCAGGCCCTTGACCACCGCGTCCATCAGCGACAGCACGCCCATGGCCGCGGCCATCAGCAGGATGCCCGGGAGCGGCCGGTCGGGCCGCAGGTTGGCGGACGGCGGGGTGCCGGTGGCGGGTTGGGTCACCCGTTCAGACCAGGCCCTTCTTGACCATGCGGCCCAGGTCGCAGCCGGCGAACAGGTGCACGTGCAGGTGCGGGACCTCCTGGTGGGCGTCGGGGCCGATGTTGGCCAGGATGCGGTATCCGGGGTCGACCACGCCCAACTGTCGCGCCACCAGACCCACGGCTCGGACGAAACCGGCGATTTCGTCGCCGCCGGCCTGGGTGGTGAAGTCGTCCAGGGACACGTAGGGGCCCTTGGGAATGACCAGCACGTGGGTCGGGGCCTGGGGCGCGATGTCGCGGAAGGCCAGGGCCCATTCGTCCTCGTAGACCTTGTCGCAGGGAATTTCCCCGCGCAGGATCTTGGCGAAAACGTTCTGATCGTCGTAGGCCATCAAGGGACTCCCGTGCCGTTGTCTTGATTATGACTGATTATCGCGCGAGGCCTTCTCGGCGATGCCCGAAACGCCCTGGCGCCGCGCCAGCTCGGCCCACACCCGGTCCGGCGTCACCCCCGTGTCGGCCCACAGGACGAGCAGATGATAGAGAAGGTCGGCGCTCTCCGCCACCACCTGGTCGGGACCCTCGCCCAGGGCGGCGATCACCGTTTCCACGGCCTCTTCGCCCACCTTCTGGGCGATCTTGCCGCGGCCCTTGGCGAACAGGCGCGCCGTGTGCGAGGCCGCCGGGTCGCCGCCGCGGCGGGACTGGATGACCGCGAACAGGTCGGCCAGGACCCGGGCGTCCACGTCGCTCATTTCAGACCTCCCCGTCGATGCGCACGGGCACCCCGGCGGCGCGCATGAAGGCCTTGGCCTCGCCGATGGTGTAGGTGCCGAAGTGGAAGATGGAGGCCGCCAGCACCGCCGTGGCGTGGCCCTCGACGATGCCCTCCACCAGATGCTCCAGCGTGCCCACCCCGCCCGAGGCGATCACCGGCACGGTGACGGCGTCGGCGATGGTGCGGGTCAGCGGGATGTTGAACCCGATCTTGGTGCCGTCCCGGTCCATGGAGGTCAGCAGGATCTCGCCGGCGCCCAGCTCCACCATGCGCCGCGACCAGGCCACGGCGTCGATGCCGGTGGCGTTGCGGCCGCCGTGGGTGAAGATCTCGAAGCTGTCGGGCCCGGTGGACTTGGCGTCCACCGAGACGACGATGCACTGGCTGCCGAATTTCTCGGCCGCCTCGCGCACGAAGTCCGGGTTGCGCACGGCGGCGGTATTGATGGACACCTTGTCGGCCCCGGCCAGCAGCAGCCGGCGGATGTCCTCGGTGGTGCGGATGCCGCCGCCCACGGTCAGGGGCATGAAGCACTGCTCGGCCGTGCGCGCCACCACGTCCAGGATGGTGTCGCGCTGCTCGTGGCTGGCGGTGATGTCCAGGAAGCAGAGCTCGTCGGCGCCGGCCTTGTCATAGACGCGGGCCTGCTCGACGGGGTCGCCGGCGTCCACCAGGTCGACGAAGTTGACCCCCTTGACCACGCGGCCGCCTTCCACGTCCAGGCAGGGGATGATGCGTGCCTTCAGCATGGTGGCCCCCTATTCCGCCAGCAGGGCCGCCGCCGCGGCCGGGTCGATGCGGCCGTCGTACACGGCGCGGCCGCTGATCACGCCGGCCAGCTTGCCGGCGCCGATTTCCCGCACCCGGCGCAGGTCATCCATGGACGACACCCCGCCCGAGGCGATGACCGGGGTCGAGATGGCCGCCGCCAGCTCGGCCGTGGCCTCCAGGTTGGGGCCCTCCATGGCGCCGTCGCGCATGATGTCGGTGTAGATGATGGCGGCCACGCCGCAATCCTCGAACTGCTGCGCCAGCTCCTGCGCCGTCATGTCGGACACCTCGGCCCAGCCCTCCACCGCCACCCTGCCCTCGCGGGCGTCGATGCCGACGGCGATGCGGTCGGGATACTTGATGCAGGCATGGCGCACCAGGTTGGGGTCGCGCAGGGCCGCCGTGCCCAGGATCACCCGCCGCACGCCGCGCTCCAGCCAGGCGTCCACGGTCTCGATGTCGCGGATGCCGCCGCCCATCTGGATGGGGATGTCGATGGCCGCCAGGATGGATTCGACGGCGGCCGCGTTCACCGGCCGGCCCTCGAAGGCGCCGTTCAGGTCGACCACGTGCAGCCACTGGCAGCCGGCGGCGGCGAAGGCCGCGGCCTGGGCGCCTGGGTCGTCGCTGAACACTGTGGCCTGGTCCATGTCGCCGCGCAGCAGGCGCACGCACTGGCCGTCCTTCAGGTCGATGGCGGGGAAGAAGATCATGGTGTCGTTCCTTCCTCCGGGTCAGGGCCGCCAGCCCAGGAAGTTGCGGATCAGGCGCAGGCCGGCGCGCTGGCTCTTCTCGGGGTGGAACTGGGTGCCGACCAGGTTGTCGCGGCCGACCACGGCGGTCACCGGGCCGCCGTAGTCCACGGTCGCCAGGACATGGCCGGGGTCGCGGCAGACAAGCTGGTAGGAGTGCACGAAATAGACATGCGCGCCCTGGTCGATGCCCTCCAGTACCGGGTGGGCGACGGTACCCCCCCGGGAGTGTCGGTGCAGGTCGTTCCAGCCCATGTGCGGCACCTTCAGCGCCGGGTCGTCGGGTTCCAGGGCCACCACGTCGCCGGGAATCCAGCCGAACCCGGCGTGGCGCCCGTGCTCGTGGCCCGTGGTGGCCATCAGCTGCATGCCGACGCAGATGCCCAGGAAGGGCTTGCCGCCAGCGATCACCTGGCGCTCCAGGGCCTCGTCCATGCCGGCCACGGCGGCCAGGCCGTTGCGGCAATCGGCGAAGGCGCCGACGCCCGGCAGGACGATGTGGCTGGCCGCGGCCAGGTCCTCGGGGCGGTTGGTGACGTTGACGGTCATGTCCAGGCCGGCCTCGGCCACCGCCCGCTCGAAGGACTTGGCGGCCGAGCGCAGGTTGCCCGACCCGTAGTCGATGATGGCCACGGTCATGGTCCGGTTCTCCCCGCTGCCGCCCGTTTGGCCAGGAAGCGCCACTCGGCGTCCTCCACGCCGTCGGCCACCACCACGTCGTCCAGGTGGAAGCCGCGCCGTTCCAGCTTGCGCCGACGCAGGTCGTTGGCCAGGAAGCCGAACACGGCGGCGATGGCCAGGAACACCACCGGCCGGGCGGCGTCGTTCAGGCCCGACAGGTCCAGGGCCAGGCCCGCGGCCACGGACAAGGCCGCCAGCACCAGTCCGGCCAGCCACAGGCCGTGCCACAGCACCCAGGGCAGGGCGAACAGGGCCGCCGGCCAGCAGAAGCCTTCCTTGATGGGGCGCAGGTCCAGGTCGGCGCCTGCCCCCCGCCGGTGAATGGTATAGACGCGCATGCGCGGGTCCCCTACAGGCTGCCGCCCAATACCCCCTTGGTGGAGGGCACGGCGTCGGCCTTGCGCGGGTCGATCTCCACCGCCTGGCGCAGGGCCCGGGCCAGGCCCTTGAAGGCGGATTCGATCATGTGGTGGCTGTTCTCGCCGTACAGCGTCTCCACATGCAGGGTCAGGCCGGCGGCCTGGGCGAAGGCCTGGAACCACTCCTTGAACAGCTCGGTGTCCATGTCGCCGATCTTGTCGCGGCGGAAGTTCACCTTCCAGATCAGGTACGGGCGGTTGGACGCATCCAGCGCCACCCGGGTCAGGGTCTCGTCCATGGGGGCATAGGCGCTGCCGTACCGCGCGATGCCCTTGCGCTCGCCCAGGGCCTTAGTGACCGCCTCGCCGATGGCGATGCCGCTGTCCTCGGTGGTGTGGTGGAAATCGATGTGCAGGTCGCCCTCGGCCTTGACGGTCAGGTCGATCAGGCTGTGGCGCGAGAGCTGCTCCAGCATGTGGTCGAGGAAGCCGATCCCCGTCGAGACGTCGTAGACGCCCGTCCCGTCCAGGTCGACGGTGACTGAAATGCGGGTCTCCTTGGTGTTGCGTTCCACCGTTGCCGTGCGCATGGCATGTCTCCTGCCGCGAAGTCGCGCATCTTTTAGCAGGAAGGCCCCGCGACTGAAAGTGCCGGCAAAAGAATTATCCCCGCCTTGACCCCATGGCCGGACGGGCATAAATCCACCCCATCGCCCGCGCCCCACCCTCCCTTTCCTCCAGCCCGCGGAAGGAAACCACATGGCGGAACTCCCCTCCTGGCACGGCACCACGATCCTGTCGGTGCGCAAGAACGGCCGTGTGGTCGTCGCCGGTGACGGCCAGGTCAGTCTGGGCGACACGGTGATCAAGGCCAAGGCGCGCAAGGTGCGGCCCATCGGCAACGGGTCCGTCATCGGCGGTTTCGCCGGGGCCACGGCCGACGCCTTCGCCCTGTTCGAGCGCCTGGAGGCCAAGCTGGAGCAGTATCCCAACCAGTTGACCCGCGCCTGCGTCGAGATGGCCAAGGACTGGCGCACCGACCGCTATCTGCGCCGCCTGGAGGCCATGATGGCCGTGGCCGACCGGGACGTGTCCCTGGTCCTGACCGGCAACGGCGACGTGCTGGAACCCGAGGACGGGCTGATCGGCATCGGATCGGGCGGCAACTACGCCCTGGCCGCGGCACGGGCCCTGATCGACCGCGACGACCTGGATGCCGAGCAGATCGCGCGCAAGGCCATGGCCATCGCCGCCGACATCTGCGTCTACACCAATTCCGAAGTGACCCTCGAGCAGCTATGACCCAGTCCAATGCCAGCTTCACCCCGCGCGAGATCGTCTCCGAGCTCGACCGCTTCATCGTCGGCCAGAAGGACGCCAAGAAGGCCGTGGCCGTGGCCCTGCGCAACCGCTGGCGGCGCCAGCAGCTGGACGAGGACCTGCGCGAGGAAGTCCTGCCCAAGAACATCCTGATGATCGGCCCCACCGGTGTCGGCAAGACCGAGATCGCGCGGCGCCTGGCGCGCCTGGCCCAGGCCCCGTTCATCAAGGTCGAGGCCACCAAGTTCACCGAGGTCGGCTACGTCGGCCGCGACGTGGAGCAGATCGTGCGCGATTTGGTGGAGATCGCCATCCACATGATCCAGGAGCGCATGCGCAAGGAGGTCACCGCCAAGGCCGAGCTGCAGGCCGAGGAGCGGGTGCTGGACGCCCTGGTGGGGGAGAGTTCCAGCAAGGACACGCGCGAGAAGTTCCGCCAGATGCTGCGCGCCGGGCAGCTCGGCGACAAGGAGATCGAGATCCACGTCTCCGACACCGGCGGCGGCGGCCTGCCCACCTTCGACATCCCGGGCATGCCCGGGGCCCAGATGGGCATGATCAACCTGAACGAGATCATGGGCAAGGCCTTCGGCCAGTCGACCAAGCCCAAACGCATGACCGTGGACGACTCCTACCACGTGCTGCTGGCCGAGGAGAGCGACAAGCTGATCGACCAGGACAAGGTGGTGGCCGAGGCCATCGATTCGGTGCAGAACAACGGCATCGTGTTCCTGGACGAGATCGACAAGATCACCGCCCGGTCCGAGCGCCAGGGCGCCGATGTTTCCCGCGAGGGCGTGCAGCGCGACCTGCTGCCCCTGATCGAGGGCACCACGGTGTCGACCAAGCGCGGGCCGGTGAAGACCGACCACATCCTGTTCATCGCCTCGGGCGCCTTCCACCTGGCCAAGCCCAGCGACCTGCTGCCCGAGCTGCAGGGCCGCCTGCCGACCCGGGTGGAACTCCGTGCCCTCACGCGGGATGACTTCGTGCGCATCCTGACCGAGCCCGAGGCGTCCCTGATCAAACAGTACACGGCCCTGATGGCGGTCGAGGACGTGACGCTCGACTTCACCACCGACGCCGTGGACGCCATCGCCGACCTGGCCGCCGAGGTCAACGGCACGGTGGAGAACATCGGCGCCCGGCGCCTGCACACGGTCATGGAGAAGCTGGTCGAGGAGATCAGCTTCACCGCGTCCGAGCGCAGCGGCGAGACCATCGTCATCGACGCCGCCTTCGTCCGCGACCAGGTGGCCGAGTTGAGCAAGAACGCGGATTTGCGCAAGTTTATTCTTTAGGCGGGTTTCGTCTTTTCCTGCCGACGTCCCCGCGCAGGCGGGGACCCATTCCGCCTTCGCCAACGGGTGACGGGCAGCGACGGACCGGTCGGTGCCCTACCCGCACCACCGCTCGGCGGCACCGGCGACGGCATGGGCTCCCGCCTGCGCGGGAGCGATGATATTATCATTTGTTTTCAAAATGATATTGTTTGGCTGGTAGAGCCGTCACGATTCCCTTGCTGTCCGGACGGACTGCCTGTACCTTCCCCGGCCATGGACAGCCAATTGACCCGTTCCGCCGTTCTGCGACGCCGCGCCACCGTTTAGGCGGTCGGCGGCTGTTCCCCCTTTCCTGAACCCATCCGTCACGACCGCCGCCCCCGGGGCGAGCGCGCGCGTGCGGTTTCGTCTCCGGCCGGACCAACCCAGGAGACCGAAACCATGCAGACCGAGACCATGCAGACCGAACCGACCCCGCCCAATGATCCCGGCGGCGCCCTGATCCCCATCACCCACCGGCCCGACGTGGTGTTCACCCGCGGCGAGGGGTCCTGGCTGTGGGACAATACCGGCAAACGCTACCTGGACTTCGTCCAGGGCTGGGCCGTGAACTGCCTGGGCCACTGCCCGGCAGTGGTGGCCGAGGCCCTGGCGGAGCAGTCTCGCACCCTCATGAACTGCAGCCCCGCCTACTACTCGGTGCCCCTGGTGGACTACGCCCGGGCCCTGACGGCGGCCAGCGGGCTGGCGCGCGTGTTCCCCGCCAACAGCGGCGCCGAAGCCAACGAGGGGGCCATCAAGCTGGCGCGCAAGTGGGGCGCCCTGAACCGGAACGGGGCCTTCGAGATCATCACCACCCACCACGCCTTCCACGGCCGCACGCTCGCCACCATGTCGGCCTCGGGCAAGGCCGGGTGGGATGCCCTGTTCGAGCCCAAGGTGCCCGGCTTCCCCAAGGTGCCCCTGAACGACCTGGCGGCTGTCGAGGCGGCGATCACGGAGCGGACCGTGGCCGTCATGCTGGAACCCATCCAGGGCGAGGCCGGGGTCTGGCCGGCCACGGACGACTACCTGCGTGGCCTGCGCGCCCTGACCGAGGAGCGAAACATCCTTCTGATCCTGGACGAGATCCAGACCGGCATGGGCCGCACGGGCGAACTGTTCGCCTGGCAGCACCCGGAGGTGCGGCCCGACATCATGACGCTCGGCAAGGGCATCGGCGCCGGGGTGCCCCTGGCCGCCCTGCTGGCGCGCGAGGAGGTCTGCTGCTTCGAACCCGGGGACCAGGGCGGCACCTACAACGGCAACCCCCTGATGGCCGCCGTGGGCCTGGCGGTGCTGCGGGCGGTCACGGCGCCCGGGTTCCTGGATGGGGTGGTTGCCGCCGGCGCCCGCCTGGCGGCGGGGCTGGAGGCCCTGTCGGCCCGCCACGGCCTGGGCGGGGTGCGCGGGCGGGGCCTGCTGCTGGCCCTGGACCTGGGGTCGCGGAAGGACGCCGCCGCCATCGCCGCCGCGGCCCTGGACCGGGGCCTGCTGCTGAACGCGCCGCGGCCCGACGCCCTGCGCTTCATGCCGGCCCTGACCGTCACCGGCGGCGAAATCGACGCCATGCTGGAGATCCTGGACGGCCTGCTGCGGTGACAGGATTTGACGGCCGCCCCGCGGATCGGTCATGGTTGAGTCCATGAGCGATCCGCGGCCCGTCATCGTCATGGTCCACGGCATGTGGGGCAACGCCATGGCCTGGGACAACTACCGGCCCTTCTTCGAGGACCGGGGCTACCGGGTGTTGACTCCAAGCCTGCGCCACCATGGCCAACCCGGCGATACGCCGGACCCGGCCCTGGCCACCACCAGCCTGCTGGACTACGCCGACGACCTGCAAGCCCTGATCGCGGGCCTGGAGGAAAAACCCGTCGTCATGGGCCATTCCATGGGCGGCCTGATCGCCCAGATGCTGGCGGCGCGGGGCCTGGCGCGGGCGGCGGTGTTCCTGACCCCGGCGGCGCCGGCGGGGATCATCGCCCTGACGCCGACGGTGATCCGCACCTTCTGGCGCATCATGCGCACCTGGGGGTTCTGGCACATGGTCACCTTCCCGACCCTCAAGGAGGCGTCCTACGCCGTCTACAACCTGCTGCCGCCCCTGGAACAGCAGGCCGAATACGCCAAGCTGGTCCCGGAATCGGGCCGCGCCACCTTCGAGATCGGGTTCTGGACCCTGGACCGGCGCCGTGCCGCCCGGGTGGACGCGGCGGCGGTGATCTGCCCGGTGCTGACCGTGGGCGCGGCGCGGGACCGCATCACCCCGGCCCGGGTGGTGCAGAAGGTGGCGGCGCGGTACCCCGCGGGCACCTACATCGAGTTTCCCGACCACGCCCACTGGGTCCTGGGCGAGCACGGGTGGCAGGACGTGGCCGCGTTCTGCGCCGAGTGGCTGGGCGACCAGGGCCTGGCCCCGGAGGCCGCCTAGGCCATGATTCCGGCGTCCGGACCCCCGCCCCGGCAGCCGGCCAAGGGGTCCGTTACCGTCATCATCCCCGCCTGGGGCGAGGTGCCGACCCTGCCCGCGGCCATCGACGCCATCTGCCGCCAGGAGCGCCAGCCCGACGAGATCATCGTCGTCCACAGCGGCCCGGGCGACCTGCGCGCCCGCCTGGCCGGCCGCCATCCGGCCCTGCGCGTGGAGCACCACGATCGGCGCATGTTCGCCGCCGACGCGCGCAACCTGGGTCTGGAACTGGCCAAGGGCCAATGGCTGGTGTTCATGGACGCCGACGTGATGCCGGCCGACGACTGGCTGGCGCACATGATGGCGGCCCTGGAGGCGGCGCCCGGCCGTTTCGTGGCAGGGGCCGTGGGGTTCGCCCGGCCCGGCGGGTACTGGGGCCTGGCCCTGTGGGCGATCGAGTTCAGCAGCGTGCACCCCTACATGCCGGCCCGGGTCATGGCCGGGGCCTGCACCGCCAACCTGGGGGCCGCCGCCGCCGACGTGAACGCCGTCAACGGCTTCCCCGGCCATGTCGGTTCGTCCGAGGACGTGGTCCTGGCCGCCCGCCTGCGCGCCCGCGGCCTGCAAAACTGGTTCGAGCCCGGCGCCAGGGTCGGTCACATGAACCTCGCCGGCTTCACCCACTTCGCCATCCACCTTTGGAACCTGGGGCTGTGGAGCGCCCGGGTCCGCCAGCGCGAGGCCCTGCCCGGCGACCTGGTGGTGCGGTTCCCGCCCCTGGCGCTGCCGCTGTGGCTGTACCGGGTCGTGCTGACCTGCGGCCGGGCGATCCGCTGGGGCCGCGGCCTGCGCGGGGCCTTCGCCCTGCGCCTGCCGGCCATCGTGCTGGGGTCCCTGATCTGGAACGCCGGCTTCCTGCGCGGCCTGACGGGCCGCAGGCACCACCACTGAGAAGGGGCGGGATCAGTCCCGCATCAAATCGGCCAGGACCTGGCCGTCCAGGTCGCCGGGGTCGGCCGCGCCCATCAGCGCCAGGATGGTCGGCGGCAGGTCCAGGGTATGGCCGCCGTTCAAGACATGTCCCCGCTTGATCCTCGGCCCGCGCGCCAGGACGAAGCCGTTGGCGGAATGGAATCCCGTGCGCAGGTGCAGGCGCGTGCCCAGGGGAATGTCGCCATGCGCCCGGGTGCGGATGCCGCTGAGCGGCCGCGCGCAGTTCCAGATGACCACCAGGTCCGGCATGCCGCCGCTGACCGGGCCGGGCCACTGGCCGCGGGGGCGTTCGACCCGGTCGACGATGGGGCCGCCGTGGACCGTGTCGCGGAAGGCCAGGAACTCCTCGGTCAATTCGTCCAGCAGGCGTTCGTACTCGGCCCCGGGGGCGACCACGCCGGCGGGTTCGCGCCCCCTCAGGTTGACCCGCACGTAGCCCCAGTCGTCGGACGGCGGGCAGAAGGCGCGCAGGCGGGCCCAGTTCTTCTGTCCGAACACGGCCATGTAGTGGTGGCCGCGGAAGTTCTGGCGCAGCCAGTAGGGGGCGAACAGCTTCAGCCGGCTGCGCAGGGGCGGCGGGATGGCCTTGCGCAACCAGGTCTGGAACCGGGAGTTGAGGGAGTCCGTGCCCTCGGCCTCGGCGTCGCTGTCGCCGTCCGGTCCGGCGATGCCGTCCCATCGCTCCAGGAACCGGGGCAGGATGTCGGTGGCCGTGTACTCGGCCATCATGCCGTGCAGGGAGCAGACCACCAGGGTCGCATCGCCGGGCAGGGCCGCCATCAGGTCGCCCAGGGCCCGGTCCAGGGCCGCGGCCACGTCCGGAATGGCGGTCTTCAGCTCGGCCGGTGCCGCCGGGTCGTGGTCCGGGTGGCCCGGGTCCATGAAGTGGTACAGGCGGTGGCCGGCGGCGTGCAGTTCGGACCAGGTGATGGCGATCAGGTCGAACTCGTCACGGTCCACCAGCCAGCGGGTCAGCTCCCCCTTTACGGCGGTGCCCTGCAACAGCTTGGTCCGCAGGCCCAGGTAGTAGTCCGTGGTGTCGACGTCGAAGTCCTCCTCGCCCGGCGCCAGGGGGTACTTGCCGAACCGGCGCTCGACCTCGGCCATGAACCCGGGCGGCGAGGAGCCGGGCCCGCGGAAGGCGCCGTGGGTGCCCCAGTTCACCAGCACCACGCCGCCGTCGTCCGGGTCCAGCGTGCCCTTGGGGATGTCGATCATGGCCACCCGCGGCGCGGCGCCGCCGGACAGCCGGGCGCGGGCGGCGAAGGAACGGCGGCCGTCGTCCTCGGCCAGGTAGCCGCGGGTGCGGTAGGCGCCCGGCACCAGGGGAAAGGACGTATATCCGTCGGCCTTGCCCGGATGCTGGCCGTGGAAGAAGCAGGACCAGATGCAGGCCGGGAAGGCCCGGGCCACGGTATCGAGGCGGCCGAAGGTTCCCTCGGCGCGCAGGCGGGCGAAATTGGGCAGCCGGCCCTCGGCCGCCCAGCGCTCCAGCCAGTCGACCTCGGCGCCGTCGAGGCCGACCACCACCACGGGGCCGGCGCGCACTGCTGAAGGGCCGCCCGCCATCAGCCCGGCGGGCCCTTGAGGGGGCCGGCGCGCAGGCGGATCTCGGCCAGGATCCAGTCGATGGTCTGCTCGTCCAGTTCGGCGATGGATTCCGCCAACAGGTTGGCCAGTTCGGTGGCCTTGGGGCTGAGGCCCGAGGTGTCCACCGTGACCCGGGGGTGGGAGCGCCGGGCGATCTGCTTCAGCTCCTCGGCCTCGTCCCAGATCAGGTCGAAATAGGCGCAGACCTGCATCACGAAGCCCGACCCCGGGCGGCCGCGGTGGCCGTGCTCCAGGGCCGACAGGTAGGCCGACGACAGGCCCATGTCGGCGGCCATCTTCTTGAGCGTGATGCCGCGCACCGCGCGCAGCTCCCGCACCCGCACGCCGAACGGGGTCATTTACGCCTCTTGACCATGACGTAGAGCGCCCCCTCGCCACCGTCGCGCGGCGAGGCGTGGGAGAAGGCGTTGACCCGCGACCGGTTGGCGGGTTCGTTCAGCCAGCGCGGCACGTTGGTGCGCAGCACCCCGCCGCCGTCGCGCACCGACCCCTTGCCGGTGATCACCAGGACGCAGCGGCGGTCGGCGTCCTGGGCCGCGGCCAGAAAGGCGTTCAGCGCCCGGTGCGCCTCGTCCTGGGTCAGGCCGTGCAGGTCGATGCGGGCATCGATGACGACCTTGCCCCGCTTCATGCGCAGGGCCGTGCGCTTGTCCAGGCCCGGCGCCTTGCCGTGTTCGAGCGGCGGCGCGGCCTTGTGCGGCGCGGCAGCCGACGGCCGCGGCACGCCCTTCGTGCCGTCGACGGCCTTGGGCGGGCGTTCCGCCTTCTTGTGCCTGGGCCGGCCGGCCTCGCCCTTCAGGGGCCGCACGTCGCCCATGGCGCGGCGGAACAGTTCACCCTCGTCGGGATGCAGGGGACGGCCGCGGCGGGTGCCGTCACCCGTCATCGCGCACCAGCAGGATGTGCAGGCTGCGCGGCCCGTGGGCGCCCAGCAGCAGGGTCTGCTCGATATCCGCCGTGCGCGAGGGGCCGGTGACCCAGTTGATATTGCGCGGCATGAATCCGGCGTCCTCGCCGGCCGCGCGCAGGCGGTCCCACACGTCCTCGTAGGCACCGACGATGTCGGCCTCGCGCAGGACCACCAGGTCGGCGTCGGGCAGGAAGTTCAGGGTGGTCGGCGTCTCGGGGCCCGAAGCCAGGACCAGGGTTCCCGTCTCGGCCACCCCGGCGATGGCCACGTTCAGCCCGGCCACGTCGTGGCCGTCGCTGGCCCCCGGGCGGGCGTCCAGCCCGGCGCCGGCCCAGTCCAGGCCGGCCAGCAGGGGATGGGGCGCCGTGCGCAGGGCCGGGGCCAGGCCCGCGTCCTCCAGGTACCGGGCCACGGCGGCGGGGATGGCGGCGGTGCCGTTCAGGCGCGCCACCGTGGCATCCACCCGGCCGGCCTCCGCCATGAACAGGGCCACGCGGCCGTCGTGGTCGAGCGCCGAGCGCGCCGGCACCGTTCCCCGGGGATGGGCGGCCAGGCGCGCCGCCGGTTCCTGCGCGCCGTCGCGACGGGCGTTCCGGCGCAGGCGGCCCAGGATCTCGTCGCGGGCGTTCACCGCTTTCCTCCGCGCGCATCCCACTGGGCCTGGAAGGTGCGCCCCTGGGGCGCCGGCAGGTCGCGGGACCCGGTCCAGCCGCCGGCCATGACCATGGACCGGAACCGCCCCCGGCGCCCGGCGGCGGCGGCCAGGGACCGCATCTTGATGTCGGCGAAGAAGTGGTACAGGCCCGGCCGCCTGGCCCAGAAAGCCCAGGATTTCAGGGCCCAGCGGGCGATGATGCCGGTCTGCCCGGCGGCGAACTGGCGCCGCCGCCAGTCGCGCAGCATGCGCGGCAGGGGGATGCGCATGGGGCAGACCTCCTCGCACCGGCCGCACAGGGACGAGGCGTTGGGCAGGTCCTTGGCCGTCTCCATGCCGATCAGGTTGGGGATCAGCACCTTGCCCATGGGCCCCGAGTAGACCCAGCCGTAGGCATGGCCGCCGATGGTGGCGTACACGGGGCAGTGGTTCAAACACGCCCCGCAACGGATGCAGCGCAGCATGTCCTGGAAATCGCCGCCGACCATGCCCGAGCGCCCGTTGTCCAGCAGCACCACATGGAAGGCGTCGGGCCCGTCGGGGTCCTCGGCGCGTTTGGGACCGGTGGTGAAGGTGGTGTAGACGGACTGTTCCTGCCCGGTGGCCGAGCGGGCCAGGACCCGCAGCAGGGTGGTGGCGTCCTCCAGGGTGGGCACCACCTTTTCCAGGCTGGCCATCACCACCTGGACCCGCGGCAGGGTCTGGGTCAGGTCGGCGTTGCCCTCGTTGGTGACCAGGACGATGGAGCCGGTCTCGGCCACCAGCATGTTGGCCCCCGTCAGGCCCACGTCGGCGGCCAGGAACTTCTCGCGCAGGATGGCCCGGGCCTCCTTCAGCAGCGTCTCGGGCGCCTCCAGGTCGCGGTCGCGGGGCAGGCCGTCGTGGCTGGCGCGGAAGGTGTCGGCCACCTGCTCCTTGCTCAGGTGGATGGCCGGGGCGAGGATGTGCGCCGGCGGCTCGTGGCGCAGCTGGATGATGTATTCCCCCAGGTCCGTCTCGATGGGCTGGATGCCGTGGGCCTCCAGGTGGTCGTTGATGGCCAGCTCTTCGCCGATCATGGACTTGCTCTTGGTCACCGTGCGGGCGCTGGCGTCGCGGCAGACGGCGAGGATGATGTCGCGGGCCTCGGCCGCGTCGCGCGCCCAGTGCACCTGGCCGCCGGTTTCCGTCACCTTGGCCTCGAAGGCCGCCAGGTAGGTGTCCAGGTTGGCCAGGACGTGGTTCTTGATGTCCCGCGCCTCGTCGCGCAGGGTCTCGAATTCCGGCAGCCGCTCGGCGGCCAGGCGGCGCTTGACGGGAAAGCCGTGGCCCAGTTTGTCCAGGGACCGGCGCAGGCCGGCGTCGCCGATGGCGCGGCGGACGTTGTCGTTGAAGGCCCGGGTGGTGGACTCCATGGCCTAGTCCTCCCCTTCCCCTGGGCCCTCGCCGATGGCCGGGACGTCGGCCATGCCGGCCAGGACCTCGGCCACGTGGCGCACCTGGACGGGGGACCCGCGCCGCTTCAGGCGGCCGCCGATGTTCATGAGGCAGCCCATGTCGCCGCCCAGCAGGGTGCCGGCGCCGGTGGCCTCGACCGCCTTGGCCTTGTTGTCCACCATCTGGCCCGAGATGTCCGGGTACTTGACGCAGAACAGGCCGCCGAACCCGCAGCAGACCTCGCTGTCCTCGGCCTCGGTCAGGGTCAGGCCGGCGACCGTGGCCAGCAGGGCGCGCGGCTGCGCCTTGATGCCCAGCTCGCGCAGGCCCGAGCAGGAATCGTGGTAGGTGACGGTGCCGTCGAAGGCCGCGTCCACCCCCTCCACCGCCAGCACGTCGCGCAGGAAGCTGACCAGTTCGTGGGTGCGGGCGGCCAGGTCCCGCGCCCGGGGGCCCCATTCCGGGTCGTCCGCGAACAGGCGGGGATAGTGCTCCTTGATCATGCCGGCGCACGAGCCCGACGGCGCGACCACGGCGGCGAAGCCCTGGAAGGCGGCGATGACCTGGCGGGCGATGGCGGCGGCGTCCGCCTCGTCGCCGGCGTTGTAGGCCGGCTGGCCACAGCAGGTCTGGGCCCGCGGCACGGTCACGGTGCAGCCGGCGTCCTGCAGCAGCTTGACGGCGGCGAAGCCGACGCTGGGCCGCATCAGGTCCACCAGGCAGGTCACGAACAGGGCCACGTCGCGGGGCTTTTCCATGCCCCGAAGATGCAAGGTAACCGGATTTAAGGCAAGTGGCAGTCAGCAAGAGGCGGCTATTGATCCCTTGAGTACCCAATGGTTGTGGCTCGTAGTGGTAACCACCGCAAATATCGCCGCGTCATCAGCCGTTCAGTGCGACGACGCCAAAATAACTATTTCAAAATATAGTACTTGCAAAATGCAAGTATCAATGATCTTGAGGATACCCCTTAGTATTGCGTTTTGTAGCTGAGATGATACAATACCTGGTACGGATACCGTCTACTGGGTGAGATGGAATAGCCGTATCAAGACGTTTCTAGCTGTCGCGATGAAGTTGGCGATCAGCCCAGATGACGCTGGTAGCGTCAGAATCACTTCGCCATCAATGGTTGCGTAGGTCATCCGTGCCAGCCTTGCCTTTGCCTCTGCAGCATTGCGGGCCGGAATTTGGATGCTCCACGCTTCGCCATCAAAGCGGTAGCTGACCAGAAACGTTTTGAATTTATCGTCAACTATGAGAGGAAAGACCAATGGTCTACATCGTATACCAAGATACATCTAGCTACTGGCGTTGGCGCCTGTTGGCGGCCAACAACAGGATTATCGCCGACTCCGGCGAGAGTTACTTCAACAAGCAAGATTGCCTTCATGGCGTCGCCTTGGTGAAGGGCTCGTCCAACGCTCCGGTGCGCGAAGCGTAAGACGAGCAACCTCCGATACTCAATATGGGGCGGCCCTCGGGCCGCCCTTTCCATATCTAGTATGTTACATTTTTGACTCGCGGGTCAACGGTTAAAACGCCATTATAACCGGTATAAAATGGAGTTTTAATATGGCCCGCCCGCCCAATCGTCAAAAAACCAAAAGCCTTGAGGTATCCGTTCCCCAGTCCACGTACGAGTACCTTGGGTACCTTGCGACACACACCATGTTGGGGGCGTCAGAAAATGCTGTGGCGTCATATCTCTTAACACGGCGCCTAAACAAAATGCTTCGCGCTAGGTTTCATGAAACCCAAATTCCAATGGCCAACACCAGCGATGAACCCTGAAATAAGGAAATTGTCCTCCGTAAAGGGCTTTTACACTACGTTGGCCTCGCGCAGGGGCTGGCCGGCGACGATGCGGGCATAGCCCAGCGGCGACAGGTCCAGGGTGCGCCAGGCGCCGTGGATGATCCATTCGGCGATGCCGCGGCCCACGGCCGGGGACTGCTGCAGGCCGTGGCCGGAAAAACCGTTGGCGAACAGGAAGTTGGGAACCTCCGGGTGGGGCCCCAGCACGGCGTTCTGGTCCAGCGTGTTGTAGGCGTAGTGCCCGGCCCAGGCGTTGACCAGCTTGACCGCCTCGAAAGCCGGCACCCGGTGGGCCAGGGTCGGCCAAATCACGTCGTGGAACAGGGTCTCGTCGACCTCGAAGTCGGTGCAGTCGGGGTCGGCCTCGGCCGGCGGCGACACGCCGCAGATGAACTGCGCCCCCTCGGGCCGCACCCAGACGCCGTTGGTGTCGATCGTCAGCGGCAGGCCCGGCACCGGCGTGCGGCAGTCGATGACGTAGACGAAGCGCTTGCGCGGCCGCACCGGCAGGTCGAGCCCGGCCATGGCCGCCACCCGGGCCGCCGCGGCACCGGCGGCGTTGACCAGGGTGCCGCAGGCCAGGTGCGCGCCCCCGGCCAGGGTCACCCCCGTGATCCGGCCGCCGTCGCGGGCCACGGCGGTCACGGCGTCGCCCAGGTAGACGGCGCCCAGGTCCCGGGCCTTGCGCCGCAGGGCCATGAGCAGGGCGTGCGGGTCCAGGTACCCCTCGTCGCGCAGGCCCAGCGCCCCGGCGGCGATCCCCTCGACATTGATCCAGGGGAAGCGGGCGGCCAGGTCGGCCGGGTCCAGGCGGGCGATGTGCGCGCCCTCGGCCCGCTGCACGGCCAGGTTTGACTCCAGCACCGAAAGCCCCGCGGCGCTGGCCAGGAACAGGTAGCCGATCTCGCGGAAGGCCGGGTCGGGGCGGTCGCCGTCCACCGCCAGCAGGTCCGGCACGGCGCGCAGGAAGTCGGCGCCGAAGCGCGAGATGCGGATGTTGACGGGGGTCGAGAACTGCTGCCGCAATCCGCCGGCGGAGCGGCCGGTGGAGCCGGTCTGGTAGCTGGGGTCACGCTCGACCACCGCAACTGTGCCGGCGAAGGCCGGATCGGCGGCTAGGAAGTAGGCGATGGCGCTGCCCACCACGCCGCCGCCGGCGATGACCACGTCGTAGGTGGCGTCGGCCATGGCTGCCGCCTACTTGGCCGGTGGCGCGGTTTTCGGCAGCAGCAGGAAATACCGGCCGGACTGGTTCATGCGCCCGGCCCGGTCCCCGGCCTCGGGCCCGAAGCCCCAGAAGAAGTCGCCGCGCACGGGGCCCTGGATGGCGCTGCCGGTATCCTGGGCGACCATCAGGCGGCGCAGCGGTGCCTTGGCCACGGGGTCCGAGGTATCCAGCCACACGGGCAGGCCCAGGGGCACGAACCGGCGGTCCACGGCCAGGCTGCGCCCGGGGGTCAACACCGCGCCCTGGGCCCCGATGGGGCCTTCGTCGTCGACGATGCGGAAAAAGATATAGGCGCCGTTGCGGTCCATCAGCTCGCGCCCGGCCTCGGGGTTGGCGTGCAGCCAGTCGCGGATCGACTGCATGGTCACGTCCTTGAGCGCCATCTTCTTGTCCCGCACCAGCTGCCGGCCGATGGAGACGTAGGGATGGCCGTTGCGCCCGGCATAGCCCAGGCGCACCACGCCGCCGTCGGCCATGACAACCCGGCCCGACCCCTGCACGTGCAGGAAGAAGGCGTCCACCGGGTCGCTGAGCCACAGCAGCTCCAGCCCCCGGCCCTTCAGGGCGCCGTCGTTGATCTCGCGCCGCGAGGCGTAGGGCACCAGGCGGCGGCCGTCCAGCCGCCCGGCCAGGGAGACGCCCTTGTATTCGTCGCGGAACTGGCCCAGGTCGAGGGAAACCAGGTCGTCGGGCAGTTTGTAGACGGGCACGAAATGGGCGGCGTCGCTGGTCCAGGCCCCCTTCAGCTCCGGTTCGTAATAGCCGGTGAACTTGCCCGCGGGGTCCCGATTGTTCTGTGCCAGGTAGGGGGTGAACCACCGTTCGAAGAAATAGCGGGCCTGCTGGTCGTTGGCGCCCTTGGACCGTTCGGCGTCGGCGCAGATGGGCTGCCAGTCGGACACGTAGCCGCCCAGCAGGCTGACCTCGCCGCCGGCCCCGGCGGGGCGGCCCAGGGGCCGGTCGTTGGCGCCGCGCAGGATCCGCGCGCAGGAGCGCAGCAGGGGCGCGAGCGCCAGGGCGTGGTGATCCTCGGCCCAGCCGGGCAGATCCTTGTAGGGCACCGGCACCAGGACCAGCCTGTCGGGCCTGGCGGCCACCCCGGGCAGGGGCGCGCCGGGGGCGCAGGCGGCCAGGGCCAGGAACGCGAGCAGCAGCGCCGCGAGGGCGGACGGTGCGGTGCCGGCGGCCCCCCGTCGGCCCATGTCAGTCCAGGCTGCGGGTGGCGACGAGCGCCCAGTTGGGATTGCGCGACCGGGTGTCGCGGGAGAAGGTCCAGAAGTCGGTCACCTCGGTCACGGCCGACGGGTCGCCGTCGATCACGTCGCCGGCTTCGTCGCGGGTGACGCTGACCTGCTCGCTGACGAACTTGACGGTGACGCTGGCCGTGCGGCCTTCCATGTCGGCCTCGACGATCTCGGCGCTGTTGATGCCGACCAGGGTTTCCTCCAGCACCTCGCCGGCCTTCTCGCGCTCGCGGATTGCCTGCTGGAAGTTGGAGAAGACCTCGGGGCTGAGCAGGGTCTTGAGCTGTGCCGTGTCGCCGGCCACGTAGGCGTTCAGGATCATCTCGAAGGCGATGCGCGCGCCGTTGACGAACTCGGACTCGGTGAACGACGGGTCGGCGGCGCGCACGGCCGACAGGCCCTGCATCAGCGGCGTCATCTCGCCGGGCGGAACCTGGGATTCGGGCGCCTCGGCGAACACATCCTCGTTCTTGTCCTCGTCCTCGGGCTCGGACCGGTCCGGCAGCTGGACCACGTTGTCGCCGTCGTCCCGGCTGGGCCGGGCCGGCTTGCCGGGGCGCCGCTTGAAGGGGTCGGGAAAACCGCCCTCGTGCCCGTCGCGGCGGCCCAGGATGGAGCGCAGGCGCAGCACCAGGAACGCCGCGATCATGGCGAACAGGATGATGTCGAAGAACTGGAAACCGTTATCCATGGGACAGCCGTGCTCGGGTCTGCTCTGTCTTGTCGGCGCGAAACAACCATCTCGCGGGTGGACCCAGGAGCCGGCCTGCGTTAAACCCCTGCGTTAAACCCACGACTCAACCTAGCGGTTCTCCGGCCCGGGGTCCAGCGGTCCCGGACCCGGGATAGAACCTGCGACGGCCGGCCACCGCCGCCACATAGATAGGCCGTTCCACCCTGTAGGGCAAGCAATGGGCGTCATCATTCTGTTCTTCATGATCGCGGTCCCCATCGCCGAGATCGCGCTGTTCATCGAGGTGGGCGGCCGGATCGGCGTGTGGCCCACGGTGGCGACGGTGATCGTCACCGCCATGATCGGTACGGCGCTGCTGCGCCACCAGGGTTTTGCCACCCTGGCCCGGGCCCAGGAGAGCCTGGCCCGGAACCGGTTTCCGGTGCACGAGCTGTTTGACGGCCTGTGCCTGTTCGCCGCCGGGGCCCTGCTGCTGACCCCCGGATTCCTGACCGATGCCGTCGGCTTCCTGCTGTTCGTGCCGCCCGTTCGGGCCCTGCTGGGGCGCTGGCTGATGGCCTGGATGGCGGCCTCGGGCCGGGTGCAGATGCACGGATTCCCACCCGGACCCGGGCCGGGGACGGCCGGCGGGCCAGGTAGCGGCCCTGGCGGCGTGGTCATCGACGGCGAGTTCCACGAAGTCGAGGAACCCGTCAACGGGGACGCCGGCGGCGGCAACGGGCCGCCGCGCCTGGACGCCGAGGACCCGCCGCCGCGGCCGTGAGGAGGTTGTCCGCGGCCGTGATCCGTGCTAGCCAACCGCCACGCGGCGCCGAAGGGTGCCGCCAATCCCAGCTCCCATCCTAGGAGGACACCATGGCAGGGGAAGAACAGGGCCAGAATCCGCAGGCCGGCGGCGGCAACGGGCAGGATCAGCCGCCCGTGGTCTCGAACGTCCAGTACACCAAGGACCTTTCGTTCGAGGTTCCCGGCGCGCCCGAGATCTTCGCCAAGGCGCAGCAGACGCAGCCCAACATCAACGTCAACATCGACGTGCGCGCCAGCCAGCTGCAGGCCAACGTGTTCGAGGTGGTGCTGCAGGTCAACTCCGAGTGCAAGATCGGCGATGCCACGGCCTTCCTGGTCGAGCTGGCATACGGCGGCGTGTTCACCTTGAACGTGCCGCCCGAGCACGTGCAGGCCGTGGTGCTGATCGAATGCCCGCGCCTGCTGTTCCCCTTCGCCCGGGCAATCATCGCCGACGTGACCCGCGAGGGCGGCTTCCCGCCCCTGATCATGGGGCCGGTGGATTTCCTGGGCATGTACCAGCAGCGTCTGGCCGAGGCCTCGGCGGCGGCCGGTCAGGGGGGCGGCAGCACGCCGCCGGCACCGGAAGCCGACGCCTGATCCGATCCCCTAGTCCGATCCCCTAGTCCGATCCGGGGGCCCCGGTGGTCCAGATGGGGTCGGCGATCTTTTCCAGCAGGCGGGCGTGGGCCTCGCGTTCGGCCGGCAGGGGCGCGTGCGGGCGCGGCGGGCGGGTCGCGCGCTGCGCCGTTTCCACCGGCGCCAGCGCCTCGTCGCCCCGGTCGCTGGCCAGCTCCAGGTCCGGCTGGCGGCCGCCGATGAGCTCCAGGTAGACCTCGGCCAGCAATCGGGAATCCAGCAGGGCGCCGTGCAGGTCGCGGCCCGAGTTGTCGATCTGGAACCGCCTGCACAGGGCGTCCAGGTTGACCTGGGCGCCGGGGAAGCGTTCCCGCGCCAGGGTCACCGTGTCGATGGCCCGGTCGAACGGGATGGGCGGCCGCTTCAGGCGCGCCATCTCGGCGTTCAGGAACCCCATGTCGAACGACGCGTTGTGGATCACCAGCTTGTCGTCGCCGATGAAGTCCAGGAACTCGTCGGCGATGTCGGCGAACTTGTCCTTTCCGGTCAGGAACTCCCGCGACAGGCCGTGCACCCGGAAGGCTTCCTCGGGCATGTCGCGTTCGGGGTCCAGGTACTTCCAGAAGTGGTTGTCCGTGGGCAGGTGGTTGACCAGCTCGACGCAGCCGATTTCCACGATCCGGTGGCCGGTCAGGGGGTCCAGGCCGGTGGTCTCCGTGTCGAGGACGATCTCACGCATTGCCGTTCAGCCTCTTGTTCGCGTGCCAGGGTCGGTGGCCGTACCGGGGCCAGCGGCCCGGCGGCGGCCAGTGGCGGCCGCGGCGGCCGTGCAGGGATTGGACGATGCGCCGGACCACCCGGAAACTGTACCCCTTGCCCAGGCCCGTTTGAACGATGAAATCGGCGCGGTGGCGCTTCTCGGCGTCGGATACCTGCAGTTTCAGGATCTCGTCCAGCCGCGCGCGGGTCATGCCCGGCCGGCGCAACACCCGCTCCGCCTGCACCGCCGCCGGGGCCGAGACCACCACCACCATGTCGCAGTTGGACTGGCCGCCGGTCTCGTACAGCAGGGGCACGTCCAGCACCACGGCCGGGTGGTGGTGCCGGGCCGCCAGCCGCAGCATGCGGTCCCGCGCCCGGCCGACCATGGGATGCAGGATGCCCTCCAGCCGGCGCAGGGCCGCGTCGTCGCCGAACACCCGCTGTCCCAGGGCGGTACGGTCCACCGCGCCGTCCCTGACCACGCCGGGGAAGGCGGCCTCGACCGTCGCCACCGCGGCGCCGCCCCGCGCCATCAGCCTGTGCACCACGCCGTCGGCGTCGTGCACGGGGACGCCGCAGCGGCGAAAGAATTCGGAGGCCGTGGACTTGCCCATGCCGATGGACCCGGTGAGGCCGATGATGATCACGGCGCCAGCCCCGCCAGCACGAATTGCCGCAACGCCTCGTCCACGTCTGGGTCGCGGCCGAACCAGGCGGCGAAGCCGGGCCGGGCCTGGTGCAGCAGCATGCCCAGGCCGTCCACCGCCGGGTTGCCGCGGGCCCGGGCCGCCGCCAGCAGGGGCGTTTCCAATGGCGTGTAGACGATGTCGGTGACCAGGGCGTCCCCCGGCAGCCCGTCCAGCGGCAGGTCCAGGGGCGGCTGTCCGGCCATGCCGAGGGCGGTGGTGTTGACCAGCAGCCCGGCCCCTTCCAGGGCGTCGTCCGGATGGTTCCAGTCGAGGACGGTAAAGGCGCCGCCGCCCATGTCCGCGGCCAGGGCCTCGGCGCGGGCGCCGGTGCGGTTCAGCAGGCGGATCGCCACCACGCCCGCATCCAGCAGGGCGACGCAGACCGCCCGCGCCGCGCCGCCGGCCCCCACCACCACGGCCGGCCGGCCGTCGGGATGCCAGTGGGCCAGGTTCTGGCGGAATCCGTAGCCGTCGGTGTTGTCACCCAGCAGCGACCCGTCGGACCGGGCGACGATGGTGTTCACGGCGCCGATGCGCCGGGCCGTTTCCGTGACCTCGTCGACGGCGGCCAGGGCCGCCTCCTTGTGGGGGACCGTCACGTTGACCCCGGCGAAGCCCATGCGCGGCAGCAGCGGCAGGACCCGCGCCACGTCTTCGGGCGCCACGGGCAGGGGGACATAGGCGCCGTCGATGCCGTAGCGTTCCAGCCAATGGCCGTGCAGGCGCGGCGACAGGGAATGGGAGACGGGCCACCCCACGACACCGGCGAGCCTGGTCTTGCCCGAAAGGACCATGGTCTGTCCGCCGCCGCCTCAGGTGGCCAACATGCCCTCGCGGCGCAGGAACGCCATGAGCGGCAGCAGGGGCAGGCCGAGGATGGTGAAATAGTCGCCGTCGATGCGATCGAAGAGCTGCACGCCGCGACTTTCCAGGCGGAAGGCGCCCACCGAGGCGAGGATCTCGTCACCGCCGGTGCGCAGGTAGTCCTCGAGGAATTCGTCGCTGAAGGCGCGCACGCCCAGGTGGGCCTCGGCGCTGTCCCACCACCGTTCCTCGCCGCCGCGCCAGATGGTGGCGGCGCTGATCAGGCGGTGGGTGCGGCCGCGCAGGAACATCAGGTTCTCCCGCGCCGCGTCCAGGGTGGCCGGCTTGTCCAGCCAGCGGCCGTCGCATTCCATCATCTGGTCGGCGGCCAGGACATAGGCGTTGGGGTTGCGCTCGGACACCGCCGCGGCCTTGGCCCGGGCGATGTCCAGGGCCACGTCCTCCACGGCCCGGCCGGCGGCCTGGCCCTGTTCCTTCAGGATGTCCTCGTCCACGCCCGAGGGTTCGCAGACGTGGGCCACGTCGGCCTGGTGCAGGATCTCGCGGCGGGTGGCGCTGGCCGAGGCCAGGATGAGAAAGGGGTCGGGGGTGTTCACTCCACGTCTTCTTGCCAGCGGTGCAACATTTGGATGATGGAGGCGGCGGCCTCCTCGATGGACCGGCGGGTGACATCGATGACCGGCCAGTTGTGGCGGGTGAACAGGCGCCGCGCTTCGCCCACTTCCTGGGTCACCGTTTCCGCGTCCACATAGTCGGTGAGCTGGTCCTGGTTCAGCATGCGCAGGCGGTTCTTGCGGATGTCGACCAGCTGGATCGGGTCCTTGGTCAGGCCCACGATCAGGGGCATGTCGGCGGCGAAAAGCTGTTGCGGCAGGGGACAGCCGGGCACGAATGGCACATTGGCCGCCTTGATGCCGCGGTTGGCCAGGTAGATGCAGATGGGCGTCTTGGACGTGCGCGACACGCCCACCAGGATCACGTCGGACTCGTTCAGGCTGTGCACCGACTGGCCGTCGTCGTGGGCCAGCACGAAGTGGATCGCCTCGATGCGGTTGAAGTACTCGGCGTTCATGATGTGCTGACGGCCGGGGCGGGCCTGGACCTCGGCGCCGATATAGGCGGCCAGGGCGGCCACCACCGGGTCCAGCACGTTGATGCAGGGGACCTGCAGCTCGTTGCAGCCGTTCTCCAGCTCCTTGCGCAGGCTCTCCTCGGCCAGGGTGTAGAGGACGAAGCCCGGCTTCTCCTCGATACTGCGCAGGATCTCCTGCACCCGGCGGCGGCTGCGCACCAGGTTCCAGATCTGCGGGTTGGCGACCACGCCCTCGAACTGCACCATGGAGGCGCGCGCCACCGTGTTCACCGTTTCACCGGTGGAGTCGGAAATCAGGTGCAAGTTGACGGTCTTCATCCTGGGTTCCCCAACGGAATCCGCTCCTGAAAGGGGCCTCGGCACGTGGCGTTCCGCGGCCCGGGCGTTATCCCGCCCCCCTGTTGCCAGATTGTGGATAAGTCGGCGCCCAACGCGCAACGGCCTAAATTCTCCCGGCAATTCCCTAGGTGATACACGGGCTGCGCGGAAATGAAAACCCCCTGCCGAAACGGCCCAAAGGGAGGACAGATGCGCCAGGGTACCGATTCATCCCCCCGTTCCACAGACCGGGACAGCTGCCGATTCCAAAGGCCCATGGCAGTTGCCACCGGGCTGTCCCCAGTTCCGTCCACCGTCCGGCAATGGAGGCGGCCGGACGCCGCGTTCCCTGGACGGTTCTGTGGAAAAATGTTAATCCCCGGTTTCCACGCCCATACAACAACAGCCACCTTTTTCTATATAAATAAATAGATTGTTTGCCTGACCGTGAATCCCCTGGAACGCCCCGCCCCGGATCGGAACTGCCAGCCGTGACCAAGCCCTTCCTTCGTGCCCTGCGCGGCGAGACCGTGACCCCGCCGCCCGTGTGGCTCATGCGCCAGGCCGGGCGCTACCTGCCGGAGTACCGGGCGGTGCGCAAGGACGCGCGCAACTTCCTGGAATTCTGCTACACCCCCGACCTGGCCGTGGAGGTGACGCTGCAGCCCCTGCGCCGGTATGCCTTCGACGCCGCGATCCTGTTCAGCGACATCCTGGTGGTGCCCGACGCCCTGGGCCAGCAGGTGGAGTTCCGCGAGGGCGAGGGACCGGTCCTGGAACCCATCCGCGACGCCGCCGGATTGGACCGCCTGGATCCGGGCGCGGTGGTCGGCAACCTGGCGCCGGTGTTCGAGACCCTGCGCCGGCTGTCGTCCGAGATCCCGGCCACCACCGGGCTGATCGGCTTCGCCGGCGCCCCCTGGACCGTGGCCGTCTACATGGTCGAGGGCCGAGGCGGCACGGACTGCGGCACGGCGCGGCGCTGGGCCTACCAGGACCCGGCGGGGTTCGGCCGCCTCATGGACCTGCTGGTGGAGGCCACGGGCCTGTACCTGGTCGAACAGGTGCGCAACGGCGCCGAGGCGGTGCAGATCTTCGACAGTTGGGCCGGGGTCCTGAGCGAAACCCAATTCCGCGACCTGGTCATCGCGCCGACCCGGCGCATCGTCGAGCACCTGCGGGCCGAGGCTCCCGGGGTGCCGGTGATCGGCTTTCCGCGCCATGCCGGCATGATGTACGAGGACTACGTGGCCGAGACCGGGGTCGACGCCGTCAGCATGGACAGCTCGGTGCCCCTGGCCTTCGCCCGCGACCGGTTGCAGCCCCGCTGCACAGTGCAGGGCAACCTGGACAACCTGCTGCTGATCGCCGGCGGCGAGGCCCTGGACCGGGAGGTGGACCGCATCCTGGATGTCCTGGGCGGCGGGCCCTTCGTGTTCAACCTGGGCCACGGCATCATGCCACCGACGCCGCCCGAGAACGTGGCGCGCCTGGTGGATCGTATCCGCGGGCGGGGTGGCTGACCCATGACCCGGACGGCCGTGGTGCTGTTCAACCTGGGCGGGCCGGACGCGCCCGAGTCCGTGCAGCCGTTCCTGTTCAACCTGTTCAACGACCCGGCCATCATCGGCCTGCCGGGACCCTTGCGCTGGCTGGTGGCGCGGCTGATCTCGCGCCGCCGGGCGCCGGTGGCGCGCGAGATCTACGCCAACCTGGGCGGCAAGTCGCCGCTGCTGGACCTGACCCGCGAGCAGGCAACGGCCCTGGAAGAGGCCTTGAACGGCGACGGCGGGGACGAGTACCGGGCCTTCATCGCCATGCGCTACTGGCATCCCATGACCCTGGAGGCGGCCGAGCGGGTGCGCGACTGGGACCCGGAACGGGTGGTTCTGCTGCCCCTCTATCCCCAGTTCTCCACCACCACCACGGGGTCGTCGCTGCGCGAATGGCATCGCGCCGCGGACGCGGTGGGACTGGACAGGCCGACCGGTGTCGTCTGCTGCTATCCCCGCAACAGTGGCCTGGTGGACGCCCAGGCCAAGCTGATCAGGGCCGCGCTGGCGCAGGCCGGGCCGGGTGCCCGGGTGCTGTTTTCCGCCCACGGCCTGCCGAAGAAGGTCGTCGACGGCGGTGACCCCTACCAGGCCCAGGTGGAGATGACGGCGGCGGCGGTGGTCGAGGCCCTGGCGCTGGAAAACCTGGACTGGACAATTTGCTATCAGAGCCGGGTCGGCCCCCTGGAATGGATCGGGCCGTCGACCGAGGCGGAGATCGGCCGCGCCGGCGCCGAGAAGGTGCCGGTGGTGGTGGTGCCCATCGCTTTCGTGTCCGAGCATTCGGAAACCCTGGTCGAGCTGGATATCGAATACCGGGAGCTGGCGGCGGAGAAGGGGGTGCCCGCCTACCATCGGGTGCCGGCCGTGGGGACCCATCCGGCCTTCATCGCCGGGCTGGCCGGCCTGGTACGCGGGGCGGGCCCGGGTTTGGCGGCCGAGGGCGGAACGCGGATCTGCCCCGCCGCCCACGGCCGCTGCGCCATGGCCGCCTAGGACGCGGGGAAGGAGGAACCGGTGCTGGACCTGTCGGCCGAGGCCTACCAGTGGATCAAGGCCCTGCACGTGATCGCCGTCATCGCCTGGATGGCCGGCCTGCTGTACCTGCCGCGGCTGTTCGTCTACCACTGCGAGGTGGCGCCGGGGTCGGAGGCGTCGGAGAAGTTCAAGGTCATGGAACGGCGCCTGCTGCGGGCCATCATGACCCCGGCCATGCTGGCGTCCCTGGTGTTGGGCACCCTGTTGCTGCTGGAACTGGACGCCTGGTCCGAGCCCTGGCTGCACGTCAAGCTGCTGGCCGTGGCCCTGATGTTCGCCGCCCACGGCATGATGGGCCGCTGGCGCCGGGACTTCGCCGAGGACCGCAACCGGCACAGTCAGCGCTTCTACCGCGTCATGAACGAGGTCCCAACCCTGCTGATGATCGTCATCGTCATCTTCGTCATCGTCAAACCGTTCCAGTAAAAAGTGCCGTCCGGTCCCTTGAAGGACTGTGGGGACGGGATACATTCTCCGTTTGACAGGGCATGGGCGTTTGTTTAATGCTTGGCCCAACACCAAATCCCACGAACTTCATTTTCCCGACGATCGAAGTAAAGGCACCCGGACCACCGGAACGATCCGGCGAGTCCAGGGTTACCAGGGCACCCAAGGCGTTACGCCGCACCATCCGACCCACCAACCGGGGATTCCCCCGCGCCCGAATTCGTTCCCGTCCCCCCATTCCACAGTGAAGACCGAACATGAACCTGAAGGAACTCAAAGAAAAATCACCGGCCGACCTGTTGGCCTATGCCGAGGAACTGGAGATCGAGAACGCCAGCAGCCTGCGCAAGCAGGACATGATGTTCGCGATCCTGAAGCAGCTGGCCGAGAACGATGTGGCGATCTTCGGCGACGGCGTGCTGGAGGTGCTGCAGGACGGCTTCGGCTTCCTGCGCTCGCCCGAGGCCAACTACCTGCCGGGTCCCGACGACATCTATGTCTCGCCCAGCCAGGTGCGCCGGTTCAGCCTGCGCACCGGCGACACGGTGGAGGGGCAGATCCGCTCGCCCAAGGACGGGGAGCGGTACTTCGCCCTGCTGAAGGTCAACGCCATCAACTTCGGTGACCCCAACAACGTCCGCCACCGCATCAACTTCGACAACCTCACCCCGCTCTATCCCGACGAGCGCCTGGTGATGGAGATCGAGGACCCGACCCTCAAGGACCCCACCAGCCGGGTGCTGGACCTGATCACCCCCATCGGCAAGGGACAGCGCGCCCTGATCGTGGCGCCGCCGCGCACCGGCAAGACCGTGATGCTGCAGAACATCGCCCACTCCCTGGCCCGCAACCACGCCGAATGCTACCTGATCGTGCTGCTGATCGACGAGCGGCCCGAGGAGGTGACGGACATGGACCGCTCGGTGAAGGGTGAAGTCATCAGCTCGACCTTCGACGAGCCGGCGTCGCGCCACGTGCAGGTGGCCGAAATGGTAATCGAGAAGGCCAAGCGCCTGGTCGAGCACAAGATGGACGTGGTGATCCTGCTGGATTCCATCACCCGCCTGGCCCGCGCCTACAACACCGTGGTCCCGTCGTCGGGCAAGGTGCTGACCGGCGGCGTCGACGCCAATGCCCTGCAGCGGCCCAAGCGATTCTTCGGCGCCGCCCGCAACATCGAGGAGGGCGGCTCGCTGACCATCATCTCGACGGCGCTGATCGACACCGGCTCGCGCATGGACGAGGTCATCTTCGAGGAGTTCAAGGGCACCGGCAACTCGGAAATCATCCTCGACCGCAAGCTCAGCGACAAGCGCACCTGGCCGACCATCGACATCACCAAGTCCGGCACCCGCAAGGAGGAGCTGCTGGTGGACAAGGCCACGCTGAGCAAGATGTGGGTCCTGCGCCGCATCCTGATGCCCATGGGCGTGACCGATGCCATGGAGTTCCTGCTGGACAAGCTGAAGCACTCCAAAAACAACGCCGACTTCTTCGAGGCCATGAACAGCTAGGGCCAAGGCCCGCTCAAGACCCGGCCCATATCCCGCAAGAAAACCCTCCTCTCCCGGCGGGAGGGTGAGGGGACGGTACCGGCCAGGGCGCACCGCGCGGAGAGATCCAGCACCCTCACCCCGACCCTCTCCCTCAGGGAGAGGGAGTCCACCCGAGTCCGGCTACCTCCACTACCCTCTCCCTCAGGGAGAGGGAGGGACCCGCGCCGTCAGGCGTGGGAGGGTGAGGGGGAATCCTACACCACCAGCACCGTCGAGCCCGTGGTCTTGCGCGCCTCCAGGTCGCGGTGGGCTTGGGCGGCCTCGGCCAGGGGATAGGTCTGGTTGACCTCGATCCGCACCTGGCCGCCCAGGACCACGTCGAACAGGTCCTGCGCGGTGGCCACCAGGTCGGACCGGGCGGCGGTGTAGGTCATCATGGTCGGCCGGGTCAGGAACAGCGATCCCTTCTGCGACAGCAGCAGCGGCGACACCGGGTCCACGGGGCCCGAGGCGTTGCCGTAGGTGACCATCATGCCCAGCGGCGCCAGGCAGTCGATGGAGCCCATGAAGGTGTCCTTGCCCACCGAGTCGTAAACCACCCGCACGCCCTTGCCGCCGGTCAGGTCGCGCACCCGTTCGGTGAAGTTCTCGCGGGTGTAGACGATGGTGTGGTGGCAGCCGTGGGCCCGGGCCAGCTCGGCCTTTTCGTCCGAGCCCACGGTGCCGATGACCGTGGCGCCCAGGTGGTTGGCCCACTGGCAGGCGATCAGGCCGACCCCGCCCGCCGCGGCGTGGAACAGGATGGTGTCGCCCGGCTGCACCGGGCAGGTGCGGCGCAGCAGGTATTGCGCCGTCATGCCCTTCAGCATCATGGCGGCGGCGGTCTTCTCGTCGATGCCGTCGGGCAGCTTGACCAGGCGGTGGGCCGGGATCAGCCGCACCTCGGCATAGGAGCCCGGCGGCTGTCCGGCATAGGCCACCCGGTCACCCGGTGCCAGGTCTTGCACACCTTCGCCCACGGCCTCGACCGTGCCGGCGCCCTCCAGCCCGATGGACGTGGGGAAGGGCGGCAGGGGATACAGCCCCGTGCGCTGGTAGACCTCGATGTAGTTCAGGCCCACGGCGGACTGGGCCAGGCGGACCTCGCCGGGGCCGGGGTCGCCGACCTCCACGTCCTCCCACTTCATCACCTCGGGGCCGCCGGTTTCATGGATGCGGATGGCTTTGCTCATGGTCCCTCTCTGTCGTTTCTGTGGTTCGTTCGGTTCAGATCAATTGTGCGCCCTCCAGGCGCAGCAGGGCCTGCTTGGTTTCCACCCCGCCGGCGCCGGAGAAGCCGGTCAGGCGGCCGTTCGCCCCCATCACCCGGTGGCAGGGGATGAGAATGGGAATGGGGTTGCGGCCGCAGGCGCCGCCCACGGCCCGGGGCGAGGAACAGAGCTCTTGCGCCAGGTCGCCGTAGGTGCGGGTGCGGCCATAGGGGATGCGCGCCATGGCGTCGCAGACCCGGCGCTGGAACGGGCCGCCGCCCGGGCGCAGGGGCAGGTCGAATTGGTGCAGGGTTCCGTCGAAATAGGCGTTCAACTGGTCCGCGGCGCGGCGCAGCAGGGGCGTGTCGCCGGCCTCGCCGCCGCCGCCGGCGCGGCCGAACTCCAGCACCACGATGGCCCCGTCCTCCTCGAACAGGGTCAGGGGACCGAACGGGGAGTTCAGGGACCGGTAGACCATGAAACGATCTTATCTGCCGCCCAGCTCGTGCCGCAATACCTGGGGATCGGTGACGGGCAGGCCGCAGGTGGCGCCGCGGCAGACATAGGCCGCCGGGCGCCCGTTCACCGGGCCCTTGCCGGCGGCCGGATGGCCCGCGGGCAGGGGCCGGCCGGGCGGCGCGCGCAGGATCACCTTGTCCTGCACCCCGGTGTCCAGAGCGGCGCGCAGCAGGGCGGCGGTGGCGGCGTCGTCCGGGTCGCCGGCCACCACCACCTGCACGGCGTCGGCCAGCAGGGCGAACCCCGTGGTCAGGGACGGCATGCCGACCAGGTGGCGCGGCTCGTCGGCGGCGAACACGCCCACCAGCTCGTCGGCCCGGGCCCGGTGGGCCTCGTCGCCGGTGGCCAGGTACAGGCGGGCCAGGACCTCGACCATGATGCCGTTGGCCGAGGGCGTGGCGTTGTCGGCCACGGTCTTGGAGCGGGTGATGACGTCGGTCACGTCGTCGGCGGACAGGAAATACCCGCCGCCGGCATGGTCCCAGTACCGGTCGTTGGCGGTCTGTACCCAGTCGCCGGCCTGGCGCAGGTAGTCCTCCTTGCCGGTAACGTCGAACAGGGCCAGGGCGGCCAGGGACATGAAGGCGTAGTCGTCCAGCACCGCCGGGTGGCGCAGGCGCCCGCCGCGCCAGGAATGGCGCAGGCGCCCGTCCTCGACCATGTTGGTGCGCACGAAGTCGAACACGGTCTCGGCGGCGGCGATCCAGTCCGGCTCGTCGAAGCCGGCGCCGGCCCGGGCCAGGCCGACGATCATCAGGGCGTTCCAGTCGGTCAGCACCTTGTCGTCGCGCTGCGGCCAGACGCGGCCGTTGCGCACCGCCATCAGCGCCGCCCGGCCGCGCGCCAGGGCGTCCTCGTGGGCGTCCGATCCCAGGGCCGGGCTGCGGCGGCGGTTGAGGATGTTGTGGCCCTCCCAGTTGCCGCCGGCGGACACGTCGTAGGCCTGCTTGAACACCGGCGAGGCGCCGCCCAGCAGGTCGTCGATTTCGGCCTCGGTCCAGACGTAGAACTTGCCCTCCTGGCCTTCGCTGTCGGCGTCGTAGGCGCTGGCGAAGGCGAACCGGCCGGCGCCGTCCTCCACCGCCATGTCGCGCATGGCCCAGTCCACGGTCTCGCGCACCCGCTGGGCGTACAGGCGGCTGCCGGTGCGGTGCCAGACCTCGGTCAGCAGGTCGATCAGCAGGGCGTTGTCGTACAGCATCTTCTCGAAGTGCGGCGCCAGCCACTCGGCGTCCGTTGAATAGCGGGCGAAGCCGCCGCCCAGGTGGTCGTAGATGCCGCCCTGGCACATGCGGTCAAGCGTCACGGTCACCGCCTCGCGGTACAGGTCCGATCCGGTGCGCCGGTGGGCCCGCCACAGGGCGCGGAAGTAGGGGGGCTGGGGGAACTTGGGCGCCCCGCCCATGCCGCCGTTGACCGGGTCCACGGTGCGATAGGACAGGGCGGCGGCGGCGTTCACCTGCTCGACGGCCAGGGTGCCGGCGCCCTGGGGCCGCGAAAGCTGGTCCAGGGCCGTTTTCAGGGCGGTCACGTTCTCCTGCACCTTGTCGGCCTGGCCGTGGTACACGGCGGCCACGTTCTTCAGGATGTCGGGGAAGGCCGGCCGGCCATAGCGCGGGGTGGACGGGAAATAGGTGCCGCCCCAGAACGGCTCGCCGGCCGGGGTCAGGAACATGGTCAGGGGCCAGCCGCCGTGCTCGCCCATCAGCGCCAGGGCCGACTGGTAGATCACGTCCAGGTCCGGGCGTTCCTCGCGGTCGACCTTGATGTTGACGAACAGCTCGTTCATGACCGCGGCGATGGCCGGGTCCTCGAAGCTCTCGTGGGCCATGACGTGGCACCAGTGGCAGGCGGCGTATCCCACGGACAGCAGGATGGGCTTGTCCTCGCGCCGGGCACGGTCCAGGGCCTCGGGGCCCCAAGGCTGCCAGTGCACCGGGTTGTCCCTGTGCTGCAGCAGATAGGGGCTGGTTTCTTCCGCCAACAGGTTTCGTGACATGCGGTCCCCTCGCCGTGGTGAAAACGGGACGGGGTCCGGTGTCCTGGCCGTTGTCTTCGTGGCCGTTGCCAGCGCCCCCGCACTCGCTTACTTTGGGCTTGGCGGCCGGCGAAACAACCACAAATGTGAAAGGGTTAATCGCCATTCGCCGCTTCGGGTGCGGGCAGGAAAAGGGGCCAGGACCATGAAGATTTCCGTCGACATCGATTGCACGCCCGAGGAGGCGCGGACCTTCCTCGGCCTGCCGGACGTCAAACCCATGCAGGAATCCCTGTTGCGCGAGGTCGAGGCGCGCATGAAGAAGAACCTGGCCGTCATGGAACCCGAAGCCATGTTCAAGATCTGGATGCCGGCCGGCCTGCAGGGGCTGGAGCAACTGCAGAAGATGTTCTGGTCGCAGATGACCAAGGGCGCCGCGGCCGCCGCCGGCAAGAAGCCGGACGACAAGAGCTAGGAACCGCCACCGCCATGTACTACCGCTGCCACGTCTTCTGCTGCACCAACCAGCGGCCCGAGGGGCATCCGCGCGGGTCCTGCGCCCGCTGCGATTCGGTGGCCCTGCGCGACTACATGAAGGCCCGGGCCAAGGAAATGGGCCTCGACGGCGTGCGCATCAATTCCGCCGGCTGCCTGGATCGCTGCGAGCTGGGCCCGACCATGGTGGTCTACCCGGAAGGCATCTGGTACCGCTACCAATCCGACGCCGACGTGGACGAGATCCTGACCCGGCACCTGCGCGACGGCGAGCCGGTGGAACGGCTCATGCTGCGCGACGACCAGTAACGCCTACTATATATAGTAGGCTCGGCCCGACCTGATCATGACCGAGGACACCATCTTCGCCCCCGCCAGCGGCGCCCCGCCGTCGGGGGTGGCCGTGGTGCGCCTGTCCGGCCCGGGGGCGGGGGAGGCCCTGGCGGCCCTGGCCTCGTGCGGCGTGCCCGAACCGCGCCGGGCCACCCTGGCCGAGATCCGCGACGGCCTCGGCGGCCCGGTCCTGGACCGGGGGCTGGTGCTGTGGTTTCCGGGGCCGCGCAGCTTCACCGGCGAGGACGTGGCCGAACTGCACCTGCACGGCGGCCGCGCCGTGGTGGCGGCGGTGCTGACGGCCCTGGGCCGGCGGCCGGGCCTGCGCCTGGCCGAGCCCGGCGAATTCTCGCGCCGCGCCTTCCTGGCCGGCAAGCTGGACCTGACCGCCGTCGAGGGCCTGGCCGACCTGGTGGCCGCCGAGACCGAGGCCCAGCGGCGCCAGGCCCTGCGCCAGATGGAGGGCGGGCTGGCGCGCCTGTACGACGGCTGGCGCGACCGCCTGGTGCGGGCCCTGGCCCACCTGGAAGCCAGCATCGACTTCGCCGACGAAGAGGTCCCCGACGGCCTGGCGGCGGCGGCCCGGGAGGCCGCGGCGGCCCTGGCCCAAGAGATCGCCGGCCACCTGGCGGACGGCCACCGCGGCGAACGCCTGCGCACCGGCTTCCGCATGGCCATCCTGGGCCCGCCCAACGCCGGCAAGTCCAGCCTGCTGAACCGCCTGGCCCGCCGCGACGCGGCCATCGTGTCGGAGCGGGCGGGCACCACCCGGGACGTGATCGAGGTGCACCTGGACCTGGGCGGCTATCCGGTGGTGGCCGTGGACACGGCGGGCCTGCGCGAGGCCGCCGACGAGATCGAGCGCGAGGGCGTGACCCGGGCCCGGGCCCAGGCCGCCGGGGCCGACCTGCGCCTGGTGGTCCTGGACGGCGCGGATCTGCCGGCCCTGGACCCGGCGGCCCTGGACCTGGTGGACGGCACCGCTCTGGTCCTGGTCAACAAAGCCGACCTGCTGACGGACCCCGCGACCGTGCCGGCCTCGGTGGCCGGGCGTCCGGTGTTCGCCGTCTCGGCCCGGACGGGGGCCGGGCTGGACGGCCTGCTGGCGGCACTGGAAGGGGAGGTGCGCGACCGTTTCGGGGGCGCCGGCGACGCGGTCCTGACCCGGGCCCGCCACCGCGAGGCCCTGGAAGGGGCGGTGGACCACCTGGACCGGGCCGCGGCGGGAACGGCGCCCGAGCTGTTGGCCGAGGACCTGCGCCTGGCCGCCCGGGCCCTGGGCCGCATCACCGGCCGGGTGGACGTGGAGGACTTGCTGGACGTGATCTTCCGCGATTTCTGCATCGGCAAGTGAGCCGGTGTTTCACGTGAAACACCGCCCATGGTCCGGTCCCGTTTGACAGGACCCGGGCGCGTCCCTAATTTGCCGCCATGGCTGGACTGGAAGCACCTTCGACCTATGACGTCGCCGTGGTGGGCGGCGGCCACGCCGGCTGCGAGGCCGCGGCGGCGGCGGCGCGTCTGGGCGCCCGCACCCTGCTGCTGACCCACCGGGCCGACACCATCGGCGAGATGTCCTGCAACCCGGCCATCGGCGGCCTGGCCAAGGGCCAGCTGGTGCGCGAGATCGACGCCCTGGACGGGCTCATGGGGCGGGTCATCGACCGGGCCGGCATCCAGTACCGCATGCTGAACCGCAAGAAGGGGCCGGCCGTGCGCGGGCCCCGGGCCCAGGCCGACCGCAAGCTGTACCGCCAGGCCATGCAGGCGGCCCTGGCCGCCCAGGAGAACCTGGAAATCCGCGAGGGCGCGGCCGAGGACCTGCTGTTCGATTCCCGGGGCGGCCTGCGCGGCCTGGTCACCGGCGATGGCACCGAGATCCGCGCCGGTGCCGTGGTGATCACCACCGGCACCTTCCTGCGCGGGGTCATCCATGTGGGGACCACCACCTTTCCGGCCGGGCGGGTGGAAGACAGGTCCTCTATTGGTCTGGCCTACACCTTCAAGCGCCTGGGCTTTCCCCTGGGCCGCCTGAAGACGGGGACGCCGCCGCGGCTGGACCGCCGCACCATCCCCTGGGACGACCTGGAACCGCAATACGCCGACGACCCGCCGGTGCCGTTTTCGTTCCTGACCGACCGCGTCACCGTGCCCCAGGTGGACTGCCGCATCACCGGCACCACGGCGGCGACCCACGACCTGATCCGCGCCAACCTGGACCGGGCACCCGTGTACTCGGGGCAGATCGCCGGCACGGGGCCGCGGTACTGTCCTTCGGTGGAGGACAAGGTGGTGCGCTTCGCCGAGCGGGACCGCCACCAAATCTTCCTGGAGCCCGAGGGCCTGGACGACCCAACGGTCTATCCCAACGGCATCTCCACCTCTTTGCCCAAGGACGTGCAGCTGGAGATGCTGAAGACCATCCCGGGGCTGGAGGGGGCGCGCATGGTGCGCCCGGGCTACGCCATCGAGTACGACTTCGTGGACCCCCGGGCCCTGGCTCCGACCCTTGAGACGCGGCGGGTTCCGCGCCTGTACCTGGCGGGGCAGATCAACGGCACCACGGGATACGAGGAGGCGGCGGCCCAGGGCCTGCTGGCCGGCGCCAACGCCGCCCTGGCCGTGGCTGGGAGCGAGCCGGTGGTCCTGGACCGGGCAACCGCCTACATGGGGGTCATGGTGGACGACCTGGTGACCCAGGGCACGCGGGAGCCCTACCGCATGTTCACCTCCCGCGCCGAGTACAGGTTGCTGCTGCGCGCCGACAACGCCGACCAGCGCCTGACCCCCCTGGCCGTGGCCCGGGGCCTGGCCGGGGCGGCGCGGGCGACGGCCTTCGCCGGCAAGACCGGCGACCTGGCCCAGGCACGGCAGATGCTCATGGGCCTGGCCGCCACCCCCAACGAGCTGGCCCGCCACGGCATCCTGGTCAACCGGGACGGGGCCCGGCGCACGGTTCGGGACCTGCTGGCCTATCCGGACCTGGACCTGGCGCGCCTGGCGGCGGTCTGGCCGCAGCTTGCTTCCCTGAATGGGGCCGTGGCCGAGCAGATGGAGATCGAGGGCAAGTACGCCGGCTACCTGGAGCGGCAGGACGCCGACATCCGTGCCTTCCGCCGCGACGAGGCCCTGGAGATCCCCGCCGACCTGGATTTCGGCGCCTTGGCCGGCCTGTCCACCGAGGTGCGGCAGAAGCTGGAGGCGGCGCGGCCGGCAACCCTGGGTGCGGCGGCACGCATTTCCGGGGTCACCCCCGCGGCCCTGACGGCCCTGCTGGGGCACGTGCGCCGGCGGCAGGGGCCCCGGCGCCTGTCCGCCTGACCGCGACCCCCTGGCCGTGTTTCACGTGAAACATCCGGTACCGCGATCGGCCCCCGGACCGGGCGGGGGAGGGGGCGCGCCCTATGGCCCCGCCGACCTGGCCCGGGACCTGGACCTCGCCGCGGCGGACCTGGACCGGCTGGAGCTTTACGCCGACCTGCTGGTGAAATGGCAGCGGCGCATCAACCTGGTGGGCGGCGGCACCGTCGCCGACATGTGGCGGCGGCATTTCCTGGATTCGGCCCAGCTCCGGCCCCTGGTCCCCGCCGGCGCCCTGGTGGTGGACCTGGGCAGCGGCGCCGGGTTCCCCGGCCTGGTCCTGGCCATCCTCCACGACGGCCCGGTGCACCTGGTGGAGAGCGACGCGCGGAAATGCGCCTTCCTGCGCGAGGCGGACCGGGTGACGGGGGCGGGGGCGGTGATCCACAACGGCCGCATCGAGGCCCTGGACCTGCCGCGCGCGGACGTGGTCACGGCCCGGGCCCTGGCGTCCCTGGACCGGCTGCTGGCCCATGCCGCGCCGATCCTGAAGCCGGGCGGGTTTTGCCTGTTTCCCAAGGGGCGCGCCGTCGCTTCGGAATTGACGGAAATCGGGAAAACCTGGAATATGACACTCTCGCGGATCCCAAGCCGCTCCGACCCGTCCGGGGTCGTCCTCAGGATCGAGGGGATTTCCCGAAAAGATGTATGACGCCCCGCCCCAAGACGCCGCTCCGCCGCCGCCCGCCGGCGCCCCGGCGCCGCGCCCGCCGCGCATCATCGCCATCGCCAACCAGAAGGGCGGGGTGGGCAAGACCACCACGGCCATCAACCTGGCCACGGCCCTGGCGGCGGTGCGCAAGAGGGTCCTGATCGTCGACCTGGACCCCCAGGGCAACGCCAGCACCGGCCTGGGCATCGACCGCAAGGACCGGGTGTGGAACGCCTATCACCTGCTGATCGGCGAGACGACCCTGGAAACGGCGGTGCACGACACGGATATTCCCGGCCTGCACATCGTCCCCTCGGGCCCCGACCTGGCCGGGGCGGAGATCGAGCTGGTGTCCTTCGAGCGGCGGGAATATTGCCTGCGTTCGGCCCTTGGCCAGGGCGCCGGTCCGGCCGCGGGCGCCTACGACTACATCCTGATCGACAGCCCCCCGTCCCTGGGCCTGCTGACCCTCAACGCCCTGGTGGCGGCCCAGGCGGTGCTGGTCCCCCTGCAATGCGAGTTCTTCGCCCTGGAAGGCATCAGCCACCTGGTCAAGACCGTCGAGCGGGTCAAGCGCACCTTCAACCCCGGCCTTGAGATTCAAGGCATTGTCCTGACCATGTTCGACTCGCGCAACAACCTGTCCGACGCGGTGGAAAGCGACGTGCGCGAATTCTTCGGCGACGTGGTGTACCAGACCGTGATCCCGCGCAACGTCAAGGTGTCCGAGGCCCCGTCGCACGGCCGTCCGGTGCTGGTCTACGACATGAAGTGCAAGGGGTCCCAGGCCTACCTGCACCTGGCCGGCGAGGTCCTGCGCCGCGAGAAGCGGATGACGGCGTGATGGCCACCGACGCCAAGCGCCGGCAACTGGGCCGCGGCCTGTCATCCCTGCTGGGCGACGACGGCGACGAGGCGCCGGCCGGCGGCGGGGGTGGCGTCCGCACCCTGCCGATCGAGTTCATGCACCCGGGCCGCTACCAGCCGCGCCGGACCATGGATTCGGGGCGCATCGACGAGCTGGCCCGGTCCATCCGCGAGCAGGGCATCATCCAGCCCATCCTGGTGCGCCACGACCCCATCGATCCGTCGCGCTACGAGATCATCGCCGGCGAGCGCCGCTGGCGCGCCGCCCAGGTGGCCCAGGTGCACGAGGTGCCGGTCCTGGTGCGCGACCTGACCGACCGCGAGGCCCTGGAAGTGGCCCTGGTGGAAAACCTGCAGCGTCAGGACCTGTCACCCCTGGAAGAGGCCGAGGGCTACCGCCGGCTGATGGACGAGTTCACCCATACCCAGGAGGAACTGGCCGGCGCCGTGGGCAAGAGCCGCAGCCACGTGGCCAACATGATGCGCCTGCTGTCGCTGCCGGAACCGGTCAAGGACCTGATCGACGGGGGCCACCTGTCGGCCGGCCACGCCCGCGCCCTGGTGGGCCTGGAGGACGCCGAGTCCCTGGCCCGCGAAGTGGTCAAGAAGGGCCTGAACGTGCGCCAGACGGAAAAGCTGGCCAAGAAGGCGAGCATCCCGCCGGCCCCCGCGGGGCAGGGTCCGGGACGCCGCGTCTCGCCCGGCAAGGACCCGGACACCCTGGCCCTGGAGCGGGACCTGGGCGCCCTGCTGGGCCTGCGGGTGGAGATCACCTTCGGTCCCGACGGCGGCCAGCTCTCCCTGCACTACAAGAACCTGGAACAGCTGGACGACATCCTGCACCGCCTGAGCCACGGCAAGCATGGAGACCCGGCGCAGCGCCGCGACGTCGACATGGACCCCCTGGGGGACGGCGAGGAATTCCAGATCGCCGACGGGGAATCCTGAATTTCCGGAATATCAGGCCGGCATCATCCCGCTGGCGTCATCCCGCCAGTGTCACCCAGACGGCGATCGGCGCCGCGCCGCCGACGCCAGCCCCATGAGCATGCGGCCGCAGATCAGATGCTCGGGCATGCCGGTGGACTTCATGTCCGCCTCGGCGCGCACCATAAGATCAAATGCTTGACCTAATTTTACCTTGTCCCAGAGGCGCAGTTGGGCCTGGAATCGGTTCACCACCTTGAAGATCAGGGGCGGACGCAGGGACTTCACGGCCTCGGCCGGCGACCGGCCGGCGGCCACCAGGGCCGCCGCCTGGTGCAGGCGCTGGAAATGCCGCTGCGCCGCGCGCACCACGGCGACCCCGTGGATGCCTTCGGCCAGGACCCGTTCCAGGGCCTGGTCCAGGGCCGCCAGGTCGCCGTCGGCGGCGGCATAGACCAGGGCCTCGACGGACACGGCGCCGCTGTCGCCGACGCTGGCCAGCACGTCGTCCAGGGTCACCTGGCCTCCGCCACCCTCCACCGGTCCCTTGTACAGGGCCAGCTTTTCCAGCTCGCCGCGAGTGACGCCGCGGTCGGACCCCAGGTGGCCGGCAAGGAAATCCAGGGCGTCGCGGGTCGGCACCAGGCCATGGGCGCCCAGGGTCTCGGAGATGACCTTGCGCAGGCTGCCCGCGTCGTCGGCATAGCAGGCGATGGCGGCGCCGGCATCGGCGCCCTCGAACAACTTGCGCAGGGACGATCGCGGCGACAAATCGCCGGCCTCCACCACCACCAGGGCCTCGGGTGTGGGTCCGCCCAGCAGGTCGCCGAGGACCGGGGCAATGGCGTCGGCCGCCTCGCGCAGGCGCACCACCCGCCGTCCGCCGACCATGGACAGGGCCATGGCCTCATCGGCCAGGCGTGCCGGGTCGGCCTTGATGGCGGCGCCGGTCAGTTCCACCACCCGGAACGGATCGGCGGCGTCGGCGACCACGTGGCGCGCCAGGGCGTCGGCCCGCTCGCGCACCAGGCCCTGGTCGGGGCCGTAGACCAGAACGCAGGCCACGTCCGGGTCCGGCGCCGCCAGGAATCGGTCCAGGCGGGCGCCGGTCAGTTTCACGACTTCCGCCCGCCGCCGGTCACGACCGCCCGCGGCGGTCGTGGGTCTGGCTGAAATAGGCGGCCAGCTTGGTGCGGATGATCTGGCTGATCTCCAGGGCGGCGCGGCGCCGGGCGTCCCGCTCGGCCGACAGGGTGGCGAAATCGGAATCGTACAGGTTGTAGCTGCCGATCACCGTGTCGCGGCTGGAATACAGCCTTTGCCCGGTGGCCCGGTCCGTCAACAGGAAGCTGGCGTGCAGGTTCAGGTTGGCGCGGGTGGCGAAGGCGTTGCGCTCCACCGCCAGGCGGGCGATGTTCTCGCGCAGGGTCACCTGCAGCTCGTAGCGGGGGCGGGCCGGCCGGCCGCGCGGGTTGAGCAGGTCCAGCAGGCTGTTGTGGACGATCTGGCCGACCCGGTTCTCGATGGGGGTGATGCGGATCTGCTCCAGCTCAGCCACCACCGGCACGGCCTCGCGCTTGGCGTAGAGGGAGCTGAACCCGCAGCCGCCCAGGACGGCGAGGACAACCGCCGTGACGAGAAGGGCCGCGGCGCGCCTAGGCCAGGACATTGATGATCCGATTGGGCACGACGATCACCTTGCGGGGCGCCTTGCCCTCCAGGGTGCGGGCCACGTTGGGCACCGCCAGGGCGGCCGTGGTGGCGGACTCCTGGTCGCAGTCCTTGGGCAGTTCGACCGTGCCGCGCAGCTTGCCGTTGACCTGGACCGCGACCGTGACGCTGTCCACCACCAAAAAGGCGGGGTCGGCCTCGGGCCAGGGTGTTTCCGCCAGCAGGCCGGCATGGCCCAGGCGGGACCAGATCTCCTCGGCGATGTGCGGGGTCATGGGCGCGACCAGGCGGACCAGGGTCTCGAGCCCGAAGCGCAGGGCCCAGCCGGCGCCGGAATCCCCGGGCGCGATCTCGCCGAGGGCATTGGTGAATTCGCGGATCCGCGCCACCGCCGTGTTGAACCGGAACTTGTCCAGGTCGTCGGTGACCTCGGCGACGGCCCGGTGCGCCGCCCGAACGGCGGCCAGGGCCGTGCCCTCCGGGGCGCCGGGCGCCGAATCCCCGGGCGCGGGCAGCTCCACCACCGGTTCGGTGGCCATGCGCCAGATGCGGTTGAGGTATCGCCAGGCGCCCTCGATGCCGGCGTCGGTCCAGTCCAGGTCCCGGTCCGGCGGGCTGTCGGACAGCATGAACAGGCGCGCCGCGTCGGCGCCGTAGCTGGCGATGATGCGCGAGGGATCGACCACGTTCTTCTTGGACTTGCTCATCTTTTCCGACCGGCCGAGAGTCACGGACGTACCGTCGGAAATGCGCTTAAGATTACCGTCTTGATCTTTTTCAACCTCTTCCGGCTGCAACCACTGGCCGCCGGCGGCGCGATAGGTCTCGTGGCAGATCATGCCCTGGGTGAAGAGCCCGGCGAAGGGTTCCTTCAGGTCCAGGTAACCGCAATCGCTGAGCGCCCGGGTGAAGAAGCGCGAGTACAGCAGGTGCAGCACCGCGTGCTCGATGCCGCCGATGTACTGGTCCACGGGCAGCCAGTAGTCCACCGCGGCCCGGTCGAACCCGGCCTTCTCCTCGTGCGGGGAGCAGAAGCGGGCGAAATACCAGGACGATTCGAAGAAGGTGTCGAAGGTGTCCGTCTCGCGCCGCGCCGGCCGGCCGCAGGCCGGGCAATCCACGTTCTTCCAGGTCGGATGGCGGTCCAGCGGGTTGCCGGGGGCGTCGAAGGTCACGTCCTCGGGCAGGGTCACCGGCAGGTCGGCATCGGGCACCGGCACCGTGCCGCAGGCGTCGCAATGGATCATGGGGATGGGGCAGCCCCAATAGCGCTGGCGCGACACGCCCCAGTCGCGCAGGCGGAACTGCACCGTGCCCTCGCCGTGGTCCAGCTCGGCCAGGCGGGCGATGGCGGCGCGCTTGGCGTCGTCCACCGCCAAACCGTCCAGGAACTGGGAGTTCACGGCCACGCCGTCGCCGGTATAGGCCTCGGTGCCGCCCTCCAGGTCGGCGGCGAAAGCGTCCAGGCCGCCGCCGTCCACGGCCTTCTGCGGCGCCACCACGGTCTTGATGGCCAGGCCGTACTTGCGCGCGAAGTCGAAGTCGCGCTGGTCGTGGGCCGGGCAGCCGAAGATGGCGCCGGTGCCGTATTCCATGAGCACGAAGTTTGCCACGTAGACCGGCAGCTCCCAGCCCTCGACGAAGGGGTGCATGGCCTTGACCCCGGTGTCGAAACCCATCTTCTCGGCGCTCTCGATGTCCGCCTCGCTGGTTCCCATGCGGCCGCATTCGGCGATGAAGGCGGCCAGGTCCGGGTTGTCCTCGGCCAGGGCCAGGGCCAGGGGATGCTGCGCCGACAGGGCGCAGAAGGAGGCGCCGTACAGCGTGTCGGGCCGGGTGGTGAAGACCTCCAACCGGCCGTCATCCCCCGTTTCCGGCGCGCCCCGCAGGTCGAAGAAGATGCGCGCGCCCTCGGACCGGCCGATCCAGTTGTGCTGCATGATGCGCACCTTTTCCGGCCAGCGGTCCAGGGTCTCCAGGCTCTGCAGCAGGTCGTCGGCGTAATGGGTGATCTTGAGGAACCACTGGGCCAGCTTGCGCCGCTCCACCGGCGCGCCCGAGCGCCAGCCGCGGCCGTCGATGACCTGCTCGTTGGCCAGCACCGTGTTCTCCATCGGGTCCCAGTTGACCCAGGATTCCTTGCGGTAGGCCAGCCCGGCGCGCACGAAATCCAGGAACATCTTCTGCTCGTGGGCGTAATACTCGGGCTCGCAGGTGGAAATCTCCCGGTCCCAGTCGATGGACAGGCCCATGGGCTTGAACTGGTCGCGCATGGTGGCGATGTTCTGCCGCGTCCACAGGGCCGGGTGGACCTTGTTCTCGATGGCCGCGTTTTCGGCCGGCAGACCGAAGGCGTCCCACCCCATGGGATGCAGCACGTTGAACCCCCGCGCGCGCTTGTACCGCGCCACCAGGTCGCCCAGGGTGTAATTGCGCACGTGGCCCATGTGGATGCGTCCCGACGGATAGGGGAACATCTCCAGGACGTAATACTTGGGCCGCGCCGGATCCTCGACCACCTTGAAGCAGGCGTCGCGGTCCCAGGCCTGCTGCCACTTGGATTCGGTTTCGCTGAAGTTGTATCGCGCCATGGCCTTGCCGTCGTCGCCGTTTTCGGGGGGTTTTCGGTGGCGCCGCCAGGGTCCCCGGCGGCTGGGGCCGCCTACTGCTGCAGGGTCTCGTTGCGCAACTGCCGGGCGCGGGACAGGATCGCGTCCTCAATCCGGGTCGCCGCCGTGTCGGGCACCGGCGCGTCGACCCAATCGGTGGCCGACTGGCGCACCTGGCGGAACAGGGCCACGCGCACCCCGTCGGCACGCAGGGCGCGGCCCAGGATATAGACGTTCATCTTGAACCGCTCGTCCGGGGTGTCGGCGGAGGAGTGCCAGTCGGTGATGATCACGCCGCCGAAGGGATCGGCCGAGTTGACCGGCATGAACGAGATGGTGTCGAGGGAGGCCCGCCACAGGTAGGAGTTGACGCCGATCCCGCCGCCGCCGCCGCCACCACCGGGCAGATTGCTCTTCTTCTCGCGGCCAATGATGGTCAGGCCCTGGTCGCCAAAGATGCTCTCACGGCCCTTCTCGCCGGGGACGGGGCCGCCCGCCCGGGACTGGGGCCGGTTCGGGTACTCGCCCTGGGTCTCGACACTGTCGCAGGCCGCCACCAGCAGCGCGGCCAGGCCGAGCGCCGCGACGGCACCCCAGGCGAAACCAAGATTTCTTCGAATCATCATGTGCACCTCGATCGGTTCCATGCTCGTACCCCCGGTTCCGGGTCCTGTCAATGGCAAGTCCGCGGCCGGCCGGCCGATCCCGGCGCATCCGGCACTGGGATCGCGCCCCATGGCCGCGGCCCGGGGTCCGCGCCGCGCCGGCCCCGGCTCCCAGCCAAATGGTTAACGGGAACCCAGGACGGACCATGCCTGGGCCGGACCCGCCTGCCTCGAAACGTCTGAAACCGCCCAATTTCCGGGGACTCCGGCGAAAAGTGTGGCATCGTCGCCACAGTGAGAAATTTTCGTCACAGTTAACCATGTGGATTGCTTGACCGGGACTCGCCGACGTGGCTTTATTCCCATGCGTTTCTTCGGAATATTCGAACATTTCGACGCGTACAACCTGGGTCGGCACCCTAGGGCCGGCCAAAAAGGACAAAGAGAGAGGATCACATGAAGAAAGTTCTGTATGGGACGACCGCCCTGGTCTCCATGGCTCTCGTGAGCGGCACCGCCGCCGCTGACGAAAAGCTGATGATCGGCGTGCACGGTTACCACCAGCAGTGGTTGACCTACGTGCAGGAAGACAACGACAACGCCGCCGTTGGCACCGCCAAGCGCACCGGCATTGACGTCAAGAGCAACTCGGAAATCTGGTTCACCGGCTCGAAGAAGCTCGACAACGGCATCACCGTCGGCGTCGACGTCCAGCTCGAATCCGACCAGCCGGCCGGTGGCGGTCAGATCGACGAAACCTATGCCTGGTTCTCCAGCGACAGCCTGGGCAAGATCATCATCGGTGACGAGAACAACGCCGCCTACCTGCTGCACGTTTGGCCCACCAACGGTGGCGTCAGCGTCGCTTCCGGTGACGTGATCAACATCGCCGCCTTCCGCAAGCCCGCCGGTGTGGCCTCCTACTACAACACCGCCCTGGGCACCACCAACATCCGCGCTGGTGAAAACGACACCTCCAAGCTCACCTACCTGACGCCGAAGTTCTTCGGCTTCCAGGCCGGTGTGTCCTGGTGGCCCGAGGGCGCCGGCCAGACTGCCAACGCCTCCGGCTCGCGCATCACCACCATGCACGACGGCTTCGCCATCGGTGCCAACTACAGCAACAACTTCAACGGTATCGGCCTGGGCATCAGCGCCGGCTACCTGACCATGGACTCCACGGGCGGCCCGCAGGGTCCGTTCGGCGCCACTGGCCGTGACTCCCGTCTCGACCAGTACAACGTCGGCCTGATGGTCAGCTTCGCTGGCTTCACCGTCACCGGCAACTACAACGCCATCGACGACGGCATGATGACCTCGACCACGACCTTCGACTCCACGTCCTGGTCGCTGGCCGCCAGCTATGCCACCGGCCCGTACACGGTCGGCATCCAGTACTTCTCGGGTGAGGCCGAGGACTCCATCCTGGTCGCCGCCGACGACGAGCACGACGTGCTGATGATCAGCGGTGGTTACCAGCTGGGCGCCGGTGTGCGTCTGGTCGCCGGTTTCTACACCTTCGACGACACCGACGAGACCAACCTGGCCGCCACCAGCAACGACGGCTGGGGCCTGGTGCTGGGTACCAAGATCTCCTTCTAATCGAGATCTTCCCAAGTCTTCCGGAATGGGGGCGGTTTTCACCGCCCCCATTTCTATTCCGGCCCCGCCGTCGATACCCGCCACCGCGCACATGGGCCTTGGGCCGCCTCGGCCGCCGCGCTAACATGGCGCCGCCGTCCCGTCCCCGACCCGCAACCCCGGTCCGCCGCCATGTCCCACATCCTGTGGCTCGCCTCCTTTCCCAAATCCGGCAACACCTGGGTCCGCGCCTTCCTGGCCAATTTCCTGAGCAACGGCGAAACCCCGGTCGACGTCAACGCCCTGCCCAACTTCGCCATGGGCGATGCCAACGCCGATGACTACGCCCAGGCCGCCGGCAAGCCGGTCGAGGCCCTGACGGCGGCCGACCTGAACCGTCTGCGCCCGGCCGTGCACCAGCGCATCGCCGCCGCCCGGCCCGGGCTTGTCTTCGTCAAGACCCATTCGGTGCTGGCCAAGGTCGGCGGCGTGCCGACCATCACCCCGGGGGTCACCGCCGCCGCCATCTACATTGTGCGCAACCCCTTGGACGTGGCCGTGTCCATGGCCTACCACTACGGCTATCCGGTGGCCGACGCCGTCGGCGGGGTGTGCTTCGACGAGCTGGAGATCCTGCCCACGGGCGGCCGCATCCCGCAGCGGGTGACCAGTTGGGGCAACCACCTGCGCAGTTGGCGCGCCGCGCCGGGGCTGAACGTCTGCCTGCTGCGCTACGAGGACATGCTGGCCGACCCCGAGACGAATTTCGCCAAGGTCACCGCCTTCCTGGGCCTGCCCGGCGACCGTGACCGCCTGCGCCGGGCGGTGCGCCACAGCTCGTTCAAGATCCTGGCCCAGCAGGAACGGGACCGGGGTTTCGTGGAAAGCTCGCAGAGCCCCGAGCGGTTTTTCCGCCGCGGCCAGGCGGGCGGATGGCGGGACGAGCTGACCGCCCAGCAGGTGGCCGAGATCGTGGAAAAGAACCGCGACGCCATGGTCGAGATGGGATACCTTTCGCCGCAGGGCGAAATCCTGGTGTGATCCGCCCGTCGACCGCCGCCGACCGGGGACCCTTGCCGCCGTGAGCCGCCACCCGCGCCGCACCAAGACCGCCGCCAGGGGCGCCCCGCCGCCGCTGTTGCAGGAGGCTTTGCGCCTGCACCAGTCCGGCCACCTGGACGAGGCCGCCGAACGCTACCGCCGGGTGCTGGAGGCCGACCCCGGCCAGGCCGACGCCCTGCACCTGCTGGGCGTGGTGGCGCACCAGCGCGGCGACGCCGCCGCCGCCGTGGACCTGATCGGCCGCGCCGTGAAGCGCAACCCCGGCGCCGCCACCTACCTGAACAACCTGGGCGCCGCCCTGCTGGCCCTGGGCCGCCATGGGGAAGCCGAGCGCCAGTTCCGCCGCGCCCTCAAAGCCCGGCCCGACTATGTGGAAGCGCTGACCAACCTGGGCGGCGCCCTGCAGAAATCCGGCCAGGGCGCCAGGGCCGAGCAGGCTTACCGCCGCGCCCTGGCGCTCGACCCCGCCCGCGCCGACGCCCACAACAACCTGGGCAGCCTGCTGCACGACCGCGGCCAAGTCGAGGGCGCCCTGGAACACTACCGCGCCGCCCTGGACGCCAACCCCCACTACGTGGACGCCCACGCCAACCTGGGCAATGCCCTGATGGCCCTGGGCGAAACCGCGGCGGCCGAAAGCCAGTACCGCCAGGCCCTGGCCGTGCAGGCCGGCCACCTGCCCGCCACGGTTGGCCTGGCACGGGCCCTGGCGCTCCAGGACCGGCCCGTCGAGGCCGAGGCCGTGCTCCGCGCCGCGGTCCAGTCCCATGGCGAAAAATCCCTTATCCTCAAGGAGTTGGGGGATGTGTTGCAGGACACGGACCGGACCGCCGCGGCCGAGGACTGCTTCCGCCGCGCCCTGGCGGCCGACCCGGACGACGGCGCCGCAGCGGCGGCCCTGGCGTCGCTGATGGAAAAGGCCAGCCGCCTGGACGAGGCCGCCGACATGGCCCGCGGCGTGCTGGGGCGCGAACCGGGTAACGTGGCCGCGGCGCTGGTCCTGGCCAAGTGCGCGCGCCGCAGCGGGGACGGCGAGGACGGCCTCGCCCGCCTGGCCGCCGTGGACGGCGAGGGGCAGCCGGCCGACGCCCGCGCCGCCATCCACTTCGAGCGCGGCGCCATCCTGGATCGCCTGGGCCGCTATGACGAGGCCTTCGACGCCTACCTGGCCGCCAACGGCTTCAACCATGCCCACTGGCGGACCCGGGCCACGGACCGCGACGTCTATCTGGACGAGATCGCCCGCCTGGAGGCGGCCTTCACCCCCGACTGGGTGGCGTCCTGGTCACCGCCGGTGCCCGGGGACGCGCCGCCGCCCCTGTTCCTGATCGGCTTTCCCCGCTCGGGCACTACCCTGCTGGACCAGATGCTGAACGCCCACCCGGCCATCCACACCCTGGAGGAACTGCCGGCCGTGGACCTGATGAAGGAGGCCCTGGCCGCGCGCCGACCCTACCCCCAGACCCTGGCCGACCTGGACGCCGAGACGGTGGCCCACCTGCGCGCGGTCTACGCCGCGGCCATCGCCGACCACGCCGGCCCGGCGGCCGCGGACAAGCTGATCGTCGACAAGATGCCCCTGAACACCACCGACGTGGGGCTGATCCACCGGGTCTTTCCCACGGCCCGGTTCCTGCTGTCCATCCGCCACCCCTGCGACGTCTGCCTCAGCGGCTTCATGCAGGCCTTCCGCCCCAACCCGGCCATGGTGCACTTCGACACCATCGACAACACCGCCCGCCTGTACGACCGGGTCATGACCCTGTGGAACCGGTACCGCGAGGTCCTGCCGATCCGGTACCACCGCATCCGCTACGAGGACCTGGTGGCCGACATGGCCGGCGAGGTGGGCCGGATCCTGGAATTCCTGGACCTGCCCTGGGACGACGCGGTCATGGGCTATGCCGAGAAGGCCAAGAAGCGGCGCATCAAGACCCCCAGCTACCACCAGGTGGTGCAGCCCATCTACAACCGCTCGGTGGCCCGATGGCTCAACTACCGGCGCCACTTCGACGGCGCCCTGCCCCTGCTGGCGCCCCACGTCGCCGCCTTCGGCTATCCGCCGCCCGACGAGTCCTGAACGGCGATGCCGCCGATGGCGGCGACCCCCGCCAGCCCCGATCCCTTCAGGCGCCGCAGGTTCCCGGCGGTCACGCCGCCCAGGGCGTAGACCGGCAGCGGCGCCATCCGGCACAGGGCGGCGAACCGCGGCACCCCCAGGGCCGGCGCCCCGGGATGGCTTGCGGTGGGAAAGACGGGTGACAGCAGGGTCGCGTCGGCCCCGGCCCGGGCCGCCCGCCACAGGGCCCGGGGCCCATGCGCGGCGGCGGTGACCAGGGGCAGGCGGCCGCGCACGCGGCGCCAGGCCCCCTCGCCCAGCATCCATTCCGGCAGGTGCAGCCCGTCGCAGCCGAGATCGAGGGCCAGGTCCAGGTCCCCGGCCACCAGCAGGCGCAGGCCGCGGGCCCGGCACAGGCGCAGCAGCTCGGCGCCCAGGGCGGCCCGGTGCGGGTCGTCGTAATGCCGCAGGATCACCGCGTCGCCGCGGTCCAGCCCGGCGACGGCCGGCCGCGGGTCGGGCAGGCGCGCCGTGTCGGTCATCAGGATCAGGCGCGGCAGGCGCCCATGACCTGGCAAATTGAGCCGGCGGAGAGAGTCTGCTAGGGTCGCCACGGGCATTCATGCTCCTGCTTCCGGTCCCCCGTGTTAAGGGTAACTCCATGGAATCACAAGTGGATATCGCCGCAAACCTGGCCCACGTGCGCGACCAGATCGCCGCCGCCTGCACCGCCGCCGGCCGCGCCCCCGAATCGGTCGAGCTGGTGGCCGTGTCCAAGACCCACGGCGCGGCCATGGTCGAGCGGGCCATCGCCGCCGGTCAGCGCGTGTTCGGCGAGAACCGGGTGCAGGAGGCCGAGGGCAAGTGGCCGGCCCTGAAGCAGGCCCACGGCGGCCTGGTCCTGCACCTGATCGGACCCCTGCAATCCAACAAGGCGAGCCACGCCGTGGCCCTGTTCGACGTGGTCGAGACCGTGGACCGGCCCAAGATCGCCCGGGCCCTGGCGCGCGAGATGGACAGGCAGGGCCGCCGCCCCGACTGCCTGATCCAGGTCAACACCGGCGAGGAGCCGCAGAAGGCCGGCATTGCCCCGGGCGAGGCCGACGCCTTCATCAAGTCCTGCCGCGAGGATTTCGCCCTGCCGGTGCGCGGCCTCATGTGCATCCCGCCCTTCGACGAGGAACCCGCCATGCATTTTGCCCTGCTGCGCGAGATCGCCGCGCGCAACGGGCTGCCGGTGCTGAGCATGGGCATGAGTTCCGACTTCGAGACGGCGGTGCGTTTCGGCGCCACCCACGTGCGCGTGGGCACGGCCATCTTCGGCACCCGCGAGCCCTACCCGCCCGTCGCCGCGCCCGGCGTCAACCCGCCGGCGGCGTGACCTCCAGCACCGCGCCGGGGCCGCACCGGCGCAGCAGGCCCAGCAGGTCCGGCAGGGCCATCGCCACGCAGCCTTCCGTCGACGCAAGACCTGGCCCCGCCACGTGCAGGAAGATGGCGCTGCCCCGCCCGGGCACCGGCGGGTCGTCGTTGTAGCCCAGCTCCACCACCAGGTCGTACAGGCCGTCGTCCCGCCACATGTCCTCGTGGCGGGCAGAAAAAGGCTTTTGGATCAAGGTGTTGTAATCCGGGCTGGCGGGGTCGTCACACCAGCCGTCGGCCGGTGTCAGGGCCCGCACGGGCAGGCCCGTTGGCGGCGCCGGCACCCGATCGGGGCGATGGAAGACCCGGCGCAGGGGAAAGGCCCCTATCGGTGTGGCGCCGTCCCCCTCGCGCTTGTCGGCGGTGACACCGCCGCGGCCCAGGGCGCATCGAACGGCGGCACCGTTCCAGGTCAGGCGCCCGGCCGGGTCGACGCGGATGCGCAGCGGCGCGCCTGGATCGCCGGCGCCGGCCACGTCAATGGTCCCGGGCCATGTCCGCGCCGGCGGCGCGGTCGGCAAGGCGGGCGCCCTGCTGGTACTTGCGCAGGGCGTCCAGCATGGTGTCCGCGAACCATCCGCCCTGGACGGCGACGCCGCCCCAGGCCGCCTCGTCGGCCGAGTCCGCGCGCCGGACGCCGGGCGGGACGGCAATGGCGGCGGTTGACTGGGTCGCTACCGGGGACGGCATAGGGGAAACGGCCGCCGCGCCGGCCGCCCGGGCGGGGACCGGGGCCCGGGCCTGGCGTGCCAGGGCCGCCTCGCGCTGCGCCCATTCCAGGACCTCGATGTGCTCCTGCACGGGATGGCTGGCCAGGTTCACGGCCTGGACCGCGCCGCCGGGATCTGCCGCCGCCGCCGGGGCCGCGGCCAGCAGCACGCCCGGCCCGGCCGCGGTGGCCAGGGTCCAGGGCGCGTCGTCGGTCAGGGTATCGGGCAGCCAGCCGGGCCCGCCGTCCCCGGCCGGCCCATCGGGGCCGGCGGCGGTCTTGACGTCCAGGCCGTCGTCCTGGCCGAAGGCCCCCTCCAGCAGGGCGATCACGTGCTCGCCGGCGTCTCGGCCCGTCTCCTGCTGCAAACCCATGTTGACCATGGCCGCCAGCAGGCCCAGGGGTCCGCCGAACAGGGCGCCGCCGGCCAGGCGCGGCACCGGGTCGATTCCGTCGCCCGTGACGTGGCGATAGATGGTGGCCACCACCGGGATGTGCTGCAGCGGATTGATCACGTCCAGGAAGTCGGCGAAGGTCAGGCCGTCCTCGCCGAAGGGCTTGAACTCCTTGCCGCCGGCGCGCGGGGCCGTGGCGCCTTCCGTGCCCTGGGCATCCCACGGCTTCGGCGCCTGGGTCTTGACCCCGGGCGCGCCGCCCGTGGCCGTCAGGGCGGGATGGCTGTACTGGCTTTCGGTGGCGTCCATGGCGGTTCCGTCGGCGGAGTCCTGCCCCGGCGGTGCAAGGGCGATGCCAACATCATCGCCTTGTTTTTCAGGGACTTGGAAATGCCCGCGCCGGCCGGCCGGCAACTGTTGCCGGGGCCCGCGGCGGAAACTGCCGGACGGTGCTAGAACAAATGCCCGCTGCGCGTGGCCTTGGTCCGCAGGTAGGCCTCATTGTGGCGGTTGGAGGGGAAGGCGTGGGGCACCCGCTCCACCACCTCGACGCCGTAGGCGGCCAGGGCCTCGACCTTGGCCGGGTTGTTGGTCAGCAGCCGCACGCGGCTGAAGCCGAGCTGGCGCAGCATCTCGGCGGCGGGGATGTAGACCCGCTCGTCGTCGTCGAAGCCAAGCTGCTCGTTGGCGTCCAGGGTGTCGAAGCCGCGGTCCTGCAGCTCGTAGGCGCGCAGCTTGTTGACCAGGCCGATGCCCCGCCCCTCCTGGGCCAGGTACAGCAGCACGCCGCCGCCGGTGGCGGCGATTTCGGTGATGGCGCCGCGCAGCTGGTCGCCGCAGTCACAGCGGAGCGATCCCAGCAGGTCGCCGGTGAAACATTCCGAATGCAGGCGGGTCAGCACCGCGTCCCTGGCCTGGGGGTCGCCGATGACGATGGCCAGGTGCTCGATGCCGCCGTCGTGGGGGCGGAAGGCGATGATGCGGGTCCGTTCGGCGTCCATCAGGGGCACGTCGGCCTCGCTGACCCGGTTCAGGGTCCGCGCTGTGGTCTGTTCGTGCTGGAACACGTCACCGGCGTCCACCACCACCACGCCGTGGCGGGCGGCCCAGGCCTCCAGGTCCTCGCCGTCCGGCACCCGCAGCTCCACCAGCACCACCGCCGGCAGCAGGCGCGCCACCTTGGCCAGGGCCACGGCGGCGGCGTCGCAGCCGTGCCGGCCCGCCGGCGCGATGGCCAGGTTCTCGGCCAGGCGCGCGGCGTCGTCGGGCGACAGGTCGGCCAGGGGATCGGCCAGGTCGTGGACCAGCTTGGCGCGCAGCTTCTCCTTGGGCCGCAGGGTGGCCACCCGGCCCGCCACGTGGGCCAGGCCCAGCACCGCCGCCCGCCGCGCCGTGATGGCCAGGTACGGCGCGTCGCGGCCCATGCCGGCGATGTCGGCCAGGGTCTCGTAGGATGCCGACTCGGCGGCCATGACCAGGACCACCCGGTCGCCGCCGGCGCGCACGGCGATGATCCGGCCGCGGCGCAGCTCGGACACCGCCCGGTCCACGGCCAGCAGCGCCACGGGTCGGCGCGAGGCGGGGAACATGGTGAGGTTGGAGCGGTGCGACATGGGGGTGGGCCGGGCGCGGGCCGGTTCCTCGGCAGTGGGCGGACCGGTGCGCGCCGGATGGGCCGATGGTGGGGCGATGGCGGGGCGATGGTCCAATGGGGCGACAATACCCGCAAACGCGGGCTGGCACAAAGCCCCGAATCGCCCCCCGCCGCGGCCCGGGCCGGGGCCCGGATGGAACATTCCCCCTGGCCATAGCGTCCTGTTTCAAATAGGTTAATAGGCAAGGTGAGCGATCCGACGACACACATTCCGGCCCCCGACATGACCCCAGGCCAACCATGACCACTGGCAAACGCGTCCTGTTCGTCGATGACGACGACCCCCTGCGCGAAATGCTGTCCGAGCAGCTGGAGCTGCACGAGGAGTTCGCGACCACCACCGCCGCCACCGCCGCCGAGGCGTTGGAGCTGTCCAAGCAGGACTATTTCGACATCATCATCCTGGACGTGGGCCTGCCGGACATGGACGGGCGCGAGGTCTGCCGCCTCATGCGCCGGGCCGGGGTCAAATCCCCCATCATCATGCTGACCGGCGCCGACACCGACGCCGACACCATCCTGGGCCTGGACGCCGGGGCCAACGACTACATCACCAAGCCGTTCAAGCTGGGCGTGCTGCTGGCCCGCCTGCGTGCCCACATCCGCCAGCACGAGCGCAGCGACGATGCCGTGTTCACCATCGGCCCGTACACCTTCCAGCCCAGCGCCAAGCTGATGATCGACAACGCCAACCAGAACCGCAAGGTCCGCCTGACCGACAAGGAGGCGGCGATCCTGAAATACCTGTACCGCTGCGGCGACCGGGTGATCAGCCGCGACGTGCTGCTGGACGAGGTCTGGGGCTACAACGCCGGGGTCACCACCCATACGCTGGAAACCCACGTCTACCGCCTGCGCCAGAAGATCGAGAAGGATCCCTCCAACGCGCAGATCCTGGTCACCGAGCAGGGCGGCTACCGCCTGCGGCCTTAGATCTCCATCTCAACGATCACCGGCACGTGGTCCGACGGCGGGTCCCAGCCGCGGGTCTCCTTGACGATGTCGACGCCGCGCAGGGCCGGTTCCAGGTCCGGCGTCACCCACAGGTGGTCCAGCCGGCGGCCCTTGTTGGCCACGTCCCACTGCGGCGTGCGGTAGCTCCACCAGGTGAACACGGGCTCGGGCGGCGGGATAAGGCGGCGCACGGCGTCGACCCAGCCGCCGGCGGCCACCATGGCATCCAGGTGTTCGACCTCGACCGCCGTGTGGGTGACCACGTTCTTCAGGCGCGCATGGGACCACACGTCGCATTCCAGCGGCGCCACGTTCAGGTCCCCCACCAGCACCGTCCTGCGTTGCCTCCGGTGGTCCCGCCACCAGTCGGCCTGGGCGCGCATGAAGTCCAGCTTGTGGGCGAACCGGGGGTTCACGGCCGGGTTGGGCTTGTCGCCGCCCGCCGGCAGGTAGACGTTGTGCAGGGCGATGTCCCGGCCGCGGCCGCCCAGGTCGACGGTGACCTGCAGGTGGCGGCGGTCGTCGCGGCCGCACCAGGACCGGGGCCGGGGCGCCGACAGGGGCCGGCGCGACAGGATGGCCACCCCGTTGTATCCCTTCATGCCGTGGATGGCCTGGTGCGGGTACCCCATGGCGGCGATCTCGGCCGCCGGGAACAGGGCGTCCTCGACCTTGGTCTCCTGCAGGCACAGGACGTCGGGCGTCCTGTCCGCCGCCAGGCGCGCCAGGCCCGGCAGGCGCACGCGCACGGAATTGACGTTCCAGGTGCAGACGGACAGGATCATGGGCGCGGTGTTCCCTTGCCGGCACGGTCCACGGGCGCGAACCGGTGGCCACAAAAAAAGCGCCCGGCCAAGGGGGGGGAGACCGGGCGCCACGCTCTTTGCAGAGCATTTGGATGGCAGGGGAACCATCCATGGGAGTCCGAACGGTTGCCCGTTTCGAACCCTCCCTTGAAATTGGTTCCCATTTCAAAAAAAAGCAACAAGAAACCGCAACGGCCTGCGAATCAATTGTCCTGGTGTTGCATGTCCGGCGCCTCGAACCGGAACAGGCCGGGGTCCAGCTTCATGCCCGTGCGCGGATTGACCAGGGAAACCGTGGTCACGATTCCCTGGGCGTCGGTGACCATCCATTTCTTCAAAACCAAGGGCTTGTCGCCGAACACCAGGGTCAGGTCGCCGGCCAGGGGGTCGTCGGCGCGGGCCACGGTCACCTCCATGCCGCCGCCCACGTGGCGGAACTCCTTGATGGCCACGCGCGGGTCGTCGAGGGAGATCCGGTCCCGGATCAGGAACCCCGCCGGGGTCGAATCGAGGCCCAGATAACTGGTCTGGCCCAGCTCCTTGTCGAAATAGATGAGGAATCGCGAATCGGCGACGATCAGCACCGGCACCGGCGGGTCGTATTCCAGGCGCATGCGCCCGGGGCGCCACAGGTGCAGGGTCCCCTTGGCGTACCCGCCGTCGGACGACACCTGGGCGAATCGGGCCTCCAGGGTGGTGATGCCGTTCAGGTAGGCCTCGATCCGCGCCAGGTCGGCGCGGTCCTGGGGCGACAGGGCCGCCGGCGCGGCCCCGGCCAGAGCCAGGGCGGCCAGGAACGCCAGCGCGCCGGCGACCCTACGCCGCGTAATCGCCCTGGGGAATGAGAACCTCGCGGCGGCCGGTGCGGTTGGCCTTGCTGACGACACCTTCTTCCTCCATCTGCTCGATGATGCGTGCCGCCCGGTTGTAGCCGATCTGCAAGTGCCGCTGGATGAAGCTGGTCGACGCCTTGCCTTCGCGGGCCACGAGGGCGACCGCCTGGTCATACAGTTCGTCACCGGTTTCGCCCTTGGGGTTCCCGCCCAGAGGCGAATCCTCCACTTCCTCGGTGATCTCGGGGATGTAGGACGGTTCGCCCTGGGTTTTCAAGCTGTTGACGACGGATTCCACCTCTTCGTCGGAAACGAAGGGGCCGTGGACCCGGGTGATGCGGCCGCCACCGGCCATGTACAGCATGTCGCCCTGGCCCAAAAGCTGTTCAGCCCCCTGCTCGCCCAGGATGGTGCGGCTGTCGATCTTGGAGGTGACCTGGAAGCTGATGCGGGTCGGGAAGTTGGCCTTGATGGTGCCGGTGATGACGTCGACGCTGGGCCGCTGGGTAGCCATGATCAGGTGGATGCCGGCGGCGCGGGCCATCTGCGCCAGGCGCTGCACCGCGGCCTCGATGTCCTTGCCGGCCACCAGCATTAGGTCGGCCATCTCGTCCACCACCACGACGATGAAGGGCAGCGGGTTCATGTCCAGGGGCTGCTCCTCGTAGACGGGCTGGCCCGTCTCGGGGTCGAACCCGGTCTGCACCCGGCGCCGAAGCTGCTCGCCCTTCTTGCGTGCCGCCTCCAGGCGCTGGTTGTAGCCGCCGATGTTGCGCACCCCCAACTGGGACATGGCGCGGTAGCGGTCCTCCATCTCGCGCACGGTCCATTTCAGGGCCACCACCGCCTTGCCCGGCTCGGTGACCACGGGGGTCAGCAGGTGCGGGACGCTGTCGTAGACCGACAGTTCCAGCATCTTGGGGTCGATCATGATGAACTTGCACTCGTCCGGCGACAGCCGGTACAGCAGCGACAGGATCATGGTGTTGACGGCCACCGACTTGCCCGACCCCGTGGTGCCGGCGATCAGCAGGTGCGGCATGCGCGCCAGGTCGACGATCACCGGCAGGCCGCCGATGTCCTTGCCCAGCGCCAGGTTCAGCCTGCCCGGCGACTTTTCGGCCGCCTCCGAGGCCAACAGCTCGCGCAGGAACACCAGCTCGCGCCGCTGGTTGGGCAGCTCGATGCCGATCACGTTGCGCCCCGGCACCACGGCCACGCGCACGGAGATGGCGCTCATGGACCGGGCGATGTCGTCGGCAAGCCCGATCACCCGCGAGGTCTTGGTCCCCGGCGCCGGCTCCAGTTCGTACAGCGTCACCACCGGGCCCGGGCGCACCTTGACGATCTCGCCGCGCACGCCGAAGTCCTCCAGCACCGAGGCCAGCAGTTGGGCGTTCTGCTGCAGGGCCTCGCGGTTCATGGAGGCGGCGCCGGGCTTCTCCTCGGGCAGTTCCAGCAGGTCCAGCGACGGATGGGCATAGGTGCCGTCGCCGCCCAGGTCCAGGGTCCGCTGGCGCGCCGCCTCGGCCTTGCGCCCGGACTTCGGCTTGGGCGCCTTGGGGGCCACCAGCTCTGCCGGGGCCTTGGCCACCATGCGCGGTTCGTCCCCGCCGGCGGGGTCCGGCTCGCCCACGTGGACCGGGGCGAAGTCGTCGTCGTCAAAATCATCCGGCAAATCATCCGGAACGGCCTCCACCGCGCGGGCCAGGGTCGGTTCGCGCCGGGGGCGCCGCTCGGCCACCGTGGCGGCCAGGGACCCGCCCAGGTCCCGGCCCAGGGACCGCGAGCGCCGCGCCAGGATGCGCAGGCGCGCCACGGCGGCCAGGGTGCCGTCGCGCAGGGCCCGGCCCAGGCGGGCCCAGTCGGCGCGGCTCAGACCCAGGGCCAGGCCCAGGGTCGCCAGCCCGGGCAGGACCAGCAGCAGCCCGTTGCCAACGGTGCCCCAGTTTTCGTGGACCGACAGGGTCAGCGAATTGATCTTGTTCAACAGGATTTGCCCGGCCGCGCCCCCCAGGTCGGCATGCAGGGGCCAGGCGGCCGGCCGCGGCAGGGCCTCCAGCACCCCGGCCAGCAGCAGCACGGCGGCCACCAGGGCCGACAGGCGCAGCCACAGCAGGCCGGGCGGCGACTTGGCAATGGTGCGCCAGCCCCACACCGCCAGCACCAGCACCGGCACGGCGGCGGCCAGGCCCAGGGTCTGCACCAGGGCGTCGGCCACGGCGGCGCCGGGCCGGCCCAGCCAGTTGCGGACCACGGCGTCGGTGGCGCTGTTCAGGGACGGATCGCCGGCGTGGAATCCCAGCAGGGCCGCCGCCAGCAGGGCCGCGGCGGCCAGGATCGCCAATCCGGCCAGCTCGAACAGGCGCCGCTGCACCGCGCGGACGAGACCCGCGGGCAGGATGACGGATGCACTCCTGGCCGGTTTCCTGACGCTCTTCGCCATTCTCGTATTGTTAGGCCATGGGGCTTTACAAGACCTTAAGATCATCCCGGCGGTCCGAATTTCGCCCCGCCCCGGCCGGTGCCGCAGATCAGGTCGCGGGCGCGGCGCGGGACCCCTGCGCGGCGGCGCCCGGGGTTCCGTCCCCGGTTTCCCGGGCAGCGGTGCCGGCGGCCAGTTCGACCCGGTTCCGGCCGCCCTCCTTGGCCGCGAACAGGGCCCGGTCGGCCCGCGACAGCAGGGCGTCGGCGTCCTCGCCGACCCGCAGGGTGGCGACCCCGGTGCTGACGGTGACGGGAATGCGCGTGCCGTCCACCTGGAAGGCGAAGTCCTCGACGGCGCGGCGCAGGCGCTCGGCCACGTCCCGGGCCGCGTCGGTGTCCGTCTCGGGCAGCACCAGCAGGAACTCCTCGCCGCCCAGGCGGCCGAACCGGTCGATGGTCCGCGCCTGCCGCGACACCAGCGCGGCGAAGGACCTCAGCACCTCGTCGCCGGCGGCGTGGCCCGAGTGGTCGTTGATGCGCTTGAACAGGTCGATGTCGATGTACAGCACCGAGGCGCTGCGCCGGGCCCGGGCAAAGCGGTCGACCTCGTTTTCCAGGCATTCCAGAATGCGGCCGCGGTTGAACACCCCAGTCAGGGAGTCGTGGGTGGCGCTGTGCCGCAATTCGTGGGTCAGGCCGAAATACTGGCGCCGCCAGCGCTCGACGAAATAGCCGATCAGCACCATGCCGAACGCCGATGTGGCCAGCAGGACCGATCCGGCGGTGATGTCGTCGGACGGGCCGGAGACCCACAGCAGGATCGCCGCGGGAACGGCGAACAGGATGATTCCGGTCAACAGCAGGTCGCGGAAACGGCCCACGAACATGGCCATGAACTGGGCCGTGATGGCCTGGGCGGCGACCGTATAGAAGACCGACGCGTCGGGAAGATTCAGGCCCAGCCCGGTGTTGGCGACGCTGGCGACCAGGGCCAGCACGACGGTCACCGGGGATGGATCGAACGACCGCCGGGCCCAGGTGAAGGCGAAGACCGCCAGCAGCATGGCCGTGGCCGTGACCCGGATGGCGACCAGGTTATCCAGGCGCGCGTTGTCGAAAAGGTGGTCGCTGACCAGGTTCGCCGGGTAGGCCACCATGCCGACGCAGAGGACGATGCGCAGCATCCGGCGGTAATGGACGTCCGTCCAGTCGTGGTATTCCTGTTCCGTGTCCGCGTCGAACCGCGCCTCGGGCAACCCCAGGGGCATGTCTTCCCCCTTTCCCTCGGAAAAGGTGAGAGCGTCGTGCCTCGCAGGGTGGCATGATAGCATGCAAAGGCCAAGACATGGCCCAATTCCCCAGGGCGCGTGGCGCAGGGGGGCCCTACAGGGTTCGCGCCAGGCGGTGCAGGGCATCCTCGGTGGTGGCCGGGTCGTAGACCAGGGCGACCCGGATGTAGGGGGCGCCCGGGTTGTTGCCGGCGCCGTCGGCGCGGGCCAGGTAGGCCCCGGGCAGGACGCGCAGGGCGGCCTCGGTCCACAGGCGTTTCGCCGCCGCCTCGCCGTCGCCCACGTCCAGCCACAGGAAGAATCCGCCGCCGGGACGATAGGCCCCGTGGCGGCCCTGCAGGATGCGCGCCGCCAGGTCGAACTTCTCGGCGTACAGGGCCCGGTTCTCGGCGGCGTGGGCGTCGTCGTTCCACAGGGCTTCCGACGCCGCCATGATGGGCATGGGGATGGTGGCGCCGCCATAGCTGCGCAGCAGTTTGAGCTTGGCCATCACCTTGGGGCAGCCGGCCACGAAGCCCGAGCGCAGGCCCGGCGCGCTGGACCGCTTGGACAGGGAGTGGAACACGGCGACGTTGTCCAGGTCGCCGCCCAGGTCCTGGCAGACGTTGAGGGCGCTGATGGGCGCCTCGCCGGTGTAGATGTCGGCGTAGCATTCATCCATGGCCAGCAGGAAATCGAACCGCCGCGCCAGCTCCACCGCCCGGCGCAAATAGGCGCGGTCGGCCACCGTGCCCTGGGGGTTTGCCGGCGAGCACAGGTAGAACAATGCCGCGCGCGCCAGGTCGGCCTCGGGGATGGCGTCCAGGTCGGGCAGGAATCCGGTGTCGGGACCCGTGTCCAGGAACCGCACCTCGGCGCCGGACATGAACCCAGAGCCGGCATAGACGTGGTACCCCGGGTTGGGCATCAGCACCACGGGCCGCGGCCCGGCGGCCTCGGGGTCAACGGCCAGGGTGGCGATCATGTACAGGGCCTCGCGGGTGCCGGCCACGGGCACCACGTGGCGGTCCGGGTCCAGCGCCAGGGCGTCCAGGCCGAAACGGCGGCGCAGCCAGCCGACGATGGCGGCGCGCAGGCCCGGCGTGCCCGGTGGCGGCGGGTACTTGTTCCACAGGTGGGCGTTGGCCGCCACGGCCTCGGCGATCATGGCCGGCGGGGTGTGCTGCGGCTCGCCGATGGACAGGGCCAGGGGCGCCACGCCGGGCGGCGGCGCGGTGCCGTCCAGCAGGTCGCGCAGGCGGTCGAAGGGGTAGTCCGTCAGCAGGTCGAGGCGGGAATTGAGCATGGGAACCACAAGGTCCAGGGGGAGGAGGGAGGGGAGTGTATCCCCCGGTCCCCCTCCCCTCAAGGACCGACTTGTTTCCATACGGCCCGCGGCGGCGGACGGCGGATCAGCCGGCCACATCCTCCTCGGGATAGGCGCCGATCTTGTGCATGGACAGGTCGGCGCCGCGGTATTCCTCGTCCTCGGTCAGGCGGATGCCGACCGTGGCCTTGAGCGCGCCGTAGACCACGAACCCGGCCACGGTCGCCACCACCACGCCAATGCCGGTGCCCACCGCCTGGGCCGCCAGGCTGACCCCGCCCAGGCCGCCCAGGGCCTCGAGGCCGAAGATGCCGCAGGCCAGGCCGCCCCACACCCCGCACATGCCATGCAGGGGCCAGACGCCCAGGACGTCGTCGATCTTCCACTTGGCCTGGCACTGGTTGAAGCCCCACACGAACAGGCCGCCGGCGACCCCGCCGGTGACCAGGGCGCCGATGGGGTGCATCACGTCGGACCCGGCGCAGACCGCCACCAGCCCGGCCAGGGCGCCGTTGTGCACGAAGCCCGGGTCGTTGCGCCCGGCCAGCAGGGCGGTCAGGATGCCGCCGGCCATGGCCATCAGCGAGTTCATGGCCACCAGGCCGGAGATCCCCTGCAGGCTCTGGGCGCTCATGACGTTGAAGCCGAACCAGCCCACGGACAGGACCCAGGACCCCAGGGCCAGGAACGGGATGTTGGACGGCGGGATGCCGTTCATGCGCCCGTCGCGGCGGTACCGGCCCATGCGCGCGCCCAGCATGACGACCGCGCCCAGGGCGATCCACCCGCCCATGGCGTGGACCACCACCGAGCCGGCGAAATCATGGAACCCGGCGCCGAAGGTGGCGGCCATCCAGTCCTGGAAGCCCAGGCGGCTGCCCCAGACCATGCCCTCGAAGGTGGGATAGACCAGGGCCACCAGGACCGCCGTCGCCGCCACCTGGGGCCAGAACCTGGCCCGCTCGGCGATCCCGCCCGAAATGATGGCCGGAATCGCCGCGGCGAAGGTCAGCAGAAAGAAGAATTTGACCAGGTCATAGCCGCTGGCGCCGAAGGCGGTGCCGGATCCCGGCGTGGCGCCGATCAGCACCCCCGCGCCCTGGAAGAACGACACGCCGTAGGCCACGGCATATCCGATGAAAAAATAGGCCATGGTCGAAATGGCGAAGTCGACCAGGATCTTGATCAGGGCGTTGACCTGGTTCTTTCGGCGCACGGTCCCGACCTCGAGAAAGGCGAATCCCGAGTGCATGGCCAGGACCATGATCGCCCCCATGAGCACAAAAAAGACGTCAGCGCCGGATTTGAGCGCATCCATGCGAATCCTCCCGTGTCTGGCAAAGAGCTCCTTCAGGGCCGGCCGTTCTCAAGAAACGTGCCAGTCGGGGGCGGCGGGGCTAAGGCGTTGAATTTGCAGGTGTGAGGGTGGGTGCCATGCGCTGGCCGCAAAGCCCGGGCCCGGCACCTGCACAGAAAAGCGGCCCCGGGGCGGAAAAACGTCCAATATTTGGGCAGAAACGGAAAGGACCGGAAGGCCGCAGCCTTCCGGTCCGTGGCGGAACGGGGGCAGAGAGAGGAAGGAGCGGCCCTGGCCGCCCGCCCGCCGCTGACCCGGGCCCGATCCGACGCGGGGGAGGAGGTCCGCGCCGGATCTTTGGGACCGGGTTTGGTCCGCTACTGCACGGTTTCGCCGTGCAGGTTGATGTCCAGGCCACCGATTTCGGTGTCCTGGTCGACCCGCAGGCCGATCACCACGTCGATCACCTTGAGGATGATGAAGGTCGCCACCGCGCAGTAGACGATGGTGGCGAGGATGCCCTCGACCTGGATCAGGACCTGGCCCGGGTTGCCTTCCAGCAGGCCCTTGGTGCCGCCCACGGACTCGACCGCGAACACGCCGGTCAGGATGGCGCCGACGATGCCGCCGATGCCGTGCACGCCGAAGGCGTCCAGCGAGTCGTCGTATTTGCCCACGTGCTTGAGCCAGGTGGCGCCCCAGTAGCAGGCGATGCCGGCGATGATGCCGATGGCGAGCGCCCCGGTCGGGCCGACGAAGCCCGACGCCGGGGTGATGGCCACCAGGCCGGCCACGGCGCCCGAGATGATGCCCAGCACGCTGGGCTTCTTGCGCAGCATCCATTCGGCGCACATCCACGACAGGGCCGCCGCCGCGGTGGCGATCTGGGTCACCGCCATGGCCATGCCGGCGCCGCCGTTGGCGGCCACCGCCGAGCCGGCGTTGAAGCCGAACCAGCCGACCCACAGCAGCGAGGCGCCGATGACACTGAGCACCAGGTTATGCGGCGCCATGTTCTCGGAGCCATAGCCCGTGCGCCGGCCCAGCACGATGGCCGAGACCAGGCCGGCGATGCCGGCGTTGATGTGCACCACGGTGCCGCCGGCGAAGTCAAGCACGCCGGCACTGCCCAGGAAGCCACCGCCCCATACCCAATGGCAGATGGGGGCATAGACGACCACCACCCACAGCCCCATGAACCACAGCAGGGCCGAGAACTTCATGCGGTCGGCGAAGGCGCCGGCGATCAGCGCCGGGGTGATGATGGCGAAGGTCATCTGGAAGATCACGAACACCGTCTCGGGGATGGTGCCGGACAGGCTGTCGGTGCCGATGCCGGCCAGGAACGCCTTGCCGGCGCCGCCGACCCAGGACTGCAGCGCGCCGCCGTCGGAGAATGCCAGCGAATAGCCGATGACCATCCACAGGACCGTGACCAGGCAGGTGGTGGCGAAGCTCTGCATCACCGTGGCCAGGACGTTCTTCTTGCGCACCATGCCGCCGTAGAACAGCGCCAGGCCCGGGATGGTCATCATCAGGACCAGGGCGGTCGAGGTCAGCATCCACGCGGTGTCGCCGGTGTCCAGCTTGGCGTCGTCCGCGAGGGCCGGGCCGGCGGCCGCCACCAGGGCGGCGACGGCCGGACCGGCGAAGGCAAATCGTTTCATGAGATTTGGCATTTTTGATTACTCCTAGAGCACGTCGGCGTCGGTTTCGCCGGTTCGGATGCGCACGACCCGCTTCAGGTCGCTGACGAAGATCTTGCCGTCCCCGATCTTGCCGGTCTGGGCGGCCTTCTGGATGGCCTCGACGATGGCCTCGACCATCTCGTCGTTGGCCGCCACCTCGACCTTCACCTTGGGGACGAAGTTCACGGTGTACTCGGCGCCGCGGTAGATCTCGGCCTGGCCCTTCTGCCGGCCGAAACCCTTGACCTCGCTCACCGTCATGCCCTGAACGCCGACCACGCTCAGGGCTTCGCGCACGTCGTCCAGCTTGAACGGCTTGACGATTGCTGTGATCAGTTTCATGTCGAACGGTCCTCTTGTCGCGGTCGCCGCCCACCCTCGCGGCGGGAACGGGTTGACCTGGTTGACGCCCACGCGGGGGCTCGGCCTGCGCCGATCCCTTGGCCCATATCAAGAACCGTGCCGGTTTCGGGGATCGGTGGATAATCGATGGAAATCAACTAGTTGACATACGGGCTCTCGGCCTGGACCAGGTTCGGCGCCCAAATGACATGCATATGAAACAAGCACAGCGCGCCAGATGACGAAATTTTATGCACTGGTTCCGGGGCGCCGTGGTGGCGGCAACCGGCGCCGTGGGCGCCCCTGGACTGGAAATCAATCAACGAATTGGGGAGAGGGGTGACCGGAAGGCCGAAGCCTTCCGGTCGGGGTATCCGGCAGGGGGACACGGGGAAGGAGCGGACGACGGTTTACACCGTCTGCGAGCCCCTGCCGAATTCAGGATAGGCCTCGAGGCCCAATTCCACTTTGTCCGTACCCAGCTCTTCCTCTTCCTCGCCGACGCGGATGCCGACGGTGAACTTGAGGACGAGCCAGACGATGGCGCTGGTAACCAGCACGAAGGCACCGATGGACACGACGCCGGTCAACTGGGTGATGAAGTTGCCGCTGCCGAAGATGCCCACGGCCAGCGTGCCCCAGATGCCGCAGAACAGGTGCACCGGGATGGCGCCGACCACGTCGTCGATGCGCAGCTTGTCCAGCAGCGGCACGGTGAAGACCACGATCCCGGCGCCGATGGCACCGACCACGATGGCCCAGACGTGGTTCTGCAGGTCGGGGCCGGCGGTGATCGACACCAGGCCCGCCAGGGCGCCGTTCAGGGCCATGGACAGGTCCATCTTGCCGTACACGATCTGGGTCAGGATCATCGCCGTGACCACGCCGGCGGCGGCCGCCAGGTTGGTGTTGACATAGACGATGGCCATGGCCGCCACGTCCATGGCGCTGCCCAGGGCCAGCTGCGACCCGCCGTTGAAGCCGAACCAGCCGAACCACAGGACGAAGGTGCCCAGGGTCGCCAGGGGCATGTTGGCGCCCGGCATGGGCCGCACCGCGCCGCCCTCGTACTTGCCCTTGCGCGCGCCCAGGATGATGGCACCGGTCAGGGCGCACCAGCCGCCGACGCTGTGCACCAGGGTCGAGCCGGCGAAGTCCGAGAAGCCCATCTTGTCCAGCCAGCCGGCGCCCCAGACCCAGGAGCCCTGGATCGGGTAGATCAGGCCGGTCAGGATGACCACGAAGATCATGAACGGCCAGACCTTGATCCGCTCGGCCAGGGTACCCGACACCACCGAGGCGGCGGTGGCGACGAACACCATCTGGAAGAACCAGTCGGACATGACGGCATAGCCGTTGTCGGTGACCGCCTTGATCTGTTCGGCGGTGGCCTGCTCGGCATTGATCAGCGCCAGTTCGGCGTCGGAGGCGTTGTACAGCAGTTTGAACGCGCCGATGTACCCGCCTTCGGGCACGTCCACGTACATGATGGCGTAGCCGATCAGGTAGTACATGATGCCGGCGATGGAATAGAGGGCGATGTTCTTCAGGCAGATGGCGGCGGTGTTCTTGGACCGCACCAGGCCGGATTCGAGCATGGCGAAGCCGGCGGCCATGAACATCACGAGAAAGCCGTGAACCAGGAACGAGAAGCTGTTGAAGACGAACTTCGCCTCTTCACCCACATCCGCAAGCGCCGCATCCGGAGCCATCGCCAGGAAGGTCAGGGCCAGCAGAACCGCGGCCATGGCGTTTTTCTTGTTAAGCATTAATACAAACTCCTCACAGGGCGTCTTGGTCGGTTTCGCCCGTACGGATACGGACGACGCTCTCCACGTCGTAGACGAAGATCTTGCCGTCGCCGATCTTGCCCGTGTGGGCCGACTTCTGGATGGTCTCGATGACGCTTTCGACCATGTCGTCGTTGACCACGATCTCCAACTTGACCTTGGGCAGGAAATGCACGACGTACTCGGCACCCCGGTAGATTTCCGCCTGGCCCTTCTGTCGGCCGAAACCCTTCACCTCGCTGGCGGTCATGCCTTGCAGACCCAGTGGCGCCAGGGCCTCGCGCACGTCGTCGAGCTTGAAGGGTTTGACGACGGCCATGATCATTTTCATGGTTTGGTCCTCTCTCAACCTGTCCCGCGCCGGGACCCGGGGTGTTTCCCTCCCGGGACGGTTCCGGGTTCCCTCGGGTGTCCCGGCCTGCCCCCGGCGGGGGCGTTTCCATTGGACGGGCGATCCCCGCCATGCTGAACTCCTAGATCAAAAACCGTGCCGGTTTTTCGCGACTGCGAAAGAAAACGCGGAATCAGCGGCTTAGGGGACAAGACGGAATTTAAGCCTGACATTCATCGGCGGGATTTTGCATATTTTTTGCACACCAAAATTTTTTTGATTATTTAATAAGCAAATTTTTTCCCGCCAGGACCCTGGACAACGGCTGCCCGGTAGGCGAGATGTAGCCCATGGCCACAACCGACCCATTCCGGGAAACCGCCCACCCCGGCGCCGCACCCGCCACCGCCGCCCTGGACGCCGACGTCCTGGTGGTGGGCGGCGGCCTGGCCGGCGGCGCCCTGACCTGCGCCCTGGCCGGCGCCGGGCTGGCCGTGGTCACGGTCGACGCCGAGGATCCGGCACGGTTCCTGGGCGCCGGGTTCGACGGCCGCGCCTCGGCCATCGCCGCCGGCTCGCAACGGGTGCTGGACGCCATCGGCCTGTGGCCGGCGGTGGCGCCCGAGGCCCAGGCGATCGAGGAAATCCGGGTTTCAGACGGCGCCCTGTCGCGCGGGGATTCGCTGTTTTTCCTGCACTACGACCACCAGGCCCTGGGCGACGAACCGTTCGGCTTCATGGTCGAGAACCGGACCCTGCGCCGGGCCCTGATGCAGACCCTGCCGGCCATGGCCGGGGTCACCTACCTGGCGCCGGCCCGGGTCGCCGACCTGGCGCACGACCTGGCCGGCGTGCGGGCAACGCTCGACGACGGCCGCCGGGTGCGGGCGCGCCTGGTGGTGGGGGCCGACGGGCGCCGCTCCCAGATGCGCGAGGCGGCCGGCATCCGCCTGACCCAATGGTCCTACGGCCAGACCGGCATCGTCTGCACCGTGGCCCACGAGTATCCCCACAACGGAGTCGCCCAGGAGCACTTCCTGCCCGGCGGCCCGTTCGCCATCCTGCCCCTGCGCCACGACCGCGCCTCGCTGGTGTGGACCGAAAAGGACAGCCTGGCGCCGGCCATCATGGCCCTGGACGACGACGAATTCCTGTTCGAGCTGCGGCGCCGGTTCGGCGACTATCTGGGCGACCTGCGGGTGGTGGGGCCGCGCTGGGCCTATCCCCTGTCGCTGCAGTTCGCCGAAACATACGTGGCCACCCGCCTGTGCCTGGTGGCCGACGCCGCCCACGGCATGCACCCCATCGCCGGCCAGGGCCTGAACATGGGGCTGCGCGACGTGGCCGCCCTGGCCGAGGTGCTGGCCGATGCCCACCGCCTGGGTCTGGACCTGGGCTCGGCCACGGTGCTGGCCCGCTACGCCCGCTGGCGCGGGTTCGACAATACCCTGATGCTGGCCATGACCGACCTGCTGAACCGGCTGTTCTCAAACGACGTGGCGCCGGTGCGCCTGGCCCGGGACCTGGGCATGGCGGCGGTCAACCAGGTGCCGCCCCTGAAGCGCTTCTTCATGCGCCACGCCATGGGCCTGGTCGGCGAGCTGCCGCGGCTGATGCGCGGCGAGGCACTATAGTGGAGTAGGACCGGAACGGGGCCGGTTCAGGGGTCGCGGCTCAGGCCGTTGGCCGCCAGGGCGTCCAGGTAGCCCTGCCACATCTCGTCCTGGCGCTCGCCGAACTCATAGAGGGTGTCCCACGAATAGATGCCGGAATCGTGCAGGTCGTCGAACTTGATGGCCACGGCGTAGTTGCCCACGGGGGTCACCTCCATGATGCCCACGTGGCGCCGGCCGGCGATGATGGTCTTCTGCCCCGGTCCGTGGCCCTGGACCTCGGCCGAGGGGCTCTCGACCCGCAGCAGTTCGGCCGGCAGGCGGAAGGTCTTGCCGTCCTCGAAATCCACCTCCAGGACCTTCTCGTCCTTCTTCAGGCGGATTTCCTTGGGGTGGTGGCGGGAACCGAATTGGGTGGTCATGGGGTTTCCTGTCCTTGTTCTCGTTGTTCCTGGGGGGCCGGCGGCGGCGCCTTGCCGATTTCCGAATCGTCCAGTTGCCGCGCCTCGTCCACCAGCATGATGGGGATGCCGTCCCGGATGGGAAAGGCCAGGTGGGCGGACTCGCTGACCAGCTCCTGGCGGCGGCGGTCATAGCGCAGGGGCTGCTTGGTCAGGGGGCAGACCAGGATCTCCAACAGCTTGGGATCGACCTGGGTTTCGCTCATGGCCGGATTCTCCCCTTCGTCAGTGCCGGCCCAGGGGGCCCACGGTGGTGCCGCCCAGGACCGCCATTTCCATCAGCTGGGTCAGCAGCTCGCCGCGCGCGGTGCCGTCGGCGCATTCCAGCAGGGCCTGCTTCTCGCGCGCATCGAACGGGCACATCATGGACAGCGAGGTGATCAGGGTGGCGTTGTCGGACTTCTCGATGGCCTTCCAGTCGGTGCTGATGGACGAGAAGTCGAAATACTTGCGCACGGCCGCCAGCAGGGCGTCGCGGTCGATGCCGTCGGCGGTGTCGTGGCGGTCGCCGGCGAAGCCGTCGTAGGACACGCGGAACCGCCGGTAACCGCCCGCCATGTCCAGTTCGTCGCGGATGGTGAACCGGTTGATCCCGGTCAGGGTGATCAGGAACCGGCCGTCGGGCGTTTCCGAGAAGGCGGTGATGCGGCCCAGGCAGCCGGTGTCATAGACCGGCACCTGGCCTTCGGGTGACTCGCGGTCGGGGTCGGGCTCGGCCGGCTGCACCATGCCCAGGACCCGGCCCCGGCCCAGGGCGTCGGAGACCATGTTCAGGTAGCGCGGCTCGAAGATGTTCAGGGGCAGCACGCCGCCGGGCAGCAGCAGCACGCCGTTCAACGGAAACACGGGTATCTCGGCCGGCAGGTCGTCGCTCACGGCACCGCGCCCCTCTCGGTTCCCGCCGACCTAGGAAAACAGGATCGATGACAGGCGCCGGCGCGCCGCCGCCACCAGCGGGTCCATGGGGCCGAGGGCCTCGAAGATCTTCAGCAGCTGGGTGCGCGCCGCTTCCTCGTTCCAGTCGCGCTTGCGGCGGATGATCTCCAGCAGCTCGTCCATGGCGGCCTCGGCCTGGCCGCGGGCGAACAGGGCCGTGGCCAGGTCGAAGCGGGCCTGGTGGTCGTTGGCGTCGGCGGCCAGCTTGGCGCGCAGCTCTTCGACCTCGGCGTCCGAGCTGCCGGCACCGGCCAGTTCCAGCGCCGTGATCGCGGCGGCCACCTCGGGCGTCTGTCGCAGCTCGGTCTCCAGGCTGTCGGCCAGCTCGCGGGCGTGGTCCAACTCGCCGATCTGCACGAAACAGCGGATCAGGCCGGCGAGGGCGCCGGTATTGGCCGGGTCCTGGGCCAGGACCTCGTTATAGATGGCGCCGGCGGTCTGGGCGTCGCCGGCGGCCAGGGCCTGCTGCGCCTGTTCCAGGGCCTGGTCGATGGGCGCCTTCTGGCCGCCCATCAGGCGCTCGACGAAGCTCTTGATCTGGCTTTCCGCCTGGGCGCCGACAAAGGCGTCCACCGGCTGGCCGTTCTTGAAGGCGTAGACCGCCGGGATCGACTGCACCCGCATCTGCTGCGCCAGCTGCTGGTTCTCGTCGACGTTGACCTTGACCATGCGGACCATGCCGCCGGCCTGGCGCACGGCCTTCTCCAGCATCGGGCCCAGTTGCTTGCACGGGCCGCACCAGGGGGCCCAGAAGTCGACGATCACCGGCACCTGGCGCGACGCCTCGATGACATCGGCCATGAACCGGGCCGTGTCCGTTTCCTTGATCAGGTCGCCGCCGGCGCCTCCGCCGGTCCCGCCGCCGGCGCCCGGGCTGCCATCGGGATTGACGATCAGTTCCATGGGACTCTTCACCACGCTTGTCACTCAATGAATTGATTTGGCCCTATAGATGGACGTTTCCGCTCCATCCCGCAAGACCCTTGGTCGCCCCGCCGCGGCGCCCTCACAGGGCCACCCGCCGCGGCGCGTGGCCGCAGGCGCGGATGAAGGCCTCCAAGTCCGCGGGCGCGATGGCCGTGGTGGCGGCGTTGTCCAAGGGATGGAAGTTCAGCACCCCGGCCGCCATCATGGCGTCGTCCAGCACCACGTTGACCCGGGTCCCGGTGTCGTTGATGAGGGCGAAGGGGGTGACCGCGCCGGGCTCCACCCCCAGCACCTCCATCAGCAGGTCGGGCTTGCCGAAGCTCAGGTGGCCGGCGCCGATCAGGTGGCGCAGGGCCTTCAGGTCGATGGGCCGGTCCTCGTCGGCGACCACCAGCCACAGCTCGCCCTTCTTGTCCTTGAGGAACAGGTTCTTGCAGTGGCCACCGGGCAGGTCGCCGCGCAGGGCCTTGGCCTCGTCGACCGTATAGACCGGCGGATGGCGGTGGGTTTGCGTCGCCAGACCAAGCTCGTCGAGCCGGGCCAGGAGCTGTTCGGGGGTCGCAGGCATGGTCGAAAAATGTCCTTCTCGCGGGCCGATTCGGGGCGTGCCCCTTGATAGGACATTGTGCGAAAAAAGTATGCAGTTGATGCTTGCAAAGCGGGGCGCATCGCGTATTATCCCCGCCCTATCGGATGCGGGCGTAGCTCAGGGGTAGAGCGCAACCTTGCCAAGGTTGAAGTCGTGAGTTCGAATCTCATCGCCCGCTCCATTCTCCCAATCTAGACCATACCGAAGCGGACTTCCTCCGCGTCTCCCCGCGCGCCCGGACGGGATCGCGGGCGCCCCATTCCGGCCGCACCCCGGAGTCGCCGTAAACCCCCTCCCCTCCTGCAGGCCCGCCCGCGCGCTCACCCGCGCGCCCACCCGGGCGGCCCACCCAGGGGACCGTTTCCGCCCGCCTGTTGCGCCCAATTCATAGAGGTTGAAAATTCCGACATTTTTATCTAGGAAAAATTTGTTTGGATTCTTTATTTGCTCGGAAACCAGACGATGGATCTGCAGCAAATTCAGAACCTCCTGAAATCAGCCTATTCCAGAAAATCCAGGGTAGAATTGGACCGCCTTCGGGACGTCTGCGAAGACCCCCGGTCCAGCCTGCAGCAGGCCGCACCCCTGGCCAACTTCCTGAGCGGATTGACCCACTTCTCGGACCGGGAGCCCGGACGGGGCGAGGCGTTCTTCGCCCGGGACCGGGCGCTCGCCGACGCGCTCTACCAGGACGGATCGCACCTGAAGCCGCACGGCCTGCGCCTTTTCCGGGGCGACTACTTTCCGCAGCGCATCGGCGAGGTCGCCAAGAACCTCGACCTGTTCATCAAGAGCGGCCGCCTGGGCCTGCGCGAGGATTTTCGCGGCCTTCTGCCCTGGTTCCGGAACTACGGCTACGCCAACCCGGCCCTCATCAAGTACTTCTCCCGGTTCATCAACATTTCCCGGGATCCGCGCCTGCTCGCCTACGCGGCGCGCAATCCCGGCGAGGCCTACGAGATCTGCCACTGCCCGACCGTGAACGGGCGGCACACGATCACCGATTACGCCGCCCACTATATCCAGACCCTCTGGGAACAGAGGGACCTGCCGCCGATCCTGCAGTTGTCCGACGAGCACCGGGACCGGGGTCTGGACCTGTTGCAGGACATGGGCCTCCCCCGCGATGCCTGGTGGGTCGCCGTGCATGCGCGGACCGACGGCTACCACGGGGAGCGGGGCGACGCGCGGTCCATCGACATCGAAACCTATTTCGGCGCCATGGACGAGATCACGAAACGGGGCGGCTGGGTGTTCCGGCTCGGCGATCCGTCCATGCCGGAACTGCCGGAAGCGGCGCGGGTCGTCGACATGGCCCACAGCCCGCTGAAGTCGGACTGGTTCGACCTGTTCCTGGTGGCGCGGGCGCGGTTCTGCATCACCTGCACCTCCGGCATGTCGGTGCTGCCCAACCTGTTCGGCACGCCGCAGCTGCAGACCAACCTGCAACCCATGTTCAGCCGCCCCTATTCGCGGCGCGACCTGTTCCTGCCCGTGCTGCTGCGCCGCAAGGAGGGCGGCGCCCTGGTCCCGCTGGCGCCCCTGGAGGGGACCCTGATTTCCGTCGACGGCTCGGCCTGCGCCAGGGCCGGGGTGGAGCTGGTCCGGAATTCGCGCGAGGACATCCGGCGCGCCACGCTCGACATGATCGCCTTTGTCGAAAACGGCTTTGAATGCGAAGTCAATGGGGACGCGTCCGTATTGGATGCCGTCTCCCTCATGCGGTATGACCTGGTTTCGTCCAGGCCGTGCCCGTCGTTCCTGGAACGGTATTCCGATCTTGTGCGGGAAACCGCGTCGATACTGTGATCGGTCCCCGGGGGAGTTTCCGCCACCGCCGGGGGACCGGCGGGGACTGAATTCTTTTGTATCGCCAAGGGAATGCTGTAGCCTTTCCGTCACGTCGCGATGCTACAACCGGCGTCCAAGCCGGCGCAAAAATATCAAGGTCGAGGACCGTTTCCGGGAGGCTGGGCAATGCCCGATAATGCAGACCACAAGAAGGCCAAGCTGATCGACAGGATCGTGGCCCAGGCCAACGCGCGCCTGCACGGGGAACCGGGCGGCGTCGTCGAGCGGTTCCTGGCACGGTATTACGAGAACGTGCCGCCCTTCGACCTGCTGGAGGAGGGCGAGGAATCCCTGTTCGGCGCCGCCGTGGCGCACTGGAAGCTGGCCGCCCGACGCAAGCGGGGCGAGCCGCGGGTGCGGGTCTACACCCCCAACCTGGAGGAGCACGGCTGGCGTTCGGAGCATACGATCATCGAGGTCGTCACCGACGACATGCCGTTCCTGGTCGATTCCGTGACCGCCGACCTGAACAGCAAGGAACTGGACCTGATTCTCAGCGTCCACCCCGTGTACCGGGTGATCCGGGACGGTGACGGCAACCTGCTGGACGTGGACCGGCCCGACGGCGGCGGCGACGGCGACGGCGCCGCCAACGAGTCCTTCATGCACTTCAAGATCGCCGAACAGGCGACCTCGCGCCTGGACACCATCCGCGACGGCATCCTGGCGATCCTGACCCAGGTCCACTTTGCGGTCCAGGACTGGAGCGCCATGCGCGTGCGCATGCAGGACGAGATCAAGCGCCTGGACGGCCTGCAGAAGCGCCTGCCCGGCGAGATCGACGAGGTCCGCGCCTTCCTGCAGTGGATCCACGACAACCACTTCACCTTCACCGGGTTCCGGGAATACCGCATCGTCGGCGGCGGCAAGAAGCAGTCCATCAGCGTCAACCACGACGCCGGTCTGGGCATCCTGCGCGACCCCGAGACCATCGTCTTCGACGAGCTGCGCGACGGCGACCCCCTGTCGCCGGCCGTGCGCGACTTCCTGGACAACCCGGACCTGCTGCTGGTGACCAAGGCCAACCGCCAGTCCACGGTGCACCGGCGCGCCCACCTGGACACGATCGTGCTCAAGGACTTCGGCGGCGACGGCAAGACCCGGGGTCTGCACGTCTTCGTCGGGCTGTTCACCTCGGTCGCCTACAACCGCAGCACCCGCGACATCCCCCTGCTGCGGCGCAAGGTGGCGCGCACCATCGAGCGCGCCGGCTTCCTGCCCAACGGCCACGACGGCAAGGCCCTGAACCACATCCTGGAAACCTATCCCCGCGACGAGCTGTTCCAGGTATCCGAGAACCATCTGCTGAAGACGGCGCTGGGCATCCTGCACCTGCAGGAGCGGCGGCGGGTGGCCCTGTTCCTGCGCCGCGACGACTTCGACCGCTTCATCTCGGTCCTCGTCTACGTGCCGCGGGACCAGTATTCGACCGAACTGCGCATGCGCATGGCGTCGATCCTGAGCCGCACCTTCGACGGCGAGGTTCAGGCCCACTACTCGCAGCTGGGCGAATCCGAGCTGGCGCGCCTGCACGTGATCATCAAGACCACGCCGGGGCAGATTCCGCCCTATGACGTCGACGAGCTGGAAAGCCGCCTGGTGGAAGAGGCCCGGTCGTGGACCGACCACCTGCGCGATTCCCTGGTCACCGCCTGCGGCGAGGAGCGGGGCATCAAGCTGTTCCACGCCTACCGCCGCGCCTTCCGCTCCAGCTACCGCGAGCGATACACCGCCGCCGCCGCCATCGCCGACGTGCGCAAGGTGGACGAGGTGCTGCAGACCGGCGAGCTGGGCATGAGCCTGTACCGCCCCATCGAGGCGCCGGAGAAAACCGTGCGCTTCAAGGTCTACCACCTGGACGGGGCGATTCCGCTGTCCGACGTGCTGCCCATGCTGGAGCACATGGGCCTCAGGGTCATGGACGAGATCCCCTATGCCGTGACCCCCGAGATGGACGGCCAGCACCGGGTCATGATCCACGACTTCGGGCTCGAGGCCCGCGACGGCGGCGACATCGACCTGGGCGCCATCCGCGACAATTTCCAGGAAACCTTCCTGCGCATCTGGCGCAACGAGGTGGAGAGCGACGGCTTCAACGGCCTGACCCTGCACGCCGGCCTGAACTGGCGCCAGGTGGTGGTCCTGCGCGCCTATTGCAAATACCTGCGCCAGGCCGGCATCGCCTTCTCCCAGGCGTACATGGAACAGACCCTGGTCAACAACCCCGACCTGGCGCGCCTGATCACCGACCTGTTCATGGCCCGCTTCGACCCCGACGCCCAGGAGGGCGCCGAGGAGCACCAGGCCGGCATCCGCGCCGAGCTGGACGCCGGGCTGGAAAAGGTCACCAGCGCCGACGAGGACCGCATCCTGCGCCGCTTCGTCAACCTGGTGGAGTCGACCCTGCGCACCAACTTCTTCCAGACCGCGTCCGCGGACGGGTCCGCCGACGGCCCGCGCAAGGAGTACGTCTCGTTCAAGCTGGATTCGGGCAGCATCGACGAACTGCCCCTGCCCCGCCCCCTGCGCGAGATCTTCGTGTATTCGCCGCGGGTCGAGGGCGTGCACCTGCGGTTCGGCAAGGTGGCGCGCGGCGGCCTGCGCTGGTCCGACCGGCGCGAGGACTTCCGCACCGAGATCCTGGGCCTGGTCAAGGCGCAGCAGGTGAAGAACGCGGTGATCGTGCCGGTGGGTTCCAAGGGCGGGTTCGTGGTCAAGCGGCCGCCGGCCGAGGGCGGGCGCGAGGCGTTCCTGACCGAGGGCATCGAATGCTACCGCACCCTGATCCGCGGCCTGCTGGACCTGACCGACAACATCGTCGGCGACGGCATCGTGCCGCCGCCGCGGGTGGTGCGGCTGGACGACGACGACCCCTACCTGGTGGTCGCCGCCGACAAGGGCACGGCCACCTTCTCGGACATCGCCAACGGCATCTCGGGCGACTACGGCTTCTGGCTGGGCGACGCCTTCGCGTCCGGCGGGTCGCAGGGCTACGACCACAAGAAGATGGCTATCACCGCCCGCGGCGCCTGGGAATCGGTCAAGCGCCATTTCCGCGAGATGGGGGTCGACACCCAGGCGCGGCCGTTCACGGTGGTGGGGGTGGGCGACATGTCGGGCGACGTGTTCGGCAACGGCATGCTGCTGTCGCCGCACATCGAGCTGGTGGCCGCCTTCAACCACCTGCACATCTTCATCGACCCGGACCCGGACCCGGCGTCCTCCCTGGCCGAGCGCCAGCGCCTGTTCAACCTGCCGCGCTCGTCCTGGGCCGACTACGACCGCAAGCTGATCTCCGAGGGCGGCGGCGTGTTCGAGCGCAGCGCCAAGCGCATCACCCTGACACCGCAGATCAAGCGCCGGTTCGCCATCATCAAGGACCGGGTCACCCCGAACGAACTGATGCGGGCCCTGTTGCAGGCCAACGTGGACCTGATGTGGTTCGGCGGCATCGGCACCTACGTCAAGTCCACCCACGAGAGCCACAGCGACGCCGGAGACCGGGCCAACGACGCCATCCGCATCGACGCGCCGCAACTGCGCTGCCGGGTCATCGGCGAAGGCGCCAACCTGGGCGTGACCCAACTGGGCCGGGTCGAGGCGGGCAAGTTCGGCGTGCGCCTGAACGCCGATTTCATCGACAACTCGGCCGGCGTCGACTGCTCGGACCACGAGGTCAACATCAAGATCCTGCTGGACCAGGTGGTGGACAACGGCGACATCACGGTCAAGCAGCGCAACAACCTGCTGGCCCGCATGACCGACGAGGTGGCCGAACTGGTGCTGCGCGACAACTACCTGCAGACCCAGGCCATCAGCCTGGCCCAGACCCTGGGTGCCGGCGCCCTGGACGACGAGGTCCGCCTGATGCGGCGGCTGGAGAAGGTGGGGCGCCTGAACCGCGCGGTCGAGTTCCTGCCCAACGACGAGGAACTGTCCGAACGCGAGGCCGCCCACCAGGGCCTGACCCGGCCCGAGATCGCGGTGATCCTGTCCTACGCCAAGATCTGGCTGTACGACGAGCTGCTGCAGTCGGACCTGCCCGACGACGATTTCCTGGCCGAGGACCTGGTGCGCTACTTCCCGTCGGCGCTGCAGAAGAAATACAAGAAGGTCATCGCCAACCACCGCCTGCGGCGCGAGATCGTCGCCACCCGGGCCACCAACTCCATCGTCAACCGGGCCGGCGCCACCTTCGTCAACCGGGTCATCGAGAAGACCGGCATGCCGGCCAGCGACATCGCCCGCGCCTACCTGATCGCGCGCGAGGTGTTCGACCTGCGCAGCCTGTGGGAGGCCGTCGAATCCCTGGACAACCGGGTGCCGGCATCCCTGCAGATGGAGATGATGGCGGACATCAACCTGCTGCTGGAGCGCGGGTCCATGTGGTTCCTGCGCAACGGCGAGCACCCCCTGGCGGTCGGTGCCAACATCGCCGAGTTCGCCGTCGGCATGGGCGAGCTGGCCCACAACCTGGACGAGGTGCTGCCGCCCCACTACGCCGCCGACCTGCGCGAGCGGGCCAAGCCCTATCAGGACAAGGGCGTGCCCGAGGACCTGTCCCTGCGCATCGCCGGGCTGATCAACCTGGCCTCGGGCTGTGACATCGTCCGCCTGGCCGGCCAGCTGGAGCTGCCGGTGCCCCAGGTGTCGCGCCTGTACTTCGCCGTCGGCACCCGCTTCCACCTGGGCCGCCTGCGCGCCGCCGCCGAGACCCTGGACGCCAGCAGCCACTGGCAGAAGCTGGCGGTGGCGGCCCTGATCGAAGAAATCTTCGGCCACCAGATCGCCCTGACCGCCAAGGTCCAGTCCTTCGCCGCCAACGGCGCCGACGCCGACGCCGCCATCGCCGCCTGGACCGAGCGCAACCAGGGCCCGATCGACCGCACCGACATGCTGCTGTCCGAACTGGCGGCGGGCGACATCAACGACCTGTCCATGATCGCCGTGGCCAGCCGCCAGTTGCGCGGCCTGGCCGCCGTGTCGCAGGGCTAGGGCGCGTGGCCGCCGGGTCCGCGTCGCCCCAGGGCCGGTCCAACCGGGCCGGCCTGGTCGCCTGGTGCTTCTACGACTGGGCCAACTCGGCCTTCGCCGCGGTCATCGTCACCTTCGTCTTCGCCACCTATTTCAGCAAGGGCGTGGCCGCCACCGAGGAGGCCGGCACCACCCAGTGGGGCTACGCCATGAGCCTGTCGGCCCTGGTGCTGGCCCTGATGGCGCCGTTCATGGGGGCCATCGCCGACAATTCGGGCCGCCGCAAGCCGTGGATCTGGGTCTTCACCCTGGTCTGCGCCGCCGGCACGGCGGCGCTGTGGTTCGCCAGGCCCGACCCGTCCAGCGCCCTGCTGGCCCTGGTCGCCGTGGGCATCGCCAACCTGGCCTTCGAAGGGGGCGTGGTGTTCTACAACGCCATGCTGGCCGACCTGGCGCCGCGCGACAGCATGGGGCGCTGGTCCGGCTGGGGCTGGGGCTTCGGCTACGTCGGCGGGGTGGCCTGCCTGCTGCTGGCCCTGTTCGGCTTCGTGCAGACGGACACGCCGCTGTTCGGCCTGGACAAGGCCGCGGCCGAGCACGTGCGCGCCACCGGCCCCCTGGTGGCGGTCTGGCTGCTGGTGTTCGCCCTGCCCATGCTGCTGGTCACGCCCGACCGGCCGGCGACGGGCATGCCGGCGGGCGCCGCCGTGCGCAAGGGCATGACCGACCTGGTGGCAACCCTGAAGAAGGTGCGCGAGTACCGCGACATCGCCTGGTTCCTGCTGGCGCGCATGATCTATATCGACGGGCTGAACACCCTGTTCGCCTTCGGCGGCATCTACGCCGCCGGCACCTTCAAGATGGAACTGGCCGAGGTGATCCAGTTCGGCATTGCCATGAACGTGACCGCCGGCGCCGGCGCCATCGCCCTGGCCTGGGTCGACGACTGGATCGGGCCCAAGCGCACCATCCTGATCTCGCTGCTGGGGCTGGTGGGCCTGGGCACGGTGCTGCTGATCATCGAAAGCCCGACCCATTTCTGGATCTTCGGCCTGATCCTGGGCGCCTTCGTCGGCCCGACCCAGGCCGCCAGCCGGTCCTACATGGCGCACATCGCGCCGGCCGAGCTGCGCACCGAGATGTTCGGCCTGTACGCCTTCTCGGGCAAGGCCACGGCATTCCTGGGGCCGTTCCTGGTGGGCACCCTGACCCTGGTCTCGGGCAGCCAGCGCATCGGCATGAGCCCGATCATCGTGCTGATGGCCGTCGGCATGGTGCTGATGCTGCGCGTGCCCGACGTGCGGCGGTGAAGGGCGCCGTTGATCGCATGCGACGGATGGGGTAAGCCGGGCGGTGACACCGCATAGGATTCCCCCATGACCTTTCCCGATTCCAAATACGACGACGTCGGTGCCTATTTCGACGCCTACGCCGGCCACCTGGCCCGCGCCGCGGCGTCGGTGGACCGCGCCGCCCTGGCCGCGGCCACCGACCTGCTGACCGACATCTACGAACGCCAGGCGACCCTGTACGTCTGCGGCAACGGCGGCTCGGCCCTGATCGCCGACGGCTTCGTCAGCGACCATGCCAAGCTGATCCAGACCGGCACCGACCTGGTGCCCCGGGTGGTGCACCTGGCCGGCAGCCTGTCCATGCTGACGGCCATCGGCAACGACATCGGCTACGAGGACACCTTCGCCTATCCCCTGCGCACCCTGGGGCGGGCCGGCGACGGGCTGGTGACCATCAGCTCGTCGGGGGATTCGGAAAACATCGTGCGTGCCGCCCAGTGGGCCCGGGACAACGGCCTGACCGTGCTGTCCCTGACCGGGTTCTCGGGCGGCCGCTCGGCCGGGATCGCCCACGTCAACCTGCACGTGGAGGCCGACAACTACGGCATCATCGAGGACACCCACCAGTCCCTCATGCACGCCCTGGCCCAGTTCATCCGCCAGCGGCGCATGGACCTGCCCGCCGTGCAGGGCTGCCGCTTCTAGCAACCGGGGAGGACAGCGCCATGGCCCGCATCACCGAGGTCGAGGCCCTGCGCCAGATATACGGCCACGCCAAGGGCCGCGCGGTCAGCAAGCAGATGGACCGCCTGGACCCCCACTGCCGCGCCTTCATCGCCCTCTCGCCCCTGGTCATGCTGGGCTCCCAGGGCCGCGACGGGCCGGCCGACGTGACCCCGCGCGGCGACGGGCCGGGTTTCGTGCACGTGCTGGACGACCGCACCCTGGCCCTGCCCGACCGTCCCGGCAACAACCGCCTGGACACCCTGGTCAACATCCTGGAGAACCCGCGTGTGGGCCTGCTGTTCCTGGTGCCCGGCATCGACGAGGTGCTGCGCGTCAACGGCAGCGCCGAGATCCGCGACGACGACGACCTGCGCGCGCCCTTCGAGGTCAGGGGCCGCCTGCCGGCAACGGTGCTGGTGGTGTCGGTGGGCGAGGTCTACTTCCACTGCGCCAAGGCGCTGATGCGCGCCGATATGTGGAACCCGGCCCGGCATGTCGTTCGCACCGTCTTCCCCACCATCGGCGAGATCCTGCGCGACCAGACCGGCGACGGCGGCGGCGCCGAATCCCAGGCCGAGATGGTGGCCCGGTACCGCGACCTGCTGTACTGACCCGGCCCCTCAGCGGCCGGCCCGCAGCCCCAGCCAGGCGTGCACCACCAGGGTCGCGATCAGCACCGCGCCGCCCATGAAGGCCATGTCCGGCGGCCGCTCGCCGATGGCCAACCAGACCCAGAACGGCCCCAGCACCGTTTCCAGCAGGAAGATCAGCCCCACCTCGGCGGCCGGCAGGTAGCGCGGCCCGACCATGGTCAGCACGAAGGCCGCGGGCACCACCACCAAACCCAGCAGGGCCAGCAGCGCCAGGTCCTCGCCGCGCACGGAAAAGGGCGCCGACGGGACCAGGGCGGCCACCGCCACCATCAGGCCGCTCAGCGCCATGGCCGGCAGGGCGTTGTCGCTGCGCGTCTTGCGCATCAGGGTCAGGGCCACGGCCATGCAGGCCGAGCAGGCCAGGGCCGCCCCGTTGCCGGCCATGGCCCCGGCGCCCAGGCCGTCGCCGACGATGGCGGCGATGGCAACCATGCCCACGGCGATGGCGGCCCAGGTGCGCGCCGGCACCGGCTCGCCCAGGAACAGGCGCGAAAAGAGCGCCGCGAACAGGGGCGTGGCGCTGACGATGACCAGCACGTTGGCCACGGCGGTGGCCTTGATGGCGGTGACGAAGAACACCATGCTGCCGGCGAAGGCCGCGGCGGCCCAGGCCCCCGTGGGCCCCAGGGCGCGGAACCGGCGCCGCGTGTCGCCGCGGTACCGCACGGCCGCCAGGGCCATGAGGGCGGCGAACATCAGCAGCCCGCGCCAGAACAGCAGGGTCCAGGTGTCGGCCTGGATCAGCCGCACCAGCAGGCTGTCGGGGGTCAGGATCAGCACCCCCGCGGTGGTGATGGCCAGGCCCCGCAGGTGGTCGGACCGGCCGGTCATGGCGCCGTCGCGCCGCGGCCCGAACCCTTCGAGGCTCGCTCCGCTCGCACCTCAGGGTGAGGACGGCTCATGGGACGACCTCATCCTGAGGCGGCGCCCACAGGGCGCCCTCGAAGGATGCGATGGCGGGCGAAACTCAATGCCGGAAGTGCCGCATGCCGGTCAGCACCATGGCCAGGTCGCGCTCGTCGGCGGCGGCGATGACCTCCTCGTCGCGGATCGAGCCGCCGGGCTGGATCACCGCCGTCACCCCCGCCTCGGCGGCGGCGATCAAGCCGTCGGCGAAGGGGAAGAAGGCGTCCGACGCGACCACCGAGCCGATGGCCCAGCTTTCCGCGTCGCCGGCCGTTTTGGCGGCCTCCTCGGCCTTGAAGGCGGCGATGCGGCAGGAGTTGACCCGGCTCATCTGTCCGGCGCCCACGCCCACGGTCATGCCGTTCTTGGCGTAGACGATGGCGTTGGACTTGACGTGCTTGCACACGGTGAAGCCGAACAGCAGGTCGGCCATCTCCCGCTCCGTCGGCTGGCGCCTGGTGACCACCTTCAGGTCGTCGGAGACCACCCGGTTGTCGCGGCCCTGCAGCAGGTAGCCGCCGGACAGGTTCTTGACCATCATGCCGCTGGCCGCAGGGTCGGGCATGCCGCCGGTGGCCAGGACGCGCAAGTTCTTCTTGGCGCCCAGGATGGCGCGGGCGTCGGCGTCGATGTCCGGCGCGATGATGACTTCGGCGAAGAGCTTGGCGATCTCCTCGGCCGTGGCGCCGTCCAGGGTGCGGTTCAGGGCGATGATGCCGCCGAAGGCGCTTTCCGGGTCGCAGCTCAGCGCCTTTCTGTACGCCGCCACCATGTCGTCGTCGACCGCCACGCCGCAGGGGTTGGCGTGCTTGACGATGACGCAGGCGGTGCGGTCGAACTCGGCCACCAGCTCGAAGGCGGCGTCGGTGTCGTTCAGGTTGTTGTAGCTGAGCTCCTTGCCCTGCAGTTGGGTGGCCGTGGCCACCCCCGGGCGACCCTCGGAATTGACGTAGAAGGCCGCCGCCTGGTGCGGGTTCTCGCCATAGCGCATGGTCTGCTTCAACTCGCCGGCGAACACCAGCCGCTGGGGAAAGTCCTCGCCCACCTGGCCCGTGAACCAGCCCGAGATGGCGGCGTCGTAGGCACCGGTGCGGGCGTAGGCCTTGGCCGCCAGCTGGCGGCGGAAGTCCAGCGTGGTGGCGCCGCCGCCGGCCTCCATCTCGTCCATGACCTGGGCGTAGTCGGCCGGGTCCACCACCACGGTGACGAAGGCGTGGTTCTTGGCCGCGGCGCGGATCAGGGCCGGGCCGCCGATGTCGATGTTCTCGATGCAGGTGTCGAAGTCGGCGCCCTGGGCCACCGTGGCCTCGAAGGGGTACAGGTTGACGGCCAGCAGGTCGATGGCGGCGATGCCGTGCTGCGCCATGGCCGCCTCGTGCTCGGGGTTGCCGCGCACGGCCAGCAGGCCGCCGTGGATGGTGGGCTGCAGGGTCTTGACCCGGCCGTCCATGATCTCGGGGAACCCGGTGTGGTCGCTGACCTCGACCACCGCCACCCCGGCCTCGCGCAGGGCCTTGGCCGAGCCGCCGGTGGACAGGATCTCGACCCCCTGGTCGGCCAGGAACCGGCCGAACTCGGCCAGGCCGGTCTTGTCGGAAACGGACAGCAGCGCGCGGCGGATCTTGGTGCCCATGGTCCCCTCGATGGTCTGTTGTGGTTTGGTTGGCGGCGGTATAGCAGACCCCCCGTCCGGGTCCAAGCGGGAACCGCCCCGGCCGCGCGGAGGCGGCTATCCGGCGGCGTGGTACTCGGGCACCAGGCTGCCGATGCGGCGCTTGACCCCGGCCCGGTCGTCGGCGGCGCAGGCGCCGGCCAGCTCGCCGATGGCGGCGCGCAGGGCGCCCTCGTCGGTGGCCCGGGGGCGGGCCAGCAGGATGCCCGGATGGGCCGTGGGCACCAGCTCCTCGCCGCCGTGGAACACCTCCTCGAACAGCTTCTCGCCCGGGCGCGGACCGATGATCTCGATCTTCACGTCCTCGTCGGGCTTCAGGCCGGCCAGGCGGATCATCTGCCGCGCCAGGTCCAGGATGCGCACCGGCTCACCCATGTCGAGGACGTTGATGGTGCCGGCCCGGTCGCGGTCGCCGCCGCTGTCGGTGGCGGCCAGGATGACCAGCTCGACGGCTTCGCGGGTGGTCATGAAGTACCGCTTCATCTGCGGGTCGGTCACGGTCAGCGGCCCGCCGGCGGCCAGCTGCTTCTGGAACAGGGGCACCACCGACCCGGTGGAGCCCAGCACGTTGCCGAACCGCACGGTGACGAAGTGGGTGGCCCCGCCCTTGGCCCCGCCTTTCACCCCGTCCTGAACCCGGCGCAGGTCCAGGGCCTGGCAATAGCTCTCGGCGATGCGCTTGGTGGCGCCCATGACGTTGGTAGGGTTGACCGCCTTGTCGGTGGAGATCAGCACCATGGTCGCCACCTCCTCGGCGACGCAGGCGTCGGCCACGTTGACCGTGCCGACCACGTTGGTGCGCACCCCTTCCAGTGGGTTGGCCTCGACCAGGGGCACGTGCTTCAGCGCCGCGGCGTGGAACACGATCTCGGGCTTGAACTCGGCGAACAGCCGGTGCACCCGGCCGCGGTCGCGCACGTCGGCGATGCGCGCCTCGCGCGGCAGGTCGGGGTGCCGCTCGGCGCATTCCATGTCGATGGAGTAGAGGTTGAACTCGGCGTTGTCCACCAGCATCAGGCGCGCCGGCTCCAGGTCCGAAACCTGGCGCACCAGCTCGCTGCCGATGCTGCCGCCGGCACCGGTGACCAGCACCCGCCGGCCGGCGATCAGGCGCCGCATGGCGTCCCGGTCCAGGGCCGCCTGGGGCCGGCCCAGCAGGTCCTCGACGTCCACGGGGCGCAGTTCCAGGCGCTCGGACACGCCGCTGCGGAAATCGGTCAGACGCGGCAGGCGGGCGAGCGTCATGCCCAGGGCGTCGGCCTGGTCCAGCAGGGCCCGCACCAGGGCGCCGTCCAGGCTGTCCTTGGTCAGGATCACCCGCTGCGGCCGGTCGCCGCGCCGCTCCAGCCGCTCGACCACCTCGGCCATGTTGCCGACCACGTCGGTGACCTGGATGCCGTGGATGTGGCGGCCGACCCGGCCCCGGGTTTCCGACAGGATGCCCACCACCCGGTAGTTGGCGTGGTCGGGCCGGGCCAGCGAGCGGATGAACAGCTCGGCCCCGTCGCCGGCGCCCACCAGCAGCACGGGGATGCGCGGCCGGTCCTCGGACTGGAAGGAAAGCTGCAGCCGCTTGTCCTTGAACAGGCGGTACAGGAACCGAGGTCCGCCCAGGAAGGCGATCAGCACGAACCAGTTGATGACGAACAGGGACCGCGGCACGTCGGCGGCGCGGGCCCACAGGAACAGGACCAGCAGGAACACCAGCACCACCACCGTGACGGCGCGCAGGATGGCCACCAGGTCGTTCATGGAGGCGTAGCGCCACACGCCGCGGTACAGCCCCATGAGCCAGAAGGTCAGCGCGGCGATGGCCGTGAACAGGGCCCCCGCCGTCAAAAGGGTGTTTGCCGGCACCAGCTGCGTCATGTCCGCGCCCAGGCGCAGGTACAGGGACGCCACGAACGACAGCGCCGCCATGATGATGTCATGGACGAAGGCGATGTACCCGCGGGGCGGTATCCTTGGCAGACTGATCAACGGTGTCGTTCCTCGGTCCCCGTCCGGAACCGGGCCCGCGACAGAAACCATGCGGCTGTCTCGGTCAGGCCCTGGTCCACGCCGTGGGGGGGAGTCCAGTTCAGTTCCCGGCGAATTTTTCCGTCATCCACCCGCAGCGAGTCAAGCAATCGCGCCGCCGCCGCCGATCGCCCGGCCAGGGCCGCCGCCGCGCGCAGCACGGCCGGCGGGCAGGGAAACAGCCGGGCCGGCCGGTCCAGGGCCGCGGCCAGGCGGCGGATCAGGTCCGGTGTCGACAGGTCCTCGCCGTCGCGCACCAGGTAGGTGCGGCCGGCCGCCGCCGGCTTTTCCAGGCAGGCGGCGATGGCCGCCGTCAGGTTGCCGACGAAGATCAGGCTGCGCGCGTTGCGCACCGACGCCAGCGGCAACGGCGGCGCCTTGCGGCACAGCTTCAGCAGGCTCAGGAAGTTGCCCTTGACCCCGGGGCCGTACACCAGGGGCGGGCGCAGGACAACGGCCTCCATGCCCGTGGCCGCCGCCACCGCCGCCAGGGCGCGCTCGGCCTCCCACTTGGAGCGGGCATAGGGGTCCTCGGGCATGGGCGGTGTTTCGTCGGCGAAGGGGGTGTCACCGGTGTGCTCGCCGTTGACCTTGATGGTGCTCAGCAGGACGAACCGCCGCGCCCCGGCGGCGGCGGCGTCCTCGGCCAGGCGGCGGGTACCCTCGGCGTTGATCCGGCGGAACTCGGCCAGGGGGTCGGCGGCGCGGTCGTCCATGACGTGCACCCGTGCCGCCAGGTGGACCACCGCGTCCACCCCGCGCAGGGCGCCCGACCAGTCGGTGCCGGCGCCCAGGCCGGCCACGGCGCGCAGGTCGACCCCGTGCACGTCGTGCAACAGGCGCGGGTTGCGGGTGGCGGCGGAAACGGCGACGCCGCGGCGCACCAGGTCGGCGCACAGGCGGCGCCCGACGAACCCGGTGGCGCCGGTGACCAGGACCCGGGTCACGGGCCGATGCCCCCGGCCTCGCCGCCGCGCCCCGCCGCCGCCAGCTCCAGGGCCGCCAGCATCTCGCGCGCCTGGTGCTCGCGGCTGTGGCCCGGCGCCGCGGCCAGGCTGCGCGCCGCCAGGGCCGCGCGCAGGTCCGCGTCCGCCATCAGGGTGGCCATGGCCCCTGCCAGGGCCGCGGGGTCCTCGGCGGGGACGCACAGGCCGGCGCCGTCGTCGCCGACGATGCGGCTGGCCTCGCCCTCGGGCGCCGCCAGCAGGACGGGCTTGCCCATGCCCATGGCCTCGAAGATCTTGGACGGGATCACCCCGGCGAACACCGGCGAATCCTTCAGGTGCACCAGGGCCACGTCGCACAGGCTCCAGATGCGGGGCATCATCTCCTTGGGCTGGCGCGGCTGCATGACCACGTTGGCGAGCCCGCGCCGCTCGCGCTCGGCCACCAGGGCCTCGCGTTCGGCCCCGGCGCCCACCAGCAGGACGCGCAGGCCGTCGGCGTCGCGCAGGCGCTCGGCCGCGTCCAGCACGTTCGCCAGGGCATGGGCCATGCCGTGGGTGCCCACGTAGCCGACCACGAACTTCCCTTCCAGGCCCCAGTCCCGGGCCAGGTCGCCGTCCCGCTCGCGCGGCGCATAGCGGGAAAGGTCGACCCCGTTCAGGACCACGGCCACCTTGCCCGGGTCGATGCCGCGCCCGGTCAGGTTCCGCTTGAAGGCCCGGGTCAGGGCCACCACGCAGGCCGAGCGGCGGTACAGGAACAGCTCGACCTTCTCCATCAGGCGCAGGCCCAGGCTGGGTTTCATGGCGCCCACGGCGGCGATGGAGGCCGGCCACAGATCGCCCAGCTCGAACACGAACGGCCGGCGCCGCGCCGCGCCGACCATCCAGCCGGCCACGGCGGCGAAGAACTGGGGCGAAGTGGCGGCGACCACGTCGGGCCGCGCCTCGAACAGGCCGGCCCAGAACCCGGTGGCCATGAAGCTGAGGAAATCCAGCGTTCGCCGCGCCACGCCCCGGTTGGCGGAGATATAGGTCTTGACCCGCACCACGCGGATGCCGTCCATCTCCTCGACCTGGCGCCAGCGGTTGGCGTATCCGTCGAACAGGCGCCCCTCGGGGAAGTTGGGGGCGCAGGTGATGACGGTCACGTCGTGGCCCCAGCGGGCCCAGTAGCAGGCCCGCTCGTACACCCGGGTCGCCGCGGCATTGGATTCGGGGGGGAAGTTCTCGGTCAGGAACAGGATCTTCATGGCCGCGTGCCCGCCCCGTGGCTCGCCGGACGGCCGAAGTGCCACAGCAGGGCGGCCACCACCGCCGCCGCCACGGCCAGGGCCGGCCCGGGATGGTACACCGCGATGATGGCCAGGGCCGCCAGCACGGCGTTCACGGCGCCCACCGTGGCGCTGACCGCGGCGTGGGAGCGGCCGGCCTGTTCGGCGCGCTGGTAGAAGTGGTCCCTGTGGGCGACCCAGGGCTTGCGGCCGCGGGCGGTGCGCCGGCCCAGGGTCAGGGTGGCGTCGGCCAGGTAGTAAAGCGGCAGGATCAGCGCCGGCGCCCACAGCCCCGCCGCCACCAGCTTCAACAGCAGCCAGCCCAGCAGGAAGCCCAGCGGCACGCTGCCCACGTCGCCCAGGAACAGCTTGGACGGCGGCCAGTTCCAGTACAGGAATCCCAGCGCCGCCCCCGCCGCCGTGACCCCCAGCAGGACCATCCCGTCGCCCAGCCCCGCCACCGCCGCCACCACGGCGGCGCCCAGCCCGATGGCCAGGGTCTCGACCCCGGTGATGGCGTCGATGCCGTCCATGAAGTTGTACAGGTTGACGAACCAGATCCAGATCAGGCCCAAGGCCGCCAGGATCGGCGCCGGCGCCCAGGGTGCCCCCGCCACCAGGGCCAGCCCGACGCAGGCCGCCTGCACGGCCAGGCGCAGGGCCGGCGACAGCCCGCGCAGGTCGTCGATCCAGGACACCGCCGCCAGCACCCCGGCCAGGGCGCAGACCGCCAGGACCTCCGCCATTTCCGCGCCGTCCAGGACGCCGACGGCGGCCCAGGCCAGGACCAGCACCCCGGTCACGGCGATGCCGCCGCCGCGGGGCTTGGGCGCGGCGTGGCTGCTGCGGTCGTTGGGGTGGTCCAGGATGCGGCGCGCCCGCAGGAAGGGCAGCACGATGGCCGTGGCGAGCCCGGTGGCGACGGCGCAGACGGCGCAGACGGCGGCGGCGATGAGCCAGTTCATGGCCCGAGTGTATAGCCTGTTTCGCCCCCGGCCGGGACAACAAAAAAGCGCCCGCCGGCGGGGACCGGGGGCGCTTGGCAAGGGGATGGAAGTGGGGCCTACATGGTGCGCCGCCAGGCCGCCAGGACCAGCAGGGCCCAGACCTTGAGCGCGTTGTCGCGCAGGCCGCGCCGCTGTTCGGCCAGCAGGCGTTCCACGGGTGCCCAGGCGATGCCGGCCGCGGCCATCTGGGCGGGGGTCAGCAGGTCGCCCACCATGTCGCGCAGGTCCGTCTTCAGCCACAGGCCCATGGGCGGGTTGAAGCCGCGCTTGGGGCGGTCCACCACCTGGGCCGGCAGCAGGCGCCGGGCCACCCCCTTCAGCAGGGTCTTCAGCCCGCCGCCCCAGCGCAGGTCCGGCGCCAGGTCCTGCACCGCCTCCACCAGGCGGTGGTCGATCAGGGGCAGGCGCAGCTCCAGCGCGTGGGCCATGCTCATGGCGTCGCCGTAGGCCAGCAGGTTGCCGGGCAGGAAGGACAGCAGGTCCGTCTGCTGCATGGCGTCCAGCGGTGCGGCCGAGGGCGCCGCGCGGTACAGGTCGGCCAGGGGCCGCGCCGGCGCGGCCGGCAGGTCCAGCAGGGCGCGCCGCTCAACCGGGTCGAAGTACTCGACCCAGGCGGCGTACATCTCGGCGTCGGGCAGGTTGGCGGCGGTCAGGAACTCGCGCGCCCGGCGCAGGGCGTGGCGCCCGCGCGAGCTTTCCGGGATCAGGGCCGCCGCCGGGGCCAGCACCCCGCGCCGCAGCCAGGCCGGCAGGTGCCGGTACCGCGCCGCCCACAGGCCGCCCTGGTAGCGGGGGTAGCCGGCGAAAACCTCGTCGCCGCCATCCCCCACCAGGGCCACGGTCACGTGCTCGCGCGCCTTGCGCGACAGGTCGTGGATCAGCAGCGAGGTGGGGTTGCCGAAGGGCTCGCCGAAGGCGCCCAGGGCGCCGTCCAGCAGGCCCGCGAGGCCGGCGCCGGCGGGCAGTTCGGTGTGGGCGCAGCCCAGGTGCCCGGCCACGGCGGCGGCGGCGTCGCGCTCGTCATAGGCCGGCTCGTCGAAGGTCATGGTGAAGCTGCGCACGGGCGGGCCGCCGCCGGCGCGGGTCTCTTCGGCCATCAGGGCGGCGATGACCGACGAATCGATCCCGCCCGACAGGAAGCACCCCACGGGCACGTCGGCGACCATACGGTCGACCACGGCCCGGCGCAGGATGGGCAGCAGGGCCTCCACTGCCTCGTCCGGGCTCGGCGTGGCGGTGCCGGCCACGCGGGGCCGCCAGTAGCATTCGATCTCCGCCGCGCCGCCGCGCCAGCGCAGCAGGTGCCCCGGCGGCAGCTTGCGGATGCCGGCGTGGATGGTGCGCGGGGCCGGCACGTAGAGGCAGGCGAGGTATTGGGAGAGCGCCTCGCGATCCAGTTCCAGGTCGACCCCCGGGTGGCGGTGCAGGGCGCGGATCTCCGAGGCGAAGGCAAGACCCCCGTTGGCCAGGGGCGCGTAGACCAGGGGCTTGATGCCCAGGCGGTCGCGGACCAGCAACAGTTCCCGCCGCTCCCGGTCCCACAGGGCGAATGCGAACATGCCCACCAGGCGATCGAGCGCCGCCGCGCCGCGGGCCCGCAGCAGGCGCAGCAGGACCTCGGTGTCGCTGTCGGAACGGAAGGTTTCCCCCGCCGCCTCCAACTCGGCGCGCAGGGTGCGGTAGTTGTAGATCTCGCCGTTGAAGGCGATCACGTACCGCCCGCAGTCCGACACCATGGGCTGGGCGCCGCCGGGGCTCAGGTCGATGACGGCGAGGCGAGTGTGGGCCAATCCGACTCCGCCCTCGGGGTCCGTCCAGGTGCCCTCGGCGTCGGGCCCCCGGTGGCGCAGGTCGCCGCACAGGGCCGCCAGCAGGGCGGGATCGGGGGCCGTGGTGCCGGCGATGCCGCACATGTCAGCGGCCCAGGGCCTCCTGGGCGCGGGTCAGGACTTCGACCACCCGCACCCCCAGGCGCAGGCCCGACAGGTCCCGCGACCCGGCGCGGATGCCGTCGGCGAAGTCCAGCAGGCAACGGTCCAGGGGCAGTTCGTGGTCCATGGCCATGTACTTGGGCGGCTCCTCCTCGACGATGCAGCGGGGGCTGTCGGTCAGGCGTTCCTCCACCAGCTTGGCGGCGTCCGTGTCGTCGTAGATCAGCAGGTGGCGCGTGAAGTGGGCCGCCAGGTAGCGGGTCTTCTGGTCCAGGATGTTGCCGATACGGACCATGGCCTGCAGGCCGTCGGCGAAGGTCAGGGTCAGGTCCAGGATCTCGCCCGTGCCCTGCTTCGTCCTGCGCCGCTTGACCCGCTCGGCGGCCACGTTGACCGGCATCTCCCCCACCAGGTCCAGGACCATGGCCACGTCGTGGGGGCCCCAGTCCCACAGCACGTCCGCGTCGCCGCGGAACGGGCCCCGGTTGCCGCCGGCCGACCGGATGGACTGGATGCCGCCCAGCATCAGGGCGCGGCGCTTCAGGGCCCGGTAGGCCGGGTGGAACAGGTGCACGTGGTCGACCATGGCGAAGGCGCCTGCCGCCTCGGCCAGGGCCAGCAGGGCGCGGGCCTGCTTCAGGTCGGCGGTCAGGGGCTTTTCCACCAGCACCGGCAGGCCGGCGCGCATGGCGGCGCGGGCCATGTCGGCGTGCAGGGCCGGCGGCGTGGCGACGATCACCCCGTCCAGGTCGCCGGCCTGGACCAGCGCCCGCCAGGAGCGGGTGACGGCGCAGTCGGCGCCGACCAGGGCCCGGCTGTCCGGGTTGCGGCTGGCCAGACGGGCCAGGCGCAGGCCGTCCAGCCGGGCCAGGGTGTCGATGTACACCCGGCCCCAGCGTCCGGCGCCGATCAGGCCGATGTTGAGGGTCCGCGGGGGGCTCACTGCTCTCCGGTGTACACGCCGTCGGCCCAGTCCAGGAACCGCTTCAGGCCCTCGTCCAGGTCCACCGCCGGGTCGTAGCCCAGTTGCAGGCGGGCCTTGCGGATGTCGGGGCAGCGGCGGTTGGGCTCGTCGGCGGGGTAGCTGTCGGGGTACTCGACGATGTTATGGGTCACCGGGCCGGAGGCCGCCTTCTCGATGCGCCGGACCAGGTCGACCATGGAGATTTCGGGCTTGGGGTTGCCGATGTTGTAGGCCTCGCCCGGCACGCCTTTCAGGACCACCAGCAGGAAACCGACCATGGCGTCGGTGATGTAGCAGAAGGTGCGCGTCTGGTCGCCGGTGCCATAGACGTTCAGCGGCAGGCCCGCCTTGATGCGGCTGGCGAAGTTGGGCAGCACCCGGTAGTCCGTCTCCTGCATGCCCGGGCCGAACACGTTGAAGGGGCGGATGGTGTTGGTGTGGGTGCCGTGGTTGTTGTGGAAGATGTAGCACAGGGTCTCGCCCACCCGCTTGCTCTCGTCATAGCAGGCGCGCGGCCCCTGGCAGGACACGTGGCCGCGGTAGCTTTCCGCCGTCGGCACGTGCTTGGGGTCGGGGTCGCCATAGATCTCGCTGGACGAAAAGAAGGTCAGGCGGGCGTCCTTCTCGTCGGCCAGGTGCAGCATCAGGCGGGTGCCGGTGATGGCCACCTGCAGGGTTTCCAGCGGATAGGCGCGGTAGTAGTAGGGGCTGGCGATGCCGGCGGCGTGGATGATGTAGTCCACCGGCCCGTCCCAGGCGAAGGGCTCGATGACGTTGTGGTTGACGAAGGTGACGTTGTCCATCTCGGGGATCTGGGCCCCCTCCTTGCCGGCCGTGATCAGGTTGTCCAGCGCCACCAGCCGGACCGGATCGTCCAGGTAGGTGCGGTTCATCTCGGCGAAGACTTCCATGAAATAGCGCCCCAGGAAGCCACGGCCGCCGGTCAGCAGCACGGTCTTGCCGGCGAAGTCCCGGGCCGGGCCTTGCAGCCGGGCGGCGATCTCCCGCACATCGGAGGAAAGGACGAATTCGGTCATGGTCGTCTCACGCTTTCAGGGTTGGGGCTTTCAGGGTTGGGACGCGGCCTCGGGGCCGCGCTCGGTCAGTTCGGGCAGGGGCACGATGAAGCGCCCGCCGCCGCGCAGATACTCCGTATGGCGGGCCATGATGGACTCGGCGAAGTTCCAGGCCAGGACCACCACGGCGTCGGGCCGCCGGTCATAGAGCGCCGCCGAGGGCAGCACGGGGATGTGCATGCCCGGCGAATAGAGGCCCTGCTTCAGCGGGCTGTCGTCGACGATGAAGTCCACCACCTCGGGCCCGATGGCGAAATGGTACATCAGCGTGGTGGCCTTGGCCGGGGCGCCGAAGGCGGCGATGGTCTTGCCGGCGGCCTTCAGCTCGCCCAGGCGCGCGGTCAGGGCCCGGCCCAGGGCGTCGATGCGGGCGCCGAAGGCCTGCAGGGTCTCGGCCCGGTCCAGCCCCAGGTCCGATTCCAGGGCCACCAGTCCCTCGACCGAGGGCTCGACCTTGCGGGGCCCGCCTGCCCGCTGCACGAAGCCGCGCAGGCTGCCGCCGTGGCTGTCGACCCGCTGCACGTCGATCAGCTCCATCCCCAGGCCGGCGAAGAAGTGCCGCAGGGGGGCCACGGAATGGTAGGCCAGGTGCTCGTGGTAGATGGTGTCGAACAGGGTCTTCTCGAACACGTCCACCAGGTAGGAGACCTCGAACACGAATACCCCGTCGTCGGCCAGCAGGTCGCACACCCCGGCGGCGATGCCGCGCAGGTCGTCGGCGTGGGCGAACACGTTGTTGGCGGTGATCACCGCGGCCGGCCCGCGCTCCCGGCGCAGGCTGCGGGCCAGGGCCGGCGAGAAGAAGTCGGCCAGGGTCTCGATGCCCGCCTCGGTGGCGCGGCGGGCGATCTCCCGCGCCGGGTCCACCCCCAGCACGCCCAGGCCCCGTTCCCGGAAGAAGCGCAGCAGGGTGCCGTCGTTGGAGCCGATGTCCAGCACCCAGGCGCCTGCCGCCGGCGCCACCCGGTCCATCACCGCCGCGGCGTAGTCCTGGAAATGCTTCACGAACACCGGCGAGGTGCCGGAAACGTAGACGTAGTTCTCGAACAGCAGGCGCGGGTCCACCACGTCGCGCAGCTGCACGTGGCCGCAGCTGCGGCAGAAGAACACGTCCAGGGGGAAGGTCTCCTGCGCCCGGTCCAGGGCCTCGGCCGGCACGAAGGCGTTGGCAGGCGGCGTCGGCGCCAGGGACAGGACAAGGGCCAGGTCCGTGCCCCCGCACAGGCGGCAGTCGTCGCGGCGGTGGCAGGAATCGCCCATGTCGCGCTCAGTCCCCCGGCTTCCAGGTGGTCAGGCCGGCAACCTCGGCCAGCGCGTCCACCCGCACCACGTCGGCCTCGTAGACCTCCTGCTTGCGCGAGTTGCGGTCGAGCGTCAGGAAGGTGGTTTCCGTCACGAACACCATGGAATGCTCGATCATGGGCGGCGTGAACACCATCTCGCCTTTTCCCACGGTGATCTTCTCGGCCGTGTCCGTGCTGCCGGCGGGGCGGTGGTAGTATTCGATCTTGCCTTCGATGACATAGCAGAAGTGCCAGCCCGTGCGGTGGTAGTGGTTGGCGCGCACGGAACCGGGGTTGGAACGGATCATCACCGCCGACCGCATGACCATGTCGACCAGGGGCTGAATCTCGCCGCGGGCGTCGACGAAGGGCGCCTCTAGCTTCACCACCCGGTCGAAGGGCGGCCACTGGGCCTTCTCCTCGTCGGTCGGAAAATCCAGCTTCACCATGGTCTATTTCTCCGCGATCAACAGGATGTTCTTGCCCACGGGCGGGGGCAGCAGGCTCTCCACGGCCCGGGTCACCGGGACCCCCACGGCGTCGTACAGCCCGGCCAGGGCCGGGTTGAAGGAGGTGGACCCCAGCAGGGTGTTGACCAGCCACCAGGGCGCCATGCCCAGCAGGTCGAAATAGGACTTCTCGCGCACCGTGAACCCGGCGCCCTCCACCAGGGCCGTCAGCGGCGCCATGTGATAGCGGCGGAAGTGGCCCACCAGCTCGTCGATCCGGCTGTACAGCGCCATCAGCGCCGGCACGAAGACGATCAGCCGCCCGCCCGGCCGCAGGGCCCGCCGGGTGCCGGCCAGGGCCGCGGCGTCGTCCTCGATGTGCTCCAGCACGTTGATCATGATCACCGTGTCGTAGGTGTCGGGCGCGCTCTGGGCCAGCCAGTCCTCGTAGGTGCCGGCGAAGACCGTGGTTCCGTCCACCCCGGCCATGCGCCGGCGCAGGGCCGGGACCAGGTTTGCCGACGGCTCGACCATGTCCAGTTGGCCGGCATGGGGCCGGATCAGGTCCGAGAAGGCGCCCAGGCCGGCGCCCACCTCCAGCGTCCGGCCCGAGATGGAGTCCCGGATGCGGTCCATGATCCATTGGCGGTACCGGCGCAGGCTCATCAGCGCCTCCAGGTCCGAGCCCTCGTACACCACGTCGTCGGGCGCGGCGGGGGCGGCGGGCTGGGGCGCGCGGGGGGCCATCAGGTGCGGAACCTCTGGCGCATGATCATCCAGATCACCGAGATCACGTGGTGGGCGCGGATCTTCTTGCCCTCCTCGTAGCTGCGGCCGTGGTAGCTGATGGGCACCTCGTAGACCACCTTGCCGCGGCGCACGGCGTCGGTGAGTATCTCGGCGTGCTGCTCCCACCCCTCCGAGCGCAACTCGTCCGGGTCCACCAGGGTGCGCCGGTACATGAGATAGCAGCTGTAGATGTCGGTGAAGGTCATGTTGTACAGCAGGTTGAACATCAGGGTGATGAACCGGTTGCCGACCTTGTGCCAGAAGTAATAGACGCGGGTGAAGGGCGGCGCGATGGTGCGGCTGCCCATGATCACGTCGGCGTCGAAGCGCTGCACCGGCACCAGCATCTTGGCGTAGTCCGCCGGGTCGTATTCCAGGTCCGCGTCCTGGAACAGGATGTAGTCGCCGCTGGCCTGGCGCAGGCCGGCCTTGACCGCGGCGCCCTTGCCGCCGTTCTTCGGCATCCTGACCAGGTGGCTGTACAGCTCGGGCCGCGCCTCCAGCAGCTCCACCGTGCGGTCCTTCGAGCCGTCGTCGATGACCACCACCTCGAACGCGACGCCGTCCACGCGCTGCTCGGCGATGCGTTCCAGGATCTGGATGATCGTCCGCTCCTCGTTGTAGGCGGGGATGATGATGCTGACGGTGGTCATGGACACGGAAGGCCCGACGGGACAGAGGGTGGGGACGCGCCCCCGGAGAATCGGATTCCCGGCGGTTCTATCCGCCGCCGGGTGCGAGCGCAAGGGCTAGTCGGTGCTGCTCTTGCCCGCGGGCAGGCAGTCGGGCCCGCGCAGGCGCATGACCCGGTCGATGGTGCGCGGCTTGTCGCGCAGGGTCGGCAGGGTGCGCGAGGCGACGCCCCGGCTCTCGGCCGCGTGGACCTCCTCCAGGCAGCCCCATTGCGCCAGGGTGCGCCACATGGCGAATCCCACCTGGCCGCCGGTGGTCTCGCCGCTGGCCAGGCCGCTGACCCACAGGTGGGTGATGCCCTGGGCCCGCAGCTGGCGCAGGAAGCGGGCCGGGTCGTCGGCCTCGAACCGGGTGTCGACCCGGGCCTCGTCGGCGTAGTGCAGGTAGAAGATGGGCGCGTCGATCAGGTAGTTCTGGCTGCGCCCGGTCAGGGCGATGCGGTCCCCAGGGCCCAGGTGGGCGTTGATCCAGGGTACCAGGTCGTAATTGGGGACCATGCGCGCCAGGTAGGTGTCCCGGCCCTCGCCGTGGATCAGGCGGCGCAGGGGGCCCAGGGTGAACAGGCCCTGGCCGGCCAGTTGCAGGCCCAGGGTGACGGCGACGGCCGCGCCCAGGACCCGCGTCGCGCCGGCGGCCGCGGCCCAGCGCGCCGCCGCGGCGGTGACGCAGACCAGCAGCAGCGGATAGACGGGCACCAGGTGCCGCACCCGCTGCGGCGAGCCCATCAGGAACCAGACCGCGTAGAACACCGCCGCCACGGCGCCCACCGTGAACAGGGGATGCCCCACCAGCCGGCGCCGGAACCGCCACAGGGCCAGGGCGGCGAAGGGCAGCGCCAGCAGCACGAAGGGTCCCAGCCCCGTGCGCCCCGATTCCAGGATCGGATAGGCGCCGCTGAACAGGGTCGCGACGAAGGGATAGGCCACCATCCACAGGGGCGAGGACGGCAACACCACCTCCTCGCGCAGCATCATGGCGCGGAAGGTGGCGGCGTGGCCCGGGTCCCACAGGTCCGGCGTGGCGTAGGGCAGCACCCCGTACAGCATGGGGAACACGGGGTCCCCGGTGTGCGCGAAGTTCCACAAGTACCACTGGCCGCCGGCCGCCAGGGCGCCCAGCCCGAAGGCCAGGCCGTGGCTGAACCAGCGCCGCTGCGCCACCAGCACCAGGCCCGCCGCCAGGACGAACAGCAGGCCGGTGTACTTGCTGGCGGCGAAGAACCCCGCCGCCAGGCCGGCGGCCACCGCCGCGCCCGTGGCGCCGTCGCGCCGCGCCAGGGCCACGGCCAGGGCCGCGGCCAGGGCATAGGCGGCGTTGCGCGCCTCCACCTGGCCGCTGCCGGCGCCGTAGACCACCGCCGGCGTGGTCAGGAACAGCAGCGCCGCCGCCAGGCCCCAGGTCCGGCCGGCGTGGCGGGCGCAGGCGGCATAGACCAGGGCCGGCGCGGCCCAGCCCGAGACCATGGCCCACAGGGTCAGGCCGCGCTCGCCGCCCAGGGCCAGGGCGGCGCCATAGGTCATGTGGGTCAGCAGCGGCACCGCCCCGTCCACGGCCCGGGGTACGAAGAACACCTCGCCCGCCATCAGGAACCGTTTCGGCAGGTCGAAGTGGTAGGCCAGGGAATCCGTGTCCGTGGGCGGCGCCAGGCCCTCCGCCAGGTCGCCGGCCAGGGCCGCCGCCAGGGCGGCCAGCAGCAGCCACTGCCACGGAGTCACGGCCCCCTGTTCGCGGGCCGGCAGGGGCACCCCCCAGGCGGCGCCGTTGGCCAGTACCCCCACCGCCAGCACCGCGGCGAAGGGGCCCGCCGCGAAGCCGCCGGCGATGCCGGTCCAGAACCCCAGCCAGCCCAGCACCCCCATGCCCAGGGCGAAGCCCCAGGCCAGCCGCTCGCCCAGGGACAGGCCGGCCAGCAGCCCCGTCAGGCGCAGGGCCGCCAGGCCGAATCCGACGCAGGCGGCGGTCTGCAGGGCCACGGCCAATGGGGCGGTCAGGGCGGCGGTCACGACAGCCCCGCCAGGTCCAGGATGGGGCGCAGGAGGTGGCGGAACTGCGCCAGGTAGGCCGCGGTGGCGCCGGCCACCCACAGCCACAGCACCACCCGTAAAAGGCGCCCGGCGCCGGGTTCCGCCGGCGGGGTCACGGCCGCGCCGCCAGGGTCTCGCGCGCCAGGGCCAGGGGCAGGGCCAGGGCGGTCAGCGCCGCCCGCGGCAGGGCGCCGGCGGCGGCGTAGGCGGCCATGGCCTCGTAATGCACCGCCAGGACCCGGAACCACAGCGGCCCCAGCACGCCGCCGCCGCGCCGGCGCAGGGCCGGGACGTGGCGCCGGGCGATCACCAGGCAGCAGTCGAGGCGCCGCCGGGTGAACGAGGTGATGCTGCCTGGGGTCACGTGGTATCGGGTCAGGGCCGCGGCGAACAGGTGGAAGCGCGCCGCCGGCGGCGCCAGCAGGCGCAGCCACAGGTCGAAGTCCTGGGCCGTGCGCAGGCCGGTGTCGAAGCCGCCCACGTCGACCACGGCCTGGCGCCGCGCCACCACCGTCGAGGTGGCGAGGAAGCCGCGCTCGTACAGGCGCACGTATGGGTCGCCGGGGGCGGCGAAGTGGCGGTGGCAGTCGACCCGGGTCTCGCCGCCGCCGTCCGCACCGGCGCGCAGGAAATCGTGGGCCACCAGGACGCAGGCCGGGTCGTCGAAGGGTGGCAGGCTGTGCGCCAGCTTGCCCGGCAGCCATTCGTCGTCGGCGTCCAGGAAGGCGACGAAGGCGCCCCGGGCCTCGGCCAGGCCCCGGTTGCGCGCCGCGCCGGCGCCCTGGTTTTCCTGGGTCAGGACCGTGACCGGCGCGTTGCCGGCGGCGCCGGCGGCGGCCCGGGCGGCCTCCAGGGTGCCGTCGCCCGAGCCGTCGTCGATGACGATGATCTCGCGCGGCGGCGGCGACTGGGCGTCGGCGCTGCGCACGGCACGGCCGATGGTGGCGGCGGCGCGGTAGGCCGGGATGATGACGCTCACGTCCGCCAATTCAGGCACCGGTTCAGGCGCCGGCTCAGGCGGCATCGGCCAGGTCCCGCAGGGTCAGGCCGGGCGCCTCGGCCCGGCCGGCGCGGTCCACGAACAGGTGCTGCACCAGTTCCAGCACCAGCAGGCTGTACAGGCGGAAGGCGTGCCGGTCGGGCCGGCGCAACAGGGCGTCGACCCCGGCGGCGGTCCACCAGCCGCGGTCCAGGGCCGCCGGGCGGGTCAGGATGCGCCGCGCCAGGTCGCCCAGGCCGGCGGTCATCCAGGCCGGCACCGGGGCGGCGAACCCCCGCTTGGGCGCGGTCAGCACCTCGTCGGGCAGGTAGCGCCGCGCCAGGGCCCGTTCCAGGCCCTTCTGGCGGCCGCCCGGTGTGCGCACATGGGGCGGCACGGCCAGGGCCGCCTCCACCAGGCGGTGGTCCAGGAACGGCACCCGCCCCTCCACCGACACCGCCATGGAGGTGCGGTCCAGCAGGGTCAGCAGGTCCTCGGGCAGGTAGGTGTTCAGGTCGGCGTACAGGGCCGCCGACTGGGGCGGCCCGGCGTATTCGCGGAAGAACCGCGACTGGGCCGGTTCGGCCGCCGGCAGGCCGGTGCCGACCAGGCGCCGCATGGGCGGCGGAAACTGGGTGCAGTGGTCGAACAGGTAGGCGCCGCGGTCGCCGTCGAAGCCGTCGGTGCGGCCCAGGCGCCAGGCGGTCATGGGCGCGGCCAAGCCCAGGGCCGGCTCCACCAGGCCGTGGCGCAGCCAGGCCGGCAGGTGCCGGTACCGGCGCTCGGCCGGGTGGCGGAAGTGGCGGCCGTAGCCGGCGAACAGCTCGTCGCCGCCGGTGCCGTTCAGGGCCACCTTCACCTGCGCGCCCAGGGCCGCCTCGATCAGGTAGTTGGGCAGCAGGGCCGGGTCGTTGACCGGCTCCTCCAGGAACCAGACCAGGTTCGGCAACAGGTCCGCCACCTGCCCCGGGCTGACGTCCAGGGTCGTGTGGTCGGTGGCGTAGCGCCGCGCCACGGCCTCGGCCAGGGGCGATTCGTCCACCGCCGCGCCCTCGAACCGCACCGTGAAGGTGCGCGGCGGCCGCGCCGCCTGGCGCGCCGCCATGGCCACGACCAGGCCCGAATCCAGGCCGCCCGACAGCAGTGCCCCCAGGGGCACGTCGCTGCGCAGCTGCAGGCGCAGGCTGTCGGCCAGCAGGCCGTCGAGCCGCTCCTCGATGCCGGCGGGGTCCGCCGGCAGGTCCGGGTCCGGCGCCGCCCGCCAGTACCGCTCCAGGGCCACCTCGCCCGCCGCCGACACCGACAGGGTATGCCCCGGCGGCACCTTGTCGATGCCGCGGAACAGGGTGCGCGGCGCCGGCACGAAACCGTGGTCCAGGTAGGCGCCCGCCGCCGCCGGGTCGATCTCGGGCCGCACCAGGCCCGAGGCGAACAGGGCCTTGATCTCGGACGCGAACAGCACCCCGCCGGGCACCCGGGTCCAGTACAGGGGCTTGATGCCCAGGCGGTCGCGCACCAGCAGCAGGCGGTGGCGGTTGCCGTCGTACAGGGCCAGGGCGTACATGCCGTTCAGGGCGTGGACGAAGGCGTCCCCCCGCGCCGCCTCCAGGGGCAGGACCACCTCCATGTCGCCCTGGGTGGCGTATGGGTAGTCGCGCACGTCGGCTTCGCGGCGCAGCTCCACGTAGTTGTAGATCTCGCCGTTGCCCATCAGCACCCGGCGCCCGTCCCGGTCGGCGATGGGCTGGTCGCCGCCGGGCAGGTCGATGATGGACAGGCGCACGAACCCGGCCTGGAAGGTGCCGTCGCCGTTGCGCCACTGGCGGCTGCCGTCGGGGCCGCGGTGGGCCATGGACCGGACCATGGCCGCCAGGTCGGCTTCCAGCGGCGCCGCGCCGCGGGCCAGGAACAGCCCCGCCAGGCCGCACATTCAGGCCACCTCGACCCGGATCTCGCCGCGCCAGGGCAGGCGCGCCGGGGTGCGCCAGGCGATGGCCGTGGCCGGCGCGCCGCGGCCATAGGCGGTCCAGGCCGTGGCCGGCGACAGGACGGGCGCGGCGTCTGCGGACAGGCGCAGGCGCCCGGCGGGGCCGGACAGGACCAGGCCGTCGCCGTCCCGCGCCACCTGGAGCGTGGTGTGCAGCAGGCGGGTGACGGTGCGCCGGCCGCGGCCGGCGACCCGGTCCTCCAGGGTCAGGGCGCCGGCCGTGGCGTGCCAGCGGCGGGTCACGGCGCCGACCCCGCCCAAGCGGGCGTATCCATGGTGGGTCAGGGTCAGGGAGTCGCCGTCCTGCGCCACCGCCGGCGGCGGGCCGCCCACGGCGCGGCGGAAGGCGTCGTCGTAATAGGGCCGGTTGGCGGGAAAGGGGTCCAGGTCGTCGATCATCAGGGTGTTGTGGCGCCCGGCGGCGCGGTATTCGGCGGCGGCGCCGGCCTCGCCATAGGCGCCGCGCCCCAGGTCGCGGAACAGGGGCATGTCGCGGTAGTGCAACTCGAAACCGCCGCAGTCCTGGTGGCCGTGGCCGGGCATGGTGCTCCAGCCCGCCGGGGCCGCGTGCCACAGGCCCGACCAGGGGCCGTGGTCGAACCGGTGCCAGCCGTCGGCGGCCAGGGCCGCGCCGTCCACGGTCCCGGCATCGCGGCGCAGGCCGTCCACCGCGGCGCGGTCGTCGGGGTCCAGGCGGCCGGTCCAGCCGCCGCTTCCCGCCGCCAGGCCCGCCAGCTCGTCCGGCGCCATGTCCGGCGAGATGTCACCCACCAGGGGCATGCCGCCGGGCAGGGACAGCAACGGCAGCACGGCCAGGGCCCGCCGCGCCGCCGTGGCCAGGTCCGGCTCCTCGGCGCGGCCGTGGCGGCGGGCCAGCAGCCAGGCTTCCACCAGGTTCCGGGTCAGCAGCAGGTGGTAGTGGCTGGACCCCTCGCGCAGCACGCCCGAGGGCGCGAACACCCGCGCCGCCTCGCGGGTCAGGATGCGCGCGCCCAGGTCGGCCCAGGCGCCAAGGCCCAGCTCGACCCCCAGGGCGTGCAGCCCGCGGCCGTTGTTCAGCAGGTGGTTGGAGGTGTGGTGGTCGCCGAAGTATTCCAGCCGCGCGGCGATGGCCGGCCCGTGGGCGGCCAGCACATGGACCGTGTCCGCCAGCGGCGCCGGCAGGCCGGCGCGGCGGCCATGGGCCAGCAGGTTGATGGCCCGCTCGGCGGCCGTGTAGGGGTGCCACGGCCACGGCGCGGGGTCGCCGGGCGCCGGCGGCGTGCCGTGGGCCGCGCGCCAGGCCCGCCACAGGGCCTGGACCCAGGCCGGCTCCACGCGGTCGGCCAGGACCGGCAGCCAGGCGAACCGGTGCAGGGACAGGGCCGTCTCCACGTCGGCGAAGGCGCGGGCGAACAGCGCCCCTTCCGCGCCCGGCGCCACGGTCACCGTCTCGCCGGCCAGGGGCAGGACCAGGGGTGTCTGCGGCGGTCCGGTGGCGATCTCGCCGAATCCCGCGGCGTCCGGCGGGCCCGGGTCCGCCGCCAGGTCGCCGGGGTCCAGGTACGGCGGCCGGTGCGGGGTGAAGGGCGGCTCGCCCGGCACCCGGCGCAACAGGCGCAGGGCCATCCAGCGCCGCAGCACCGGATCGGCCAAAACCTGGCGGCCTTTGCGGCGCAGGGCCGAAAGCACGGGGGTCAGCCGCCGCCGGCGCCCAGGGCCGCGGACCAGGTGTCGCGGTCCACGGGGGCGAACACCGCCGCCGGGTCCAGGGCCGGCGGCGGGGCGGGGTCGGCCAGGGCCGCCGCCAGGCCGGCCGCGTCCACGGTCGGCACCTCGACCCCCGCCGGCAGGATGTCCATGGGCACCGACCGGCGCGGCCGGAAGCGCAGGGTCGGCAGGCCGGCCAGGATCGCCTCCAGCCCCACCGAGGTGGCGGCATACAGCACCGCGGCGATCCCGTCCTGGGCCGCCAGCGGCCGCTCGGCGAGGTCGATGTTGGCCGCCTCGGGCACCGGCGCCGGGGTCATGGGATGGGGCCGCACCAGGAACCGGCGGCCGGCCAGGGCCGGGTCCGACAGGGCCGCCACCATCTCGGCCGCCACCCCCAGGTCGAAGGGCAGGGCCACGAACACGGGCCCGGCGGGGTCATGGGCGGGGTCATGGGCCACGGAAACGGCCGACGACATGCGCCAGGCGCCGCCCACGGCGATCCGGTCCGGCGCATGGTCCAGGGCCAGCAGGGTGTCGCGCCAGACGGCGCCGGCGCACAGCACCCGGTCGGGCAGGCTCGCCGCCCCGTCGGGGTTGGAGCCGGGGGCGTAGTTCCATTCGGTGCGGCCCACGGTGGCGTGCTGGTAGCCCACGGTGCGGGTCCCGGCGGCCCGGGCGGCGCGCACCAAGGCCCGCTCCCAGCCGTGGTTCTCCCACGGCCAGGCCACCACCCGCGGCCGGGCGGCGGCCAGCCAGCGTGCCTGGCAGGCCCGCTGCCAGGCCACGGCGGCGGCGGTGCCGGTGCCGCCCTCCAGGGCCGCGGCGCGGCGGATCAGCCAGTGCAGGGGGTTGGGCTGGCGCGCCTCGGCCGGCCGCCAGCGAGCCAGGGGCAGGCGCCAGGCGTCGCCCAGGCCGCCCCAGGCGTGCAGGCTGGCGGTGCGGCCGTCCGCCGCCAGGTCCCGCGCCCGCCCGGGCGGGCAATCCACGTGCAGGACCCGCTGGATTCCCGGCATCTCGGCCATCAGGGTGCCGAAATATCCGTCCTGCCCGTCCGCGGTGCTGGCCGGATGGCCATAGACCAGCAGGGCCGCCTGGCCGGGGGTCGTCAAAGCGCGTTGATGCATCAATTTCACCCGGGCCGCCGCCGCCCGCAGGGCGTAGGACAGGCGGGCCAGGACCCCCCGCGCCGCCAGGGACCATTCACGGGGCCACAGGGGCGGCGGCTTGCCCACGGCCACGGGCAGCAGGCGGGCCAGGTGGCGGAACATCCAGGGGTCGTCGCAGACCAGCAGCAGGGTTTCGGGTGCCCGGGCCCGCTCCTGGGCGATGCGGGTCCAGGCCAGCATCAGCCCCAGGTCCGACAGGTTGCCGGCGCAGGACGGCGTGTGGGCCAGCACCGCCGAGGGTTCCGCTGACAGACGCTTGCCCAGGGTCAGCCAGGCCGGGCCGATGGCGGCGAGGGCTTCTTCCAGCACCGCCGCCAGGTCCGGCAGCTCCTTGTCCGGGCCGGGGGTCCGCCGGGCGCCCGGCAGGGCGCACCAGTGGTCATAGCGACCCTCGGGCGGCAGGGACCGCGAGGTGGCGAGCAGGACCGGCACCGGCCCTCACCAATCGGCGTACTTGTTCGCCACGGCCAGGTCGCGGCGCAGCAGGTAGCCGGCGAACCCCTCGAAATCCAGCTTGCGCCACAGGGGCGCCGTGGCGCGCAGGGGCCCGCGCAGGGGGTACTGGCGATAGATCCGCGTCTGAACCGGCCGGAAGCCGGCGAACCGGGCCAGCAGACCCCAGTCGTCCAGGCTGAATTCGAACACGTGCACCTCCTCGGCGGTCATGCCGCCGGGCATGGTGTCCTCGGGCAGGCGCAGGTGGTGGCCGCCGAACCGGCTGTGGCGGCGGTAGGGCACGGTCATCACCAGGTACTCGGCGCTGCCCCGGGTTGCCAGGGCGTGCAGGAACCGCACCGGGTCGGTCAGGTGCTCGACCATCTCGAAGCTGAGGAACAGGTCCGGGCGCAGGTCCTCCAAGTCCAGCTCCTCGGCCCGGCACTGCACCGCCTCCATGCCCTTGGCCCGCACCTTCTGCACCGCCACCGGGTCCAGGTTGACGCTGACCGTGCGCGCCACCCGCCCCGGCGGCGCCAGGGCGGCGACGTAGGCGGCGTGGTTGCCCGACGAATCGCCGATATCGGCCAGGACCAGGCCCTCGCCGCCGATCATCTCCAGGGCGTCCAGCACGAAGCGGGTCTGCCAGGCGTGCAGGCCGCGCATCTTGACCTCCCACAGGCGTTCGTATTCCACCGGGTCGAAGCCGGCCGTGTACTGGTCGCGCAGGTCGGGCACCACCCGGCGCAGGTCGTCGCACAGGGCGTCCAGCCCCTGTTCGCGCAGGGCGGCCTGGATGCTGCGCCGGCTCAGGTTCTGGTACGCCGCCGTGGTGTCCACCCCGGCGGCGCGCAGGACGGTCTTGGCCAGGCCCAGCATCAGCGTTCGGCGCACCAGGTCTCGGCCAGGACCTGGTCCACGGGCAGCACGGCCGAGCCGCGCGGCGCGTGCAGGTAGCCGTATCGGCTCAGGTTCGCCGCGCCGGGGCACAGGCGCCGCGCCTCGGCCAGGGCCTCGCCGGCGTTGATCAGGTTGTAGGGCAGGATCGTCTCCCCGTGTTCGCCGCCGCCGCCGGCGAAATCCATGCGGAACCAGGCCCGGGTGCGGTCCTCCACCGTCGGCCCGTCGGTCTCGCGCAGGTCGAAGATCAGCGCGCCGGCGGTGCGGGCCCAGGCTGCGGCCAGGGTGTCGCGCCAGGCCTCGTGCAGGTGCAGGATGCCCAGCACCAGGACCAGGTCGAAGGTCTGATCCTCGAGGGGCGACAGGTCCCCCTCCCCCGTCACCAGGAAGCGGTGGTCCGGGTGGGCGGCGCGGGCGCGATCGACCATGGCGGCGTTGATGTCGACGCCGGTGTAGGCGAAGTCGGCCAGGTGCTCGCCCAGCACGGCGGCGAATCCCCCCTGGGCGCAGCCCACGTCCAGCACCGTGATCCCCTCGCGCAGGTGCTGGTGCAGGAAGAACCATTCGGAGGGGTAGACCTTGTCCGACGTGTTGCGCTCGTCGGCGAAGAAGTCCAGCACCCCGGGCAGGCCCCAGGCGGCGGCGTTGTCGGAACCGGTCAAGAGGCGGCGACCTGGTGCGGGTCGCCGAACCGGCCCAGCCCTTCGATGGCGGCGCGGCCCATGGCCAGGATCGCCTCCTCGGCCGAGCCGCCGATGTGCGGCGTGGCCAGGAAGTTGGGCAGGTTCAGCAGCTCGGCATCTTCCGGAGGTTCCGTGGCGAAGACGTCGAAGGCGGCGGCGGCCAGGCGGCCGTCCATCAGCATGGCCTTCAGCGCCGCCTCGTCCACCAGGTTGCCCCGGGCCGTGTTGATCAGCACCGCGTCGGCGCGCAGCAGGGCCAGGCGGTCGGCCGACAGGATGCCCCGGGTCGATGCGTCCAGCGGCAGGTGCAGGGTCACCACGTCGGCCCGGGCCAGCAGGTCCTCGAGCGTGACCGGCTCGATGTCGTGCCGGGCGTAGAAGTCGGAGAAGTCGCGGATGTCGTGGGCCAGCACGGTGCAGCCCAGGGCGCGCAGGATCACCGCCAGGTCCTTGCCCACGTGGCCGCAGCCGACGATGCCCACGGTGCGGTCCGACAGCAGCCTCCCCACGTGCTGGCGCCAGGTGCCGGCGCGCACCTCGCCGTTGGCCGCCGGCACGTGGCGCAGCAGGGCGACGGCGAAGGAGATCACCAGCTCCGTCACCGACCGCTTGTTGACCCCGCCGGTCCAGCCCAGGGACACGCCGCGCGCGGCCATGGCGTCCAGGTCCAGCATGTCCAGCCCGACCCCGTACTTGGCGATGACCCGCAGCTCGGGCACCCGGTCCAGCAGGGCCGCGTCCACGGTCTCCAGCGCGATCACCGCCCGCGCGTGGCCGCGCAGGTAGTCGGCCAGGGCGTCGCCGGACAGGCTGGCGCCGGTATCGTTGAAGGTCACGTTGTCGTAGCGTTCCAGCAGCTCGGCCCGCAGCACCGGGTTGCGCGAGAACGATCGCGAGCAGACGGCAATGGGGGTCGAGTCCCTAGGCACCGCGGCCGGCCTCCAGGTAGTCGCGGCACAGGCCGGCGAAGGCGGCGTCGTTGGCGTAGGTGTCCCTGAACACCCGCCCCTCGCCATCGGGCAGGATCAGGGTCACGGTGCCCGAGCCCACGTTCTTCTTGTCCTTGGACAGGGCCGCCAGGAACGGGTCCAGCGGCACCGGATGGCCGGCATAGCCGCGGTAGTTGGCGCGCAGGGGCGGCGCCATGCGGGCCGCGTTCGCCTCGGTGCCCACGCCCAGGCGGGCGCTCAGGTGGTTGGCCATGTCCATGCCGATGGTCACGGCGATGCCGTGGGGGACGGCGAAATCGGTGGCCGCCTCGATGGCGTGGCCGAAGCTGTGGCCGTAGTTGAAGATGTTGCGCGGGCCGCGGTCGAACTCGTCGCGCTCGATATAGGCCTTCTTCACCTCCAGGGCGCGGCGGATGTAGCGCACCATCGTCGCCCGGTCCGTGAACAGGCTGGCGTAGTCGGCGGCGATGGCGTCGAAGGACGCCGGGCCGTCGATGGCGTGCACCTTCAGCATCTCGCCCACACCGGACCTGACGTCCCGCTCGTCCAGGGTATCCAGGAAGGCGGTGGACAGCTCGATGCGCCGCGGCGGGGTGAAGGTGCCCAGGATGTTCTTGGCCGCGCCGCTGTTGATGGAGCTTTTCGACCCGATGCAGGAATCCGCCTGGGCCAGCAGGGTGGTGGGGTAGAACACCCAGTCCACCCCGCGCAGCAGGGTCGCGGCCAGAAAGCAGGTGATGTCCTGGATGATGCCGCCGCCCATGGCGACCAGGACCTGGTCCCGCCGGATGCCCTTGCCCACCAGGTGGTCCACGTAGGCCGGGAACCTGTCCAGTGACTTGTTCTCTTCTCTTGCCTCGATGCGCAGGACCGAGCGGTGGGCCAGCACGCGGGGCATGCGGGCGGCGTACAGGTCGGCCACATGGTCGTCGATGATGAAGTGGGCGTCGGCGGGCACGCTGGAATCGAGGTTGTCCAGCGCCGCCTCGTCGAAGCGGACCTCATAGGGGCCCTTGTGGGACTGGATGGTCAGGACGTCAGACACGGGTGAACCCCCCGTCGATGGCGATGTTCTGGCCGGTGATGAAGGTGTTCTCGGGCCCCGCCAGCCAGGCCACGAAGGCGGCGATCTCCTCCGGCCGGCCCAGGCGCCGCGCCGGCACCCGGGCGGTCAGCTCGGCGATGCCGGCCTCGCCCAGGACCCGGCGGGTCAGCTCGGTGTCGATGAAGCCCGGCGCCACGCAGTTGGCCAGCACCCCGTCGGCGGCCACCTCGGCGGCCAGGGCGGCGGTCAGGCCGTCCAGCGCGAACTTGCTGGTGCCGTAGGCGCCGCGCCCCTCCTTGCTGACCTTGCCCCAAATGGAGCTGATGTTCACGATCCGGCCCCAACCGCGCGCCCGCATCCCCGGCACCAGGGCCCGGCACAGCAGGAAGGGCGCGGTGACGTTGACCTCCTGGATGCGCAGGAAGTCGGCGGGATCGATCTCGGCGAAGGGGGCGACCTTGTTGATGCCGGCGTTGTTGACCAGGATGTCGAATTCCTGGCCGGCCATGCGCTCGGCGAAAGTGCGGGTCAGGGCCATGTCGGCAAAGTCGATGGCCGCATAGGCGCAGCCCTCGGGCGCGTCCCCGCCCGGTTTGGTGCCCGTCACCGTCACCGCCGCGCCGTCGGCCAACAGGCGTTCGGCCACGGCGCGGCCGATGCCCCGGGTGCCGCCGGTGACCAGGGCCTTCTTTCCCGCCAGCATCAGTAGGTCCCCCACAGGGGATCGGCCTCCATGTGCGCCTCCACCCGGCCGATGTCGGCCGGGCTGTCCACCGAGAAGCTGGGCCGGTGCGGATAGGGGGCGATGTACTGGTGGAAGCCGTAGTCGTACAGGCGGTTCGAGTCGCAGGCCTCGTTCAGCTCCAGCGGCGAGGGGGAGAGGCTGGTGAACAGCTTCAGGAAGTGCCAGCGGAAGCCGAAGATGCCGTAGATGCGCTGCACCTTCAGGTCGGGCGAGAAGGCGCCGGGCTTGCAGTAGGGCACCGGCGCGCGCGAGGTGTACAGCACCCGCCCGGACAGGTCGTGCACGATCTTCAGCGCGTCGGGGTTGCGGAACTGCTCCTCGTCGACGATGTGCATGGCCAGCATGGTGCCGTGGATGTGGGCGTGCTCCTCCATGGGCCGGGCCGTGGCGGCGATCATGTCCGGGTGCATCATGGGCTCGTCGCCCTGGACGTTCAGCACCAGGTCGTCCCCGGTCAGGGCCACGCCGCACTTTTCCGCCGCCTCGGCCACCCGGTCGAGCGCCCGGGTGTGGGTGTCGGCGGTCATGACCACGGGGTAGCCCCTGGATTGGCAGTATTCCTCGATCTCGCGGTCGCAGGTGGCGAACAGCAGGGCGTCCCAGCGCGGGAACATCCGGGCGCGCTCGTACACGTGCTCGACCATGGGCCGGCCCAGGATCGGGTGCAGGGGCTTGCCGGGAAACCGGCTGGCGGCCATGCGCGCCGGAATGATGCCGATGATTTTCATGGGGTGGGACGTCTCCTCAGCCGGCCAGCCAGGCCAGGGGAATGGCCAGGGGGATGGCCAGGCGGTCCAGCGGCGTGTTGAACACCATCAGGGTGGCGCAAACATAGTGGAAGGTGACCACGGTGGCCACCACGCGCACGTCGGTTCGGGCCAGCAATGCCTTGCGCCCGGCGCGGCCCAGGCGGGCCTTCAGGAATTCCCCCCACAGGGCGACGGCGATCACGCCGACACCGTGCAGCAGGCCGAACACCAGGTAGTTGGCCGTGGTCCCGTGCCAGGCGCCCAGCAGCAGGAAGGTGACCATCACCGCCAGGGCGGTCATGGCGCCGCCGTGGCGCGGCGCCCGGCCCACGAGGTATTTCGCCAGGGGATTGAACAGGTAGTGCTGGATCCACGAGCTGAAGGACATGTGCCAGCGGGCCCAGAAGTCCTGCACGTTGCGCGCCAGGTAGGGGCGGTTGAAGTTCTCGGGCAACGTCGTGACCCCGCACAGGCGGGCGACCCCGATCATCACGTCGGTGTAGCCCGAGAAGTTCAGGTACAGGTAGACCGGGAAGCTGTAGAACAACACCGCGAAATCCAGCCAGTCCGACCCCGGCGCCTGCAGCAGGCGCACGTCCCCGGACTTGAGGAACACGGGCGCCAGCAGAAAGGCCTTGATCAGCCCGTTGACCACCCGATGCCCCGCCGCCAGGGCCGCGTCGTTGCCGGGCCGGCCCACCGCCGCCAGCCCCTCGACGAAGGCGGGATAGCGCTGGATCGGTCCCGCCAGCAGGGTCCAGAAGGCCAGCAGGAAGGTCAGGTACCGCCACGGGTCCAGCGGCAGGTCGCCCAGGAAGGGCGCCTCCAAAATCAGGTGGATCTGCCGGAACAGGATGTACGACAGCCCCACCACCGCCAGCGGATGGCCGAGCCAGCCCAGCAGGTCGACGAAGGGGTAGCCGCGCAGCACGGCAAACAGCGCCACCTGCCAGGCGATGGTGGCCATGGCCAGGCGCGTGCCTTGCCGCCCCTCGTGGCCCCAGACAGCCCGCGCCGCGACATAGGGCGGCACCAGGAACAGGACCAGGGCCGCCAGCTCGGCCGGCCCCGACCAGGCGGCCGCGGCAACCAGGCTGGCCACGCCCAGGGCCGGCAGGAACAGGCGGGAAAACCGGCTCCAGGCCAGCAGGATGAGGCCCGAGGCCAGCAGGGCGAAGCCGATGCCGTTGGGCGCGAAGGCGGAGGCGTCCATGGTCAGCCGCCGGCGCGGAGCCCAAGGTCATGACTGAGCCAGCGATCGATCGCCTCGGCGATGATCCGGTTGCCGCGCCGGTTGAAATGGGCGTCGTCCAGGAAGGTCAGGGATTCGCCGGCATGGGCCTCGAGGGCGTTGTACAGGTCCAGCATCGGCACCCCGCGCGCCGCCAGGGCCGCCGCCAGGCGGGTGCGCGCCAGGTCGGCGCGGTAGGCCGCCGGGTCCAGCCCCGCGGCGGCCAGGAAGCGGGCGAAGCGGGCCGGATAAAGATCGTGTTGCGTGGGCAGCAGCACCATGGCGAAGGGCACGCCGAACCGTGCGCGGGTCCATTCAGCCAGGCGGGCGGCGAAGTCGGCGGTGCTGTCGATGCGCACCCGGGCCCGCTCGCCCAGGTCGCGGGCCAGCAGGGGGGTGAAGCCGCTGGGCACCAGGTCGCGATCGGCGCGCCAGCCCAGGCGCAGGAACATCCGGCGCAGGGCCGGCACCCCGTTGGCCGCCACCTTGACCCAACCATAGGCGGCGCTGTTGCGGATCAGGCGTGTCTTGAGGCCCAGCAGCGTCACCGCGTCGTGCTGCAGGAACGCCGCGCGCAGGGCCGCCAGCCAGGTCGCCGCCGGCCCCATGACGGCTGTTCGCGCCGGGGCCTCGGCGGCCGGCAGGGGGTCGTCGAAGTGGGCCAGGGAGTCGCGCATGTCGCGGATGAAGGCGTTCAGGGAGCCCACGTACAGGATCGCCCGCGGCCGGTGGCCGCGGCGGGCCATGTCCTTGGCCACCCGCGCCATGCGGGTCATGTCGGGGCCCTCGCTGGCCATGTTGGCGACCTTGCGCCCCATGAATTGCAGCACCGCGGCGAAGATCTCGTCGTCCTGCAGGCCGCCGCCGAAGGCGTTGGAATCGCCCAGGACCCAAATCCCCGCCAGGTCCTCGTCGATGCCCGCCTCGCGGTCCCGGAAGCCCAGCGAGTTGGTGTGGTTGACCACGTCGTAGTCGGGCGGGCTGAACCGGCGCACGGCCAGGTTGGGCGCCGAATAGTGGCCATAGACCGGATGGCGCACGGTCACCTTGGGTGCGAGCGAGCGCCAGTCGGGGAACACGGCCAGGCGGAACAGCACTTCCACCGCCGCCACCGTGAACAGCACCGCCAGGCCCAGGAGCAAGGCCCGGCCCAGCCAGCCCCGGCCGGCGGCGGCCGGGTCAGAACTGCTGATAGGCGACGAGGACGACATCGATGGACTTCAGGGTCAGGGCCAGGAAGATCCCGGCCTTGACCGCCAGCCACAACAGCGACAGGGCCGGCGGCAGGCGCCTGCTCACGCCGCCTCCATGGCCAGGGGCAGGTCGGGCACCCGGTAGGCGTCCAGGTCCAGGCGCCAGACCTCGGCGGCACCGTCCCGTCCCGCCGCCGCGAATCCCAGCTTGGCGTAATGGTCGCGCACCAGCTCGTTGCGGCCGCTGGGGATGAAGCGCCCGACCAGGGCCGTGGCCCCGGCGGCCTGCGCCCGCTGCGCCAGGTGGGCCAGCACCGCCTCCTCCACCCGGCGGCCGAGAACGCGGCAGCTCATGAGCCAGGTGTCCACCTCCCATTCCCCGTCGCCGGCGCGGCAGATGACGACGCTGATCATGCCCGTGTCGCCGAAGGTATCGCGCAGGCGCACCTGCACCGTGTGCAGGGCGGGGTCGCCTTCCATGGCCGCCACCTGGGCCTCGGTATAGCGCCGGGTGGTCAGGTTGAACTGGTTCGACTTGTTGATCAGCTGTGCGATGCGTGCCCGCCCGGTGGGGTCGAAGGGGGCGAAGGTGATGCGCATGTCCAGCGACCGCAGGAACCCGTCCAGGTCCCGTGCCTGGCCGCGCATCTCGGCGCGCCGGGCGTTGGCCTGGTAGTCGGCGGCGCGCTGCCGGTCGTCCGCCGAGAAGCCCACCGATTCGAAATAGCCGGCGGCCAGCAGGTAACGCACGTACAGCGCCGGGTCGTCCGGCAGCTCGGGCACCGCCACCTGCGGCAGGGCGGCCCGCACCTGCGCCCGCTCGGCCGGGTTGTCGTCCAGCAGCACAAGGGCATCGGTGCCGATGTTCAGCGCCCCCGCGATGGCCTCCAGGTTGCTGGCCTTGTCGGCCCAGTTGGCCTGGAACACGGCGATGTCGTCCTCGCCCAGGACCATGTCCGGGTGGTCGCGGAACGGCGCCCGCGCCACGGCGTCGTCGTTCTTGGAGCACACGGCCAGGACCACGCCGTGGCGGCGCAGGTCCAGCGCCGCCCGCTGCACGGCCAGGAAGGCCTCGCCGGCCGGGTCGCCCTGGCCCAGGACCAGGCCCTCGGTTCCGTCGTCGCCCACCACGCCGCCCCACAGGGTGTTGTCCAGGTCCAGCACCAGGCACTTGCGCGCCTTGCCGCGCAGGGCCGCCAACAGGCGCGCCACGTGGTCGGCATACAGCGGCATCAACTCGGCGGCGAAGGACAGGCGCGCTAGGTGCCATTGCCGCTCGTCGTGCCAGCGCGCCAGGCCCACGGTCTCGGCCAGGGCGGCCACGTCCAGCAACAGGTCCGGCCCCGCCGCCGCCCGCGACGCCAGATGGTCGTTCACGGCCGCGGCCAGGGCCCGGGGGCTGCCCGGCAGGGTTCGCGCCAGGCTGCCCAGCAGGCTGTCCGGCGCCGGGGCAATGGTCTGCAGGATCGTCGGCGCGCCACAGCCCCGGGCCAGGCCGTCGACGATGGTGTCCACCATGCCCGTGGCCGCCGCCACCGCCCGGTCGGCCGCGTCGGCGTCGTCGGCGGTGGCCCCGGGCGCCGGCAGGATGCGGTGGTCGAAGGCCAGCAGCACGGCGTCGGGCCCGGCCGCCTGCAGGGGCGAATTCGGGTCCAGCGCCGCCTGCACCCCCTGGTCGTGGTCCGTCTCCACCATCTCCAGCGCCAGGCCGTGGCGCAGGGCGCTGCCCGCCAGCACCGGGGCCACCAGGGCCGTGGTGGCGTTGGACACCAGGCCCAGACGGAACGGCGCCAGGGGTGACAGGTCGGCCCCCGCCTGCCGCGCCCGCGCCAACGACGCGGCCAGGCGCGTCAACTGGTTCATGTCCAGGGCGTGATCCGCCAGGTCGCGCAAGACCTGTCCCCGCCTCTCTTGCGTGGCATCCAGGGCCTTGCACCGGGCGCGGAAGTCGGCCGGCGGCGGGGGCAGCCAGGGCAGGCGCGCGGGGTCGAAAGTCACGGTTCCGCCTCCTCGAAGGCCCCGGCGATCTCGGCCGCCACCCGGGCCGGGTCGTCGAACCGGCCACCGGGGCGGGCGGCGCGCAGGGATTCCAGGAACCGGGGATCGAACACGTCCAGCATGGCAGTTTCCGTGAAATCGGGTTCCACGGTGCGCACGGTCAGCCAGGGAAACTCGGCGGCCAGGGCCCGCAGCAGGCCCAGCAGGCCGTACTTGGCGACCACGTAGGCGCCCATGGTGCGGGCGGCCGGCACGCCTTCTTCCAGACCCATGGCCCGGGTCAGGACGCCGACCACGCAGCCCCGGCGCCGCTTGCGCAGGGCGCCCTTGACCAGGCCGTCCAGCAGCCGCCAATGGCCGTCCACGGTGGTGCGCCAGTGGCGCGCCGCCTCCTCGCCCCGGGCCTGGAACAGGGGCAGCAGCACCGGCGGTGGCGAGGCCGCCAGCACGGCCCCGGCCAGGGGCCCGGCGTCCAGGGCCGCCGCCACGGCGGCGTCGATGCTGTCGCCGTCGTCAAGGTCGAGGCGCAGGGCAAGGCCCCCGGTCTCCTCGGCCAGCTTTTGCGCGCGGTCCACGCCCGAGCGGTAGCCCACCAGGGGCCGGTATCCACGCGCCGCCAGGGCCCGGCAGGCGGCACCGCCGATGCCCCCGCTGCCGCCGGTGACCAGGACCGAGTCAGGCATCTCCGCGCCAGGCCGATTCGGCGCTGCCGCTGGCGATCAGGCGGTCGCCGCAGCGCACCTCGAGGGTGATGGTCAGCAGCCGCGCGGCGTCGGACCGGTGCCTGACCCGGCCGGTCAGGACGGCCTCCTCGCCCGGGTGCAGGGGCTGGCGGAAGGACATCTTGACGCCGGCCCACAGGCCGTCGCGCCCGGGCAGGCGCATGCCCAGCAGGCGCGACACCCGGGCCAGGATCAGCCCGCCGTAGACCACCCGGTCGGGGAAGCCCCGGGACCGGGCAAAGGCAGCGTCCGTGTGCAGGGGGTTGCGGTCCCCCGACAGGTCGGCGAAGGCGGCCATGGCGGCGTCATCGATGGTGAAGGTCTCGGAAACCTCGTGCCCCTCGGCCAGGTCGGTCCAGGCCGGGCTGTCGGCGCCGCCGGTCACGCGCCGAGCTTGCTCCGGATCAGGGCCACGAACTGGCCCACGTTTTCCAGCCGGGCGATCTCGGCGGCGGCGAAGGAGACGCCGAAGTCCTGCTCCACCGCCACCACCAGGCGGATGTGGCTCAGGCTGTCCCACTCGTCCACGTCACGGGCCGTCAGCTCGGGCGTCGGCACCACGTCGTCGTTGTCCAGCACGTCCTGGAACAGGGGAGTCAGTCGGTCATAGATCTCTTGCTCGGTCATTCCTCCCCCCCTCGGCCCAGGCCCCAGCGCGCCGCCCATTCCGGGTCGGCGCGGTAGATGCGGTACACGGTCTCCATGGTGCGCAGGGCGTCCTCCGACGAACCTTCCCGGATCGGCGTGCCGTCGCGGATGGCGGCGGCGAACTCGGCGATTTCGTCGGCCCAGGACGGGTCGGTGTTGTAGCGCGTGGTCTGCTCGCGCGGGTCGCCCTTGTCGTCGGCGTCGGGCCAGACCGTGGTCAGGGTCTCGGCGCCGTAGCTCTTGGAGCCCGACAGGATGCCGCTCAGCACCAGGCCGCCCCGCTCCAGCGCCACCTCCAGGCGGAAGCGGTGGCGCCATTCCGTGGCCGTGGAGTGCAGCATGCCCACCACCCCGTCGGCCGACCGCATCAGGGCATAGGCGTTGTCTTCCACGTCGTGGCCCCAGTGGGCGTTGCTGACATAGGCGTGGACCTCGGTGAACTCGCCGCCGAACAGGCGCATCAGGTCCACCATGTGGATGCCCTGGTCCAGCAGGATGCCGCCGCCGGCCACGGCCCGGTCCACGCGCCAGTCGGAATCCTGGCCGAAGCTGATGAACTTGGACTTGCCGTAGACCCCGCGCAGGTTCAGCACCCGCCCCATTTTTCCGGCGCGCAGGATGTCCAGCGCCTCGCGCACGGATTCGTGGTAGCGGTGGTTGAAGCCGTACTTCAGCCGTTGCCCCGGGTGCCGCTGCTCGCAGGCCATCACCGCCCGGATGTCGTCCACCGTTCGGCCCGGCGGCTTCTCGCAGAACACGTGCAGGCCGTGCTCCAGCCCGGCCATGGTCACCTCGGGCGCCACGTCGTTGGTCAGGCAGACGAACAGGGCGTCCAGGTCCTCGCCCAGCAGGTCGCGGTAGCTGGTGTAATGGCGCGGGCCGTCGGCCAGCTGGCCGGCGCCGGCGAAGGTGCGGTCGCAGACGGCCACGGTCGTCATGTCCGGCCGGGCGTCGATGAACTTGCGCCGCCGCTTGCCGACCACGCCGTAACCGGCGATGCCCACGCGCAGGGGGGTCGTCATGGTGTGCCTCCGACAGGCTTTTCGGCCTTGATGTACCAGCAGAACCCCATGACCCGGCCCAGCCAGGCCTCGAGCGGCGACCAGATCGGCCAGGGCTCGCCATAGACCAGGATTCCCCCAGGGTGGGTGCCGTACCGCTTCACCTGGAAGCGGCGGTACAGGCGGCCCAGCTTGGGGATCAGGTAGAAGTAGAACTCGGCCTTGCGCATGGTCAGTCCGGTGAACCCGCCGAACAGGCGGGCGATGCCGCGCCGCGTGTAGCACCGGGTGATGGGGTTGGCAACCGACTGCGCATGCCGGCCGCCCCATTCGGTGGCCTTGCCCAGCCAGTTGGGGTCGCCGAAGGCGCGCCCCTTGAGGAGGCCGACCACCAGGAACATGTTGATCCAGTAGTGCCAGGAACTCTTGCAGTACAGCATGATCACCGCCCGGCCGCCGGGGGCCAGCACGCGCCGGACCTCGTCGACGGCGCGCCCGGTGTCCAGGGTGTGGTGCAGGACGCCGTTGGAATAGACGATGTCGAAGGTGCCGTCGGCGAAGGGCAGGTTCTCGGCGTCCCCCTGCAGGGCGTGGCAGCCGGTGGCGTCCGCCCCCATCAGGTCGAACTTGCGGGCCACGGACCGGGCCCGGTCGAAGGTCAGGTCCAGGCTGGTCATGCGGGCCCCGTACCTGGCGAACAGGGCCGAATGGCCGCCGGCGCCGGGCCCGATCTCCAGCACCCGCTTGCCGGCCAGGTCGTGCAGGGGCATCTCCCGCACCGACATGTGGTCGCGGAACCGGAACATGTCCTCCAGCTGCTCCAGCCCGCGCCACAGGGCGTCGCGGGTCAGGCCGCGGTCCACGTCCTCGTACAGCGAGTCGTAGAGGGCCTTCCAGAACTTCTGGATGTCGCCCTTGTCCGGCTCGGCGGCCGGTGCGTGCCTGGTGGTCGTGTCCAGGGTCACGCCGGCGTCCGGTACAGGTCCGAGATGGCGTCGTTGGGCCGGCCCAGGCGTGTGGACTGGGCCGGGTCGTCCACCGCCACCCAGTCGCCGGCCTCGTCCGAGCGGTAGAAGGCGTGCAGCAGCCGCACCGAGGCCAGGGCGTCGTCGCGGGTCACGGGATAGGGCGCGCGGCCCTCCAGGTCGGCGACGATGTCGCCGTACATCTTTTCGTGGCCGTTGCCGTAGACGCAGTCCGAGAAGTCCTCGGAATGGTCGGCGCAGGCGGCGGGATCGGGGGTGAAGACCTGCAACTCGTTGACGGCGATGCCGCCGATCTGCGCCAGGCCCTTGGCGCCGACGATGGACAGCGAGGCCTCGAAGTCGTCGGGCCGGGCCGCCGTGGTGACCTCCAGGTTGCCCACCGAGTCATTTCCATAGGTGAAGGTGGCCACCACCGTGTCCTCGACCTCGATCTCGGCGCCCAGGGTGCGCATGGTGGCGTTCACCCGCCGCACCTCGCCGCCCAGGTGGCGCAGCAGGTCCACGTGGTGGATGCCCTGGTTGGTCAGGGCGCCGCCGTCGTGCGAGAAGGTGCCGCGCCACGGCGCCAGGTCGTAGTACCGCTGCGGCCGGCACCAGCGGGTGCGCACGCTCATGATGCGGATGTCGCCCAGCTCGCCGTCCTGGATGGCGCGGCGCACCCGCACCACGGCCCGGTTGTAGCGGTTCTGGAACACCGGGAAGATGCGCGTGCCGCGGGCGTCGGCGCGGGCGAAGGCGTCGATCAGCTGCTCGGGCCGCATGAAGGTGGGCTTCTCCATGATCACGTGCTTGCCCCAGCGGTCGATCATCTCGACCCCGTGCTCGTGGTGCATGCCCGACGGCGTGACCACGGCCACGGTGTCGATGGCCGGGTCGGCGGCCAGCATGGCGCGGTAGTCCGTGTACCAGGGCACGGCGAACTCCTCGCCATAGGCCCGCGCCTTGTCGGCCACCAGGTCGCAGACGGCGGCCAGCTCGGCCCCCGGCACGGCGGCGATGGACCGGCAGTGGTGGCCGGCGATGCGGCCGCAGCCGATGACCGCGACCCGGATGGTGGCTGTGCTCACGCCCCGTTCCCCCTCGTTCTAAGTTTCTAAGTGTCCTGGGTGTCGTTGGCCCGCACCACGGCGGTGATGCGGTCGATGACCGGCGTGAACAGCGCCGGCGTGGTGGCGGAAAAGCGGCTGTACCCCTGCAGGCAGGGGTCGGCGAAATCGCGCCGGTAATAGACCGTGTCGGCCAGCGCCGCGTGGACCCGCGCGGCGTGCGGCCCGAAGGCCACGTGCATGAAGTTGCCGCTGCCGCGCAGGACCTTGAAGCGCAGCTTGGTCATGGCGTCCAGGAACGTGGCCTTGCCCGCCTGCAGCCGCGCCACCGACGCCGCCATGGCGTCGGCGTGGTCCAGCATGCCCTCGAACACGGCGGCGGCCACGGTGTTGGTCTCGTACATGGCGCGCACCTTCTGCAGGATGGCCGCCAGGCCGGGTGCCGCGGCGCCGTACCCGATGCGGAACCCCGCCATGCCCCAGGCCTTGCCGGTGCTGCGGGTGACCACCAGGTGGCCGTACTCGGCGATCCACGGCAGGCAGGTCTGGTCGTGGAACGGATGGTAGGCCTCGTCCACCAGCATCACCGCGCCCACCTCGCCGGCGGCCTCGACGATGCGGCGCATGTCGGCAGGGTCGAACACGGTGCCCGTGGGGCTGTCGGGGTTGGGCAGGCAGACCACCCGGGGCCGGGCGTACAGCAGGGTGGCGATCAGGGAATCGGCGTCCAGGGCCGGCCCGCGGTCGGACCGCTGGTAGGTGACGGGCACCGCCTCGGCGCCGTAGATCCGGCAATAGACCGGGTACATGGCGAAAGTGGGCGCCGTGTGCAGGACCCGGTCGCCGGGCGACACGAAAGCCTCGAACACGGCGCGGATGATGCCGTCGGACCCGGCCGACAGGATCACGCTGCGCGCATCGATCCCCAGCCAGGCGGCCAGCTTGCGGTACAGCGGCCCGGTCTCGGGGTAGGTGTACAGCGCCTCGGGCCGGACCTGAGCCAGCACCTGGCGCACCACGGCGGCCATTTCTGGGTCGCCGTTCTCGTTCTTGTCCAGCCACAGCCGGTCCGGATCGCGCCAGTCCCCGGCGGTGCCGTCGGGACGGGTCAACGCCGGGTCGGCGACGGCGGGGCGGGGGGTGGGGGTTTGGCTTTGCGTCATGTGGGTCCTGCCTTGGTCAAGCGGTTTCCGTGTCCGGCAGGGGCTGGCCCAGGTCGCCCAGGTCCACCAGACGACGGAAATCAAGGTTGCGCTGCCGCAGTTCGTCGAACGACCCCTGGTCGCGCAGGCGGCCGTCGTGCATGAAAAGGATCTGGTCGCAGCGGCGGACCGTGCTCAACCGGTGGGCGATGACGACCACCGTCTTTTGACCGCGCAGTCCGTCGATGGTGTCGATCAGGCGCCGTTCGCTCTCGTTGTCCAGCGCTGCGGTGGCTTCGTCCAGGACGATCAGTTCGGCGTCGCGGTACAGGGCCCGGGCGATGCCGACCCGCTGTCCCTCGCCGCCGGACAGGCGCGACCCATGTTCGCCCAGGACCGTCTGCAAACCCTGGGGCAGTTTCTCGACAACCGGGTTCAGGGCGGCGCCGCGGATGGCGCGGACCACCAGGGTGTCGTCGATCTCGCTGTCCGGAACGCCGAAGGCGATGTTGCGGCGCAGGGTGTCGTTCAGCAGGACGACGTTTTGGGGCACGTAGCCGACGCGCAACCGCGATGACAGCGGCCGGTCGCCGATCGCCTTGCCGTCGACCAGGACCCGGCCCTGCTGTGGCCGCAGCAGCCCCATCAGCAGCATGGCGAGCGTGCTCTTGCCGGCCCCCGAAGGCCCGACGATGCCGATCGACGCGCCGTGCGGGATAGTCACATTCAAGTCCTCGATCGCGGCCCGGTCGGCCCCGGCGAACCGGTAGCCGAGGCCTTCGAGTGTCAACAGGCGGGTGCCGCCCGGCGATGCCGCGGCCTTGTCCTCGCCCGGCGACGCCGACCGCAGCCACGCCTCCGAACTGCGGAATTCGTCGTACAGTTTGTCGACAGCAAAGGCGCAGAAACGCAACTGTTGGGACGACAACAGGATGCGGTTGCTGGACGGCATGATGCGGATGGCGCTTGCCGCCAGCACACCCAGGACGGCGGAGATCTCGGCCGGCGTCCGCTCGGCCCACAGCAGGCTGGCCAGGCCGCCCAGTATCACCATCACCAGTGCGGTTTCGATCACGAATCGGGGCACCTGGCCCATGGCGCTGCGCAGCCCGGTCAGGCGCCCGAAGGCATGGCGGATGCCGGCGAAATCGGCCTCGATCTGACCGGCGACACCGTACATCTTGATTTCCCGCACCGCTGCCACGGACTGCTGCTGGGCCTGCAGCACCTCGCGCCGCAGGGAAAGCGATTCCTCGCCCCAGGCCGACAACCTGGGCCGCAGCCACATGTAGGACAGCAGCCCGACACCGCCGACCACGACCACGGCACCCAAGGTCAGCAGGGGGTCGGTAAACACCAGCACGATGCCGATTCCCGCCAGGACGAGAAACTCCGTCGCCAGGACAAGGAACGCGGAGATGGCGGTCTGGTAAACCCGGCTGATAGTGTCGTCCAACAGGGTGACCACGTCGGCCGAGGTGCGCTTCATGACGACCTCGTAGGGGGCGGCCAGAAAACGGCGCAGGAACTCGCAGGCGAACCGGGCCTGATTCAGGGAAATGAACAGGTTCTGGCGGAACGTCAGAAAGATCAGGAACCCGTTCTTGGCAACGAACAGAAGGATCAGGCCGGCGATCAGCACCGGCGCCACCGCGGCGGAATCGCTGTCCTTGATCTGGTCCCCGATCCAGGGAACACCGGCCATCTCCCCGGGGTCCAGGATCACCTTGATGACCGGGAACAGGACGCCGATGCTGACCGCCTCGAGGATCGAACCCAGGGCGATCATGATCGCCAGGCCCGAGAGCCCCCGGCGTGCCGGACGGTCCAGCATGGCGAAGCATTTCCGCGCCATGGTCAGCATGTCGTCGCCTGGTCCCCTGGCAAATCAGTAGTACCCGAACGGCGCCAGTCCGACGGCGAATTCCCGGTCGAGCGCGGCGTTGCTGTCCCGGTGCAGATCCATGATGCGCTGGCGGGTCGCCCTGTCGATGAACCGGGCGTCGATGTAGATCAGCCGGTCGACCACGTTCTGCAGGAAATAGCGCAGGCTGATCCGCACGCTGATGGCAAACAGGATGTGGAAGAACCGGCTGCGCGCCGCCCGCGGCTCCAGGAACCGGCGAAAGGGCTGGTTGGGGATGATGCCCCAGGGGTTGTTGCGGGTGTGGACGAACCGGTTCAGGACCATGGCGATGCGACTGGAGATCAGGGAATAGCCGCGGTTCTCGCGGCGGGCGAAATCGATGTCCGAGGCCAGGGTGGTGCCCGTCGCGGCGAGGACGCGCGCGACGAAGCCCTCCCGATCCTTGACCAGTTGTTCGAGCGCCAGAACGGACACCGAGGGCTGCCCGAACAGGGCCGCGTAGCGGCGTGCCATGGCCAGGAAGTCGATGGCGCGGACATCGACGTTGGCCGCCCGTCTGTCCGGCTGCGCGGCGCCGAATCCGTCACCGGTCAGGTTGAGGAATCCGCGCACCGTCTGGCTGTGGTAGTTGTGCAGGCACTGGCGGTAGGCGGACTCGAGAAAGGCGTCCTGGCGCCGCACCACAAGCAGGACGGTGGCCGCCGGGAACAGTTCCTTCAGCCGGGTGGCGTAGGTTTCGTTGGCACGGAAGCCGTTCAGGGGGTGCCCGGCGAACCCCTCCCAGCTGATCACCAGGATCGGTTCCGTGATTCGCGCGGTCAGGTAATCGACGATCTTCCGCGCCTGGTCCTGGCGCCATTCGGCGGCGCGAAAACAGGCGATCAGGGCGTCAAGGGCCTCGGGGTCGCGGGTGTTGAGGTCGTAGACGTCGCGCAGGCGCGGAAAGACCCCCCGCTGCAGAAAGGTGCTGCCGGCCTTGGGCAGTCCCACGTGCAGGATCACCCGCTTTTTCAGCACACTAGGTCAGGCCCGCGGGGTCGATCTTGGTCCCGCGGGCGAAGCTGCGGTGTGCGGTCCGGCCCACCACCTCGCCGATGCGCGACGGCGGCAGGCCGTCGCCCGGGCGCTGGGCCACCAGCATGTCGGCGGTCAGGCATTCGCCGGCGGCGATGTCGCGCGCCGCGGTCAGGCTCTTGCGGGCCCACAGCAGGGATTGCCGTTCGGCCGTCGCCAGGGCCTTGGGCGCGCCGCCCCGCGCGGCCTCGACCTCGCGGATGCCGGCGACGAAGGCGGCCAGGTTGGAGGGGTCGCAGGACACCTTCCAGTCCTGGGCGTTGGGCACGTCGCGGTCGATGGTGATGTGCTTCTCGATGACGTCGGCGCCCAGGGCCACCGCCGCCAGCGGAACGGCGGTGCCGGTGGTGTGGTCCGAATAGCCCACCGGGCCGGGGAACAGGTCGCGGATCTGGCCCATCACCGCCAGGTTCACGTCGGCCGGGTCGGTGGGATAGCTGGTCACGCAGTGCAGCACCGCGACCTCGCGGCCGCCGCCCGCGGCGATGGCCTCCAGGGCGGCGGAGATGTCCGCCATCTCGTACATGCCGGTGGACAGGATGATGGGCTTGCCGCGCCGGGCCATGGCGGTCAGGCTCGGCCAGTTGCCGACTTCGCCCGAGCCCACCTTGAACGCGGGCACCCCGGCCTCGCGGTCCAGGAAGTCCAGCGAGTCCTCGTCGTGGCCGGTGCACATGAAGAGAATGCCGCGCCGGTCGCAGTGGTCCCGGATGCGCAGCACCTGAGTGTCGCTCAACTCCTTGCTGCGCAGCCGCTCGCGCCAGTCCGGGGCGCTGGGCCCGACCAGGACATCGGTGCGGAAGTGCTGGATCTTCAGCACGTCGGCGCCGGCGTCCACGGCCAGGTCGACTAGCGCGAGGGCCTTGTCCATGTCGCCGAAGTGGTTGACCCCGGCCTCGGCGATGACCAGGCAGGGGTGGCCCGGGCCCACGGCCCGGCCGGCGATGGCGAATTCGCGCGCGAAGGTCACGGGCGGCTCAGTCGCCGCCCTGGCGCGCCGGCGAACGCATGCGCCAGTGGATGCGCGGCATGATCAGTTCGGGATCGATGCGGTCCTTGGCCCTGACCACCGAATCGATCATCTCGGCCAGGACCGCGTCGGTCAGCAGGTGGGGAACCAGGCCCAACTCCACCAGCGCCGAGTGCCTGGCGTTGTAGTAGTGGTCTTCCAGCTCGATGCGCGGGTTCTCCACGTGGTCGATCTCCGCCGCCAGGCCCATGGCGGCGGCGACCGATTGTACCCGCGCCGCCAGCTCGTTGACCGAGAACTGCTCGGTGAACTGGTTGAAGACGCGAAACTCGCCGGGTTCCGCCGGGTTCAGGGTGGCCAACTCGACGCATGCCAGGGTGTCGCGGATGTTCAGGTAGCCGCGCGTCTGGTTGCCGCGGCCATAGACGGTCATGGGCTGGCCCAGGACCGCCTGCACGATGAACCGGTTCAGCACCGTGCCGAACACGGCGTCATAGTGGAAGCTGGTGCACAGGTCGCGGTGCAGGGCGGTCTCGTCGGTGTCGATGCCATAGACCACGCCCTGGTTCAGGTCGGTGACCCGCATGTCCCAGATGCGGCAGGCGAATTCCAGGTTGTTGGAGTCATGGACCTTGGACAGGTGGTAGAAGGACCCGGGCTTCTTGGGGTACATGACCCGGTCCTTGCGGCCGTTGTGCTCCAGCTCCAGCCAGCCCTCCTCGATGTCGATGTTGGGGGTGCCGTATTCGCCCATGGTGCCCAGCTTGACGATGTGGGTGTCGGGGCAGGCGTGGCGCATGGCGAACATGACGTTCAGGGTGCCCAGCACGTTGTTGCGCTGGGTCATCACGCACTTCTCGCGGTCGGCCATGGAGAACGGGGCCGAGGGCTGCTCGGCGTAGTGCACCACGGCATCGGGGCGGAAGTCGTCGAACAGCTGGTAAACGAAGCGGTGGTTCTCGGCGATGTCGCCCACGTACAGCGCGATCTCGCGGCCCGAAACCTCGCGCCAGCGCTTGATCCGGGTCGGCAACTGGCGGATGGGGACCAGGGGCTCGACCCCCATTTCCGCCTCCCAGACGCGCTTGGCCAGGTTGTCGACGACGGCAACCTCGTGACCGCGTTGCGAAAAATACATGGCGGTGGGCCAGCCGAGATAGCCGTCGCCACCGAGAATCAGGATGCGCATGTTGTGTTCCGGATGCAGGAGGGGAGCGGACGGGCCGCGGCCGGAAAGGCCGCGGCATGGACCGCAGGAAATGGGGGCGGAGGAAATCCGCCCGGTGGAATGCCGTCAGGCGGGTGGAATCAGGCGGCGCGGTTGCGCCGGACCTTGTCGTGGGTGGACACGACGATGCCGCGCAGCACTTCCAGGTGCTGCTTGGCCTCGTCGGTGAAGTCATAGAACGTGTGGCAGTTTCCGCAGCTCACCGGATTGCCCTGCTCGAACTCGGCCCGCAGGTTGCGCGCCCGCTCGCCATTGAAGATCGCCATGAAGTCCTCTTCATGGATGTTGCCCAGGGTGAGCTGTCCGGCGTAGTCGTCACAGCAGGGAAGAACGTCGCCGTTGGGCTGAATATCGGCGTAACCCATGGCGTAGCCGCAGGTCAGCGGCCCCTGCTTGGGTTCCATGTAGTAGTAGTCGCCGAACTTGTCCTTGGGGATGGGCGCGCGGAACCGCTGGGTGTGGTTGAGCTGCGGATTGTAGGCCATGCTGACCGAGATCTGGTCGACATAGGGGCCCCAGACCTCGGTGAACTCGCGGATGTTGTCCTCGGTCATGCTGGGATAGAAGCTGACGGCCAGGCGGATCGGGTAGGACACCTTGCCGCGGCTGAAGTGCCAGAACTCCTTGATGTTGTCGTAGACCTGATCGAACTTGAGGTTGCGGTACTTTTTCAGCGACGCCTCGTCCCAGCCCTCGATGGAATAGCGCAGGTACTGGACCCGCAGCATGGTGTCCATGTGGCGGTGCAGCAGGGAGGCGTTGGTGGACACGCGAATCCAGAAGTGGTTGTCGCGCAGAATGTCGATGTAGCGCTTCAGGTCGGGATGGGCAAGGCATTCGCCCATGGAATGGAGCGCCAGGTAGCGGTTGTGCAGCTGCTTGAAGATCTCGACCATCCTGTGGAAGGTCTTGTCGTCCATGTGCTGCCACTGGTTGTTCTCCATGTTGTGCATGGGGCACATGGGGCAGCGCGCGTTGCACACCCGCGTCAGGCTGGCGGTGACTGCGATATCGTTGCGCGGCCGGTTGATGAGCGTTTCGGCACGCCGGTACGCCGCCGAGATCTTGGAATCCAGGCGGTCCTTGAGAAGGGTGAGATTATCCATCGATCGGTGGTCCCTCCAGCATTCACCACGGGTGATGCGACCCATGTGGGTTGTGCGTGGGCCCCAGTCAAGCGCCGTATCGGCGCAGGTCTGCCCAGGGCCGGTGCCGGTTATTCGAAGATGAACTGTCCCAGGTCGATGCCCGCGTCCTGCAGGCGGCCGCGGATATGGGCCAGGTCCGCTTCCGAGAAGTGTTCCTTCCACTGCCCGATCTTGCCGCTGCGGATCAGGGGGCTCTCCCGGCCGCTCTGGTTGAGAATGCCGACGTTCTCTTCGTACTTCTTGACCTGTCGCTTGTCGGAATAGGCCAGGGCCCTGTCCATCGCCGTCACGTCGATGGGAAAATCCAGCCATGCCAGCACGGTCATGAGGGTATTGAGGGGCGCCATCATCAGGCTTTCATAGGCGACGGGCAGGATGTGCCGCTTGCCGCGCAACCCCATCATCAGGTTGAACTGACCGATATAGTGATCGAGCGCCGAGTCGATGATCTCCCTCGACAGCGTATTGTTCTGCGTCTCCCATTTATAACGGAAGTAGAACCACGAGACCAACTGGTCCAGGGGATTTCGATAAAGGAAAACGATTCGTCCCGGGCACATCCTGATGAACCGCGTCCCATGACTGGGTGTCAGGTCATGATAGCGTGTCTTCTTGAAGAACGGGTGCGGCTCGGCGGCGACGAACTTGCGCAGGATACGGTCGCGCCGGTTCATGACGAACCGCTTGAACACGTCCTCGATGTCGAGCGGTCCGGCGTCTTCTCCCGACAGGATGTTGATGTAGTTGGCCATGAAGATGGTGAAGAAGTGCGTTCCGGACTTGGGAATCGTGATCAGCAAGATGTTCTTCTTTTCGACGCGGTGGAACACCAGCCGGTAGAGGATGCTGCGAAACACCGACCGCACTCCCTGGGGCACATGCTGACCAAGGGCATAGATCTTGAAGAAGGGGAAGCGGACCTTTAGCGCCATTTCGTCCGCTTCAACCTTGAATGGCGCGTGTTTCAGGCCTCCTGATTCCGGTGCGTCTTTTAAAGTATTCATGTCACTCATCTTTGCATCACTCGTGTTGCTGTTGGAGTCCGGCCGCAATGCCCGGTCAGGCGACCTGGTGGCGCAGGCGCCACTCGTTGCCGTCCTTGGTCCACAGGTGCGGCGAGCGGGCACCGTCGATGACCGCCCAGAACTTGTCCTCGTCGATCATGGTGTAGTCCAGGAACTCCTCGAAGTACCGCTTGGGGAACTCGCCGTCGTACTTGTGCACCAGGGCCACTCCCTCCTCGCGCACCAGGTGGCGGTTGCGGATCTCCTGGGCCGCGTCGTAGGTGGCGCGGCCGATCCCGAACTTGATGAAGGTGGTGTAGTAGTGGAAACCGTCGATCTTGTCATCCAGGCTAGGGTACTTGGAGTACGTCCCCTCGGTGCGCACGGGGTTGGGCTGGAACCCGCAATGCTCGGCGGCGTAATAGAACTTCTCCTGGGGGATCCACTGCTCGTAGAAGCCCATGTGGTGGACCTCCAGCCCCGCCGCCGCGGCGTCCTCGCGGGCGATGGGGAAATAGGGCTCCAGCTCGTGGGCGGGGACGCCCAGTTCGGCCAGCTCGGCCACCGTGCGGCCGCCCAGGCGCACGTCGCGGCGCTGGTCCCGCGGCAGGGTGTAGTACTTGGGGTTCATGACCGGGTTGTCGGCCTCGGCCACGTTGGTGCCGCCCTCGGCCTGGCTCTCGCCGTACATGATCAGCTTCACCCCGTACTTGGCGGCGATCTTGGGGCCGATCTGCTTCTGGCCCAGGATGAAGGGCTGGAACGGGTGCACCAGGTTGACGAAGGCCTCGCGGGTGAGGATCCGGTGGACCCGCCGGTTGGGGTGGAAGCTGATGTTGTCCAGGCCCGTGTCCAGCCAGGCGTCGAAGTTGATGCGGCCGATGTCGGTGTACATGTGCGGCGGCCAGGTCACGGTCAGGGGGTGCATGCCGTACTTGTACTTCAGCACGTGGGAGACATAGGTGCTGTCCTTGCCGCCGCTGCCAGGCACGATCACGTCGTAGCTGCCGTCGCGGCTGCGGTGGCGGTCCAGCAGCTCGACCAGTTGCCGCTGGCGGGCGTCCCAGTCGATGCCGCCCCACTTGCGCTCGTGGTAGCGGCAGGCCGAGCAGATGCCCTCCTCGTCGAAGTGCACGGTCTCCTTTCGGTTGGTGTTCTTGAACTCCACGGTCGAGGACGGGCGCTGGTTCGAGACCACGCAGCGCTTGCAGAACCTGACCTCGGCGGGGAGGCCGTATTTGGCTTCGAGAGTGCTCATTCGCGGGATCTATCCGATGGTTTTGGTATCTCTGGACGGCGCCGCCGGGTCCAGGTGCGACAGGTCGACCAGGCCGGCGGCGATGATCGCTTCGGCCAGGGGGATGTCGGCGGCCACGTCCAGGTCGAATTCGTGGGGCCGGCTGATCTCCACCGTGGCGCTGGGCTCGGCATACAGGCTGCCGCTGGCGCGCATGGCCACGGTGCGCACGGCGATCAGGTTGCCCAGGGTGTACAGCTTGGGCTTGCGCTGTTTGTTGTAGCCTTCCTTGCGCTGTTCCGCGAACAGGAAGCGGGCGTGGCCGCCGACGATCTCGCGCTGGTTCCAGGCGTGGTTGTGGTGGGTGCACTGGACGACCGTGTGCGCTGAGTTGGCAGTCGGGTCGCCGGCCAGGCGGTCGATCACCGCGCTCACGTGGGACGGCAGCAGGAACGGGCTGGTGGGCTGGATCAGCACGATCACATCGGGCAGGGGCGCCGCGTCGGCGGCCAGGCGGTCCAACAGGTCGCCGACCACGGCGTTGGACGACGCTTCGTCGCCGGCCAATTCCGCGGGCCGGCGGTCCACCTCGGTCCCCAGCTCCCGGGCCCGAGCGGCGATGGCGTCATGGTCGGTGGAACAGATGATCCGCCGGCAACTGCCGCTGGCCTGGGCCGCCCGCACGCCGTAGTCCAGCAGCGGCCGGCCGCCCAGGCTGACCAGATTCTTCAATGGAATGCTCTTCGAGCCGCCCCGCGCGGTGACCACGGCCCAGGCCGACAAGGTCCGTTCCGCCACGGTCAGGCCCCCACGGCCTGCGCCGCCACGGGCAGGTCCGCCACCGCCGACGGCGGCAGTCCCATGCTGGCGCGGATGACGTCGAAGGGGTCGCGGCCCGACAGGTCGATCAGCCCGGCGAAATTTTCACGCGGATAGGTCTCGCGGCCGGCCTCGATGGCGCGGATGCGGGCGATCACCTCGTTCCCGTCGGCCACGCACAGGCCGGGGAACTCGCGGTAGTAGGACGGGCTGTTGCGGTCCATGTCGAATACGAAGGTGGCCAGCCCGAGCTGGACCGCCTCGGCGGCGATGGTGGTGCCGTCGTTGGTTAGCGCATAGGCGGCGCGGGTCATCAGGTCGTAGGAGTCCTCCTCGGTCTCCGCCAGGTTGGCGGGGCCTCGGCGGATCTTCTCGGCCAGGGGGCTGAAATAGCCGTCGGCCTTGCGCGTGGCCTTCAGTTTGACCAGCAGCCGGCGGTCCGGGAACGCCTCGGCGATGCGGCAGACCTGGTCGAAGATGCGATCCTCGAACAGGCTCAGGTTGGGGAAGAACAGGATGTCGCGGGACGTACCACTGCCCAGGCGCATCCGCTGCGCCCGCGACATGGCCCAGATGCCGATGGCCTCGACCCGCATGGCCGGCGCCCAGGTCCGTTTGTAGTGGCGGTCGTGCAGGGCCTTGCCGAAAACGAAGTAGACGTCGAAATCGATGTACCGCCAGGCGTAGTTGATGATCTCCGGCACCGGCAGGCCGTGGTTGATGCCCAGCGCCTGGGCGCCCAAGCGGCGCAGTTCCTGGCTGCGGATGATGTGGTCGGCGTTGTAATCGTCGCGGCCAAGGAAATGCTGCGGTCGGAAACGGGCCCACAAGGCTCGGTACATGACCCGCTTGAACGGCATCGGCGCCAGGCGCCGGAACAGCACCGGCGGCCAGGCGCCGTAGCGGCGCAGCAGGCCTAGCCCGTGGGTCGCCACCACACCGGCCGCGGACAGGGCCGCCGACGGCGAAAACTTGCCGTCGCGCTGGCTGCAGGTCGATGCCCCGGTTATCGTCGGGCCGGCCGCCGCGCCGGTGGCGTCCGAACGGAAGACCAGCATCAGCTGGGCCGGGTCGTCGATCACCTCGCGCAGCAGCCCCAGGTGCCGTTCGTTGGGCAGGACGTCGGCGGCCAACAGGACCGGCTGCGCCGGCGGCCACCGCCGGCGCGTGCGGCGGGCGATCCAGGCCAGCCCGTAGGCCACGGCCAGGGCCGTCGTCACGGTGTTGGCCAGCACCGCCGCCAGGGTGCCGCGGCGGCCTGAGAAGGGCGCCGGGATGCCCTCGTGGGCGGCGTAGAGGTCGGCCAGCTCGGTGTCGGCGCCGATGATGCGCACCCGCGCGGGCTCCAACTGCTGGTACAGGTCCCGCAACAGCATCAGAGTCATGAACCGCGCCGCGATGTGGTTGCAGGTGGCGTGCTTGATCGCCATGCCGTAGGCCGGATCGGCGACGGCCAGGCCCTCGAAGCCATAGCGCGCCTCGATCCACGGTTCGACGCGGGCGAAGGAATGGATGTGGTACTGGGCGCCATAGCCGCCCGCGAACCGGTCGGCGCCGGGAAAGCTGTCCACATGGCTGGTGGCGCGGCCGCCGGCCACCAGCCGGTCGCGCACGGCCTGCAACATCCGCCGCGCCGGCGCGAACACGGCGCGAACTTCCAGGATCGCCACCTGCCGGCCGCGCAGCGCCCGCCACAGCACCGGCACCAGGCTGCCCGTGCGCAGGATCGCGGCGTGGTAGACGGCGCCGCTCACGCCGCCGACTCCGCCAGGGGCGGCAGTTCCTTGAGCCGCAACCGCCGGTCGATCTCCAGCTCGCGCAGGTGCCCGACGATCCGCTCCCCCGCCCGGCCGTCGCCGAACGGCTGGCTGCATTGGGCGGCGGCGCGGCGGAAGTCCGGGTCGGTCAGGGCGCGGCGGATGGCGGCCTCGATTTCACCTCGGTCGTGGCCCACGTGGATCACGTTCTCGGCGTGCAGGCGGCCCACCTGGCGCCGGCCCACGTTGACCGCCGGAAGGCGGAACGACGGCGTCTCGATCAGCCCGGCCGACGAGTTGCCCACCATCACCGACGCCTGCGCCAGCAAGCCCCAGAACAGGGGCGCGTCGATGTTCACGTGGACCCGGAACTGGGGCGGCCGCGCCTGCTCCTCGATGGCCCGCAGGATGCCGCCGTATCCCTGGTCCGAGCAGGGGTGCACGACCACGGTCTGGTGGCCCACCGCGGCCACCGCCGCCAGGGTCTCGACCATCTGCCCATGGGCGTCGTCGGGCGCCGTGGTCTCGGAATGCTGCAGCAGCACGATCACCGGGGCGTCCAGGTCCAGGTCCAGGGCCCGCGCCACCTGGTCGCGCGGCGCGAACCGGCCGTGGACGATGCTGTCGATGTGGTTGTCGCCGACCACGTGGATGCGCCAGTCCTCCTCGCCCATCTGGCGCAGGCGGCTGGCGCTCTGCTCGGTGGCCGGGAAGTGAACGTGGGCCAGCTTGCTGACCGCGTGGCGCACCGGCTCGTCCACCGAGCCCGAGACGTCGCCGCCCTGGATGTGGGCGATGGGCACCCCCAGGTTGGTGGCGGCGAAGGCCGTGGCCAGGACCTCGCCGCGGTCGCCGTACAGCACGCACAGGTCCGGCGCCAGGTCCGCCAGCACGTCGGTCATGCCGGCCAGGCAGCGGGCCAGGGCGTGGCAGCGGCTGGCCGGGCGGTCGTCCTGCTGGGCCATGTCCACGGCGGCGGCGACGGCGAACTCCTCCTCGACCTCGCGGACGGTGTTGCCGAACCGGGCGCTGACATGCTGGTCGGTGACCACCAGCTGCAGCTCGAACACCGGGTCGTCGCGCAGCAGGCGCAGCATGGGCACCATGGCGCCGAAGCCGCCGCGCTTGCCGGTCAGGACCATGACCTTGCGCGGCGCCGTCATGGCCGCCGTCCGTGTGCCGACGCCAAGCGCCAAAGTCCAGCCAGCCAGAACGCCCACCAAAAGGGGTGGGTTCGGGCATATTGGTGGCACCACTGCTGCCGCGCCCGTTGCACCGGTCGATCACGCCACCAGGACTCGACGTCGTCCCAGACCGCGTTGACCTGTGCGCCAGCGGACCGGCCGGATCGGTGCAGGATTCCGCAATCCGCCAGCACTTCCAGGCTGGCCGCCGCCTGCGGGGAACGGGGCCAGATCGTGTCGTCCCAGAACGCAACGGTCGGTACGTTGGCGGCCAGCGCCACGGGCAGGGTCGTGATGGGATGGTCGATCACGGCCATCCGGCAGTTCAACAGGTGGCGGTGCAAATCCCCGGTCACCAGGTCCAGGTCGCCCACCTGCCTGCGAAGGAATTGCTCGTCTTCAAGGTCGACCTCCGACCTGAAATAGGGACGGTAGCGCAGCCGTTGCCGCGCGGGTTCAGCCAGCGCCTCGACGAATCCGATCTTCTCGCGCCGATAGGCCAGTGTTTGTACCGACTGGGGTCCGGCATGGAGCCACCGCGGGAACAACTGCATCTGCGTGCCGACCAGCACCAGGTCATTGGTCGTGCGACGATGGCGGTTCCTGATCCTGCTGAGGTGGGGCGCCGGCAGGGGGACGAAACGGCCGCGCGAGCCTTCGACCTCGGTCCAGCCCCAGGTCACGAAGGCGAATTGCCGATACTCGAAGTTGTTGCCGTCGGGATCGCACTTCTTGGCCCCGTACCCGCCGCCGTGCTGCACGATGACCAGGCGTTCGCCGTTGCTGCGGGCATGGGCGGCGATGAACCGCTCTCGCTCGTTGAACAGTTCGACGAAACCAACCAACAGTCGGCCGGGACGGTACCGCTTCTCCTTGGCCTGGTTGTCCAATATCGCAAAGTCCTGACCATAGGAGCAGGGCTCGGTCGCCGCGACCAATCGGTCCAGTATTTCCAGGTAAACATCCGGAAATGCGGACAGACAGGAGCCGGGATCGGGTTCGTAGGCGGGCTCGCCACCTCGCCGACGGGGCAGGCAATTGACATAGACCGAGAACAGCAATTTGCCCCAACGCAGGCCGGGCACGTTGTCCACGCTCAGGCGGTCGGGCAGCAGATCGCGCTTCCAGCCGCGCTGTTCGCCGCCGGCCGGCGACGGCGGGGCCTCTCGGTGCTGCGCCTGAATGGGGACCAAACGCCAGGTATCGGGTGCCAGGCGTCGGACCATGACGGACAGCATCCAGGCGTTGAATCCCGGGTTGGGAACTCCGAAGTCGACGAAGTCCTCGGTGTCACGGAATGCCCAGGGGTTCAGGTCGTCGCAGACTTCCACCGTGAACGCCCGGTTGCCGTTGGCGCGAATGAACTTCTGCAAATGGGCAAAACGAATCCAGGATGCCTGGATCAGGGCCGACAACCACGGCACCAGGATCAAACGCCAATGGTGGCGGTCATAGCTCGTACCATGGCGTGCGTTCAGTCGACGGCCCAGTCGATCGGCTTGGATCATGGCCAAATCGCCGACGTTACGAGCATGTTCGGCATAGACCGCCGCGTTCTCGAACGGGTCGAAGAAGGGAAGATTCTCCCATTCTTCGTATACCCGCTCGGCACCCGCGAAGCACCATGGACCCAGGGCCGCGTCCCGCGCCGCATCGAAATCGGCGGTCACGGTAGACAGAAACAGGCGGGCTGTGGAGTCGGCCATGCAGCTCACAACCGGTCCACCTCCCTCGTCACCATGAAGGCCTCGGCCGCTTCTACCCCCACTTGTGCCCCGCGCAGGGCGGCCAGGGCCCGCACCGCTTGGGCCGAACGGGGATGGGGAAAGTCCCGCATTTCCGAGGCATAGGCTTCCAGGGCCCGCATCTTGCGGTCCAGGGTCGCGGTCACCTCGACATAGCGGTTCGGCCGGAAGGCGTCACCCGGGTCGCCGGCGGCCCATTCGGTGCTGGACAAGGTCTCGAAGGCGTGGATCGCCCGCACCGTGCCGCCGGGCAGGGGCCGGCAGGCGGTCAGCACCGCCCGCTGGGTGATGCCGTGGTCCACGTTCAGGTCGCCGTGGTGGTGGGTGTAGACGATGCGCGGCGCGACGTCGGCCACGAACGCCTCGACGGCCTGGACAACGTCCAACAGGTCGAGCGAGTCCAGGCGATTGTCGGGCAGGCCGAGAAACCGGGGCGGGCGGGTGCCCAGCACTTCGGCTGCCTGCCGTGCCGCGCGCTCAAGGTCCGAAACGGCGGCCGCGGTACCGGTGGTTCGCGACAGGGCGCCGGTGGCCAGGATCAGGACATGAACGTCGTCGCCGCCGTCCACATGCCGCGCCGCGGTGGCGCCGACTCCGAGGATCTCGTCGTCGGGATGGGCCGCAATGATGGCCACGCTCATGCCCCCGCTCATGCCCCCGTTCATGCCAGATGCTCCTCGCCGATCAGGGTGTCGGCGGCCAGGTCGGTGGCGGCGCGGCGGCCCCAGAACTCGTTCAGGCGCGCGGTCGGCAGGCCGGTGCCGGGGCGCTTGCCGCCAAGGTTGTCGGGGCCGAACGCTTCCCCGGCGGCCACCGGCCGCAGGGTGCAGATGCTGCGGTAATAGTCGCGCGACTGCTCGCGGTCGACCCGCGACGGCACGATCTCGGCGCGGCCCAGGGCCCGCTCCACGTGGCGGATCCGCTGCACCCAGGCCGCCAGTTCGTCGGGTTCCAGGGACTCGTCGGCGTGGAAGGCTGGGTCGCGACGACTGAGGATCAGGCGCTTTTCCAGGTGCGCCGCGCCCAGGGCCAGGGCCGCGAAGTCCAGGTCGTCGTCGCGCCCCGGGGCCGAGAACCCGGCCGGCCAGGGGTAGCGCGCGTTCAGGTGCTGCACCGCCCGCAGGTTCATTTCGCCATCATCGCCGGTGTGGAAGTCGTGCAGGAACAGGACCGGCCCGCCGCCGGCGCCCTGGTGCCAGCCGACCAGGTCGTCGGCCTCCTCCTGGGTGGTCGGGCCCAGGTCCACGAACAGGGGCTTGCCGGTGGCGCCGATGCGCTCGATCAGGGGCTTGAAGGTGGTGTCCCAGGCGCCGATCTTGTGGCATGGCACGCCGATGCTCTCCATCATGTCGACGCCGTCCAGGTAGTCCACGGTGGCGTAGAACAGGACCCCGGCGTCGGCGCAGGCGTCGGCGATGTCGCGCCACTGATCGCGGCTGAAGCACAGACGCTCGAACATCTCCTTCATGTTGACGGTGTACGACTGGCCGCCGCTGCGGAAGGTGTAGGTCACGGTCGGGTCAGAGATCTGGGTCGGGTCGATGACCTGGAACTTGACCGCGTCGACCCCGGCCGCCGCCGCCGCGTGCACCAGGCGCAGGGCGCGGTCCATCTCGCCCAGGCAGGTGGTGCCCACCTCGACGGCAAGGAAACAGGGGTGGCCGGGGCCGATGCTGCGCCCGGCGATGGTGATGGCCGCCGGCGCGGCAGTGGGGTCAGTGGCTTGCGGCATGGGCGTGCGATCCCGGCACCGTGGCAGTGGACAGCAGGTCCAGGCTGGCCGGACCATGGTTGAACAGCAGGTCCACTACCGACATGTAGGGCTCGAACCCATCGAAGGCCTGGCGGTAGGTGGGGTGGAGGTAGTCGTGGAAGCGGACCTCGATGCCGGCCGCGGCGAAGGCGTCCAGGTCCAGGTAGTCGCGCCCGAAGGGTCCCGACAGGTAGACGTCGGCGGCCCGGGCCTTGCAAATGTTCAGGATCAGGTCGTCCTTGCTGCCGGCCACGTCCATCTCGGAACTGCGCAGGGTCGGCGTGGTCACCCCCAGGGCCCGGGCCAGGTAGCCGGTGGCGGCGCCGCACAGGTCCACCAGGCGGGTCCAGTCGCGGGCGAACAGGTTCTCGAAGAACGGCCAGTGGTCATTGAAGTGGGCCGCCTTGGCGTAGTTGGCGCGGATGGCGGCGGCGTGCTTGCGCCGCCACCGGGGGTCCTCGGCGATGGCCAGGTGGTCCAGGTGCAGGCTGCCGCGCCGGTGTTTGGTGGCCAGCGGTACGGTCAGCCAGCACCACCCCTCGGCGGTGCGGATGCGGTTGCGGTTGGCGAACTTGGTCTTGCTGTTCAGGTCGATTTCCACGTGGTCCAGGACCACGTGCTCGCTGCTCAGGTGCAGGCGCTCGAAATAGCCCAGCCAGGGCAGGTAGGCAGGCTGCACGATGGACAGGACCTTCATGCGCCGGCCCCGGGGTAGAGATAGACGGTGAAATCGCCGGGGTGGTAGTCGTGGCGCAGCACCACCCGGCGGCTGATGCGGCGGCAGAAATCCAGGGTCGCCAGGGGATCGGCCTGGAACTCGTCGCCCTCGCGCCGGTCGGCCCAGGCGCTCAGGGTGTTGAAGGAGACCCCAAGGCGCGCCACCTGGGCCATGCGCGCGACCATGGCTTCCAGGAACGCCCGTGGCCGGTCCTGGCGGAAATAGAAGATGCCACTGCTCAGCACGTAGTCGAAACTGTCCGGTCCGATGCCGGCGTCGTCCAGCAGGTTGCCCAGGCGGAAATCGCCGTCCGGATGCCGTTCCCGGGCGCCGTCGACCATGGCCCCGGTCAGGTCGATCCCGGTGTAGGAAACCCGATGGCCTGCCTCCGCCAGCCAGGATTTCAGGTCCCCCAGGCCGCAGCCCACGTCCAGGAGGCTGGCGCCGTCCAGGTCGCCGACTTCCGCCAGGACCTGGAACCGGCGCCGCTGCGAGCCGCGGCTACCCCAGTTCAGGGCGCGCACGTCGTCGCCGTGCTCGCCGCGCAGGCGCGTGTACAGGGCCACGTTGCGGGCGTCGTCGTCGGCCCAACCGCCGGTCACGCGTGAGCGCCCCCGGCGGTCAACACCATGCGCACGTGCCCGCCCGGGCAGGGCGCCGGCGGCTCGGTGTCGCGGAACCCGGCGCGGGCGAAAGCCTTGCGGCTGGGCAGGTTGCCAGCCTGGACGCAGGCCGTGAAGGTATCGGCGCGGCCCTCGGCCAGCAGGCGGCCGCAGCCAGCGCGCAGGGCGGCGACGCCGATACCCCGCCCGGTGGACTCGGCGACCAGATAGATGGTGACCCGGTACGCCCGGTCCGCCTCGGCGTCGAAGCGGAGTTGGCCAGCGGGCCAGCCCGCCGCCTCGATGACGAACATGGGCTGGGTCCCGTCGGCGGCGCGGCGACGGAACCAGCTCAGGTGATCTTCCCAGTCCACGGGCCTGCCGCTGGACGACAGGCGCACGATCTCGGGCCGGTTGCGCCAGGTGAACACCATCTCGCAGTCGTCCGCGGCCATGGGGCGCAGGGTGACGTGGGCCGTTGCCGGGGCGGCGGTCACGGTGCTGCCTTCTCGGCCACCACACGCCATTCGGCGTGGCGGGTCTCGGGCTGCGCCGCCGGGTCCGTCTCTTCCAGGTGGGCCATGGACCGCACGGTCCATCCCCGGGCAAACAGGGCGGCGACCTGGTCCCGGTCGTAGAAGCAGATCTGCCCGGTGTCGGCCAGGCTGCCGGCCCGGATGTCGTCCACCAGGCCGTCGCCGGCATCCCGCCCCGCCGCGGCACTGGTGTGCCGGGTGCTGTAGGGCACGAACAGAAAGCGGCCACCGGGGGCCAGGCAGCGGTGAACTTCGGCGACGGCCCGCCGGGCCGCCGTGCGGCCGCAGCAGGTGATGGAGCAACGGTCGATGGCCAGGTCGAAGCTGTTGTCGGCGAAGGGCAGGTCGGTGAAGTCGCCTTCGATCAGTGTGCCGTCCAGCCCCTCGCGGTCGAACCGGGCCCGGGCGCCAGCAATGGCGCTGGCGCTGGCGTCGATGCCGGTGACCGCGAAGCCCTCCCGCGCCGCAAACCACAGGTTGGCGCCGGTACCGCAGCCCACCTCCAGGATCGACACGGCCTTGCGCGGCCTGTCGCCAGGCGCGTTGCGGTAGACGAACGACACCACCACGTCCCAGGGATAGCGCTGGGCGTGGCCGCGGGCGTAGCGGTCCTCCCAGAAGGGGTCGAAGCTGGGCGGCGTACCGGGGGCCATGGCCGGGGTCACGCGAAATCGGAGTCCGTGAACACGTGGCCCGGGGCCACGCCCCGGTCCAGGCAGCGCCCCACCAGGTCGCCCACCCGCTTGGGCGGCAGGCCCGTGCCGGGCCGGTAGAAGCCGATGTCGGCGCGGGCCAGCGGGTGGCCCGAATCCAGGTCGCGGACGGCGACGCAGGACAGGCGGCAGTCGGCGCGCATCCCGCTTTCCTCGGCGGTGGGTTCCAGGTCGGCCCGGCCCATGGCGGCATGGACCTCGGCCAGGTGGCGCACCAGGGTTCCCAGTTCGTCGGCGTCGGCCGAGAACCGATGGTCGGGCCCGGGCAGGTTCTTGTCCAGGGTCACATGCTTTTCGATCACTGCCGCGCCGGCGCAGGCGGCGGCGATGGCGGCGGCGGTGCCGTCCGTGTGGTCGCTGAAGCCGGCGAGGCAGCCGTAGGTCTCGGCCAGGGTGGCAACCCGGCGCACGTTGGCCAGGTGCAGCGGCGTCGGATACAGGGACACGCAGTGCAGCAGCACCAGGTCGCGGCCCCCGGCGGCGCGGTAGGCGGCCACGGCGTCGTCGATCTCCTCTCCCGTGGCCATGCCCGTGGACAGGATGGTAGGCAGGCCGGTGCGGGCCATGGCGGCGATCAGTTCCAGGTGGGTCAGGAAGTCGGACCCGTTCTTCAGGGCCGGGGCGCCCAGGCGCACCAGGTCGTCGATGCCGGCGGTCCCCGTCGGCGTGCTCATGAAGGCAATGCCGCGGGCGTCGCAGCGTTCCTTCAGACGTGCCAGGCCGTCGCCGTCCAGTTCGCAGCGCTTGAACATGTCGTACTGGGACTCACGCACCGTTTCGCCCCGGGACAGGTACTCGTAGGTCAAGGACCGGTCGAGGATGAAATCCTCGGTGCGGTAGTTCTGGAACTTGGCGCAATGGGCGCCGGCCGCGGCGATGGCGTCGATGGTGTCCAGGGCCAGGGCCAGGTCGCCGTTGTGGTTGATGCCCACCTCGGCGATCACGAAGGGTGCCTGTCCCGGGCCGACCGGGCGGCCGCCGATGTGGATGACGGCGGTCATGCGGCCAGGGCCTCGACCACCCGGCGCAGGCCGTCGCCGTCGCAGATCGCCGCCGCCGCCTCGGCCATGGCGGCCAGGCGGGCCGGATCCGCCGCCAGGCCGCCCAGGGCGCCGGCCAGGTCCGCCGCCGTCACCTGGCCGTGGCGGCCGACGACCCGGGCGGCGCCGGTGGCGGCCAGGGCGGCGCAGCCCTGGCGCTGGTTGTCGGCGTCCATGACGATCAGGGTCGGCAGGCCCAGGGTGCAGCGCTCCCAGGCCGTGCCGCCGGCGCTGCCCAGGGCCAGGTCCGCCGCCGCCATCACCGCGGCCACCCGGTCGGCGGCCAGATCCGTGTGCACCCGGGCGGCGAAGGGCGCCCGGGCGGCGCGGTCGCGGACCGCGTCCAGGTGCGGTGCGCCGCCGCCCAGGATCACGTCCACCTCGACGTCCAGGCCGGACATCTCCACCGCCGCCAGGGCCAGGGAGGTCAGGTCGTGCGGGTCGGTCATGCCGAAGCCGACCAGCAGCCGGCGCGGCGCCGCCGCCGGCCGCCGCCGCGCCAGGGCCCCGGCGCGGGCGGCGGCGAAGGCCGGGCGCAGCAAGGCGTGGCGGGCGCCCAGCAGCAGGCGGCAGCCCGCCGGCACCCGGTCCCGGTAGTCGGCGGCCTCGCGGCCCGGATTCTGGTCCAACAGGACGTCGCAGTCATGGTCGCGGTCGGCCAGGTCGTCGATCACGGCGATGCGCCCGACTCGGCCGCGCACACGTCTCTCGTCCGTGGCGCCGATGGCGTAGTGGTCGATGACCAGCAGGTCGCGGCCGGCCACCATTTCCGGCTCCAGGGCTCCGGCGCCCGTTTCCAGGACGGCGAACCCCGACTGCGCCAAGGCCGGCGCCGCCGCGCCGGTGTCGGCGGCGGCGGCGAAGGCGCAGTCCCAGCCGCGCCCGGCCAGGGCCTGGGCCAGAGTCAGGCAGCGCATGACGTGGCCGCCGCCAACCATGGGCGAGGCATCGGCACGGAACAGGGCCGCCGGCATGGCGTCACGACGACTCCCGGACCCGGAACACCGGCATCACCGGCGGGCAGCCCAGGTTCGCCTCCAGGGTCCCAGCGGCGAGCTCGCCAGCGGTGCGGGCCAGCACCCGGTCGTAGGCCGCCAGCACCTGGTCCACGTCGGCCCGGGAATGGGCGTAGCAGACGTTGTGGCAGTTGGGCGACAGCACCCCCTCGGCCAGCAACTCGCGCATGACGAAGGTCTTGATGGCCGCGGCCGGGGTCTGGTGGGAATCGGTGACGGCCAGCACGGTCCAGGGGTCCTTGCCCTTGACGGTGATGGCGTCGGCCAGGCCGTGGCGCGCCGCCGCCGCCGCCACGCCGTCGCGGATGCGCCGGCCGGTGGCCCACAGGGTCTCGATCACCGGCTGGCGGCGCATCTTGTCGATCACGGCGATGGACGCGGCCAGGGACAGGGCCTCGCCGCCGAAGGTGGCGGAGAAGAAGATCTCCTCCATCTCGGCCATCAGGTCGGCGCGGCCGACCACGGCCGAGATCGGCAGGCCGTTGCCCATGGCCTTGCCGAAGGAGGCCAGGTCGGGGGTCACGCCGAAGTATTCCTGGGCCCCGCCCAGGGCGAAGCGGAAGCCGGTGATCACCTCGTCGAAGGCGAACAGGGCGCCGTGGCGGTGGGCCAGGTCGCGCAGGGCCGGCAGGTAGTCGGGCGCCGGCTCCTCGACCCCCATGGGCTCCAGGATCACCAGGGCCACCTCGCCGGGGTGCGCGGTCAGCACCGCCTCCACCGCCGCCAGGTCGTTGTAGGGCAGCTTGTGGGTCAGCTCGCCCACGGCCCGGGGCACGCCCTTGTTGCGCACGGTGGCGCCGATGTACCAGTCCTGCCAGCCGTGGTAGCCGCAGGCGATGACCCGGTCGCGGCCGGTGTGGGCGCGGGCGATGCGCACGATGGCCGAGGTGGCGTCGGTGCCGTTCTTGCCGAACCGCACCATCTCGGCGCAGGGGATGATCTCCACCAGGCGCTCGGCCAGCTCGACTTCCAGCTCGGTGGCCAGCGAGAAGCTGACACCGGCCTCCAGTTGTGCCCGCACCGCGGCGTCCACGTCCGGGTCGCCATAGCCCAGGACCACCGGCAGCAGGCCGCACACCAGGTCCACGTACTCGTTGCCGTCCACGTCCCACACCCGGCCGCCCCGGCCCCGGGTCAGGAACAGGGGCGCGTGCCCGGCCGGGTACTGGGTATGGGCCTTGCTGAAGGTCTGCGAGCCCAGGGGGATCACCTTCAGGGCCCGGGCCAGCATCTGCTGGCTGCGGGCGTAGCGTTGCGCGGGGGGTTGGGTCATGCGGCCATCTCCAGGGGGACGACGGTGGCGCCGGTCTCGGCGGCGCGCCGGGCGGCCAGGGCCACGCGCAGCTCGTCGGTGGCCATCTCCGCGCTCAGCAAGTCATGGGGCCGGCCGTCCAGGGCCGCCAGGAAGTTGTCCAGCAGCGCGCCGTAGCAGGCGTCGTCGTCCACCGCCGGGCTTGCCAGCAGGGGCTGCCAGGTTTCCGTCCCGGTGGTGTAGAGGTCCAGGGCGCAATGCTCGGGCGCCTTGCCGTCGCTGAGCCAGACCAGGGTGCCGTCCTGGCCGGCGATCTCGCAGCCGCGCCGCTTGCGCCGCTGCAGGTAGTCCAGGTGCACCTCGGAACGCACCCCCGAGGCATGGCGCAGCACGGCCACGGCATAGTCCTCCACGTCGATGTCCAGGTCGCTGAGGCGCGCCGCCTCGCAGGTCACCGCCGCCACGGGGCCGAACAGCCACATCAGGTAGTCGATCTCGTGGATGGCATCCAGGATCACCCCGCCGCCGCGGGCGCGGCGGGCGCAGTACAGGTCCTGGTAGCGCGCCTGGGGCCGCATCTGCGGCAGGTAGTGGCCGAACTGGGCGCGGGCGAAACGCGGCGCGCCGACCCGGTGCAGGTGCGCCGCCAAGCCGGCGACGCCGGGGTGGAAGCGCATGTTGCAGACTACGTGGGCCGACCCGCCGGTACCGGCCAGGTAGTCCAGAAACACCTCGGCCTCGGCCAGGTCGGCCGAGATCGGCTTCTCGATCAGCACCCCGGCGCCGGCGTCCAGGCAGGCCCGGGCCACCGGCAGGTGGCTGGTGTTGGGGGTCGCCACCACGGCGCCGCCGGGGCCCCAGGCCAGGGCCGCGTCCAGGTCGTCGAAGTGGCGCAGGCCCAGCTCGGCCCCGGTGCGCGCCGCCAGGGCGCCGTCCAGGTCGACCACGGCCACCTCGGCCCGCGCCGCCAGCAGGGCGGCGTGGCGCCGGCCGATGGACCCGCAACCGGCGACCAGGACCTTCATGGCGCCGCCGCCTGGGCCAGCAGGCGGGCGAAGTCCAGGTCCTCGGCATAGTCGATGTCCACGGACCGGGCGCGCGGCATGACGTGGCCGCGCAGGCCCGGCGCGTACAGGTCGCCGCGGCGGGCGCGGTAGGCCGGCACGGCGGCGGCGTAGGTGCTGCCGTTGTCGACGCAGACCTGGCCGAACTCGCTTGACCGGGCATTGATCAGGTCCGGCCACAGGGCGCGCAGGCCGCCGGCGCCGTCGTCGCGCAGGGCCTGGTGCGGCGGGAAGCCGAAGGTGGTGACGGCCATGGCGAACTCGACCCCGCCGGGCCCCACCAGGTCGACCGTGGCGCGCACGTCCGCGGCCGTGCGCAGGGCCGCCGTGGCCAGCAGGATGGCCAGCACGTCATAGGTCCGGCCGGCGGCCTCCTCGCGGTCCAGCAGCTCCAGGCACACGTCGGCGATGCCGGCGTCGTCCCCGGCCAGGTGGGCCGGGCGGGGGTCCACCTCGGCGCCGGCGGCGCCGGCGGCGGCGGCGATCTCGCCGTCGTCGGTGGACACCACCACCCGCGCGAACCGGTCCGCCCGCAGCGCCGCGTCGACCGTGTAGGCGATGATCGGCCGGCCCAGGAACTCGGCGGCGTTCTTGCGCGGCAGCCGCTTGGACCCGCCCCGGGCCGGGATCACGCACAGGCGCCGGGTCATGCCAGCAGCTCGTGCAGGGCGGCGACGACCCGGTCCTGGTCGTCCTCGGTCAGGCCGGCGAACAGGGGCAGGGACAGGGCCTCGGCGTAGTGGCGCTCGGCGGCCGGGAACTGGCCGGCGGCGAAGCCCTGGTCGCGGTAGTAGGGCTGCAGGTGCACGGGGATGTAGTGCACCTGGGGCCGGATGCCGCGTTCCACCAGCCCGTCGAACACCTGGCGGCGGCTGACGTTGGTGCGCTGGCGGTCGATGCCCACCACGTACAGGTGCAGGGCCGAACGCACCTCGCCGCCCCGGTCGGGCAGGCGCAGGGGCAGGCCGGCCAGGGCCCGGTCGTACCGCGCCGCCAGGTGGTGGCGCCGGGCGATGAAGTCCTCGATGCGCCCCATCTGGCTGGCGCCCAGGGCCGCCTGCATGTCGGTCATGCGGTAGTTGAACCCCAGCTCGGCCTGGGCATAGGACCAGGGCCCGTCCGGCTCGTCCCCGGCGAAGGCGGCGCCGGGGTCGATGCCGTGGCTGCGCAGGCGGCGCAGGCGCGCGGCGACCTCGGCCGAGCGGGTCATGACCATGCCGCCCTCGGCCGTGGTCACGATCTTGACCGGGTGGAAGCTGAACACGGCCATGTCCGAATGGGCGCAGCCGCCGATGGCGTGGTCGCCGTACCGGGCGCCGATGGCGTGGCTGGCGTCCTCGATCACCCGGAACCCGTGGGCGAGGGCCAGGTCGTGAACGGCCGCCATGTCGCACGGCCGCCCGGCGAAGTGCACGGGCACCAGCACGTCCGGCGGCGGGCCGGCGTCCAGCTTGGCGCGCAGGGCGTCCACGGACAGGTTGCCGGTGGCCAGATCGATGTCCACGAAGTCCACCGCGGCGCCGCAGTACCGGGCGCAGTTGGCCGAGGCGACGAAGGTGTTGGGCACGGTCCACAGCACCTTGCCCGGGCCCAGGCCGGCGGCGATGGCGGCGATGTGCAGGGCCGCGGTGCCGCTGCTGACGGCCACGGCGTGGGCGCCGCCGCAGTAGTCCGAGACCAGGGCCTCGAACCGCTCGATGGCCGGGCCCTGGGTGATCCAGTCCGAGCGCAGCACCTCGGCCACCCGCTCGATGTCGGCGGCGTCGATGCTCTGGCGGCCATAGGGAATGACGGTCACGGCGTTTCCAGCAGGCGGCGCAGGGCGTCCACGTCCAGGAACTCGGGGTTGGTGTCCGAGCGGTACTCGAACTCGCCCGGCACCGGTTCGCCGCGCTGGCCCTCGGCGTTGACGGTCAGGTCGGCGGTCTTCTCCAGGATGGTCGGCAGGATCACGTAGTGGTCGCCGAAGTCCAGGGTACGCAGGGCGTCCTCGGCCGGGCACATGACCTCGTGCAGCTTCTCGCCGGGGCGGATGCCGATGGTGCGCAGGGGCGTTCCCGGGGCCACGGCTTCGGCCAGGTCGACCACCCGCATGGACGGGATCTTGGGCACGTACAGCTCGCCGCCCTTCATGCGCGCGAAGGCGCGCAGCACGAATTCCACCCCCTGGTCGAGCGAGATCCAGAACCGGGTCATGCGCGGGTCGGTGATGGGCAGGGCCGCGGCGCCCTCGGCCGCCAGGCGGCGGAACAGGGGCACCACCGACCCGCGCGACCCGTGCACGTTGCCGTACCGCACCACCGCGAACCGGGTGCGGTGGCCGCCGGTGATGTTGTTGGCGGCCATGAACAGCTTGTCCGAGGCCAGCTTGGTGGCGCCATACAGGTTGATGGGGTTGGCGGCCTTGTCGGTGGACAGGGCGACCACCGACTCGACCTCGTTGTCGATGGCGGCGCGGATCACGTTCTCGGCGCCGTTGATGTTGGTCTTGATGCATTCCATGGGGTTGTATTCGGCCGCCGGCACCTGCTTCAGGGCCGCGGCGTGGACCACGAAGTCGACGTCGCGCAGGGCCTGCACCAGGCGCGCGTAGTCGCGCACGTCGCCCAGGAAATAGCGCATCACCGGGGAATCGAAGGCCTGGGCCATCTCGTACTGCTTCAGCTCGTCGCGGCTGAACACGATCAGGCGGCGCGGCGTGCCGGCCTTCAGGACGTGGGAGATGAAGCGGCGCCCGAAAGATCCGGTGCCCCCGGTGACCAGGACGCTCTTGCCGTCGAATTTCATGCCGTGCCGTTTCGTTGCAGGTTCAAAGGGGCCGAAGCCGTTTTCCCACGCTACCGCAGTCCGGGTGAAAACGGATCACCCGGGCCGCGGGGCCTTGTGGCCGGACGCGACGGCGTGGACGACGGCCCTAGGCCAGGGTCCCCACCGCTTCCACGGGCACCCGCACCTCCACCTGCCGTCCCAGCAGGTCGAGCAGCAGGACCACCCGTTCCGCGTCCGTGATGGCGTCGAACAGGCCCACCTGGTCGGCCAGGGGGCCGTCGACGATGCGCACCCGATCGCCGCGGGCGAACGGGATCTTGCGGCCGATCACGACCATGTCGCGCTCGTCCTCGTGGGCGCGGATCTCGTCGATCACCGCGTCCGGAACCGGCAGCGGCGCGTCGCCCTGGCACACCAGGTACGACACGCCGACCGTGGAATGCACCGCGCGCCAGCGCGCCCGCGCCACGTCCATGCCCACGAACAGGTAGCGCGGGAACAGCGGCGCCGGCACCCAGTCCGTGCGCCGGGCGTGGCGGCGGCGCTTCAGGTACCGCGGCAGGTAGACACCGAACCCCTGGCGGCGCAGGTGGAAGGCGGCCTTGGCCTCGCCGCCCACGTGGGTGTGCACCGCGTACCAGCGGGTCATGGCCGGCCCCCGTTGCCGCCGGGGCGGCTGATGTTCAGCAGCGACGGCGCCAGCACGCAGTCGGGCCGCACCTGGGCGGCCATGGCGTCGAAGGTCTCCTGCGGGCGGGCCAGGTCGGTGACCACCCAGGCGTCCACCGGCGCCAGGTCGGCGACCAGCGCCGCCACCGGCAGGCCGGCGAACTGGGCCTCGCCATGGCTTGGGTCCAGGAACCCGCGCAGCTCCACGTCGTGGTCGCGGGCGCACAGGGTGGCGATCTCGCCCAGGTCGCTGACCCCCACCAGGGCCACCCGGCGCCAGCCATGGGTCTCGCAGTCGGCGAACACGGCGCCGCACTGGGTGCGGGCGTGGCGGAAGAAGTCGAACGACATGGTCAGGTACTGGGTGGTCAGGCGGCTCTTCTCGGCGAAGCCCGTCGGCGTCAGGTAGTAGGCGTAGCGATTGGCCGGGATCTGCGTGACCTTGATGTACCCCTTCTTGACGCAGCGCTTCAGGTAGGCGTTGGCCAGGCCGAGCGCGATGCCCAGCTCCTGCGCCACCGAGCGCTGGGTCACGGCGCTGTTCTCGTGCACGGCGTTCAGCACGCCCAGGGTGATCTCGGTCTCGGAATCGATGCCGTTGGCGGAGGATCGGGTCTGGTTCATGGCGGGGAAGGCCCGTGGTGTTCCTGGAACGGGGGCGTTCACGGCGCGAACACTACCCCGTTCACGACATGAACGTCAAGCATGTTCACAAATTGAACGCGGCACCGTTATGCCATGGAAATGCCTAATGAAACCTAAACGGCGGGCCGCGCCGCGCCATTGACGGACGGGCCTTCGGCCGCGAAAGTCGTAGGGCCGCCGGCCGGGAGTGGAACGCCATGGTCACCGAGCTCGAATTCGCCGACGCCGAGGCCGCCGCCGCGGCCCTGGCCGATGCCCTGGCCGGGGTCCTGCGCGACGCCCTGGCGGCCTGTCCCGTGGCCTCGCTGGCCCTGTCGGGCGGGCGCACGCCGCGCCTGGTGCTGCCGCGCCTGGCCGCCGCCGACCTGGCCTGGTCCCGGGTCGTGGTCACCCTGACCGACGAGCGCTGGGTCCCCCCCGACCATGGCGACAGCAACGAGGGCCAGGTGCGCGACCTGCTGCTGCGCGGCCCGGCGCGGGCGGCCCACTTCATCGGCCTGTGGAACGGGGCGCCGGACCCGGCGGCGGCGGTGGCCGACCGGTCCGCCGCCCTGGCCGCCCTGTCCTTTCCCCTGGACGCCGTGTTCTCGGGCATGGGGCCGGACGGCCACGTGGCCTCCCTGTTCCCCGACGATCCCGGCTGGGCCTCGGCTCCGGGCCTGCTGCACGGCGTCGCCGCCCGGGCCGGCCGGGCGCCGCGCATGAGCCTGACCCTGGCGGCGCTGATGGACAGCCACGGCCACCACCTGTGCGTCGCCGGCGACAAGCGCGCGGTCTACGACCGCATCCGCCGCGGCGGCGCCGACGACCTGCCCGCCGCCGCCCTGCTGAACCAGGACCGGGTGCCGGTGACCGTCTACCTGGCGCCCTGATTGGCGCCGGCGCGGTCCCAGGACCGGACCACGGTCCAGGTCCCGCCGGGGCCGGCCGCCAGCAGGTAGGACCGCCCCCGCGGCAGGTCCAGGCCCAGCAGGGGGCCGGCCCCCGGGGCCTGGGAATGGACCAGCACGTGGGTCGGCGCCCGCGCCGCCAGCAGGCGGTTCAGGTTGGCGGCGTTGGTCTCCTGGAACGCGCTCAGGTAGCCGACCATGGCGGCCCGGCCGCCCAGGTGGTAGCGGGTGATCAGCCCGGCCTCGCCGTTGCCGGCCGGATCGAACACGAACACCCGGGAACCGGGGGCGACCGCCTGGGCCACCTCGGCCGCCACGGCGCGGTAGTGGGGCGACGGCGGCGCCAGGTCGAACCGCAGCTTGTGGGCCAGGGCCACCGGCGCCGCCAGGATCGCCACCATGGGCAGCCAGGCCAGGCGCCGCGCCGGCACCCGCGCCGCCAGCCGGCGCCGCCACAGCACGGCGCCGCCATAGGCGCCGAAGGCCACCGCCAGCATGCCCAGGTGCATGTTGTAGCGCCACAGGGAGGCCACGCGCAGGGCGTCGAACTCGCCGAAGGCGGCGACATAGGTCCACAGCAGGAAGGCGTTGTAACCCAGGAAGCTGGCGCCGACGATGATCGCCAGGCGGTCGAAGGCGCCGCGGAACCGCACCAGCCCCAGGATGCCGAACGCCGTGGCCAGGACCATGAGCCCCAGGTAGACGCCCTTCTTGGCCAGCACGATGGCCATCATCAGCAGGATCCGGGGGATCAGGTGGATCAGCCACCCGTCCAGGGGCCGGATCACGAATTCCTTGCCCGGCAGCTCGGTCACCACGTAGTACCGCCACAGGCCGTAGACCAGCAGCGGCGGCAGACAGATGCCGACCATCAGGCGCGCCAGCCGCCCCAGGCGCACCGCCGGGTCGCGCAGGCCGGCCAGGACCAGGGCCCCGGCCAGGATCACGAACAGGACGAAGGTCGCCTGTTTCAACACCACCAGCACCGACAGGATCAGGCCCGCCTGCACGGCGCGGCCCATGGCGGTGTCGCCGTCGCCCTCGGCCTCGGCCTGCAGCATCAGCCAGCCCAGCACCCCCGCCGCCCCCAGGGTCACGGCGGTGGCCACGTCGGCATAGGCGGTCAGGGCCACCTTCTGGGCGAAGGTGGGGTTCAGCAGGGTCACCGACAGGGCGCCCAGGGCGCACAGGCCCCATCCCGCCTTGTGCGTCGGCCGCGCGTCTTCGAGCCCCATCAGGATCAGGCGCACCGACACCAGCCCGAAGGTCAGCAGCAGCAGCACGTTCAGCACCGCGCCGGCGTTCTCGACGAAGGTGCCGGCGACCCGGCCCACCAGGTACGACAGGAACGGCCAGGCATAGGGATAGGCCGGATAGGATGCGCCGGTCTTCGGCGCCGCGGCGTCGGGGAACCCGTCCGCCAGCAGCAGGTAGCGCGCCGTGGGCAGCCAGTGGGAGAACTCGTCCCACTGCGACGCCGCCATGGCCGAGGTCAGGGCCAGCAGGGGCAGCGCCAGGACCGCAGTGCGCAGGGCCGCGGCCGGCACCAGGGCGCGGTCGCGGCGCAGGGCCGCCACGGCGCCGGCGACCGCCGCGGCGGCCAGGACCAGGGCCAGGTAGCGGAACGGCACCCCGGTCAGGGTGCCGCCGGCCGTGAACACGGCGCTGACCAGGGCCCAGCCCAGCAGGGGGTCCAGCTCGCGCAGGCGGCGGCGCCCGCCGACCAGGCCGCCCAGGGCCGCCAGCCCCAGCCACACCACGGCGACCGTGCCCAGGACCAGCAGTTGATGGTCGCCCAGGAAATAGTCGGCGAACCGGCTCACCGGCCGGCGTCCTCGCGGCGCAGGGCCCAGCGAACCTTGGTGCGGCCGCTCAGGTCGACGAAGCCCGAGACCACGATTTGCTCGCAGCGGCGGATCTGCGACGGGTCGCCGGCATAGACGCTGTCTTCCAGCGCGATGCGCCCGCCGTCGGCGGTGAACCGCCAGCCGGCCCCCGTGGGCGGACGCAGCAGCACCGACGAACCGTCCTGCACCACCGAGGCCGTAACCCGCGGCGCCAGGTGGAAACGCAGGGCGAAGGTGCGGCCGCGGCCGGCGCCGCGCTCGGAGTCCAGCAGCTCCTCGCCACGCAGGTCGCCGCCCTCGGCGCCCAGGTACAGGGTGCGCCGGTGCACCAGGCCGAACGGCCGCAGGTACCCGTCGTGGGACAGGGACAGCCAGGTCTTGCCGTCCTCCTCGTGGCGCTCGGCCTGCACCGCGGCCGGGCGCCGGCCCAGGCGCCCGTCGGCCAGGATCTCGGACGAATTGGTGTCGTCCACGGCCAGGGTGGAATGGGCGGCGGTGGCGCGCAGGGCCTGGGCCAGGGGCGGGTTGGCGGGCCCCGGGTTGCCGCAGTTGACCACCAGGCGCTCGCGCCCCACGCTCATCTCGAAGGCCAGGGTGCCGGCGTGGGCGGCGCCGTCGGCGCCGGCGGGCGGCGGCGCCCCGGTGTCGGCGATGACCAGGGTCTTGCCGGCGGTCAGGCGCTGGAACCCGGCGTGGGGGGCGCTGTCCAGGGCCTTGGCCCGCACGTGGGCCTGGGCCAGGGTGGCGTCGATGACGCCGCTGACCGATTCGGTGCCGCCGTTGAACAGGGCCAGGCGGCCGTCGCCCAGGCGCAGGGCGCGCAGCAGGGGCACCATGCGGTCGATGGCGTTTTGCAGCCAGGGCGGCACCTCCTGCTGCCCCGCCAGCAGCACGGCGCGCAGGCCGATGAACCGGCGCAGCAGTTCCAGCAGCAGGCTGGGGCTGCGCTCCAGGATGCCGCCGTCGGGCAGGACCTGGCGCCTGATCTCGCGCTCCAGCAGCTTCAGCCCCTCGGCCAGACCGGCCTCGGCCCCGGGCAGGCAGACTCCGGCCACGATCAGCCCCTCCAGGGCGCGGAAGGCGCGGTGGTTGGCGGGCAGGTCGCGCAGGCACCGGCGCAGGTGCCGCGCCTGGCGCGCCGCCGAGCGGCGCAGCCTGCCGGCCGCCGCCGCCTGGTCCTCGCCGCCGGTCAGGAAAGACCCGGACACCAGCCAGTTGGACAGGCGCTCGCCCAGGATGTCCAGGCGCCAGGCCAGGGGGTCCCAGGAATCGTGGCGCTCGATCCAGCCGGCGATCAGCGACAGGGCCCGCGCCCGGGCGTTGGGCGAGCCGATGGCGCGCAGGTCGGCGAGCCAGCAGAACCCGTGCGCCAGGGCCGCGTCGTCGCCGTCGGCCATGCGCGGCCAGGCCGAATCCAGCGGGATCTCGCGGCCGTCGATGGCGTAGGCGCCCTGCAGGATGCGCGCGCCGATGGCCGTGGACCCGGTCCAGGGCGTCTCGGTGGGGCGCAGGTCGCCGGGCACGGGCCCGCGCAGGGTCAGCCCGTAGAGCGGACTCGCGTACAGGAACCGGCGCAGGGCCGGCACCGCCGGGACCTGGGTTGCGGTCATCGGGGGATGGCCTGCATGGTGGGGACGAACCTCCCGTCCGAATCGACGGACGGGAATTTGGTAACAGGTTTACACAGGCCCCGCAAGCGCGCCCCCGGACGGGGAGCGCAAGGCCGGGCCGCGGCCGTCAATCCAGCTCGAAGGCGTCCTTGTAGTCGCGCTTCAGGGCCGGGTCCTGGTCCTCCTTGCGCAGCAGGCAGTTGCCCACGGCCAGGACCTCGATCTCCGTGCCCATGAAGCAGTGGAAGGCGTCCTCGGGGGTGTTGACGATGGGCTCGCCGCGCACGTTGAAGCTGGTGTTGACCACCACCGGACAGCCGGTCAGGGCCTTGAAGCGCGAGATCACGGCGTGGAAGCGCGGGTTGGTGTCGGCGTGCACGGTCTGGATCCGCGCCGAATAGTCCACGTGGGTCACGGCCGGGATGTCCGAGCGCACCACGTTCAGCTTGTCGATGCCGAACAGGGCCTCCTCGTCCGCCGTCATGGCCCGGCGCCGGGCCGCGGCCACCGGCGCCACCATCAGCATGTAGGGGCTGTCGCTGTCGATCTCGAACCAGTCGGCCAGGTCCTCGCGCAGGATGCTGGGCGCGAAGGGGCGGAAGGATTCGCGGTATTTGACCTTGAGATTCAGCACCTTCTGCATGGTCGGCGAGCGCGGGTCGCCCAGGATCGACCGGCCGCCCAGGGCGCGCGGCCCGAACTCCATGCGGCCCTGGTGCCAGCCCACGGCCTTCTCCCCGGCCAGGGCTTGGGCCACGGCCTCGGTCAGGGCGTCGTCGGCGAGGACCTGGTATTTCGCGCCGGCGGCGTTCAGGCGGCGTTCGATGTCCGCCTGGTCGTAGGCCGGGCCCAGGTAGGACCCGCGCATGGCGTCGCCGGCGCCGTTCACGGTGCGCGCCCCGCCCTGGTTGCCGTGGTAGGCGGCCAGGGCCGCGCCCAGGGCGCCGCCGGCGTCGCCGGCCGCCGGCTGCACCCAGATGCGGTCGAAGGCGCCGTCGCGCAGGACCTTGCCGTTGGCGACGCAGTTCAGCGCCACGCCGCCGGCCAGGCACAGGTTGCGGCTGCGGCCCTCGGCGGCAAGGCCGCGGGTCAGGCGCAGCACCACCTCCTCGGTCACCGCCTGGACCGAGGCCGCCAGGTCCATGTGGCGCTGGTCCAGGCGCTGTTCCGGCCCCCGCGGCGGGCCGCCGAACAGGGCGTCGAACCTGCCGTTGGTCATGGCCAGGCCGGTGCAGTAGTCGAAGTAGGACTGGTCGAGGCGGAAGGTGCCGTCGTCCTTCAGGTCCAGCAGGTTGTCCAGGATCGTCTGGGCGAAGCGCGGCTCGCCGTAGGGCGCCAGGCCCATGACCTTGTACTCGCCCGAGTTGACCCGGAACCCGGTGTAATAGGTGAAGGCCGAATACAGCAGGCCCAGGGAGTGGGGGAAGTGCAGCTCGCGCGTCACCCGCAGGTCGTTGCCCGACCCCTCGGCCACCGAGGTGGTGGCCCACTCGCCGACCCCGTCCATGGTCAGCACCACCGCGTCCTCGAACGGCGACGGGAAGAAGGCGGACGCCGCGTGGCTCTGGTGGTGCTCGGCGAACAGCAGGCGGTCCTTCCAGTCGAAGTCGGCGTGGTAGGCGGCGAAGGCCTTGCGCAGCAGATCCTTCTGGAACAGCTTCTCCTTCAGCCACACGGGCATGGCCATGCGGAAGGAGCGGAACCCCCGGGGCGCGAAGGCCAGGTAGGTTTCCAGCAGGCGCTCGAACTTCAGGAACGGCTTGTCGTAGAAGGCCACGTAGTCCACGTCGCCCAGGCCGACGCCGGCGGCGTCCAGGCAATAGGCGATGGCGTTCTCGGGAAATCCGGCGTCGTGCTTCTTGCGGGTGAACCGCTCCTCCTGGGCCGCCGCGACGATGGCGCCGTCCTCGACCAGGGCGGCGGCGCTGTCGTGGTAGAAGGCGGAAACGCCGAGGATGCGCATGGGCGGACGTCCGGTGCGGCTAGAAGATGGTGTAGATGAACGGGGCCACGGCCGACCCCTGGCTCAGCACGATCAGGCCGCCGAAGATCAGCATCATGACCATGATCGGCACCAGCCAGTATTTCTTGCGGGCCCTCAGGAAGGCCCAGAATTCGGACAGGAACGACATCGCAGGGGGTCCTCAGAACTGGTTGCGCATGGTTTCGGGCGGCGGCCCCGGCGGGTCGCGGTGGATCCAGTAGCTGTCAGCCTTGGGGTCGAAGCGTAGGCGCAGGGGGTCCTTGCCGGCAAGGCGCATGAGGAACGCCAGCGGGGTCAGGGTCAGGAAGAACAGCAGCCCCATGACCAGCGGGCTGACCACCTTGTGCAGCAGCAGGCCGAACTCGAACCAGACCAGGTTCAGCGGGTACAGCACCTTGGGGACGGCCAGTGCCAGCACGAGAAACACGCCGGCCACGGCGACGGCCCACCAGCGAACAGGCCCGCCGTGCATCAGCGGCCAGGCGGCGACGACGGCAAAGGCCACTGCAAACACGATCCCGAAGGCGCGATCGGACCCGGCCTTGCCGCGTTCCTGGCGCCCGAAATCCTCGTGGAACTGTCTGCCCTGTGTCATGTCCCGCGGCACCTTTCCGCCGTGATCATCTTGGCCATATGCTCACCGATGCGCCTATTGACCAGGGCGCTAGGGTGCGGGTCAAGGTCTGAAATGACGTATTTTCCGGCGCCGCTTCCGATATCGGGGATGATCGCCGACACGGGGACCAGACGGTGTCCATCGGCCTTCAGGTCGGCAACCAGTCGCGCGGCGTAACGACTGCCGCTGCCCTGGTCCCAGAAAAGAATGATCAAGTCGCCGCCGAACTTGTCCCGTGCCAGGCGCCGTGCCGACCGCAGAATCGAGCGATAGGTGTCGAAGTCGGTTTCGGTCACCTGGCCGGAGGCGAGAACTCTCGTTTCAAAGAAATGGAACAGCCGCCATCCGCGCAGGGCCCGCGAGATCGACCGGTAGGCCTGGCCGTGGAACGGCCCCTCGTGGATCGCCAAGCCGTCGCCACCGGCGCGGTAGCGGGGGCCGTAAAGGTCCCACGGCACCTTGCCGGCGGACCGCTCCACGTGGGCCTCGATGCCCTGGTAGACGATGGCGTCCAGCTTGCGTCCGGCCGCGTCGTGTGCCAGGGGCGTTTCCAGGGCGCGCAGCATCTGGTGCGGACCATAGCCGTGGAACCCGAAATTGTGGACCCGGAGCCGTCCGGCCGACTGCGCCGCGACCTGGTCCGGCATGCTTTGGGAATCCTCGAGCCCCTCCCCGAAGGTGACGGACCCGCCGAAGAAGGCGACCGCGCAGGGGGCGTTCGGCGGCTGGTCGGGGATCCGGCGCAGCCCGGTGTCGTCGATGGTGTAGGTGACGTCGTAGATCGTGGTGTCGCCCAGCAGCTTATGGGCCCGATAGGTGCCGCCAGGTTGCGGACCGTACCCCAGGTCCCGGTGGTCAACGTAATAGACCGACTCGAAATCGCCCTCGAACCACGGTTCCGCCGGCGCCGTCCAGGCCAGGTACCCTTCGACCGCCAGCAACGCCAGCAGCGCCGTCGAAAGACTAACGAACGTGCCGCGTCCCAGGTCCGAGCGCAGAGCGAAAACCGAGAACGCGGCCGCGGCCAGCAGCCAGGCCAGCCAGGCCGCCCCGTCCTGGACGTCGAAAACAAGGGGAATGACGATCGCGGCTGCCCAGGCCGCGGCCACAAGGATCGCGCGCATGATCAGGTCCGCTGATCTGCCGGGGCGGCCGAACGGCGCCGCCAGGGCCGTCGAGGCAGGGAGGCCCTGACGTCCTCAAGCGAGTTCGCCACGCCGACGTAACGGGCCAGGGCGTAAACCATGAACGACGCGTTCACCGCCGCAAAGCTGCCATGGGCCCAGTGCCCGTCCATAAAATCGATGCCCGCATTGGCGATGCAATAGGCCGCGATGCCCCAGACGGCGAGGATGTACAGGGCCGGAGTCGCGGTTCGGTGCACCACCTTGGGGGTGCGGCCGAATGGCGTCTGCCGGCCGGTGACCGCCTGCTGCAGCGATTTGACCACGCCGCCCAGGTTGACCGGTATCAGCAGCAGGTTCAGCGCATAGACGCGCAACAGGTCCCACCACTTGTAGCCCAGCAGTACCATGTCGCGGCCGTACAGGGCGAAGTAGGGCAGGGCGGTCAGCGGCAGCCAATAGTTCCGCAGGCTCAACTCGAAGGAATACAGGAGCAGGATCAGCACGCCGGCGTTGGCCAGGGTCGGCGAGAGCAGATAGTGGATGCGCACGGCGGCCTCGGCGAGCAGTCCTTTCCTGGGGACCTCGCGCCACAGGTAGCGCAACAGCTTGGGAAGGATGATCAACCCGCCGTTGGACCACCGCCGGCGCTGGATCAGCAGTGAGCCGAAATCCGGCGGCGTCGCGCTGTAGGCCAGGCGATCGGGGTAGTTTAACAGGCGCCAGCCGCGCAGAGCCAGGTCGACGCTCGACTCGGTGTCTTCGATGACCGTTCGATCCTGGATGTAGCGGTACACGGGGTGCCCGCGCTCCTCCTGGGTTTCGACGATGTCGTCCAGGGCCCGGCGGCGGATCAGGGCGTTGGCGCCGACCCAGTAGGTGCCGTTGTACCCGGTGAAACCCTGGTGGACGATGTGCTGGACGTCGGTGGTCGCGCCGGCCATGCGCTCCAGCAGGTTGCCGCTTCCCGGAAACGCGCTGTAGGGGGTTTGGGCGATGGCGACGTCCCGGTTTTCCGCCTGCTCCAACACCCGGATCAGCCGCATGGCATAGTCGTGGGACAGCAGGCTGTCCGCGTCCAGGGTGATGATGTAGTCACTGTCCGGCACGACCAGGTCGGCATCGCCGGGCGGGCATCGGACCAGGTGCTGTTCGCCGCCGCGCTGCTCGCGGCGGAACGAGCCGCCCATGAGGCCGATGTAACTGTTAAGGTTCATGGCCTTGTTGGGCAGGTGCGACAGGTTGACGAACCCCTTGCGCTCGAACGTTGTCAACTGGGCGTCAAACAGCCCCACCAGGCGGTCGTAGTGGCGTCGCAGGGCCGCCGTGTCCGCGGCCGAACCCTCGGCCTGTCGGGCCCGCAACGTGTCGGCCGTGCCACACAGGCTGTCGTATGCGGCGGCGTAGGTTTCACGCACGAAGGTGCGGTCGGCGTGGACCTCCGTGGGCGTGGCGTCGACCTGCGCACGCAACCACTGGCAGGCGTGGTCGTGGAGGGCGAGCAGGTTCTGCAGTTCGGGCTGCGGGTCCACGGGGCCGGCGGCGGTCCGGCGCGCGAAGGCCTGCCGCGCTTCCTGGGTCAGGTTGCGCATGGGGCGCAGCAGGTCCGAAACACGGTTGGGCAGTGCCCGCATCTCGGTCAGGGCGGCAAGGTCGGCGATGGAGTCCGGATTTGGCGGGTCGTCGACCAGCAGAGCGATCCGCTTGCCCGGGAACTCCATCAGGGCGGCCGACATCAACGTCTGGAAGACGACGCCCGTTTCCTCCTTGTAGCACGGGACCAGCACGGTCAGGCTCGGAATGGACTGGCGGGCGTACAGGTCTCCCAGCGCCTCCCGCGTCGCTGGTACGTGATGGGCGTGGCGGCGGTAATGCACAAGGCGGCAGGCCTGGAACACCAGGTTGCCGTAGATGAGGCCCAGGACCACGGCCAGGAACACACCCTGCTCGATGACGCCGGACCAGACACCGCGCCGGGCCAGGTCGGAAATGAGGCCGCCCTCGACCCACACGGTCATGACCGACATGGCGAGCGTGAAGGCGATGCCCGCCTTCGATATCCTGATTTCACGGGCCGGATCGATGCGGCTTTCGACGTCGTGAATTGAGGGTTCAATCCCGGCCGGCAGGTCCAAGGGGGACGGTTTGCCGCCGCAGCGGACCTCGATTCGTGTACTGGTGTTGAGCACCTTGTTGTTGCCCTGTCTTTTTCGCTGGCAGCCAGCAGGGAACGCTCCCGGCCCGGGCCAGACACTTGCTTCGACACCGCTGCCGGAGCCCCCCGGCAATTTTTCGTACACCCAAGCGCACAAGCGCGATTTTTTTTCCGGTCCGGCTTCGCGTTGTCCGGAACCCGTTTTGGCGCTGCACCGCCAGGCCGGCTGCCGGCCTGGCATGGTCACTCTGGCTCTCGTCCAGGCCGGAATTCACTTTCTAACGCGCTTAGTAGAGGCTATTTACATAAAGACTCGACGCCAGAGTCAAAAGAAAATTAAATAAAATGAAAATTTAAATTTTAAGTTGCATGGAGTTAATTCGGCTTGATTAAAGATATGTCGCCAAAAATTTGAATCTCTATTATGAAATATATTGCCGATTGTTTGACTTGAATATGATTTTCAATTGTTTTGCGCAGCAGAATTCATGGATATCCGTTTCCAAGAAATTGGCACCGTGGGAATCCTTTTGGCGGAACGCGAACCGGATTTGCGGTAAGCACAAATACTCAAGAACGTGATGAATGCTCAAAGAAGGCTGATTCACCCGGACTTGTTGCGCATCGCGGCCATCGTCGCCGTCATCGGGGTCCATTCCTCGTCCAGCGGCGTGGTCCGCCACGGGCAAATCGACATCGACCAGTGGTGGATCGCCAACTTCCTGGATTCAGCCTGCCGGTGGGCCATGCCGACGTTCATCGTCCTCAGTGGGCAATTGACATTGGGGGGCAAGGGGCTGGGGGGCATTCCCGCCTACTACGCGGCACGGGTCCGAAGGCTGGTCGTTCCGCTTGTCACCTGGGCGACCCTGTATTTCCTGTGGTATGCGGCGTTCCAGAAGCAGGTGGTGGATGTCCAATTCGTGCGCCAGTGGGTCGCCGAGGGCCTGACCCGGAACCACCTCTACTTCCTGGTCGTGCTGACCGGCCTGACGGTCGTGGCCCCGGCGCTTGTCTGGGTTCGCCGCCTGGTCGGCGATGGCGGCATGGCCGTGGGTGGCGCGGCCATCCTCGCCGCCGCCTCGAGCGGATGGATTTACCGGTACGTGGACATGCAGGCCCTGACCCTGTTCATTCCCTACGTCGGCTACTTCGTGCTTGGCCCCGTCCTGGCACGCGGCCGGGCGGGCCCGGTGTTGGCCGGGATCTCGGGCACGGCTTTCGTTGCGGCCACCGCCTGGATCGCCATCGGCACCGGGATGCGGGTCGGGGAATTGGGAATTGACGATTATCGCAGTTTATCTTTGTATGATTATTTTAGTATTCCCGTATTAATTCAAGTGGTGGCAATCTACTATCTATTTGCGAATATTGGCGAAAATATCCAGAAAAAATGCGTGCGTGATGCTGTTTCGATATTGGCATCTGCGACCTTTGGTATCTATCTTGTCCACCTTATGATTTTGGATTTCTTGCGCCAGCTTACGTTTTCGTGGTTCAAGACCAATTCGGGAGGCGCCACCGTTTTCGAGGTGGCGGTGGTATTCACCGCCTCGCTGGCGATCGCCCTCGTGTTGTGCCGGACACCATATTTGCGGGCGGTCGTCGGCGAGCGGGCGCCCGCCAGCGGCGGTAGCCGGGCGAATGACCGATGACGTTTGAAGGATTGATTCCGGGCGCAGCGGATGGCGGCCGCCGATTGCGGCGGCTGCTGGCGACCGGCCTTGCGGGTGCCTTGACCGGTGCGGCCGCGGTGTCGCCCGCCGCGGCCGGCGACGCCGGCAAGCTGCGCATGGAGGTCCACGGCTTCGTGGAGCGATGGCTGGGCGTCGCCGACAACGACGACGGGTTCCAGCGTGCCAACGGCCCGTTTTCCGAATTCAACATCGTTTCCGACGGCGAGATCCGGATTTCCGGCAAGAAGGTCCTCGACAACGGTCTCGAGGTGGTGGTCAAGGTCCAGTTCGACACCCAGACGTCCGTCCAGCAGATCCAGGAGAGCTATGTCGAGCTCACGCTGCCGGCCTGGGGTGTGCTGCAGCTGGGATCGGTCGACAACGCCGCCACCAAGGGCCACGTCTCGGCACCCGACGTGGGGATCGGCGCGCAGGACGGGGACACGCCGCTGTGGGTCCGGACGCCGCGCACCTTCAGCGACGGCACCATCACCTATTTCTCGCCGTTCAATCCCAAGGCGCGGAAGATCTCGTACTACTCGCCCGAGTACGCGGGCTTCAGCTTCGGCACTTCCTATACGCCCGACCTGCAGTCCACGGCCACCATCCCCACCGGAGACGTCAACAGCGCCTGGTCCGCGGTGGTGATGTACAAGCGACAGGATGAAAGCGGCGCGTGGATCTTCGCCGACCTGGGCTATGGACATGCCGACAAGTCGGCCACGTCCAACAGCTCCGACGTCTGGCAGGCGGGGTTGCTGGCGGGATACGGCGCCTGGTCCGTCGGCGGCAGCCTGGCCCTCCTGGGCGCCGACCGCGAAGGCGAAGTGGCGGGAACCTTCCTGGACGGCTATATCTTCGACGTCGGGGTCTCCTGGAAACGGGGTGCCCTGGCCACCAGCCTGGTGTGGCTGCATTCCGTCGCCGAGGGCAGCAATGCCATCGACGCCGACGACCGGCGCGAAACGGTGCAGGCGTCGGCGGCCCTGGACCTGGGGCCGGGCGTCGCCCTCAAAGGTTCCCTGTTCTGGATGCTGTACGATGACGAAACCAGTCTTCCCGCAAACAACAACGAGGGCTTTGGCGGCGTGCTGGGCATGGTTGTCCAGTTCTGACGGTCGCCGGCGCCGCCCGCGCGCACGGGTTCCGCTGGCCGTCGCGGTCGCGATCCCGCTGGCGATCCAGGGGGCCGCGGCGGAGGATCTTGCCGGGTATTGGCCCGGCGGCGCCGCGGGTGCCGTCAGCCTCGCCTTCGACGACGGGATGCCGTCGCAGCTGGACCGTGCCGCGCCCCTGCTCGACAGGCTTTCCCTGCGGGCCACCTTCTACGTCAACCCCGGGGTTTCCGTGGACTGGGCCAAGAACCTGGACCGATGGCGTCGGCTCGCCGCCGCGGGCCACGAGATCGGCAACCACACCGACCGCCATCCCTGCTCCTGCCACAACACCTTCCGCAAGGAGGAGGACTACTGCCTCGAAAGGCTGGAGATGTCGGAAATCGTGCGCAGCATCGAAGACGCCAACCGCCTGCTGCAGGAACTCCTGCCCACCGGGCGGGCGCCGGCCACCTTCGCCTACCCGTGCTACGAGAGCTTCATCGGATCGGGCACGGGCCGGCGCAGCTACGTGCCGGAGGTCGCCCGCCGGTTCCTGGCCGGTCGCGCCGGCGAGGACCGCGCCAACGACCCGCGCATTGTCGACCTGGCCCATCTCTATGGATTCACGGCCGATACCTTCAGCGCCGATCGCCTCGTTGAAGCCATCGACCGGGCCGTCGCCAAGGGGTTTTGGGCGATCATCGTGTATCACGGCATCGGTGCCGAGTGGAACCGGGTCGAGGTCGCCGATCTGGAAAAGGTCCTGCGCCACCTGGCCGCCCGCCGCGACCGGATCTGGACCGCGACGGTCGGCGACGTCGCTGCCCATATTGCCATTCGACGCTGAGGCCCAGGCCGCCGTTGTCCGGCGGCGCCATCTCACGTAGGCTGGTTCGGCGCCCGTGTCCCATTCCGGTCCCAAGGAGCAGGCAACATGGCCGCCTTCACCGTCGCCCACGCCGGGGGAACCGCCTGGCCGGACATCGCCGACGCCTGCGCCGGCGGCCTGGGCACGGGCGCCGGCAACCTGGGGTTCCTCTACGTCACCGACCACCTGTCCGGGGACATGGCGGACATCGTCGACCGCCTGCGCGCGGCCACGGGGGTGGCCGACTGGGTCGGCACCGCCGGCCTGGGCATCTGCGCCGCGGACCGCGAGTACCACGACCGCCCGGCCGCCGTGGCCATGGTGGCGGACCTGCCGACCGGCTCCTACCGCCTGGTGGCGGGCGGCACGGCGGCGGACCTGGACGACTGGATCGCCGGCGGCGCGCCCTTCGGCATCGTCCACGGCAACCCCCGCGACCCCAAGATGCCCGGCGCCCTGACCGCCCTGGCGGAGCGCACGGGCGGCTTCCTGGTGGGCGGCCTCACGGCCTCGCGCCACGGCGCGCCGCAGGTGGCCGGCGGCCCGGTGCAGGTACCCCTGTCGGGGGTGCTGTTCGGCCCGGGGGTGGAGGTGGCGACCGGCCTGAGCCAGGGCTGCGCCCCCATCGGCGACTATCACCGCATCACCGAATCGGCGGAAAACGTGGTCATGAAACTGGACGACCGGCCGGCGCTGGACGTCTTCAAGCAGGACGCCGGCGACCTCATCGCCCGCGACCTGGGCCGCGCCGCCGGCTACATCCACGCCGCCTTTCCGGTGCCCGGCTCGGACACCGGCGACTACACGGTGCGCAACCTCATGGGCATCGACCCCCGGCAGGGCTGGCTGGCCGTGGGCGAGGCGGTGACCACCGGCCAGCGCCTGCGCTTCGTGCGCCGCGACCCGGCCAGCGCGCGCCAGGACCTGGCGGCCATGCTGGCCAACCTCCGGGCCCGCCTGCCGGGTCCGCCGCGGGGCGGGCTCTACGTCTCCTGCGTCGCCCGCGGCCCCGGCATGTTCGGCGAGGAGGGCGCCGAGGTGTCGATCCTGCGCGATGCCCTGGGTGATATCCCCCTGGCCGGGTTCTACGCCGGTGGCGAAATCTCCAACGCGCGCCTATATGGCTATACGGGGGTCCTGACCCTGTTCCTCTGACCGCTTCCCGCCCCGCCCGACCACCAGCCGCAACGGAACCACGACATGCAATTCGCGCCGCTCGGCCGCACCGACATCCGGGTCAGCCGCCTGTGCCTGGGCACCATGACCTTCGGCCACCAGAACACCGAGGCCGAGGCCCACGCCCTGCTCGACGCCGCCTTCGACGCCGGCCTCAACTGCTTCGACGCGGCCGAGATGTATCCCTTCCCCTCGGCGGCCGAGAGCTTCGGCTTCACCGAATCCCACATCGGCACCTGGCTGGCCAGGCCCGGCAACCGGGCCCGCGCCGTCGTCGCCACCAAGGCCACCGGCCCCGGGCCGCGGTTCGAGCACATCCGCGGCGGCGACCTGCGGTTCGGCGCCCGCCAGCTGCGCGCCGCGGTGGAGGGCAGCCTGCGCCGCCTGCGCACCGATTACATCGACCTCTACCAGCTGCACTGGCCGGACCGGAACACCAACCGCTTCGGCCAGCTGGGCTATGTCCACAACCCGGCGGCCGACGCCGACATGACGCCCCTGGAAGAGACCCTGGCCGCCCTGGACGGGCTGGTGCGGGACGGCCTGGTGCGCGCCGTCGGCCTTTCCAACGAGAACCCCTGGGGCCTGATGCGCTTCCTGGCCCTGGCCGACCAGGGCGTCGGCCCGCGCCCGGTCACGGTGCAGAACCCCTACAGCCTGCTGAACCGCACCTTCGAGGTGGGCATGGCCGAGGTGTCCCTGCGCGAGGAATGCGGCCTGCTGGCCTATTCGCCGCTGGGCTTCGGCACCCTGACCGGCAAGTACCTGGACGGCCCGCCGGCCCCGGGCACGCGCATTCACCGCTACCCCCACTTCCAGCGCTACCTCAAGCCGGCGGCGGTGGCGGCGACGCGGGACTACGTGGCCCTGGCCCGCGACCACGGCCTGGACCCGGCGCAAATGGCCATCGCCTACGCCCTGTCGCGGCCGTTCATGACCAGCGTCATCATCGGCGCCACCAACCTGGATCAACTGGCCAACAACATCGCCGCCGCCGATCTGGTATTGTCCGACCAGGTGGTCGCCGGCATCGAGGCGATCCACGACGGCAATTCGAACCCGGCGCCCTGACCCAGGGGCGCCACCGACCCGGGGGGGAGAAGCCATGCGCCTGTTCGTCGCCCTGCCGCTGCCGGCCGCCGTGCGCCGCGAGCTGGCGTTCCTGCAGGGCGGCCTGCCCGGGGCGCGGTGGGTGGACGAGGCCAACCTGCACGTGACCCTGCGCTTCATCGGCGAGGTGGAGGGCCACGAGGCCGAGGAGATCGACATTGCCCTGGCGGCCGTGCGCTGGCCCGCCTTCGACGTCACCGTGGCCGGGGTCGGGTGTTTCGAGACCGGCAAGCGGCCCCGGGTCCTGTGGGCCGGCATCGACCGCAACCCCGCCCTCGCCGGCCTGCGCGACAAGGTCGAATCGGCGGTGGTGCGCGCCGGGCAGGAGCCCGAGCGGCGCAAGTTCAAGGCCCACGTGACCCTGGCCCGGTTCAAGACCGGCCGCAACGAGCGGGTCGGTCCGTTCGTGGCCGGCCACACCGGGTTCGCGGCCGGCACCTTCCGCGCCGACCGGTTCACCCTGTTCCGCAGCCACCTGAACCACGGCGGCCCCCATTACGAGGTGCTGGCCGAATACCCCCTGGGCGACGGTTCCTTCTCGGGAGATGACGCAGATGAAGGCTTATGAAATCGTGTCCGACGGCGGCATCGACGCCCTGGCCCTGAACGACCGGCCGGACCCCGAACCGGGGCCGGGCCAGGTCCTGGTCCGGGTCCGCGCGTCGTCCATCAACTACCGCGACCTGTCGACCATCGCCGACCCGGTGCCGCGCGGCATCCCCTATCCGCGCATCCCCAACTCCGACGGCGCCGGCCAGGTGCTGGCCGTGGGGCCGGGGGTGACCCGCTTCGCCCCCGGCGACCGGGTCGCCGGCTGCTTCTTCCAGGACTGGGAGGACGGCCCGATCACGCCGGCCGCCATGGCCTCGGCCCTGGGCGGGGCCCTGGACGGCGTCCTGGCCGAGCAGGTGGTGCTGTCCGAGCGCGGCCTGGTGGCGGTGCCCGAGCACCTGTCCTACGAGGAGGCGGCGACCCTGCCCTGCGCCGCCCTCACCGCCTGGCACGCCATGGTCGGCCGCGGCGGGCTGAAGGCGGGCGACACGGTGCTGCTGCTGGGCACCGGCGGGGTGTCGGTCTTCGCCCTGCAGTTCGCGGTCCTGCACGGGGCCCGGGCCATCGTCACGTCCAGCGGCGACGACAAGCTGGCCCGGGCGCGGGACATGGGCGCCTGGGAAACGGTCAACTACCGCGCCACCCCCGACTGGGAAAAGGCGGTGCTGGACCTGACCGGCGGCCGCGGCGTCGACCAGGTGGTCGAGGTGGGCGGCGCCGGCACCTTCGCCAAGTCCCTGGACGCGGCCCGGGTGGGCGGCCGGGTGTCGCTGATCGGCATCCTCACCGGCGGCGCCCCCAACCCCGTGGCCATCATGCGCAAGTCCCTGACCGTGCAGGGCATCTACGTGGGCTCCCGGACCATGTTCGAGGACATGAACCGGGCCGTCGCCGCCCACCGGCTGCGCCCGGTCATCGACCGGGTGTTCGACTTCGCCGACGCCCGCGCCGCCTACCACCACCAGCTCTCCGGCGCCCACTTCGGCAAGGTGGTGGTGCGGATCGAAGGCTGAACGGGCCGACCGGCGCCGTTTACGGGACGCCGGAACTTAGCTAAACTAAGCTAAGTTTATTGGAGGTCGGCCGAACATGCAGATCGGAATCCATGCCGCCAAGACCCACCTGTCGCGCCTGATCGAAAGGGTCCTGGCCGGCGAGGAGGTGGTCATCGCCCGGGGCAAGACGCCGGTGGTCAAACTGGTGCCGGTGGAACCCCGGCCCCGCGGCCGGGTGTTCGGCGCCATGCGCGGCCGGGCCCAGGTCGACGAACGGTTCTTCGAACCCCTGCCCGACGACGAACTGGACGCCTGGGACGGCGGCGGAACCTGACCGTGCGCGTGCTGCTCGACACCCACGCCCTGCTGTGGTGGCTCGACGGCGACGACCGCCTGCCCCCGGCCATGCGCGAAGTCATCGCCGATCCCGCCACCGGGGTGCTGGTCAGCGCCGCCTCGGCCTGGGAGATCGCCACCAAGGTGCGCATCGGCAAGCTGCCGGGGGCGGTGGCCGTGGCCGCGGAACTGCCCGACCGCATGGCCGAGCAGGGGTTCGCCGAACTGCCCGTGTCCCTGGCCCACGCCCTGCGCGCCGGCGGCCTGCCTGGCCCCCACCGCGACCCCTTCGACCGCATGCTGGTCGCCCAGGCCCTGGTCGAGGACCTGCCGCTGGTCAGCAACGAGCGCGCCTTCGACGCCTATGCCGTGCGCCGGTTATGGTGAGGTGACCAGGTCCGGCAGGCGGGCCATGTCGTCGAACACCACGGGGGCGCCGGCGGCGCGCAGGCATTGGGCGTAGCCGGGGCCGCAATGGCCGCCGCCGGCGAAGCCCAGCACCGCCATGGCGGCGGCCCGGGCGGCGGTGATGCCGGCGACGCTGTCCTCCACCACCAGGCAGTCCGCCGGAGCCGTGCCCATGGCCCGGGCGGCGTGCAGGAACAGGTCCGGCGCCGGCTTGCCGCGGGGCACGGCGCGGGCGCTGAAGATGTGCGGCTCGAAGTACCCGATCAGCCCGGTGACGGTCAGCGAGTGGCGGATCTTCTCCTCGGTGCCCGACGAGGCGACGCAGACCGGCGCGGTGATGGCCTTGAGCGCGCCCTCGATGCCGGGGATGGGTTGCAGCTCGCGGGCGAACACCTCCCGGTCCCGGTCGCGCAGCCGGGTCTCGAAGTCCGCCGGCAGGGGCCGGCCCCAGTCCCCCTCCACGTCGGCCACCAGGGTCGGGATGCTGATGCCGGTGAAGCGGTCGCGGCATCCGTCGGCGGTCATGGGGTAGCCCAGCTCGGTCAGCAGGCCGGCCAGCACCCGGCAGGCGATGGGCTCGCTGTCCACCAGCACCCCGTCGCAGTCGAAGATGACCAGCCCCGGCGGCTTCATGTCAGCACCCGAACCGCGACAGGGTGCGCTCGACGCTGCCCAGGTACGAGCCGCCGAACAGGCGCACGTGGACCAGCAGGGGATAGAGGTTGTACAGGTCCCTGCGCTCCTCGAAGAAGCCCGGCGCCAGGGGCCGCAGCGCGGCGTAGCGGCGGAAGAAAGGGTCGCCGAAGGTGCCGAACAGGGTGCTGAAGGCTAGCTCGACCTCGGCGTCGCCGTAATAGACCGCCGGATCGACGAAGCCGGCGATGCGGCCGCGGCGGCACAGCACGTTGCCGGTCCACATGTCGCCGTGCAGCAGGGACGGCGGCCCCGGGTCGGCGATCCAGCGCTCCAGCCGCGCGGCCAGGCGCGCCACCCGGTCGTACACCCGCCCCGGCAGGCGCCCGGCGTCGCGGGCCAGGCCGGCCATGTACAGCAGGCGGTGGTCGCGGAAGAAGTCGCGCCAGTCGGCGGTCCAGGGGTTGGGCTGGGGCAGGCCGCCGATCAGGGTGTCGCGCGCCAATCCGTACCTGTCCGCCGTGATGCCGTGCAGGTCGGCCAGCAGGTCGGCGGCGTCCTCCTGGGCCGCCGTGTCCAGCCCGCCGCCGGCCTCGATGTGGGTCATCACCAGCAGCCCGGCCTCGGCGTGCAGCACCCGGGGCACGGGCAGGCGGCTGTGCGTGGCCAGGTAGTCCAGCATGTAGCCTTCCAGGTCGAGGCCCGCGTCGCCGTCGCCCACCTTGGCCACCACGGCGCCGCCGCCGGCCAGGTCGACCCGGTACACGTCGCCGATGCAGCCGCCGCCCAGGGCCGCGAAGCGCACCGGCCGGTCCCCGGCCGCCGCCGCCACGGCCCGTTCCAGGCCGGCCCTCATGGCGCCAGGTGGTGGATGCGGATGTGGTCCAGCAGGCCCTCCGAGGCGTCCTCGATCATGTCGAACACCATGTCGAAGCCCAGCGGCCCGCCGTAGTAGGGGTCGGGCACGTCGCGCTCCCGGTGCTGGGGGGCGAAGTCCATCAGGCGGTGCAGGCGGTCGGCCCGGCCCGGCGGGCACAGGCGCTGCAGGTCGCGCAGGTTGTGGCCGTCCATGGCGATGACGTAGTCGAATCGCTCGAAGTCCGCGGGCGTGGCCTTGCGCGCCCGCTGGCCGCTCAGGTCGATGCCGCGCTCCCGCGCCACGGCCTGGGAGCGGCGGTCGGGCGGCTCGCCCACGTGGTAGGCGTGGGTGCCGGCCGAATCCACGTCCACCCGCCCGTCCAGGCCGGCGCGGCCCACCACCTGGCGGAACACCCCCTCGGCGGTGGGCGAGCGACAGATGTTTCCCATGCACACGAAGACGACGGCGACCAAATTCCCCTCCCCCCTTGCGGGCTCCCCCCCTTGCGGGTTCCCAACGGCGTGTCAATTTCGGCGCCCCCGTTCTATCATGTCAAGGCGCGGATGGCGCAGGGCATCGGGGGAACCACCATGGGCCGCGGCAAAGCGAACGGGATCGTCGTCCTGACCGGGGCCGGGATCTCCAAGGAATCGGGGCTGGACACCTTCCGCGACGCCGACGGCATCTGGGCCCAGGTGCGCATCGAGGACGTGGCCACGCCCGAGGGCTTCCGGCGCGATCCGGTCCGGGTGCACGACTTCTACAATGCCCGCCGGCGCAGCCTGGTGACCGGCAACGTGCGCCCCAACGCCGCGCACGCGGCCCTGGCGCGGCTGGAGGCCGAGTGGCCCGGCGAGGTCACCATCGTGACCCAGAACATCGACGACCTGCACGAACAGGGCGGCAGCCGCAACCTGCTGCACATGCACGGCGAGATGCTGAAGGTGCGCTGCGACGGCTGCGGCACCGTGGTGCCGTGGCGCGACGACCTGGGCACCGGCGACGACTGCCCCGATTGCGCCGCCACCGGGCGCCTGCGCCCGCACGTGGTGTGGTTCGGCGAGATGCCGCTGTATATGGACGAGATCTACGGCGCGCTCGACCGCTGCGGCCTGTTCGTGTCCATCGGCACCTCGGGCAACGTCTATCCGGCGGCGGGCTTCGTCACCGAGGTGCGGCGCGCCGGCACCGCCCACACGGTGGAGTTGAACCTGGAGCCGTCCGAGGGCGCCAGCCTGTTCGCCGAGGCCCGCTACGGCCCGGCCACGGAACTGGTGCCGGCCTTCGTCGACGAGCTGCTGGCCCGCGGCACCCTGGATTAATCCACGATTAAAGAATTGCGCCTACTGTCGGTCGATTGCGCCCCGCTTCGCAAGCAGACGTGGGACCGACATGGGGACAGAGCCGCCGCCGCCACCGACGCCCGCACCGGGCCCCGCCACCGCCGGCCCCGGCGGCGGATTCGTGGCCGACCGCCTGGCCTTCGACAACCCGTGGTGGGCCCTGCAGCCGGGCCGCCCGGTCAGCTTCCGCCAGCCGCCGCGGCGCCTGTTCTACGCCGCCTTCGCCGCCGCCTTCCGCGCCGCCGAGGGCGGGGCGATGGTCCTGGCCGGGCCGCGCCGGGCCGGCAAGACGGTGATGCTGCGCCAGCTCATCGCCCAACTGATCGAGGGCGGGCGGCGGCCCCACACCCTGCTGTACGCGGCCCTGTCCACGCCCAGCTACACCATGGCCAGCCTGGCCGACCTGGTGGACGCCTTTTGCACCCGACACGGCCACGGCGACGGCGCTCGCCTGGCCCTGTTCCTGGACGAGGCCCAGTACGCGCCCGGCTGGCTCGACCAGGTGCGCGACCTGGCGGCGCGGTACCCGCGCCTGCGCATCGTCGCCGCCGTGTCGGCCGGGGCCCCTGCGCCGGCGCCGGACCTGCCGGTGTTCACCCTGCCGGCGCTGACGTTCCTGGAATTCCTGCGCCTGCGCGGCAGCGAGCGGGCCCTGTTCGGCGACGCCGCGGCCCGGCCCGGGGCCCACATCGCCCTGCGCGAGCCGCAACTGCCGGCCCTGAACGAGGAGTTCGTGCACTACGTCAATTACGGCGGCTTCCCCGAGGGCATCCTGCCCAAGGTGGCCACGGCGCCGGCCCCCACCTTCGTGCGCGACGGCCTGGCCGACCGGGTGCTGCACAAGGACCTGGCGGTGCTGGCCGGCATCAGCGACACCCACGAGCTGAACCGCCTGTTCACGGTGCTGGCCCGGGCCACCGGCGGCGAGACCGGCATCGAGGCCCTGGCCCGGACCACGGGCATCGCCAAGAACACGGTGCGCAAGTACCTGGACTACCTGGAATCGGCCCACCTGATCCACCGCCTGCGCCGGGTCGACCGCGACGCCCGGCCGTTCCAGCGCGCCGTCGCCTTCAAGGTCTTCCTGACCAGCCCCTGCCTGTACGCCGCCCTGTTCGGCCCGGCCGCGCCCGGCGACGCCGTGTTCCCGCGCCTGGTCGAGACGGCGGTGGCGGCCCAGTGGCTGGGGTCGGCCGCGGCCGGCGACCTGGCCTATGCCAGCTGGCGGCGCGGCGGCATCGACCTGCTGGCCTTCGACCGCGACGGGTCCGCCCCGGACCTGCTGCTGGAGGTGGACTGGGACGACGCCTACGCCACCGCCCGGCGCGGGCCCGAGGCCCTGGGCCGGTTCGCCGCCGCCAACTGCCCCGAGGCGCGGATCCAGGTGCTGACCCGCTCGACGGCGCGGCCGGCCAGCCTGCGCGGGCGGGACGTGCGGCTGATTCCCGCCAGCCTGTACTGCTACCTGCTGCGCCGCGAACACCTGGCCAAGCGGACGGCAACCACTTGACTTGAAGGTTCTTTTCGCGATTTCGCGAAATCCGCGGACGGACCGCCGACATTTTTACACTTGAATTATGATTATCTAATATATATAATGACTCCCGTCATCGGCGCCGCCGCGCCTCCGGCCGATCCCGCCCGCCTCCTCTCTCCGGCGCCGGGCGCCGCGCCGGCGGGGCCGATGTGTCCGACCCTCGTGCAGCTTGGTATGACCTTGCGATCCTCCTCGTAGATGTTCCCCGGAGAAAGCCCATGAACAACCCGGTCCAGAAATCGGCGAAGGCGACTCTTTTCGCCGCCGTCCTGGCCGTGGCCACCGTGGTGGCCGCCCTGGTTCCCCCCACCGCCGCCCGCGCCCTGAATGTCCCCCGCCCCCTGGTCGACGTGGACTGGCTGGACGCCAACCGGGACGACGTGGTGGTCATCGACGTGCGCAAGGACCCGGCCACCTTCACCAAGACCGGCCACATCCCCGGCGCCCGGGTGGTGCAGTCCAAGGCGCTGCGCATGACGCGCGAACTGTACGGCGCCAAGTACGCCAAGATGCGCCCGACCCGCGCGCACTTCCAGGCCCTGATGCGGGACCTGGGGGTCAACCGCGACAGCGCCGTGGTGCTGACCAACCGCGGCGAGAAGGCGTCCCAGGTGGTCCACGCCACCCTGCTGTACTGGCAGCTCAAGTACTTCGGCTTCGACAACGTGGCCATCCTGGACGGCGGCAACGCCGCCTGGGAGGCGGCCCTGATGGACATGAGCGATGAGCCCATGGGCCCCGTCGCCGCCGGTGACTTCGTCGCCGCCGAGCCGCGCGAGAACCTGGTCGCGACCTTGACCGACGTGGAGGAGACCGTCACCTACGGCGGCCCGCAGCTGGTCGACACCCGCGAGCTGAACTACTACCTGGGCCTGAAGAAGAAGAGCTACGTGGACGCCGCCGGGCACATCCCCAACGCGGTGGTCCTGCCCTACGCCTTCCTCACCGCCGACGAGGGGCCGGCCTTCTTCCGCCCGCCCATGGAGCAGGTGGAGCTGGCCCGCTACATGGGCCTGAAGCCGCGCGACTCCATGATCGTGTACTGCAACTCGGGCAACCTGGCCACGGCCAACTGGTTCGTCATGCACGAGCTGGTGGGCAACATGGACGTGCGCCTGTACGACGGCTCCATGCTGCAGTGGACCCAGAACGGCAAGCACGTGGTGACCCGCCACATCAACTGATCCCTTCGGTCCCGTCCCCTCCCAACAACACAACAGGCGGGACCGGCGCGGCGCTCCTCCCCGGACCTCCGGGCGGGGCGCCGCTTTTCGTTGTGCCGGGCGGAAATGACGACGGCGCCGCCGGAACGCCGCGGCCCGTTTCCGGCCCGATCCCGGCGGGGCCGGGTCAGGCTCGCCAGAAGTCCGGCTCCAGGGCCACCAGCAGCACCAGCACCTCCAGCCGGCCGGCCAGCATGGCGAAGATCAGGGCCCATTTGGCGGCGTCGGGCAGGACCTGAAAGTTGCCGGCCGGGCCGACGATGGTGCCCAGGCCCGGGCCCACGTTGGTGATGGCGGTGACGCTGGCCGAATAGGCCGTCACCAGGTCCAGCCCCAGCAGGGTCAGCACCACCGTGAACAGCGCGATGGTGGCCACGAACACCACCAGGAAGGCCAGCACCGACAGGGGCACGTCGTTGGGCAGCAGGCGCCCGTTGTATTTCAGCGGCAGCACCCGGTTGGGCGAGAACAGCCGCTTGATGTGCGAGCGCACGAAGATGAACAGGATCTGGAAGCGGTAGATCTTGATGGCGCCCGAGGTCGAGCCCGAGCAGCCGCCGATGAACGACAGCACCAGGAACATGCCCACGGCGCCGGGGCCCCAGGCGGTGTAGTCGTCGGACACGAACCCGGTGGTGGTGACCACCGAGGTGATGTTGAAGGCGGTCAGGGTCAGGGCCCGGAACAGTTCGACGTCGCGCTGCGTCATCAGCCAATAGGTCATGCCCAGGCTGGCCACCACTAGGAAGCCGACGAACCCGCGCACCTGGGCGTCGCGGAACAGGGCCCGGCGGTCGCCCAGGAACATGCGCACGTACAGGAAGAAGGGCACCGCCGCCAGGATCATGAACAGGATCGCGATCCAGTGCAGGCGCAGGTCCTTGAAGTGCCCGAACGAGGCGTCGTAGGACGAATACCCGCCCGTGGACAGGGTGGTCATGGCGTGGGTGATGGCGTCGAAGGCCGACATGCCGAACAGGTCGAACAGCAGGGCGCAGGTGGCGGTCAGGCCGATGTAGGCGGCGCCCAGCAGGAACAGGGTCTTCATCACCGAGGCCGCCTTGTCCTCCGGGCTGCCCGAGCTTTCGATCTTGAAAAGCTGCATGCCGCCGACCCGCAGGAACGGCAGGATCAGCACCGCGATGGCGATGATGCCGATGCCGCCGATCCATTGCAGGATGGCCCGCCACAGCAGGATGTTGGGCGGCATCTGGTCGAGCCCGGTCAGCACCGTCGACCCGGTGGTGGTGATGCCCGACATGGTCTCGAACACCGAATCCGAGAAGCTGATCCCCATCTCCAGGAACGGGATGGCGCCGAACAGGGCGACCAGGATCCAGCCCAGCACCACCACCAGGTAGGCCTGCTGGTAGTTCAGCTTGGGCGTGCCGGACTGGCGCGTGGTCAGGATCATGGAGATGCCGACGAAGGCGGTGATGGCCGAGCCGCGGCCGAAGATCTCCCAGTCCAGGTGGTGCATGTCGGCGGCGATGGGCACGAACATCATGACGCCGACCCAGGCGATCACCCACCCCAGGATATGGAACACGATGCGCAGACTGATCATGGGCCCTTCCGTGGCGCCCGGGGCGCCGCGCCGGCGCGGCGGGGGAAGAGGGTTCCCCCAGGTCCCGGTTTCCAGTCATCCTGTATAGCGCCTATGGGTATAGCGCCCCCCGGCGGCGGGCACAATCGGCGGGGTGAGAAGGGCGCCGGTGGAAAACGGCCCGTTCAAGGGCCGTTTGGCGGGGGGCGGGTCGTTCAGCGCCTGGGGCGGAGACGGAGGCCGCGGCGAAGGTCAGAGAACGTGGATGTCCCGACCAAGTCCACGGCTGTCCGGTCTGGGCTCCACCGCGGACGGCCGGGACAGCCGTGGGCTTGACCTGGCCATCCGCGATACGGCTTCAGGTGATCACCGTCGGTTCCTTGCGCCCGGTGCGCTGCTCGATCTGGGCTAGGTCGCGGGCGATGGCGATCAGGTCGGCCAGGGCCGCCTGGGTTTCCAGGCCGTGCTGGGCGGGGTCGGGCTCGAACCGCTCGATATAGACGCGCAGGGTGGCGCCCTCGGTGCCCGTGCCCGACAGGCGGAACACGACCCGCGCCCCGTCCTCGAACAGCACGCGGATGCCCTGGCGGCTGCTGACGCTGCCGTCCACCGGGTCGGTGTAGGCGAAGTCGTCGGCCATGGCCACGCGGCGGCCGTCCAGTTCGGCCCCGGCCAGGTCGCCGGTCAGGCCGCGCAGGTGGTCCATCAGCCCCTCGGCGGCGGCGGCGTCCACCCCCTCGTAGTCGTGGCGCGAATAGTAGTTGCGGCCATAGGTGCGCCAGTGGCCGCGCACGATGTCGGCCACCGATTCGCCGGGCCGCCCGGCCAGCACCGACAGCCACATGAGCACCGCCCACAGGCCGTCCTTCTCGCGCACGTGGTCCGAACTGGTGCCGAAGCTTTCCTCGCCGCAGAAGGTGGCCATGCCGGCGTCCAGCAGGTTGCCGAAGAACTTCCACCCCGTGGGCGTCTCGTAGCAGCCGATGCCGAGCGCCTCGGCCACCCGGTCGGCGGCGCCGCTGGTGGGCATGGAGCGGGCGACCCCGGCGATGCCGTCGCGGTACCCCGGCGCCAGGGCGGCGTTGGCGGCCAGCACCGCCAGGCTGTCCGAGGGCGTGACGAAGAAGTCCCGCCCCAGGATCATGTTGCGGTCGCCGTCGCCGTCCGACGCGGCGCCGAAGTCGGGCGCGCCGTCGCCGAACAGGGCGGCCACCAGCTCCTCGGCGTGGGCCAGGTTGGGGTCCGGGTGGCCGCCGCCGAAGTCCTCCAGCGGGGTGCCGTTGATGACCGTGCCGGCGGGCGCCCCCAGGCGATCCTCCAGGATCGCCTTGGCGTAGGGGCCGGTGACCGCGTGCATGGCGTCGAAGATCATGCGGAAATCGCCGCCCAGCAGGGCCGCCAGGGCGTCGAAGTCGAAGATCCCGGCCATCATCTCGGCATAGTCGGCCACCGGGTCGAACACCTGCACCACCGTGTCGCCCAGCCGCGCCTCGCCCAGGCTGTCCAGGTCCAGGTCCGGGGTGTCCAGGGTCAGGTACCGCTCGATGGTTTGGGTGCGGGCGTGGATGGCCTCGGTCACCTTCTCGGGCGCCGGGCCGCCGTTGCCGATGTTGTACTTGATGCCGAAGTCGCCCTTGGGCCCGCCGGGGTTGTGGCTGGCCGACAGGACGAAGCCGCCAAATGCGCCGTGCTTGCGGATGACGCAGGACGCCGCCGGGGTCGACAGGATGGCGCCGCGGCCGACCATGACCCGGCCGAAGCCGTTGGCCGCCGCCATGCGCAGGATGGTCTGGGCGGCGGCGCGGTTGTGGTACCGCCCGTCGCCGCCCACCACCAGGGTCTGGCCGGCGAAGCCCTGCAGCGAGTCGAAGGCCGACTGGACGAAGTTCTCCAGGTAGTTCCGCTCGCGGAACACGTCCACCTTCTTGCGCAGGCCCGAGGTGCCCGGCTTCTGCCCCTGGAACGGCGTGGTGGCGACGGTCTTGATGTCCATGGTCCGATCTCCCCCTTGTCGCGCGGTCCCCCCGACCGCGAATTGATGTGGCCGCGAATTGATGTGGCCGCGACCCTATGCGTCGCCGTCGTCCTCGCGCGGCGCCACCCGCTCCACCACCGCGCCCGGGAAGGCGTCCAGCACCCCGCGCACCAGCGGGTGCCGGGCGGCGCGGGCGCGGACCTCGGCCTCGCGGGCGTCGCGCTGCTGGTGCAGGGTCGGCTGCCCCGGCTCGCGCGACACGGTGACCATCCAGCGCCGCGCCGTGTGGGCGTTGAGGAACCGGCTCAGGTCGTGGGCCAGGCTGTCGGGCGCGTGGTCGGCGGGATGGAACTCGATCTTGCCGGGCTCGAAGCGCACGAGGTGGACGTTGTTGAACAGGTTGGCGTGCAGGATGGCCTCGCGCCGGTCCTCGGCCAGGGCCACCACGTCGGCGAAGCTGGCCGGGTCGGACAGGGGCGCGGCCTCGGCGGGCGCGGCCTCCTCGTCCCACGGCGGCACGTCCTCCCAGGGTTCCATGGCCGGTGCCGCCTCGGCCTCCATGGGTGGGGCCATGTCTTGCATCGGTTCGCGGGCCGGCGCGGCCAGGGCGGCGCGCGGGCGGTCGCCGGCCGGGGCGGTGGTCGGGGTGGTGGCCGGGGCGGCGGGCACCGGCGCCGGCAGCGGCCTGCACCGGCGGCAGGGGCGCTGCCCGCGCCGGGCGCCTGGGGCGGCCAGGGCGGCCGGTGCCGCCGGGCGCGGCGCCGGCGCCGTGGTGGCGGTGCCGCCGCCGCCGTCACCCAGGGCCTTCAGGGCCTCCTCGGGGGTCGGCAGGTCGGCGGCGTAGGCGAGGCGGATCAGCACCATCTCGGCGGCCTGCAGGGGCGACGGCGCCTGGCGGCACTCGCCCAGGCCCTTCAACAGCATCTGCCAGGCCCGGGTCAGGGCGGCCATGGGCAGCTTGCCGGCCATCGCGGCGCCGCGCACGCTTTCGGCCTCGGGCACGCCGGCGCGCGCGGCCGCCGCCGGCACCACCTTGATGCGGGTCAGCCAGTGGGTCAGCTCCAGCATGTCCTCCAGCACCACCGCCGGGTCGGCGCCGGCGGTGTACTGCTCGGCCACCATGTCCAGCGCCGCCGCCGGGTCGCCGCCCATGACCGCGTCCAGCAGGTCGAAGGTGCGGGTGCGGTCGGCCAGGCCCAGCATGTCGCGCACCTGGTCCTCGGTCACCTGGCCGGCGGCGTGGGCGATGGCCTGGTCCAGCAGCGACAGGCCGTCGCGCACCGAGCCGTCGGCGGCCCGCGCGATCAGGTTCAGGGCCCCGTCGCTGACGTCGGCGCCCTCGGCGTCCGTCACCTTGCGGAAGTGGGCGGCCAGCACGGCCAGGTCGATGCGCCTGAGGTCGAACCGCTGACAGCGGCTGAGCACGGTCACCGGCACCTTGCGGATCTCGGTGGTGGCGAAGATGAACTTCACGTGCTCGGGCGGTTCCTCCAGGGTCTTCAGCAGGGCGTTGAAGGCGTTGCGCGACAGCATATGCACTTCGTCGATGATGTAGACCTTGAACCGCGCCGAGGTCGGGCGGTAGCGCACGCCGTCGATCAGCTCGCGGATGTCGTCGACGCCGGTGCGGCTGGCGGCGTCCATCTCCATCACGTCCACGTGGCGGTCCTCGGCGATGGCGCGGCAATGCTCGCACACCCCGCAGGGCGCCGGAGTCGGGCCGCCGGCGCCGTCGGGGCCGACGCAGTTCAGCGCCCGGGCGATGATCCGCGCCGTGGTGGTCTTGCCGACCCCGCGCACGCCGGTCAGGATGAAGGCGTGGGCCAGGCGCCCGCTGTCGATGGCGTTGGTCAGGGTGCGGACCATGGCCTCCTGGCCGATCAGGGCGTCGAAGTCGGCCGGGCGGTACTTGCGGGCCAGGACCTGGTAGGGGGCCTTGGCGGATTTTCCGGGGGCGGCAGCGTCGGAATCGGTCATGGCGTCCACGACGGGCCCTGTGCGGCGGAGCGGGGAATGGCGAGGTGGGAGACCGGACAACGACCCGGACCGAAACTCGTTACGGCTGCTTCCTTCCGGACCTGACCGGGTTGGCGAGGGATCCGTCCGCCGCCGATCTCCCGCGGCCACTATAACAGCCCCGCCGCCGGCAAATAAAGGCGGACTTTATGCCGCGCCGGGCGCCCCGGGCATTGTCCGGCGTGGCGGGTTGTGCCAGTCTCGCCCCACCGACCGACCGGGGACGCCATGGACCGCCACCTGCACTACACCGCCGATCCGCTGGACCGCGCCGGCCACCGCCGCGCCGACCCGCAATGGCTGGCCGACCGCCTGCACGACCGCGCGACCCGGGTGGTGCCGGTGTGGCGGTACCGCAACCTGCTGATGTCCGACGGCCACGGCGCCGAGGCCGTGTTCATCACCGGCGCCCACGCCCGCGGCCTGTTGCAGATCGCCGGCGAGGTGGTGTTCCTGGGCCTGGACCCGGATGACGATACCGCCTATTTCGCCGCCGACCTGTCCGACAATGACGAGCAGGTCCTGTCGCCCCTGCTGGGCCGGGCCGAGTGGCGCGACCTGCGCGAGGTGGGGCCGATCCTGGAGGCCGACGAGGCCTCGATCCTGGCCCAGGCCCGGGGCTTCCTGTTCTGGCACCGGAACCACAAATTCTGCGGCACCTGCGGCGGGCCCACGGATTCGCGCCAGGGCGGCCACGTGCGCGCCTGCGCCGCGGCCGACTGCGGGCGCCAGCACTTCCCGCGCACGGACCCGGCGGTCATCATGCTGGTCACCCGCCCGGGGCCCGACGGCGGCGCCTGCCTGCTGGGCCGCCAGGCGGCCTGGCCGCGCGGCATGATGTCCACCTTGGCCGGCTTCGTCGAGCCGGGCGAGACTTTGGAGCAGGCGGTGGCGCGCGAGGTGGCCGAGGAATCGGGCATCCGCGTGGACCTGGCCAGCGTCAGCTACCGCGCGTCGCAGCCCTGGCCGTTCCCGTCGTCGCTGATGCTGGGCTACCGGGCCACGGCGGTCAGCGTCGACATCGACGACACCATCGACGAGCTGGAGGAGGCGCGCTGGTTCACCCGCAACCAGCTGCCGCACATGGAGGAGATGGGCTACCGCCTGCCGCGCCCCGATTCCATCGCCCGCTGGCTGATCGAGGAATGGATGGCCGAGGGCGGGGACTGACCCGTCCCCGTCCCCGGCCGCCTTCTTCTGGACGCTCCCCTGATTCCTAGTCGATCTCGAACCGGCCCACCTGCTGCGGCCCGGTCACCGGCGCCGGCGCCCCGGCGGCGGGGGTGCCGGGGCGGTAGGTGACCTCGACCGTCAGCGGCACCGGCACGGCGCCGGCCGGGGTCGGCGCCAGGCGCGCGCGCAGCACGGCGGCGTGCCAGCCGTCGAAGTCCACGTCGCGGGTCTCGGCCAGCAGCCCGCCCAGCACCCCGTCGGGGGTGCGCAGGGCGACCTCGATGGACGCCCCCTTGGCCAGCCGGTCCTTGGCCACCACGAACACGTAGCAGGGCTCGCCGGCGCGCAGGGCGGCGTTGGCCCGCGGCGGCGGCAGGGCGTTCTGCAGCACGAAGGCGTACAGGTCGGCGTGGGTGGCCGGCAGGGTGCGCGGCACCGCGCCGGCCGGCAGCACGAACATCTCGACCCGCGGCTGGCGCGGGTGGATGGGCAGGGCGGTGGCCCGTTCGACCACCGGCACGCCGTCCTTGGTGACGCGGTAGGTCACGTACAGGCCCACCGCCGCGCGCCGGTCCAGGACGTCGACGAACGGGACCATGGCGGCGAAGCGGAACCGGCCCTTGGCCACGGCGTCGAAGTCGAACAGGGAGATCTCGGGCACCTCGAAGCCCAGGTAGTCGAAATCGCCCTCGAACAGCCGCGCCAGGGTGTCGCCCTCGAACCGCACCGGGTCGGTGGCCAGCTCGTTGCCGCCGCGCAGGGCCAGGATGGCGGCGCCCAGGACCATCCCGGCGCTGGGCGGCAGGTCCTGGGTGCGCAGCGAGATGACGTGGGTCGGCGGCGCCTCGGCGGCCACCGCCGGCGGCGCCGGCGACAGTAGCGGGAAGACCGCCAGGAC
>JACKKN010000002.1 GCA_024236415.1 Hyphomicrobiales bacterium
GCCCCAAGTCACGCCGCCTTCGATCTTGGGTGCCAGTTCCGGATTGATCATGCAGCGGATGGTGATCATCAGGCTGAACACCACCGCCGACAGGATACCCGGCAGGAAGCCGGCGATCAGCATCTGCCCGATGGAGGCCTCGGCGAAGATAGCGAACAGGATGATCAGGATCGACGGCGGGATCAGCGAGCCCAGGGTTCCGGCCGCCGCCACCGTGCCCGTGGCCAGGCCGGGGTCGTACTTGTACTTCAGCATCTCAGGGATGGCGATGCGGCCCATGGCCGAAGCCGTGGCCACGCTGGAGCCCGAGGCCGCGGCGAACAGGGCGCAGGCCGCCGTGCTGGCGATGGCCAGGCCGCCCGGCAGGGCGCTGAGCCACAGCCGGGTGGCGCGATACAGGCTCTGGGTCAGGCCAGACTTGAAGGCGACGTTGCCCATCAACAGGAACATGGGCACCGCCGACAGGGACCAGTGGGCGATGAAGTTGAAGGTCAGGGTCTCCAGCGCCGACAGGGCGGGCAGCGGACCGCGCAGGATTGCGATGCCGCCCAGCGAAACGATGCCGAGGGAGAACGCGATGGGAACCCGCAGCGCAAGCAGCAGGAGCAGGACGACAAGTCCGACGATTCCGATGGTCAGGGACATCTAGGGGATCTCACACGCTTTCGACGTCTTCGGCGTGGCGGGGTTCGTGGTGCCCTTTGCCGGTGATGGCGGAATGGAATTCCTGGATCGACTGGACCACCATGATCAGCGTCATGACCAGCAGGCCCGCCGGCAGCATCCAGCGGGACGGCCAGATGGCGACGTCGATCAGGCCGATCCAAATCTCGTTGCGGGCCGTCATCCGCAAGGCCTTGACGTATCCGGCGTAGGTGAAGACGGACAGCGCCGCGGCACACACCGCCAGCACGCAGGCGTCAAGCCAGGCCTTGCTGCGGGAACTGAGCTTCAGGGTGAACAGCTCGATGATCACGTGGCCGCGCTCGTACTGCACATATCCCAGCGGCAGGAACACGACGGCGACCATGTAATAGCCGGAGACAATTTCCTCGGTCCCGGGAATCGAAGCGGTGAGGAAGTAGCGCACCAGCACTTCTGCCATGACGTGCACCATCATCAGGACGACGGCGACGCTGCCGATCCCGATGAGGGCACGGGCGCACCATTCCAGAATCTTGTCGGTAACTCCCAGCATGTCTCCACCCGTTTCGCGACGTTGAGCCGGCCCCCATGGAAGGCCCCTGCCGCGCCGTGTCAATTCGTTCCATGGACTATATCATTGTGTCGATTTAAAACAATACAAAGATAAAAAAATGGCATATTATTGTTGAGGCAATTTTAGGGACACCTCCATAACTCATTGAATTCTAGCCGAAAAACGGATCATTCATGGATTCATCCCCATCAGACCCGGACCCAAACCGGCGCCTGGCGCGATTCGCCGCCGCGGACAGCCTGGACGCCCTGCCCGCCGGGTCCCGAATCGCCGCCGTGCGCCAGATCGCCGACACGGTCGCCGTGGGATGGGCCGGCAGCGCCGAGGACGGCGCCGTCCAGGCCGCCGACCTGGCCCGCGCCGAAGGCGGCGACGCCCGGGTGCCCCTGTGGGGTTCCGCCGACCGGGTGACCGTGGCCCAGGCGACCTTCGCCAACGGGGTCGCGGCCGCCGCCCTGGACTATGACTGCGTGCATCGGGACTCCCTGCTGCACCCGGCCGCGGTGACCGTGCCCCTGGCCCTGGCGCTGGCCGCCGAGACGGGGGCCGACGGCCGGAAAACCGTTGATTCCCATATTATTGGCTGTGAAGTGATGTGCCGCGTCTCGGCCGCAACGCCGCGCCAGTCGAACTGGTTCCCGGCCTCCATCTACGCCGTGTTCGGCGCCGCCGCGACGGCCGCGCGGCTGCTGGACCTGGACCCGGAAAGGACCCGGCACGCCCTGGGCCTGGCCCTGGCCCAGGCTGCCGGCACCAAGCAGGCCATCGCCGAGCGCAGCCTGGCGAAGCGGTTTCAGACCGCCTTTGCCGCCCGCGCCGGCCTGCTGGCGGCGCGCCTGGCAGCCGCCGGCGTCACCGCCGCCGGGCACTTCCTGGACGGTCCAGGTGGCCTGTTCGCCCTGTACGAATCCGGCGACCCGGCCAGGGTGGTGGACGGCCTGGGCGAATCCTTCACCTTCCAGGACACCACCATCAAGAAATACCCCGCCTGCCTGTGCACCCACGTGGTCATCGAGGGGGTACGCGCGCTCCGTGACCGGTATCAAATCGGCGAAAATGATATCACCACAATGGAAGCAATCATCACGCCCTACATGAACCGCCTGATCGGCGGCGCCTACGACCCGGGGCAGGACCCCCAGGTGGCGGCCCAGTTCTCCGCCGCCTACACCGCCGCCTGCGCCCTGCGCTACGGCGGCTTCAGGCTGGCCCACATCGAGCCGGCGGCGGCGGCCGACCCGGCCATGGCGGCCCTGGCCCGGTCGGTGGCGGTGGGCGTGTTCGACGACCGGGACGGGCACCTGGCCCCAGCCCGGGTGGCCGTCACCCTGCGGGACGGCAGCCGGCGCGAGATCCTGCTGGACGAGGTACCCAACGCCGCGACCGGCCCCGACGCCGAGGCGGCCGTTGCCGAAAAGGTCCTGGACTGCCTGACCCGCGGCCGCGCGCCGCTGTCGGAACCGGCCGCCCGCGTCCTGCTCGGCCGCCTGCTCGACCTGGACCGGGCGCCCGACGTCCACGGCCTGTTCGACGGCCTGCCCCACTGACCAACCGGCACATGGGAGACCACACGTGAAGCCATTGCTCGAAGGAAAGACGGCCTGGGTTACCGGCGCCGCCGGCGCCATCGGCGCCGAGATCTGCCGCCGGTTCGCGGCCGAGGGGGCGCGGGTGATCCTGTCCGGCCGCCACGAGCGGACCCTGGCCCCGGTGGCGGCCGAGCTGCCGGCCGGCGCCGCCGCCCTGGTCCGCCCCCTGGACGTGACCGACCGGTCCCAAGTGGACGGCACGGCGCGCGAGGCCATCGCCCGCTTCGGCCGCATCGACGTGCTGGTGAACTCCACCACCAACCCCATCTTCAACCGGTTCGAAGAGCTGGGCGACGACGACTGGATCGCGGTGCTGGACGCCAAGCTGCTGGGGTACATGCGCACGGCCCGGGCCATCCTGCCGCACATGGTGGAGATCGGCGGCGGCGCCATCGTCAACGTCTCGGGCCGTGGCGGGCACCAGCCCAACTCGCCCTCCCACATGGCGGGCAGCTGCGCCAACGGCGCCGTCAACACTCTGACAAAAGGCCTCGCCAACATGTACGGTCCGCGCGGCGTGCGGGTCAACGCCATCGCCCCGGGGCCGGTGCTGTCGCCGCGCTGGGACAGGATCTCGGCCGCCAACCAGGCCATCGCAGGCGATGGCCCGGTGCGCAGCGGGACCGCCGTGGGCAACCCACTGGGCGAAGCCTCGACCCCGGGCGACATCGCCGACGCCGCACTGTACCTGGCCTCGGACCTGTCCGGCTTTGTCACCGGAATCGTGCTGCAGGTGGACGGCGGCGGCACCTCCGCCCTGTAACGCCCCTCAGCCATCGGCCACTTCCCGCGCCCGCTGCCGCCGGGCGCGCAGGTTGGCCTCCCGCGCCCGGTCCAGGGCCGCGTCCAGGGGCAGGTCAGCACTGGCAGCCACCAGGGCCTTGATCTCGGCGACCAGACGGCGGTCCGTGGCGGCATAGGTCCGGGCCCGCGCCACCGCCGCCTCCAGGGCCCGGCCGGGCTCCACCAAGGCGGCGACCAGGCCCAGGCGGTCCATCTCCGCCGCCGTCAGGTGACGGCCCGTGACCAGCAGGTCCAAGGCACGGCCGGGGCCAAGGCGGCGCACCAGGCCGGGCACGACCAGGGCCGGCAGCACGCCGCGGGCCACCTCCGGATACCCGAAGGTGGCGGCGGTGGAAGCGACCAGCCCGTCGCAAGCCAGGGCCAGGCCGCAGCCGCCGCCAAGGGCATAGCCCTCGACCGCCGCCAGGGTCGGCTTCGACAGCCGGGCCAGGGTCCGGAGCAGCCCGGCCATGCGGTCGGCGTGGGCGGCGATCTGGGCATCGCCGCGCAGGGCGCGCGTCTCGGCCAGGTCGGCGCCGGCGCAGAACGCCCGCGGCCCGCCGGCCAGCACCAGGGCCCCCACCCCGTCGTCGCCGTCGGCGTCCACCAGGGCCGCCGTCAGCCCCTCCAGCAGGGCGGCGTTCAGAGCATTCAGCTTGTCGGGCCGGCGCAGGGTCAGGACCCGCACCGCGCCCCGGTCTTCCGTCTCCAGGTGCGCCGCCGGCGCCACCTAGGCGTCCCAGGCCGGCAGGACGGCGGCCTCGGTGCCGGCGATCCAGCCGCCGATGACGCATTCCGCAAGGTTGCCGCCGCCCATGTACAGGTGGCCGAACACGCTGCCCAGTTCGCCGGCGGCGTAGAGGCGCGGAATCGGCGCGCCGAAGGGATCGACGATCTGCTGGCGCACGTCGTGGCGCGGACCGCCCTGGGTGTTGATGACCACCGGGTAGACCCGGCCGAAATAGTAGGGCGGCGTGTCCAGCGGCACCATGGTGTCGGGCTGGCGGCCGAAGTCGTCGTCGACGCCGTCGGCCACGTGGCGGTTCCAGGTGGCCACGGTCTGCCGCAGGCGCCGCGGCTCGACCTTCATCTTGGCCGCCAGCTCCTCCAGGGTGTCCGCCTTCTCGAAGATGCCACGCTCGACCTCCTTCAGATTGTCGACGCTCCAGTCGTAGTCGGCCTCGGCGTCGTTGAAGGAGGTCCGCCCCAGGGCGTACATCTGGCGCCCGTTCTCGTCGAAGACCATGTAGGCCGGAATGCGCGGGAACCGCTGGCGCTTGGAATCGAAGGCGTCGAAGGGGCGGATTCCCGTGTCACCCGGATAGGGCGGGTATTCGTCCATGAACCGGCGCCCGTCCTGGTCGACCACGATCCATGCCATCTTGGCCAGGGCCTTCTGCGACAGGGGCTTGCCGAAGTCGTCCACCACCCCCAGGTCGGAAATGCTTTCGGGATGGCCCGGGGTCCACATGGGCACCGCCTTCAGGTAGAAGCCGAACGGGAACTCGCCCTTGGGGTCCATCAGGCCGTAGGGCCCGTGGTAATGCCACATGTGCCACAGGTCGGCGCCCGCCGCCTGGGCCATGCGGATGCCGTCGCCGGTGTTGCCGGCGAAGGACCCGGTCAGCACCGGCTTGGCCTGCAGGTACTGCTGTTTCATCTCGTCGTCGTTCTCGAACCCGCCGCAGGTCAAGACCACGGCGCGGGCGGCCCGGATGGCCAGGGCCCGGCCGCCGCGCTCGGCGATCAGGCCGCACACCGCGCCGTCGCCGTCGACCACCAGCTCGCGCGCCGCCGTCGCCAGGTGCACGGGGATGCCGCGGGCCGAGACGTTGTCCTCCAGCACCTTGAACAGGCGGCCGCCGTTCTTGGTGGCGTGGGTGGCATGGTAGCGCCCCCCCTTCTCCAGCTCGGGCACCGCCGACACCTCGCAATAGGCCAGCGATTCGCACCCCGGCAGCGGGTAGTTGCCCAGGGCCGGCGTGACCGTGACCGTGGCCCCGTCCACCCGGGCCAGGCGGCGCATGTAGTCGGGTACCCGGACCATGCCGTCGGCCAGCACGCGCAGGATGTCGTCGGGGGTACGCCCGCCGCAGGTGGCCTGCAGGTACTTGAAGGCCTCCTCGGCGTCGTCGGACACGCGAATGCCGCCGGCCGAAACGGCCGACAGGCCGCCGGGAAAGGGCATCTTCTCGATCACCATGGCGGCGGCACCGGCGTCGTGGGCCTCGATGGCGGTGACCCCGCCAGCGGCGCCGAAGCCCACTACCAGGACCTCGGTTTCCAGGTCCCAGGTCGTGACGTCGCGCAGTTTCATTGCCAGGCGGCCCGCCTGGACCAACCGCTCACGGGTCGATCCGGTGCTTGAAGCCGGGCACCCGCGACGTTCGAACGCGGTCCAGCACGCTACGGATCACGTCGCGGGTCTCGGCCGGGTGGATGACGTCGTCGATCAGGGCCATCTCGGCGGCCAGGTAGGCGGACGCCGCCTCCTCAGCCTTGTCCAGGTACTGCTTGCGCAGGGCCGCCGGGTCGGGCGCCGCGGCGATCTCCTTTCCATAGGTCAGCTCGACCCCGGCCGCCGGCCCCATCATGTCGAACTGGGCCGTGGGATAGGCGACGATGGCGTCGGGTTCCATGGTCTTGCCGGCCATGGCGATGTAGGCGAGGCCGATGGCCTTGCGCACGACGATGGTGGTAATGGGCACGGTGGTGGCGATGATCGTGTTCAGGAACCGCGACGCCAGGGACACCATGCCCTGGTTCTCGATGTCGGGACCGACGATGAAGCCCGGGCAGTCGGTGAGGAACACCAGGGGGATGTGGTAGGCGTCGCATAGCTCCACGAACTTGCGCGCCTTGCGCGTCGCCTTGTCGTCCAGGGCGCCGGCCCAGTGCTTGGGCTGGTTGCCGACCACGCCCACCACTTCGCCGTCGATGCGGGCCCAAGCGGTGATCAGGTTGCGGCCGTACAGCTCGCGGTAATGGAAGATCTCGCCGTCGTCCACGAACAGGCGGACCAGCTGCTCCATGTCGTAGGCGCGGCGGTGGTTGTCGGACACCAGCCGGGTGATCTTGTCGCGCCCCTCGGGGGTCTCCATGGGTGCCGGCCGCGGCTCGGCCCGCGGCGGCAGCTCGAAGCAGTTGTGGGGGAAGTAGGACAGGAAGCGGCGGATGGAGCGCAGGCAGTCGGCCTCGTCCTCGGCCAGGTAGTCGGCCTGGCCGGTGATCTTGGTCGCCTTCTCGGCGCCGCCGATCTCGTCGGGGGTGACGTCGCGGCCGATGCCCACCTTGACCACCGGCGGCCCCGACATGCCCATGAACCCGGTGCCCTTGACGATGGTCACAAAGTCCGACTGCATGGCCGTGAACGACGGCCCGCCGAAGCACATGCCCATGAAGGCGGCAATCACCGGGGCCCGCCCCGACAGCTTGTAGTGCTCGCGGAAGCGGTGCCCGATTCCAGCCGCCATGGCGCCGTTGGCCTCCTGGAAGCGGCCGGCGCCGGCCTCCATGAGGGCGATGTAGGGGGCCTTGTGCAGGTAGGCCAGTTCGCGCACGCGGGCGGTCTTGGTCTCGGCCACCCGGCCGCGGGTGCCGGCCACCACGGTGGCATCCTCGGAGGTGACGTAGACCTGGCGCCCGTCGATCTTGCCCCAGCCGGCGACCAGGCCGTCGGCCGGGGTGCGGTGGCGCAGGTCGCCGTGCTGGCTGCGGCCCAGGATGCCGATTTCCACGAAGGTGCCGGGATCGAGGAGCTGGTCCACCCGCTCGCGCGCGGTCAGCTTGCCCTGCTCGTGCAGGCGCGCCACCTTGTCGGCGCCGCCCATGGCCCGGCCCTCGCGGCGCAGGCGTTCAAGTTCCTCGATCGTCGACTCATCCATGTCCGGATTCCCTTTGGTCGCGCCTCCCGCAGCTCGCCGCCGCCGGATGGTGGGAGCAGGGTCCCAAAAAAAAGCCGGGCGGTCGCTTGCGGTGCTGGTTTTTGTTGTATCTTATCCCATAATGTCCTACGTCATATCAACACATTTAACCGATATTGAATCGGTTCAAGAGCGATACAAGATTTGGTATCGGGGTTTGTTGGACCCCGAAAAGGAAGGATCACATGGCCCGCGTGGACGCACTGGCATCGGTGACCGGCACCGTCTGGAAGATTGAGAAGAATGTGGGGGATTCCGTGGCCGAAGGCGACGAGATCATGATCCTCGAGTCCATGAAAATGGAGATCGTGGTGGAGGCCCCCGCCGCCGGCACCATCGCCGAAATCACCGTCGCCGAACAGGACCCGGTCGACGAGGACCAGGTGGTCGCGGTCATCGAATCGGGGTCCTGAGGCCGGGCACCACCCGTTGTGAATCGAATCCCTCCGGGCCCGCCGCCCAGTCGGCGCGCGGGCCATGTCGCGTGGCACGCGCGGTCAGCCGCGTGCGACCAGGGGTTCCGGGCCCAGGCAGGCGTAGTTGCCGTCGTGGTACATCAGCGGGCGCCCGCTCTCGGACCGGCGCACGGCCACCACGCGCCCGAAGTAGATGGTGTGGGTGCCCCGGTCGACGGACGATTCGACCTCGCAGTCGAAGTTCACCAGGGCGCCGCGGATGGCCGGCGCGCCGGTGACCAGGGTATCCCAGTCGCACAGGGTGAACCGCTCGGTGGCGGCGCTGGACATGAAGTGGCAGGCGGTGTCGAACTGTCGCTCGTCCAGCACGCTGACCCCGAAATGCCCAGTTTCGCGGATCGACCTGTGCAGGGACGCCACCTGGTTGACGCAGACCAGAAGCATGGGCGGCTCGGCGCAGACCGAGCAGACCGCGGTGGCAAGCATGCCGCGCGGCGCCCCCTCCTCGATCACCGAGACCACGTTGACCGCGGCGGCCAGGTACCGCATGCCCATCTTGAACTCCTGCACCGAGACGTCCGGCCTTGCACCTGCCACTGGCTACCTCCCACCCGTCATTTTCCGTGTCGTGTCGCAATCGGCCGCCGCCGGGTCGTACAAAACCCCGCCATCAAGCAGGCGGCGCACCACCGTCGGGTCGCAGCCCCAGTCGGCCAGGGCCGGCAGGGTGTCGGCTCCCGGTACCCGCGGCGAGCCCTGGATGGCGCCCGGAGTGCGCGACAGGCGCGGCGCCGGGGCGGGCTGCCAGGTTCCGTCGCGCTCGACGAACACCGCGCGGACATCGTTGTGGGGGTCGGCGGGCGCCTCGCTGAGGCGCAGCACCGGGGTCAGGCAGGTCTCGGCCTGGGCGAACACGTCGGCCCATTCGTCGCGGGTGCGGGTGCGGATGGCCTCGGCGACGGCCGCCGCCATGGCCGGCCACGAGGCGCGGTCGTGCTGGCGCGCGACGAAGTCGTCGGGCAGCCCCAGCAAGCGCACCAGTTCGGCGAAGAACTTGGCCTCGATGGCGCCCACGGCCACGTAATGCCCGTCGGCGGTCTCGTAGCAGCCATAGAAGGGGGCGCCGCCGTCAAGCACGTTGGTGCCGCGCCGTTCGGTCCACAGGCCCATCTTCAGCATGCCCGTGAACATGGTCATCATGCTGGCCGAGGCATCGACCATGGCCGCGTCCACCACCTGGCCCCTGCCCGACCGCCCGGCCTCGAACAGGGCCGCCACCAGGCCGAAAGCCAGGAACAGCGCGCCGCTGAAATCGCCCACCAAGTTCAGGGGCGGCAACGGCGGCGCGCCGGCCGGCCCCATGCCCGCCAGGGCCCCGGTGGTGGCGATGTAGTTGATGTCGTGGCCCGGCAGGGCGGCGCGCGGACCGTCCTGGCCCCAACCGGTCATGCGGCCATAGACCAGGCGCGGATTGCGCGCCAGCACCGCCTCGGGCCCAAGGCCCAGGCGCTCCATGACGCCGGGGCGGAATCCCTCCACCAGGATGTCGGCGCGCTCGGCCAGGTCCAGCGCCAGCGCCGCGGCGCCGGGCTTCTTCAGGTCGATGGCCACCGAGCGGCGGCCGCGGTTCATGGGATTGGCCCAGCGCGGCGGCCCGTCGCCCGACTTCTCGATGCGGTCCAGGCGCAGGATCTCGGCGCCCATGTCGGAAAGCAGCATGCTGCAATAGGGGCCGGGCCCGATGCTCGCCACCTCCAGAACGCGGACGCCGGCCAGGGGCCCTTGCGGCTGGTTTTCTGTCGACATGCTCGCCCACTCGGATTCAACGGACGGCATATTGTGCCAGGGGGCGCCATCGCGCAAGAAAAATGTGTCGCAAATTATGTTGACAATAAACGACCATTTGAGCGTTATAAAGGGGTACAATTAACCGCATTTGATAGGCGGGCGGGTCGACCGACTTTGCGTTCCGCGACCGGGAGGAGACATGGACTTTGCGTTGACGCCGCGCCAGCGGGAGTTGATGGACGCCGCGCGCGAGGCCTACACCCGCAAGCTGGAGCCCCTGACAAAGGACAAGAGCCCGGCCGGCGTGATCAAGATGCGGCGCGCCATGGCGGAACAGGGCCTGCTGGGCCTGAACATGCCCACGGACCTGGGCGGCGTCGGCCTGCCGCTGCTGGACACGGTGCTGGTGATCCAGACCCTGCATGCCTGCCACCCTATGTGCGGCGGGTTGGCGCACCGCACCTCCACCGGTGCCTGCGGCGCCATCGAGGCCTACGGCACCCCGGCGCAGCGTGAGAAATACATCCGCGGCATCTGCACCGGCAAGATCGGCATCTCGATCGGCATCACCGAGCCCGAGGCCGGCTCGGCGGCCACGGGCATGCGCACCCGGGCCGAGGTGGTCGGCGACGAGGTGGTGATCAACGGCTCCAAGCAGTTCGTCAGCTCGGTGGACACCAACGACTTCGTGGTCCTGTACTGCCGGTTCGGCCGCACCGGCAAGGGGTCCGACATCGGCGCCGTCATCGTGCCCTTCGACGCGCCGGGCTTCAGCCGCTCCAACGGCACCGTGAACATGGCCGACGAGCTGCTGTTCGAGCTCTACTTCGATGACTGCCGCGTGCCCAAGGAGAATATCCTGCTGGACGGCAGCGCCTTCGGCAAGCTGATCAGCGTCTACAATGCCGAGCGCCTGGGCAGTATTTCGCGCATGCTCGGCTCGGCCCAGGCGGCCTACGAATACGCCCTCGCCTACACCCAGGAGCGGCGCCAGTTCAACCGCGAGATCTGCGACTTCCAGGGCATCCAGTGGATGCTGGCCGAGATGCGGGTCAAGCTGGACGCGGCCCAGCTGCTGACCTACCGCGCCGCCGCCAGCGCCGGCGAGACCGGCCTGCCCGACGCCCTGGAGACCTCCATCGCCAAGGTCTACACGGCCACCGCCGCCAAGCAGATCTGCGACGACGCCATCCAGCTCATGGGCGCCAACGGCTATACCAAGGAGTTCCCCCTGGCCCACCGCTACGCCGAGGTGCGCGGCGGCTCCATCTACGGCGGCACGGTGCAGATCCACAAGAACATGATCGCCGCGCGCATCCTGGACCGCCGCATCAGCCAGTGGAAGAAGGACTGAGGGCGCGGTCCATGGCCGAGATCGACCGCTCCCTCATTGGCGCCGAGTCCGAGCCCTACGTGGTGGAGGTGGAAAAAGGCGCCATCCGCAAGTTCGCCGAGGCCATCGGCGACCCCAACCCGGCGTACCGCGACGCCGCTGCGGCGCGGGCCCAGGGCTACCCGGGCATCATCGCCCCGCCCACCTTCCCGGTCACCTTCTACCCGCCCCAGGAGCAGCCCTGGACCCGGTACCTGGACCGGCGCCGCATCCTGGCCGGCCAGCAGCGGTTCTCCTACTCGCGCCCCATCGTCGCCGGCGACGTGCTGACCTGCCGCGTCATCTTCCGCGGCGTGGAGGAGAAGCAGGGCCGGTCCGGGCGCATGGAGATGATCCTGCAGGAGATCGTCGGCGAGGACCGCGACGGCAACCACGTCTTCACCAACAGCAAGAGCACCGTCTACCGCGAGGCGCCCAAGGACCGGGCGGAGTAGTCCCGCCCGTGCCGCGCGGCCCCGCCTCGCCGCCATGGGAGGCAACCCCTTGAACACCATTTCCGCCGACGACCTGCGCCAGCGCCTGTCCCCCCCTGACGGCACCTGGCCGCGCCGCGCCTGGGCCCTTTTCGACGTCCGCGAGGTCGGCGAGGCCCAGCGCGGCCACATTCCCAGCGCCACCTTCCTGCCGCGCCGCATGCTGGAATTCCGCTTGCCGGAACTGGTGCCGGCGCCGGCCACGGCGGTGGTGCTGTACGACCGCGGCGACGGCGACGCACGGGCCCACCGCGCCGCCGCGACCCTGGCCCGCCTGGGGTACACGGACCTGACCTGCCTGGACGGCGGCCTTGCCGCCTGGACCGCCGCCGGCAACGACGTGGACACCGGCTGGAACGTGCCCTGCAAGGATTTCGGCGAACGGGTGCTGGTCACCGGCGACGTACCCTACCTGACTGCTGACGAGTTGGCCGCGCGCCTGGCCGAGGGTCAGAACATCGGCGCCTACGACGTGCGCACGGGCCGCGAATACCGCGACGGATCCCTGCCCGTCAGCATCAGCGCGCCGTCCTTCGAGTGGGCCCTGCACGCCAAGGACATGGCCGCCGCCCACGACGCCATCGTCATCCACTGCGCCGGGCGCACGCGCTCGATCATCGGCGCCGCCACCGCAAGGGTGCTGGGTATGGCGAACTTCTGGGCCCTGGAGAACGGCACCATGGGCTGGCGCCTGTCGGACCGGGACCTGGCCAAGGGCCAGGCGCGGGAGCTGGGCGAGCCCAGCCCCGAAAGCCGGAAGGACGCCACCGAGCGGGCGCGCAAGCTGGCCACCGACCAGGGCGCCCAATTCATGGCGCCGGCCGACCTGAAGGCCCTGCTGGACCGCCGCGGCGACGCCCCTGCCTACCTGTTCGACACGCGCACGACCCGGGACTTCGAGGCCGGGCACATCCCCCACGCCATCCTGCTGCCGGGCGGCCAGGCCTGCCAGCGGGCCGACGACTTCGCCGCCGTGCCCGGCGCGCCGGTGGTATTCGTGGACGACGGCGACGCGCGCGCGGCACTCAGCGCCTACTGGTTCCGCCGCATGGGGTTCCCCAGGGTCTCGGTCCTGGAAGGCGGGGTCGCCGCCTGGCGCGCCGCCGGCCACCAGGTGGAGACCGGGCGCGACCGCCCGATGCCCCTGGGCCTGTCCGAGGCCGAGCGGCGTTCGGTGCCTTGGGACGCCGCCATGATGCGCAGGGCCCTGGCGGTGTCGGACCCGCCGGCGGTCATCGACGTGGGCCCCAGCAAGCGGGTGGCCGCCGCTCACCTGAAGGGCGCCCGGTGGGCGCCGCGCGGGTTCCTTGAGGACCGCATCGGCGCCGTTGCCGACCCGTCGGCTCCGGTGGTGGTCACCGCCTGGCAACCCGAGCAGGCGACCTTTGCCGCCGCCACGCTCGCGGACATGGGCTACCGGTCCGTGGCGCGCCTGACCGTGCCGGGGCGGGCCTGGGCCGACTCGTTCGAAGTGGAGGGCGGCCTGCCGGCGGACGCCGAACCGACCCTGGACACCCTGGCCATCCCCTACCGAGAAAGCCGCGAGAGCATGCTGGCCTACCTGGAATGGGAGGAGAAGCTGGGCGAGCGGCACCGCGATCCGTCGGGGTCATGAGCGCCGCCGGCCCTGCCTGGATCGCCGACCTGGAGCGCGCGGCCCGGCGCCATGCCGCGCCCTTCGGCGGCGGCACCCTGGCCATCCGCCAGTGGGGACCCGAACCGGGGGGCGGAGACCTGCCGCCCCTGGTCCTGCTGCACGGCGGGTTCGGCTCGTGGAAGCACTGGGCCCGCAACATCCCAGGCCTGGCCACGGCCTTCACCGTCTACGCCATCGACTTGCCGGGGCTTGGCGACTCGCACCCGGCACCCGAGCCGCACACCGCGACCGGAATCGCCGCCATCGTCGCCGCGGGCATCGATCGGGCGCTGGGCCCCCACAGGGCCTTCTTCCTGGCCGCCTTCTCCCTGGGCGCGGTCGTCTCGGCGCCCCTGGTGCGCGACCTGGGTGCGCGGGTGTGCCACGCGGTGCTGATCGGCGCCGGCGGCCTTGGCGGGATGTGGTTCAACGCCGTGGCCGACCAACGCCGCCGCTCGCTTTCCATGACCGAGGACGAACTGCGCGAGGTGGTGCGCGAGAACCTGGGCCGCTCCATGATCGGCGACCCGGCGCGCATCGACGAGGACACGGTGACCCTGCAGCTGGGCCTGCTGAACCAGAAGCGCAGGCTGATCGGCCTGCCCCTGTCGCAATCTACCATCGTGCGCGACTGCCTGCCGGCCATCCGCGACCGGACCACCCTGCTGTGGGGCGAACACGACCCCTACCTGCTGCCGGACCTGCCCGGCGCCCTGGAGATCCTGTGCGCCGAATGCCCGGGCCTGGACGCGCGCATCATCGCCGACGCCGGCCATTGGGCCAATTACGAGCAGCCGGAAATCGTCAACGGCCTGATTCGAGGGCTTGCCTAGAAGGGTGCAATCCGCATAAATTATATCAATCAAGATTATTACATTTAGGAATCAATCTCCGCGGTGCTGCCTGGGCCCCGGTCCCCGGACCGGCGCCATCCGCGGCACCCGCGGCGGCGGGAGAGGACCACATGATCGGACTTACAGGCTTCGGCGGCTACATCCCCCGCCTGAGGCTTGCGCGCCAGGCCATCGCCGAGGCCAACGGCTGGATCCAGCCGGGCCTGCGCGGCCTGGCCAGGGGCGAACGCAGCATCTGCAACTGGGACGAGGACAGCGTCACCATGGCGGTGGAGGCGGCGCGGGACTGCCTGGGCGAGGACGGCGGCGCCGGCCTGCGCGCCATCTACCTGGGCTCCACCACCCTGCCGTTCCAGGACCGCCAGAACGCCGGCATCGTCGCCGCCGCCCTGAACCTGGACGGCGACCTGTCGACCATGGACGTGACCTCGTCGCAGCGGGCCGGCACCACGGCCCTGGCCGCGGCCCTGGACGCCGTGGACGAGTCCGAGCCGGGGCACATCCTGGTGCTGGCCAGCGACGCCCGCCGCGCCCGCGCCGCGGCCCAGCAGGAGATGATCTTCGGCGACGGCGCCGCCGCCTTCACCGTGGGCCACGACGGCGTCCTGGCCGAGCTGCTGGCCCGCCATTCGGTGGCCGTGGACTTCGTCGACCATTACCGGGGCGAGAACCGACCCTACGACTATACCTGGGAGGAGCGCTGGATCCGCGACGAGGGCTTCCTCAAGATCATGCCCAAGGCGGTGACCCAGGCCCTGGACAAGGCCGGCGTGGCGCCGGCCGAGGTGGACCTGCTGATCGCGCCGTCGTCCCTGCGCGGGGTCCCGGCCAAGATCGCCAAGGCGGTGGACATCGACCCGGCACGGCTGGGCGACGACCTGCAGGGCGCCGTGGGCCAGACCGGCTGCGCCCACCCCCTGGTCATGCTGTCCCACGCCCTTGAGGACGGTGCGCCGGGCCAGGTGATGGTGGTCGCCTCCTTCGGCCAGGGCTGCGACGTGCTGGTGTTCCGCGCCACCGAGGCCATCGGCGACCGCAGGCCGGCCCTGGGCATCTCGGGCCACCTGGCGCGGCGGCGCGGTGAGACCAACTACAACAAGTTCATGGCCTTCAACGACCTGGTGGTGCAGGAGAAGGGCATGCGCGCCGAGTTGGACAACCAGACCGCCCTGACCCAGTTGTACCGCCGCCGCGACATGCTGCTGGGCCTGGTGGGCGGCGAATGCCAGGTCTGCGGCACGCGCCAGTTCCCGCGCTCGCGGGTCTGCGTCAACCCCAACTGCAACGCCACCAACACGCAGCAGCCCTTCCCCTTCTCGGGCATCCCGGCCAGCATCATGACCTGGTCGGCCGACCACCTGACCTATTGCCCCGACCCGCCGCTGCACTACGGCATGATCCAGTTCGAGGGCGGCGGCCGGTTCCTGGCCAACTTCACCGACGCCGACGTGGGCAAGGTCGGCGTCGGCCAGACCGTGCGCATGATGTTCCGGGTCAAGGATTTCGACAACCAGCGCGGCTTCCGCCGGTACTTCTGGAAGGCCGCGCCGCAACAGACCAGCGAGGAGGCCTAGCCATGGCGAGCGGAATCAAGGACAAAGTCGCAATCCTGGGCATGGGGTGTTCCAAGTTCGGCGAGCGGTGGGACTGCGACGCCGAGGACCTGATGGTCGAGGCGTTCGAGGAGTGCATCGCCGACGCCGGCATCGACTTCAAGGAGATCCAGGCCGCATGGCTGGGCACGGCGATCGAGGAGATCCACGTCGGCAAGGGCGGCATCCCGCTCGCCTTCGCCCTGCGCCTGCCCTACATCCCGGTAACCCGGGTCGAGAACTTCTGCGCCAGCGGTTCGGAAGCGCTGCGTGGCGCCGTCTATGCCGTGGCCTCGGGCGCCTGCGATATCGCCCTGGCGCTGGGCGTCGAGAAGCTGAAGGACACCGGCTACGGCGGTCTGCCGCAGCGCAGCCGCGGCGCGCTCAATTCCATGTGGTGGGCCAACTACTCGGCACCCGGTTCCTTCGCCCAGTTGGCCTCGGCCTACCGCGCCAAGCACGGCATCGACCCGGCAGAGTTGAAGCGGGCCATGGCCCACATTTCGGTCAAGAGCCACGACAACGGGGCCAAGAACCCCAAGGCCCACCTGCGCAACAGGATCGACATCGACAAGGTGCTGAACGCGCCCATGGTGGCCGAGCCCCTGGGCCTGTTCGACTGCTGCGGCGTCAGCGACGGCGCCGCCTGCGCCATCGTCACCACGCCCGAGATCGCCAGGGGCCTGGGCAAGAAAGACCTGATCACCATCAAGGCCCTGCAGCTCTCGGTCTCCAACGGCACCGAGGCCGGCCACAATTCCTGGGACGGCAGCCACTTCATGACCGCGCGCATCGCCAGCAAGCGGGCCTACGAGGAGGCCGGCATCGAGAACCCGCGCCAGCAGATCAGCCTGGCCGAGGTCCACGACTGCTTCTCCATCACCGAGCTGGTGACCATGGAGGACCTGTACCTGTCGCCCGAGGGCGGCGCGGTCAAGGACGTGCTGGACGGCTTCTACGACTCCGACGGCGGCTTGCCGTGCCAGATCGACGGCGGGCTCAAGTGCTTCGGCCATCCCATCGGCTCGTCGGGCCTGCGCATGATCTACGAATTGTATCTGCAGATGCAGGGCCGCGCCGGCGAGCGCCAGACCGCGGACCCCAAGCTGGGGCTGACCCACAACCTGGGCGGCGCGCCGCACCAGAACGTCTGTTCGGTGGCCATCATCGGGCGCGAGGGCGCCTGACCTCCGCCCCATCCGACGGGCCGACGGAACAAAGACCCACTCCACAAGGGAAGGAATGACGACAGCATGAGCAAAATGATGGAGGGCAAGGTCGCCATCGTGACCGGATCGGGCCGCGGTATCGGTCGCGGCATCGCCGAGACCATGGCCGCCCACGGCGCCAGGGTGGTGGTCAACGACCTGGGTGCCACGGCCGAGGGCGAAGGCGCCGACTCGGGACCCGCCAACGAGGTGGTCGAGGCCATCGAGAAGGCCGGCGGCGAAGCCATCGTCAACGGTGACAGCGTCGCCAGCTGGGACGGCGCCCACGCCATGGTCGAAGCCGCGCTGTCCAAGTGGGGCCGTGTCGACTGCGTGGTGAACAACGCCGGCATCCTGCGCGACGTCATCTTCCACAAGCTGACCGAGCAGGACTTCGACGCCGTGGTCGGCGTGCACCTGAAGGGCAGCTTCAACGTCGCGCGCGCCGCAGCGCCCCACTTCCGCAAGCAGGAAGGCGGCGCCTACGTTCACATGACGTCGAACTCGGGCCTGATCGGCAACTTCGGCCAGGCCAACTACGCCGCCGCCAAGATGGGCATCCTGGGCCTGTCGAAGTCCATCGCCCTCGACATGAAGCGCTTCAACGTGCGCTCCAACTGCGTCTCGCCCACGGCCTGGAGCCGCCTGACCGGCACCATCCCGGCCGAGACCGAGGACCAGAAGGCGCGCATCAAGAAGATCATGACCATGACGCCGGACAAGATCGCGCCCCTGGCCACCTTCCTGTGCAGTGATGCCGCCGCCGGCGTGACCGGCCAGATCTTCGGCGTGCGCAACAACGAGATCTTCCTGTTCTCGCAGAACCGGCCGATTCGCTCGGTCCACAATTCCGAGGGCTGGACGCCCGAGAAGGTCGCCGAGCAGGCCATGCCGGCCCTGAGGGCGTCGTTCCTGCCGCTCGACCGTTCGGCCGACGTGTTCTGCTGGGACCCGATCTGAATTCCGAGGGGGAGGCGGCGCCGGTCAGATCACCGCGAGCCAGGGGCTCGGTCGCTCCTCCGCCACCCGACGCACGATGCGCAGGCCCTCGGTCAGCACGTTCAGGTTGGTCTGGGGGTTCAGGGACATGCGCACGGCCCGCGGCGGCTCGGTCGAGCCGACGCTGAAGTTGTCGGCCCGCACCACCGAGACGCCGGCCCGCTGCACGGCCTCGGCGAACTCGCCCGAGCTCCAGCGGTCGGGCAACTGAAGCCAGATGAAGAAGGCGTCCGGGTTGCTCTTGGCCTGCAGACCCTTCAACTCTTCCCGCGCCATCTTGTGGCGCCGCACCAGTTCCTGCTGGTTGCGCCTGGCGATGTCGTCGGCCACCCCCTCCATGATCATCAGCGACGCTGCCTCCAACACCAGGGGCGAGGTGGCCAGGGACAGGGAGTGGATGGTGTTGGACAGCTGCTCGATCAGGGCCGAGGGCGCCGCCATGAAACCTGTGCGCAGGGCCGGGCTGACACACTTCGACAGGCTGGTGATGTAGATGGTGCGCTCGGGCGCGTGGGCGGCGATGGGCGGGTCGCGATCGGTCAGGCCGGCCGCCGCCACGTCGTCCTCGATCAGGATCAGGTCGGCGGCACGGGCCACCTCGGCGATCTTGCGCCGCCGCTTGTCGGGCATGGAGCAGCCCAGGGGATTGTGCACCGTGGGCTGCAGGTACACGACCCGGGCCCCGGTGCGCTTGGCGGCCTCGGCCAGGGCCTCGGGGATCATCCCCTCGTCGTCGACCTCGACCCCCTCCAGGTCGATCTCACGCAGGGCGGCGATGGACTTGAAGCCGGAATAGGTCAGCCGCTCGGACAGGAACGGCCCGCCGAAGTTGGCCAGGGTCATGATCGCGGTCAGGATCGCCTGCTGGCCGCCGCTGCAGGCGATCACGTGCTCGGGCGGCACCACCAGGCCGCTGCGCTTGATCCAGGCGGCGCCGGCGGTGCGGTGGGTGATGTAGCCGGTGGCCGGCGGATAGCCGATCAGGGGCAGCAGCACCGTGTGGTCCGCCACCTCGGCGACCACGTTGGCCAGGGCGTCCGAGATCTGGTCCACGGGCATGCGGAAGCACACCAGGTCGATGGTCCCAGGCTTGCGCTCGGGCATGTAGTAGGCGAAGGTGTTCTTCTCCTCGTGGCTGCGCACGAAGGTGCCGCGGCCCACCTCGCCCGACACCAGTTCGCGCTTCTTCACCACCATGTAGGCCCGGCCGACGGTGCCCACGGTCACCCCCAGCTTCTCGGCCAGTTCGCGTTGTGGTGGCAATTGCGCGCCGGCGGGCAGTTCGCCGCTGTTGATCGCCTCGGCGATGGCGCTGGCCAGGGCCAGGTACCGCGGACCGCCGATGCTGGAAATGTCAGGCACCCACATATCCTTCTCCACTTCCAGCCTATTGCTTTGGGAGCTCACGAACATCGTATCGATATCAATTTCCAAAAATTACACCAATGGGAATTGTGACATTGCGCTCGAATTGAAACGGCTCTATATTGTTTCAACAGTTTTGTCCGGACTCGTCACAAACGCAAAAGGTCGCCAATACCCGAACGATTCGCGTCTACTATAGCAGAAATTCGCGATATCACCAGTCGTCTGCAATGTATCTTTCCCGGACGGCGTCAAGGGTTCCCTGCCACGGGGACATTCCAGCGAAACGGACGGTTCAGATCGGGGTCGGCGAGTACAATTTTTGCCGGGTGACTCCTGGGCCGGGCATCAATCGGTCGCCCCCGGCGGCGGCCTTGGCAGACAGGGCCGGCGTCCCCCCGGGGGCTCGAACCGGTTGGGCGCGCGAGGAGAAGATGAACGCGTTCGCGGAAAAGACCTACGCGCAGGCCATCGCCATGCTGGCGGACAACTGGGGCGAGCGCGAGGCCCTGGTCTACGGCGACTCCCGCTACAGCTTCCGCCAGGTCAAGGAGGAGGTCGACCGGGCGGCGCGCAAGCTGGCCGCCGCCGGCCTGCGGCGCGGCGACCATCTCGCCGTGTGGTTGCCCAACCGGCCCGAGTTCCTGTTCATCTGGCTGGGGGCGGCGCAGATGGGGGTGACGGCGGTGCTGCTGAACACCCGCCTGACCATGGACGAGGTAGGCTACCAGTTGAGCCAGTCCGACAGCCGCGCCGTGGCGGTACCCGGCGACGGCGCCTTCCGCGACTTCCTGGGCGACATGGCGACCCTATGCCCGGTCGTGCGCGACGGCGCGCCGGGGCCTGGGCTGGGCGGCGCGGCGGTTCCGTCGTTGGAGCACGTCATCGTCCTCGACCCCACCAACCATGCCTTTTCGGCAATCCAGCCCTGGGACGCCGTAACGGCGCCGGACGATGCCGCCATTGATTACGAGACCGACCCCCACAGCCCGGCGGTGATCGCCTACAGCTCGGGCACCACGGCCCTGCCCAAGGGCGCCATGCTGACCCACGCCGTGTGGCGCAAGGCAGCCGACCACGGCGAACGGTTCTTCCAGACCCCCGACGACCGGCTGTACCTGTGCGTACCCCTGTTCTCCATCCTGTCGACGGTGAACGGGGTCATCACTTTCTGGGTCGGCGGTTCCGCGGTGGTCCTGGACGACCGCTTCGAGCCGGAGCGGATGCTGACAGCCATCGCCCGCGAGCGGTGCACCGCCGCCTACCTGTTGCCGCTGATGATCAACCGGGCCGTCGACCTGCCCGACTTCGCCCGGTACGACATCTCCAGCCTGCGCACGGGGATCCTTGTGACCACCGACCCCGAGGCCTTCAAGACCGCCCACGACAGGCTGGGCATGACCGAGTTCATCACCAGCTACGGCATGACCGAGACATCCAGCGCCTGCACCCGCACCTGGGCCACGGACCCCATGGAGGTGCGCCTGCAGAGCCACGGCAAGCCCCTGCCCGACATCGAGGTCCGGGTCGCCGACCCCGACAGCAACACCGAACTGCCGCCCGGCGAGATCGGCGAGATCCAGGTGCGCGGCTACAACACCATGCTGGGTTACTACAACAAGCCCGCCGAGACGGCCCGCGCGTTCACCGCCGACCGCTGGTTCAAGACCGGCGACGCCGGCCGCATGACCGAGGACGGGTCACTGGTCTTCCTGCGCCGCCTGTCGGACGGTTACAAGCACAAGGGCTTCAATGTGTCCTGCGCCGAGGTGGAGGCGGTTCTCGAAGGCCATCCCGGCGTCGACCGCGCCGCCGTCCTGGGCATCCCCCACCGCGACACGGGCGAGGTCGGCGTGGCCTTCGTCATCCCCATGGCCGGCGCCGCGCCCGACGCGCCGGACCTGATCGCCCACGCGCGGCGGCACCTGGCCTCGTTCAAGGTGCCGGCGCACCTGTTCCTGATCGACGCCTTTCCCATGACGGCGGGCACCGAGAAGGTGCAGAAGTTCAAGCTGCGCGAACGCGCCCTGGCGGCCCTGGGCAGCGGAGGCCTGGCGGCGTGAACCCCTTCCGCGACCTGACCTACGCCCAGAGCATCGCCTACCTGGCCGAGACCTTCGGCCCCCGCGACGCGGTGGTCTTCCGCAACCGGCGCTACACCTTCGTCGACGTCAAGCACCAGGTGGACCGGGCCTCGGCCCGCTATGCCTCCCTGGGCTTGGCGCCGGGCGACAAGGTAGCCATCCTGCTGCCCAATCGGCCCGAGTTCCTGTGGTACTGGTTGGGTGCCTCGCAGATGGGGCTGGTAGCGGTGATGCTGAACACCCGCCTGCGCCGCGACGAGTTGGCCTACCAGCTGGCCCAGTCCGACAGCCGTGCCGTGGTCATTCCCGGTGACGGCGCGTTCCGCGACTTCCTGGCCGAACTGGCCGAGCTGGCGCCGGCCCTGCGCGGCGGCGCGCCGGGCGGGCTGGGTAGCGCCGAGCTGCCCGCACTGCGCCACATAGTGGTCATGGACCCCTACGACCCGGCCTACACCGGGGCGCTGGACTGGTCAGCACCGGCCACCGACGACCTGCCCCTGCCGGCCATGGAGACGGACGGCGGCAAGCCCGGAATCATCGGCTACAGCTCGGGCACCACGGCCCTGCCCAAGGGCGCCATGATCGACCACTGCGTGTGGCGCAAAGCCTGGGACACGGGCATCCGGGTGGACCTGACCGGGGACGACTGCCTGTACATGACCGTGCCCCTGTTCGGTTCCATGGCGACCCTGAACGGCGTGCTGCCCTATCTGGTGCGCGGGGCCAAGCAGGTCATCGGCGAGCACTTCGACGCCGGGCACTTCCTGCGGTCCGTCGAGGAGGAGCGGGTCACCGGCCTGCACCTGCTGCCGCCCATGATCCCGTCCATCATCGAGCATCCGGACTTCAAGACCCGGGACCATTCGAGCCTGCGCCTGGCCTACACCCTGTCGGCGGACCCTGCGGTGCTGGACACCGTGGCCGACGTGATCGGCATCCCCGGGGTCATGACCGGCTACGGCCTGACCGAGACCACGGCGGTGGTGTCGCGCAACCGCTGGGACGACCCACGCGAAGTGCGCCGCACCACCCAGGGCTACCCCCTGCCCGACATCGAGGTCCGCATCGTCGACCCGGAAACCCTCCGCGATCTGCCGGCGGGCGAGATCGGCGAGATCTGGGTGCGCGGCTACTGCACCATGCTCGGCTATTACAAGAAGCCCAAGGAGACGGCCGACGCCCTGCTGCCGGACGGCTGGCTGCGCACCGGCGACGCCGGGCTGATGACCGGGGACAACCGCATCCGCTTCCAGGGACGCCTGGGCGACGGCTACAAGTCGCGCGGCTTCAACGTCTCGCCCGAAGAGGTGGAGCAGGCCATCAACCGCCACCCGGCGGTGGAGAACTCGTCCGTTGTGGGCGTGCCCGACCCGGTAGCCGACAAGATCGGTGCCGCCTTCGTCATCCGCCGCAACGGCGCCCAGGTGACGGCCGACGAGCTGCTGGACTTCCTCAGGCCCAGGCTGGCCGGCTTCAAGATGCCCGGCCACGTGTTCTTCGTCGACGAATTTCCCCTGACCACCGGCACCGGCAAGGTGCAGAAGTTCAAGCTGCGCGAGATGGCGGCCGAGCACCTCGGCATGCCCCCGCCGGCGTCCGGCCCCGCAAGGAAGTAGCCCGCCCAAGCCCATGAACCCGTTCCTGAACAAGACCTACACCCAGTGCATCGCCCACATCGCCGACACCTACGGCGACAAGGTGGCGCTGACCCATGACGGCCGCGACTTCACCTTCGCCGACATCCGTCGCGAGGCAGACCGGGCCTCGGCCCGGCTGGCCGCCCTGGGAGTGAGGCCCGGCGAATCGGTGGGCATCTGGACTCCCAACCGGCCCGAATTCGCGTGGCTGTGGTTCGGCGCCGCGCAGATGGGCGCCATCCCCGTGATCCTGAACACCCGCCTGCGGCGCAACGAGTTCGAGTACCAGATCGCGCAGTCGCAAAGCGTGGTCGTTTGCGTGCCCGGCCCCGGCGCCTTCCGCGATTTCCTGGGCGAGCTGGCCGAGTCCTGCCCGGCCATCCGCGACGGCGGCCTGCCGGCCGAGCCTTTCCCGCACCTGCGCAAGGTGGTGGCCCTGGACCCGCCCGGCGCCGGCTGGGACAACGTGGTCGACTGGCAGGCATTGGGCGACGACCACCCAATGCCGCCCTACAACGACGACCCCGACTCGCCGGCCCTGATCGCCTACAGCTCGGGCACCACGTCCCTACCCAAGGGCGCCATGCTGACCCACTGCATCTGGCGCAAGGCCTGGGACGGCGCCCGTTACCTGGACCTGGTGCCCGAGGACAGCCTGTACCTGACCGTGCCGCTGTTCGGCGTGCTGGGGTGCATCAACGGGCTGCTCATGTTCTGGGGCAACGGCTGCCGCATCGTCCTGCGCGACCGCTTCGACGAGGTCGACCTGATCGAGTCCATCCGCCGCGAGAAGTGCACCTTCGCCCACCTGCTGCCGACCATGATCGAGCGCATCGCCGAGCACCCGGCCTACGACAAGTCGGCCCTGTCCAGCCTGCGCGGAGGCGTCCTGCTGAGCAGCCGGCGCGAGGATTTCGAGCGCGCCACCGAGGTCCTGGGCCCCGACGGCTACACCTCGGGCTACGGCCTGACCGAGTCCACCGGCCTGGTCACGCGGTGCCGCTGGAACGACCCGCGCGAGGCGCGCCTCAGCCACCAGGGCTGGCCCCTGCCCGACTGCCCGCTGCGCATCGTCGACCCCGAGACCGGCGCCGACCTGCCAACGGGCGAGGAGGGCGAGATCCTGGTCGGCGGCTACTCGGTCATGCTGGGCTACTTCCACAAGCCCGAGGAGACGGCCAAGGCCATCACCCCCGACGGCTGGCTGCGCTCGGGCGACCTGGGCTACATGAACGCTGACGGCTCGCTGCGTTTCCTGCGCCGGGTCAAGGACGGCTACAAGCACAAGGGCTTCAACGTCTCGACGCCAGAGGTGGAGGCCGCGATCCTGAAGTTCCCGGGGGTCGCCGCCGCCGCCGTGGTCGGCGTGCCCGACCCCAAGAACGGCGAGAAGGGTGTGGCCTTCATCATCCCCGCCGAAGGCGGGGCGCCAGCCCCGGACGGCCTGCTGGCCTTCCTGCGCCAAGAATTGGCGTCGTTCAAGGTGCCCGAGGCCGTGTTCACGGTGGACGAGTTCCCGCGCACCGGCGGCACCGAGAAGGTGCGCAAGTTCAAGCTGCGCGAACAGGCCATGGAACGCCTGGGAATCGAGGCGTGAGGGCCCCATGACCGACCTGACTCAGTCCCCCGTCTGTCGCCTGCTGGGCATCCGCTACCCCATCCTGCAGGGCGGCATGACCCTGGTCGGCAACTGGCGCCTGGCCTCGGCCGTGTCCGCCGGCGGCGGCCTGGGCGTGGTCTCTGCCGGGCGCATGGACACGGCGACCTTCCGCCGCGAGATCGCCATGGCCCTTGACGCCACCGACCAGCCGGTGGGGGTCAACATCCCCATCGGCCGCCAGCACGACTGGATCAGGGCCTGCTTCGAGGTCGCCATCGACAGCGGCATCAAGATCGTGTTGATGGGCGGCGGCGACCCCAAGCCCTGGTGCCCCCTGGTCAAGGACGCCGGCAAGCTGCTGGGAATCGTCACCGCCACCCCCGAACAGGCGGCCAAGGCCGAGGCCGCCGGCGCCGACCTGGTGGTGGCCGAGAGCATCGAGGCCGGCGGCCGCACCAGCCGCGACGAGCTGGCCGGGGTGACCCTGATCCCGGCGGCGGCCGAGCGCGTGTCGGTTCCCCTGGTGGCGGCCGGCGGGTTCGTGGACGGACGCGGCCTGGCCGCGGCCCTGTGCCTGGGCGCCGACGGGGTGCAGATGGGCACCCGGTTCATGCTGGCCGAAGAATCGCCGGTGCACGAAAAGACGCGCCGGGCCATGGTCGAATCGGGTATCACCGATACGATGGTGGTCGGCGCCCGGCACCGCATGGGCCGGCGCGTGCTGCGCAGCGCGGCGGCCGAGAACGTACAACGGTGCGAGCCCGAGGCGAGCCTGGAGGAGATGATCGACCTGCTGTCCGGCGAATGGAGCCTGCGGGGCCTGCACGAGGGTGACACCGTGCGCGGCATGGTCGCCTGCGGCCAGGGCGTGGGCCTGATCCACGACGTGCTGCCGGCGGCCGAGATCATCGCCAATATCATGGGCGAGGCCGCGACGCACCTGGCGCGCGCCGCCGACCTGGTCCGCGCCGCCGACGGCGCGCCGGCGCCGGATGCCTGACGAGGCGGCCGCCGCGGCGCTCCCCGATCCGGCCGAAGCGGGCCGGCTGCACCCGGGAAACGTGATCCCCACCCTGCTGCTGCTGTGCTGCGGCGCCCTGACCGCCGCCGGCAAGCTGGGCGGCTGGCACGCGGCCATCACCGGCGCCACCGTCCTGGCGGGCCTGTTCATGGTGCTGGAGCTGGTGCGGGTGCCGCGTCAGCCGCTGATCACCGCCGCCGTGTTCATCGCCGTGGGCAGTGCCATCGCGTACTACACCGGCGACCTGATGCCGGTGCTGGTGCGCGCCTCGGAAGGCACGCTGGTGTTCATCGTGCTGTTCGTGTCGGTGGCGTTCCTGCGCTATCCGGCGCTGCACAGCCCGTCCATGCATGCGGCGCGGGAGGTGATCATCAGCCAGCCGCCGGGCCGCCGCTACACCACCCTCAGCATCGCCGCACACCTGTTCGGGGCCCTGACCAACATCGCCGCCCTCAGCCTGCTGACCACCTTCCTGCACAGCGGCCTCAGCACCCTGGCGCGCGAGCGCATGGCCTGCGCCATGACCCGGGGTTTCGCCGTCGGCGCCATCTGGTCGCCCTTCTTCGTCAGCATCGCCGTCATCCTGTACGTCATGCCGGACATGACCTGGCTCAAGATCGCCGGCGGCGGTGTGCCCCTGGCGGTCCTGCTGCTGGCCTACGGCACCATCTTCGACCGCTTCATGAACCGGCCGCGGCGGGACGCGCCGCCGCCGGGCACAGCGCCGCAGCCTTTGGCCCTGGAGGGACGCGTGGTGGGCCGCATCGCCGTCCTGGCCCTGGTCCTGGTGGGCTCGATCCTGACCTTGTCCGAATCCCTCGCCCTGTCGACCCCGGTGGCCATCTTCCTGGTGACGCCGCTGATCTCCATCGCCTGGCAGGCCCTGCTGGTGCGCGCCGGGGCCAGCGGCAGCCTGCCCATGATGGCGCGGCGGGTGGTCGAGGGCATCTGCGGCCTGCGCATGGAGATCGCCGTATTCTTCTCGGCCAACTTCCTGGGCTACGCCGCCGGCCGGGCCATCGACCCCGACGCGCTGGCCGCCGCCCTGCAGAGCGTCCACATCGTCGGCCCCCTGGCCATCTTCCTGCTGCTGGCGACCATGTTGAGCCTGACCATGCTGATGCTGCATCCCCTGGTGCTGGTGGTGCTGGCCGGCCAGGTCTTTCCCACCGAGGCCCTGGGCGTGCACGACACCAGCCTGGCCCTGTGCATGGCCCTCGTCTGGGGCGTGGGGGTCACCTGTTCGCCGGCCTCGGGGCTGACCCTGTTCATGCTGCGGGTCCTGGACCGCTCGCCCTTCTACCTGGCCTGGCGCCTGAACGCGCTGTACGCGGTCGGCGGGTTCGTCCTGGGCGGCCTGTACATCTCGGTGGTGAACACCTGGTTCCTTTGACCCGCGGCCCGCTCAGCCGCGCGGCGGGATGTCGCGGGTGCGCCGGTAGACCAGGGTGATGACACCGAAGACGGCGGCCATCAGGGCGAACACCAGCCGGTAGCCCAGCACCGACCCGGTGACCGCCGGATCGTCGGTGACGGCGCCGATGACGTGGCCCGTCAGGTACTGGGACACGAAGATGCCCGAGATGGCCAGCAGGTTGATCAGCGACACCACCCGGCTGGCGTATTCGGGCGGGAACATGACCTGGCTGTGGACCAGCACGACGACGAAAAAGGGCGCCGCCAGTTCGATGAGCACGAACAGCGCCACCGCCGCCCACAGGTGGGCGTACCCGGCCAGGGCCAGGGCCAGGAACATGAGGCAGATCGCGGACGTGGCGTACAGGATCACCCGGCGGCGGGTATTGAAGTGGCGCTCGATGGGCCCGAACATGAGCATGCCCAGGTTCATGGCCACGGCCATGGCCAGCAGGATGTAGCTGCGCTCCAGGGCCGGCACCTGGTGCACGTCCTTGAGGAAGGGCCCGGCCCACAGGCCGATCAGGACCTGCAGCGGGCTGTACAGGAAGAGGGCGATGGTCAGCACTGGCCAGATGCGCCGGTCGGCCAGGACCTCACCCATGCCGGTGATGCTGCCGCGCAGGGTGGCGCGCGGCGCCGGCATCCTGGCGCCGCCACCCGCGCCGGCGCCGTCGTTGGGGGAATCGCGCAGCACGACATAGGTCATCAGCGCCGACACCAGGGTCGCCGCGCCCAGGGCCAGGTAGACCGACCGCCAACTGAACACCTCGATCACCCAGGCCAGCGGCAGGGTCGCCGACAGGGCGCCGATGCCGCCCACGAACAGGTAGCGGCCGGTCAGGGTGGCGATGATCTCGGGCCTGCCCCAGCGCACGAACACCGGGTAGGCGCCCAGCAGGGTGGTGGCGAAGCCCACTCCCAGCAGGACTCGCCCGGTCAGGATGGTCAGCCAGGAGTCGGCGATGCCGATCAGGCCGCAGCCGGCGACGGCCACCAGGGTCATGGCCGGCATGACGTTGCGCGACCCGTAACGGTCCAGCAGCACCGCCGAGGGAATCTGCATCAGCCCCTGGGTGATGAACATGCCGCCGATGACCAGGCCCAGCTGCTCGGCGCCGAGCATCAGCTCGTCCACGAACACCGGCGACATGACGGCGCCTGAACTGCGGTGGAACTGGCCCAGGGCGAAGGTCACGCACAGGAAGGCGAACATGGTGATGAACCGCGCGCTGCGCAGAGGCGACGGGGCGGCGGCGGGCTCCTGGGGTGGTGGCGGGGGCACGATGACATCTTCCATGTCGGCACGGCAACGGATACAATGCTGCCACCAGTGACTCCTATTTGCGAGTCATTTAGTGCGAATCGCACCAATTGACACAACACATCAGAGGCGAAGACGACCGATGGACGGCGAAGAATACTATATGAATCAAGATCCTGACCAGGATTTCGCCGCCCCCGAAAATGCACCCCTTTGTGCCATCGAGGACGCCATCGCCGATATCCGCCGTGGCCGCATGGTGATCCTGATCGACGACCAGGACCGGGAGAACGAGGGCGACTTCGTGATCGCCGCCCAGTTCGCCGACGCCGCCGCCATCAATTTCATGGCCCGCTACGGCCGCGGCCTGATCTGCCTGTCCCTGACGGCACAGCGCGTGGGCCAGCTGGGGCTGCCGCCCATGGTCCACCGCGAGGGCCCGCGCCTGGGAACCGCCTTCACCGTTTCCATCGAGGCCCGCGAGGGCGTGACAACGGGCATCTCGGCCGCCGACCGGGCGCATACCATCGCCGTGGCCATCGACCCCGAGAAGGGCCGCAACGACCTGCTGTCGCCGGGCCACGTGTTCCCCCTGACGGCGCGCGACGGCGGCGTCCTGGTGCGCGCCGGGCACACCGAGGCGGCCGTGGATCTGGCGCGCCTGGCGGGCCTGACCCCGGCCGGGGTGATCTGCGAGATCATGAACGACGATGGCACCATGGCGCGCCTGCCCGACCTGGCGGCGGTGGCCGCCGAACACGACCTGAAGATCGCTTCCATCGCCGACCTGATCGCCTATCGCCGGCGCAAGGAGAAGCTGATCGAACGGGTCCTGGAGCGTGACGTGGAAAGCCGCCACGGCGGCAGGTTCCGCCTGATCGTGTACCGAAACCGGGTCGACGGGGTCGAGCACGTGGCCCTGGTAAAAGGCAAGATCGCCTGCGACCGTCCCACCCACGTGCGGGTCCATGCCGTCAACCTGCTGGACGACATCGTCGGCGACATGTTCTACGAGCACGGCGGCGAGATCTACCGCGCCATGGCCCGCATGGACCAGATCGGCGCCGGCGTCGTGGTGCTGATCCGCGAGGCCCACAACTCCAGCCCCTCCGAGGTGCTGCAGCAGCGCGAACGGGTGGGCGAGAAGAGCGGCAGCAACCTGCGCGACTACGGCACCGGGGCCCAGATCCTGGCCGACCTGAACGTCCACGACATGGTGCTGCTGACCCACAGCACGCGGTCCATCGCCGGGCTGGAGGGCTACGGCCTGCGCATCGTCGACCGCGAACCGCTGTAAACCGCCCCTCTCCGCCTCCGGCCGCCTGGCCGGGACCCGTCCCGAGGCCAACCCATTGGCGGGTGGATTTCACCCCGCACCCGTTCGGCGGAGCGGATGAGGTGCGATTTTCGACAATGTATGCATATTGAACCCATTTTATGCGTGACATTTTTAGATAATAGTGATGGTATTGAGCATAACATTTGCGGTGGCGATTTGCCCTACCCCGGCCAGGCGCACCAACGCCGGCGGGCCCACCGCGGGAGGATGACGGGAAAATCGGGACCGTGTCGGCCGACTGGCGCACCAAGACCTTCTGGCAGGCCCTGGAGTGGGGCGCGCGCACCCACGCGGAGCGGACCGCCGTGGTCGCCGACGGCCATCGCCTGACCTTCGCCGACCTGGCCGGCCGGGCCCGGGCCCTGGCCCGCGGCCTGATCGAGCGGGGCGTGCGCCCGGGCGACAACGTGGCCCTGTGGGCGCCCGACTGCCTGGAGTGGCTGATCGCCCGCTGGGCCGTGCCGGCCATGGGCGCCGTGCTGGTGCCCGTGAACACCCGCTTCCGCGACGCCGAGATCCGCTTCCTGCTGGCGCAGAGCGAGGCCAGGGCCCTGATCATGTCGCCGGGCATCGCCGCGGTGGACTACTACGCCATCCTGGAACAGGTGGAGCCGGACCTTCGCGGCCTCGCCGCCGGCGCCTGGAACAGCCCGGTCCTGCCCGACCTGAAGCTGGTGGTGGGCATGGGCGAGCGGGTGCCCGGCAGCGTGGTCCCCTTCGCCGACGTGGAGGAGCAGGGCCGCGCCCTGGCCGACGCCGACGACCGGTTCGCGACTTGCGCCGGCAGCGTCGGCGGCGGCGACATCGCCCAGATTATGTACACCTCGGGCACCACCTCCTTCCCCAAGGGGGCCATGGTGCGCCACGGCGCCCTGCTGCAGAACAACTTCAACACCATCGCCCGCATGCGCCTGGGACCCGAGGACCGCTACCTGGCCTCGGTCCCCCTGTTCAGCGCCACGGGCACCTCCTTCACCCTGTCCCCGTTCCTGGCCGGCGGTGCCGTCGTGCTCATGGAGGACGGCTTCAGCGCCGCCGGGTTCTGCCGCCTGGTCGAGGCCGAGGGCATCACCATGAGCTTCTACGTGGAGCCCATCGTGCGCGACCTGCGCGCGTTCGACGGCCTGGCCCACCACGACCTGTCGTCCCTGCGCACCGGCACCGGCGCGCCCCTACGCTGCGAATCTTTCACCTGGCTGGTCCAGGACCTGGGCGCCCGGCACCTGACCAACGTCTACGGCCTGTCCGAGACATCCAACGCCGCCTGCCGCAGCTTCTGGAACGACCCCCTGGACGACCGCATCGAGACCTGCGGCCACCCCATGCCGGGGGTGCGCCTGCGCGTCTGCGACCCCGAGACCGGCGCCGACCTGGGTTTCGACACCATGGGCGAGATCCAGGTCAACAGCTACACGGTCACCCCCGGCTACTACAGGCTGCCCGGCGAGACCGCGGCGGCGCTGACGGCCGACGGCTGGCTGCGCACGGGCGACCTGGGAGTCCTGCGCCGCGATGGCCAGCTGCTGTTCCGCGGCCGCCTGAAGGAGATGATCAAGCCCGGCGGCTTCAACGTGGCGACCCTGGAAGTGGAGGACTTCATCAAAGGCATCCCCGGCGTGCGCGAGGTGGCCGTGGTGGGCGTGCCCGACGACCGCCTGGGCGAGGTGGCCTTTGCCTTCATCGAGACCGACCCCGGCGCCGCCGTGGACGGCAACGCCGTGATCCGCCACTGCCACGCCCACATCGCCGGATACAAGGTGCCGCGCCACGTGGCCTTCGTCGACGCCTGGCCCCTGACCGGCAGCGGCAAGATCCGCAAGGTCGACCTGCGCGACCGGGCGGTCCGCGCCATCGCCGCCGAAACCGACAACCTCACCAACAACCGAACCATCCATTAACCGATTTTGGGAGTAAGCATATGATCGACCCGGTTGAGGCCCTCAACAGCGACAAGATCCAGGAGCTGCACAAGATCGCCATCGAGGAGTTCCGTCCGCGGGCCGCCGCCTACGAAGCCAACGCCGACATGCCCGAGGCCAACATCCAGACCCTGTTCGAGAAGGGCTGGCTGACCACCACCCTGCCCAAGGAGATGGGCGGCATGGGCAGCAACCTGGACACCGACGACCCGGCCACCTACCTGCAGGCGATCCGCGTCGTCGCCCGCGGCTGCCCCGGCACGGCCCACTGCTGCCAAGTCCACAACCACACCGCCTGGACCATGATGCAGATCGCCTCCGAGGACCAGATCGAGCGCTTCGTGAAGCCCATGTTCACCCGCCCCTTCCTGGCCGCCTTCGTCGGCTCCGAGGCCAAGCGCCGCCACATGTACATGATGAACACCACCGCCACCCCCACCGACGGCGGGTACATCGTGCACGGCGAGAAGAACTACGCCACCAACGGCCCCATGATGGGCTTCGCCATCATCTTCACCGCCATCGCCGGGGTGGAGAACTACCTGGACAACCACCTGATGGTCCTGATCACGCCCGACATGGAGGGCGTCAGCCTGGACAACTCCTGGTACCGGCCATCGGGCATGCGCATCGCGTCGAGCCCGGTGATCACCCTGGACAACGTGATGATCGAGCAGAAGAACGTCCTGGGCGGCCCCGGCACCTACCCCAAGATGCGCCTGCAGGGCAAGTTCCACCTGGGCTTCGCCGCCAACTACCTGGGCGCCACCGAGGGCATGTACGACTGGTACCTGGACTACGTGTCCAAGAGGGGCAAGGGTAAGGACGGCATCATCCAGATGCGCACCGGCGAGATGAAGATCGCCCTGAAAGCCGCCGAATCCCTGTTCCACGACGCCATCCGCGCCTGGAAGACCAAGGACGTGGTGGAGGCCGAACTGCTGTCCATCGCCGCCAAGTCCATGGCCGCCCACGTGGGCTTCGAGATCTCCCACAAGATCATCCACAACTCGGGCTCCACGGCCCTATTCGACGAGTTCCCGCTGAACCGCTACATCCGCGACCTGGAAACCCACGTCCTGCACGCCGGGCACGACCGCTCGGCGCAGATCATCGGCCAGGCCGAGTTCGGCGAGACCTTCGACTCGACCCTGCAGCGCTAGGCCGGAGCCACGGGCCATGACCGCCGCCGCCCCCCGCAGCCTGGCCGCCGCCCGCGAAGGCGATACCTTCGCCTTCACGAAGGCGGCCGTGACCACGCGCCAGCTGGTCATGTACGCGGGCGCCTCGGGCGACTACAACCGCATCCACTACGACCACCACTTCGCGGTGGAGGCGGGGCTCGGCGGTGTCATCGCCCACGGCATGCTGACCATGGGGTTCCTGGCCCAGGCGGTTGCCGACTGGGCCGGGCCCGGGGCCATGGTCCGGGACGTGCTCAGCCGCTTCGTGTCCCCGGTCAAGCCCGGTGACGTGGTCGCCTTCACCGGCACCGTCACCGCCGTCGACGCGGCCGCCGGCACCTGCGCCCTGGATGTCGAGGGCGCCGTGGCCGGGCGGCCGGTGATCCGCGGCGCGGCCGTGGTGGCCCTGCCGCCCTCCGGCTCCCATGCCTGACGCCGGCGCGACCATGGACCAGCCCGCCACTCCGGCCCCGCTTTCCCAGGTGGCCGCCGCCGCGACGGTGGCGCGCACCCGATGGCAGGGCGCGACCACCGTATGGCGCGTCTGGGGGAGCGGGCATCCGGTGATCCTGGTGCACGGCGCCTTCGGTTCCTGGACCCACTGGCTCCGCACCATCCCCGACCTGGCGGCGGACCACCGCCTTCTGGTCCCCGACCTGCCCGGCTTCGGCGACTCGGACGATCCGGTGTGCGAGGACGCCCTGGAGGCCATTCCCGGGGCCCTGCTCGCCGGGATGGAGTCCCTGGTCGACCTGGACGTGGGGATTTCCGTGGTCGGCTTCTCCTTCGGCTCGGTCATGGCCGGCGCCCTGGCGGCGCGCCTGGCCGACGCCCACCCCGGCGCCCTGCGCCGCCTGGTCCTGGTGGCCCCCGCCGGGATCGGCATGCCGACCCGCCGCGCCGCGGGCCTGGCCAGCATGGATCCCGCCATGGACACGGCCGCGCGCCGTGCCGTGCACCGCCGGAACCTGGGTATCGTCATGCTCGCCGATCCGGCGTCCATCGGCGAGGAAGCCGTCGACATCCAGGCGGTCAACACGGCGCGCACCCGCCTTTCGGGAAAGCCCTATTCGCGGTCGGCGACCCTGTCCGAGGTCTGTCCGACCCTGCCCCTGGACCGCATCGACACCATTTCGGGCACGGTCGACGCCTACGCCCGGCGCCACGGGACCGCCTACCACGATCGCATCGGCGCCCTGCACCCCAACCTGTCGGTGCACCGCGTGGACGGCGCCGGGCACTGGGTGCAGTACGAGGCGCCGACGGCCTTCAACGCCATCCTGCGCGCCTGCCTGAACGTGGACGGGTCATGAATAAGGTCCTGATCGCCAACCGCGGCGAGATCGCCTGCCGCATCATGCGCACCTGCCGGCGCCTGGGCATTGCCACCGTCGCTGTGTATTCCGAGGCCGATGCCGACGCCCTGCACGTGGCCGAGGCCGACGAGGCCGTGCCGGTGGGTCCAGCCCCGGCACCGCAAAGCTACATGAACCGTGCCGCCCTGCTGGTCGCGGCAAAGCAGACCGGGGCCCGTGCCATCCACCCCGGTTACGGGTTCCTGTCCGAGAACGCCGCCTTCGCCGAGGAGGTAGCGGCCGCCGGCCTGACCTGGATCGGCCCGCGCCCGACTTCGATCCGCGACATGGGCGACAAGGCCCGGGCCCGCGACATCGCCGCCGGCGCCGGGGTGCCGGTACTGCCCGCCAGCAAGACCTTCGAGGGCGAGGACATGGCGCCCGTCATGGCGGCGGCGGAAACCATCGGCTTCCCCCTGCTGGTCAAGGCGGCGGGCGGCGGCGGCGGCATCGGTATGCGCCGGGTGGACACCCCCGACAAGCTGGAAGCCGCTGTCAGGGCCACCCACGGCCAGGCCCAGCGCGCCTTCCACAACGGCCGGGTCTACCTGGAGAAGTTCATCCGCCGCGCCCGGCACATCGAGGTCCAGGTCTTCGGCACCGGCGACGGCCGCGCCGCGGCCCTGTGGGAGCGCGACTGCTCGGTCCAGCGCCGGTTCCAGAAGGTGATCGAGGAGGCGCCATCAGCCGGCGTGTCGGCCGACCACCACCGGCAGATGTCGGCGGCCGCCGTGGCCCTGGCCAAGGCCGAACAGTACCACTGCGCCGGCACCGTGGAGTTCATCGCCGACGCCGACACCGGCGATTTCTATTTCCTCGAAATGAACACCCGCATCCAGGTCGAGCACGGCGTGACCGAAATGGTCCTGGGAATCGACCTGGTAGAACGTCAGCTCGCCCTGGCCATGGACGGGCCGACCGACGCCCTGCTGTCCTCGCCCGACCCCGACGGCTTCGCCATCGAAGCACGCATCTACGCGGAGAACCCGGCCAAGAAGTTCCTGCCGCAGCCTGGCACCCTTGAAAACCTGATCCTGCCGACGGGCATGGCCGGCGTGCGCGTGGACACGGGGGTGCGTGCCGGCGACAAGGTGACCCCGTTCTACGACCCCCTGATCGCCAAGGTCATGGCCCGGGGGACCGACCGCCCGGACGCCATCGCCCGCCTGACCGCGGCCCTGGCGGCGACCCGCATCGGCGGCCTGACCACCAACCTGGCCTTCCTGCTCAACACCCTGCGCCATCCCGAGTACGCCGCCGGGCCCGTGTGCACGGACTTCGTCGAGACTCACCTGGACGCCCTGGTCCGGGTGCCCGAGCCGGCGCCCTAGGTCGACCGGCTTCTTGAGGCTTCGCCCCCAGGTGCCTCGGCCGCCGGGCCGATTCGGCCCGTTTCAACCATTCCCAACGGAATGCCCTGGCGGCACCGGGGCCCGGACTCCGCAAGGCGGCACCGAAAACCGCCACCGGGCTTGATTCCGGCCGCCTCCCCCTATCGCTGCCGCCGGTCGCGGCTAGAATGGGAATCCGGGGATCGGCCGTACGGCCGCGAAGCGGAAAGGAGCACGGGACCATGGACCTGAAACGGCGCACCTTCCTGGGCGGCACCCTGGCGGTGGCCGCCGGGGCCGCCGGGACCACCCGGTCCGCCGGCCCCCTGCCCGCCCCAGCCCGGGCCACCCTGCGCGCGGTGGTGGACACCCTGCTGCCCGGCGACGGCGGCGCCCTGCCGGCGGCCTCGGCCCTGGGGGTCGACGGCGTGATCCTGGACGAGCTGGCCGGAGACGCGGGCTTCGCCGCCCAGGCCGAGAAGGGCCTGGCCTGGTTCGAGGCCCAGGCCGCGGCGGCGGCCAAGGCGGCGGGCGGGAACAGGACCTTCGCCGCCCTGGACGTGGACAGCCGCGAGGCGATCATGGGCCGCGCCTTCGCCGCCGCGCGCGGCAGCCCGCCGGAGCTGTTCTGCCGCCGCCTGCGCCAGCGCGCCTTCCGCGCCTACTACACCCGGCCCGAGGGCTGGGCCGGCCTGGGCTTCGACCGCCCGCCGCAACCCGAGGGCTACCCCGACCAGGACAGGCCGCCCACTTCCCCAGGGGCTTCCCCAGGGGCCGCCCCCGGGACCGCATCCGGCGACGGGGGCTGAGGGGAACGCGGCCATGGCCAAGACCGCCGAGCAGTTCGACGCCGTGGTGGTGGGCTCGGGGCCGGGCGGCGCGGCGGCGGCCTGGGCCCTGGCCGAGGCCGGCGCCCGGGTGCTGGTGCTGGAGGCCGGGCCGCGCTACGACCCCTTCGCCGACTACCGCCTGGAGCGGCCCGACTGGGAGGCCCGGCGCTTCCCCGAAAAGGTGCCGACCCGCGGCCGGCAGAGCTTCGCCCCCCTGCAGGAGCTGGACCCGGCGTGGCGCGACCTGCGCTCGTGGAACCTGCACCGCGGGCCCATGGTGGCCGGGCCGCGGCGTGCCGCCTGGGCCTACCACCACGTGGTCGGGGTCGGCGGCAGCACCCTGCACTTCGCCGCCGAGGCCCACCGCCTGCACCCCGACGCCATGAGGATGCGTGACCGGTTCGGCGTCGCCGCCGACTGGCCCCTGACCTACGCCGAGCTGGAGCCCTTCTACGAGACCGCCGAACGCATCGTCGGCGTCGCCGGCCCCGCCATCTCGGGCCCCGGCGCCGACGCCCGCCCCCGGCGCCGGCCCCTGCCCCTGCCGGCCCACCCCCTGTCCCACGCCAGCCGGCACCTGGCCCGGGGATTTGCGGCCCTGGGCATGGGCTGGCAGGCCAACACCCAGGCCGCCCTGTCGCGGGACTACGACGGACGCCCGGCCTGCAACTACTGCGCCGGCTGCGGCCGCGGCTGCCCGCGCACCGACAAGGGCAGCGCCGACGTGACCTTCGTCGCCAAGGCCGAGGACAGCGGCCGCTGCGTGCTGCGCCCCGGGACCCGGGTGCTGCGCCTGGAGGCCGGCCTCGGCGACCGGGTGGCGCAGTTGCTGGTGGCCGGGCCCGACGGCCGCGTGGCGCGCCTGGCGGCACGGTCCGTGGTGCTGGCCTGCGGCGCCGTCGAGACGCCGCGCCTGCTGCTGCTGTCGGCCGGCAACCGGGCGCCGCACGGCCTGGGCAACGAGTCGGGCCAGGTCGGCCGCAACTTCATGGAGACCCTGTTCTGGACCTCCAGCGCCCTGCACCCCGACAACCTGGGCAGTCACCGCGGCCTGCCGTCGGACATCATCAGCTGGCACCACAACGCCCCCGACGCGGTGCCCGGCACGGTCGGCGGCTGCCGCTTCTCGGCCGGGGTGGCCGAGGCCGACCTGGTGGGCCCCATGGCCTACGCCCAGCGGGTGGTTGGCGGCTGGGGCCGGGCCCACCACCGGCGCATGGCCGAAACCTTCGGCCGGGTGCTGACCGTGGGCGCCATCGGCGAAAGCCTGCCCAACGACGGCACCTACGTGGACCTGGACCCCCGCGCCCACGACGACCTGGGGGCACCCAAGGCGCGCATCCACGCGCGCCTGGACGGCGGCGACCTGGTGCGCCTGCGGTTCATGGCCCGCACCGCGCGCGATGTGCTGGCCGCCGCCGGCTGCGACGACCCGTTCGAGGAGTACGGCGCCTACGACGCCTTCAGCGCCACCCACGTGTTCGGCACCTGCCGCATGGGCGACGACCCGCGGGACTCGGTGGTGGACGCCAGCGGCCGCAGCCACCGCTGGGAGAACCTCTACATCGCCGACGCCAGCGTGTTTCCAAGCTCGGGCGGCGGCGAATCCCCGTCCCTGACCATCGAGGCCCTGGCCATCCGCACCGGCACGATCCTGGCCGAGCGGCTGCGCAAGGGCGAGATCTGAACCCGCGCAACCCGCGGCTTCGGCCGGGTCAGTCCCGATCCGCGCCCAGGATTTCGGCGGCCCGGCCCACGTCCTCGCCCAGGGGTCGGTCCCGGTCCAGCATGGGGACCTCGGCCCGCAGCCGGGCGTGCAGGTCGGCGACGGCGGGGGCCAGCGGCACGCCCTGGCGCAGGTCGACGGCCTGGGCCGCCACCAGGACCTCGGCGCCGCACAGCAGGTCGAAGGGCGCGGCCATGTCCGCCAGCTTCAGGGCCGCGGCCGGGGTCATGGGCGCCATGTCCTCGACCCCGTCCGACACCGGCGCCGGGTCGAAGGCCACCGGCTGGGCGTGGCGCCGGATGTCGGCCAGCAGGGCCGCGACGGTCTTCTGCAGCGGCACCATGCCCGCCGCGGCGCCGCCCCGGGGGCTGAGGTAGCGGGGCAGCCCGGTCAGGTCCGGGTCCATCATGCGCTGCATGCGCTGCACCGCCCCGGCGGCGGCCATGGCCAGGGCCAGCGCCACCCCCTCCAGGGCCAGGGCCAGGGCCGGCGCCTGGAAGTTGGGAGTCGAGCGCATGGCTTCCTCGCCGACCACGGCCGGGCTGTCCGAGGCGCCGTTGGCCTCGTCCCGCCACACCGCCACGGCCCGGTCGAGGGCATCCGCCGCCGCCCCCAGCACCGGGGCCACGACCCGGAAGCTGAGCGCCTCCTGGACCCGCCGCGGCGGGCCGCCGCCGCCGGCCAGGCGGGCGGCGAACCAGGCCGCCGTTTCCGCCTGCCCCGGCGCCGGCCGCAGGGCGTTGACCTCGGCGGCGAAGATGTCGCGGTTGGCGTCGTAGCCGGCACAGGACAGCAGGGCCGCGTCCCGGGCCATGGCCAGGCCGCGCCGCGCCCGGCCGAGGGCATGGGCGGCCAGGGCCACGGACAGGCCGCCGTGGTTGACCAGGGCCATGGCGTCCTTGGGCCGCAGCGGCGGCACGGCCAGGCCGGCCCCCGCCAGGGCCGCCCGGGCGTCGCCGGTTTCGCCGCCGCGCCACATCCGCCCGGCGCCCAGCAGGGCCTGCGCCCAGACCGCGTTCTGGGTCAGGTCGCCGGCACCGATGGAGCCGTAGCGCGGCACCACGGGCGAGAGCCCGGCGCCGAACACCGCGCACAGGTGGTCGAACAGGGGCAGCGACATGCCCGAATGCCCCGGCGCCGCCGACACCAGGCGCGCCAGCAGCACAGCCCGGCCGGTGCCCTCGGGCAGGGGCTCGCCCACGGCCACGGCGCGGCCGGCGATCAACTGGTGCTGGAACGCGGCGATGTCGGCAGGCGCGATGCGGTGGCCCAGGTTGGCGCCCAGGCCGGTGTTCAGGCCGTACACCGGGGCGTCGCCGGCGGCGGCCGCGTCGACCACCGCGCGCGCCGCCGCCAGCCGCGCGCGCACCGCCGGCGCGATCCCGACCGTGCCGCCCGGGCGCAGGGCGGCGGCGAAGGCGTCCAGGGTGACGGGGCCGTCGCCGATCCGTGTCATGGGCATCCCGTTCGCGGTCCCGGTGAAACGTGAAAAGGGGCGCCGAAGCGCCCCTCTACCTTGGCATACCGTCGCCGGCGGATCAGTTCTTTTCCTTGTCCACCAGCTTGTTGGCGGCGATCCAGGGCATCATGGCACGCAGGCGCTCGCCCACGGCCTCGATGTCGTGCTCGGCGTTGCGCCGGCGGGTGGCCTTGAAGCTGGGCTGGCCGGCCTTGCACTCCAGCATCCAGTCGCGGGTGAAGCGGCCGGACTGGATGTCGTCCAGGATCTCCTTCATGCGCCACTTGACCTCCTCGTCGATCAGGCGCGGCCCCGACACGTAGTCGCCGTACTCGGCGGTGTTGGAGATGGAGTAGCGCATGTTGGCCATGCCCCCCTCGTACATCAGGTCGACGATCAGCTTGACCTCGTGCAGGCACTCGAAATAGGCCATCTCGGGGGCGTAGCCGGCCTCGACCAGAGTCTCGTAGCCGGCCATGATCAGGCTGGTCAGGCCGCCGCACAGCACCGCCTGCTCGCCGAACAGGTCGGTCTCGCACTCTTCCTTGAAGGTGGTCTCGATCACGCCCGAGCGGCCGCCGCCGATGGCGGAAGCATAGCTGAGCGCCACCTCCAGCGCGTTGCCAGACGGGTTCTGGTCCACCGCCACCAGGCAGGGCACGCCACCGCCGCGCTGGTATTCCGAGCGCACCGTGTGGCCCGGGCCCTTGGGCGCGATCATGAACACGTCGATGTCCTTGCGCGCCTCGATCAGCTTGAAGTGGATGTTCAGGCCGTGGGCGAAGGCCAGGGCCGAGCCGGGCCGCAGGTTGTCGTGCAGGTAGCCGTAGTACAGGTCGGCCTGGCCCTCGTCGGGGGTCAGCATCATCACCACGTCGGCCCAGGCGGCGGCCTCGGCCGGGGTCATGACGGTCAGGTTCTCGCCCTCGGCCTTCTTGCGGCTGGACGAGCCCTCGCGCAGGGCCACGGCCACCTCGGCGACGCCGGAATCGCGCAGGTTCAGCGCATGGGCGTGGCCCTGGCTGCCATAGCCGACGATGGCCACTTTCTTGGACTTGATCAGGTTGACGTCGGCGTCCCTGTCATAATAAACGCGCATGGTACGGTTTCCTTCGGTTGGTCTCTGTCTGAACGAAATGGGTGGATGGGCGCGGGCCGCCTCAGCCCTCCATGGAGCCGGGGCCGCGCGACATGGCGGCGACCCCTGTGCGGGCCACGCTGCACAGGCCCAGGGGCTCCATCAGGCGGATGAAGGCGTCCAGCTTGCCGGTGTCGCCGACGATCTCGAATACGAACGACTCGTTGGTGCTGTCGACCACGCGCGAGCGGAAGATGTCGGCGATGCGCAGGCTCTCGACCCGGGCCTCGCCGGTGCCCACGACCTTGACCAGGGCCAGCTCGCGCTCCACGTGCGGGCCCTCGACGGTCAGGTCGCTGACCGCGTGCACGGGCACCAGACGTTCGAGCTGGGCGCGGATCTGCTCGATCACCGACGGCGTGCCCGAGGTGACGATGGTGATGCGCGACAGGTTGTCGCGCTTGTTGACCTCGGCCACGGTCAGGCTCTCGATGTTGTAGCCGCGGCCCGAGAACAGGCCGATGACCCGGGCCAGGACGCCAGCCTCGTTGTCGACGAGGACGGCGAAGGTGTGGAATTCGATCGCGTCGGGTTTGTTCAATTTCCCCACTCCAACATGGTGGCCGGCGGCAGGTGGTTGCCGCCGGCCGCAATCATTTTTTTCGTGCAAATGTGTCGGCGTCGGCGCGTGGCGGTCAGGCCAGTACGACGTCGGTATCCTCCGTTTCGGCCAGGCCGCCGTCGGGGCCGAGGATCATCTCGTTGTGGGCCGCGCCGGCGGGGATCATGGGGAACACGTTCTCCGTCGGGTCGATGGTCACGTCCAGGAACACCGGCCCGTCGTGGGCCAGCATGTCGGCCAGGGCCGCTTCCACGCCGCCGGGCTCGGTGACCCGCAGGCCCTTGGCGCCGTAGGCCTGGGCCAGGGCCATGAAGTCCGGCTGCGCCTGGACCGTGCTTTCGGCGTAGCGGCCCTCGTAGAACAGCTCCTGCCACTGCCGGACCATGCCCATGAAGCCGTTGTTCAGGTTCACGATCTTCACCGGCAGGCCGTACTGCACCAGGGTCGACATCTCCTGGATGTTCATCTGGATCGAGGCATCGCTGGTGATCACGATCACCGGCTTTTCCGGGTGGGCGAGCTGCACGCCGATGGCCGCCGGCAGGCCGTAGCCCATGGTGCCCAGGCCGCCCGAGGTCATCCAGCGGTGCGGCCGGTCGAACCTGATGTACTGGGCGGCCCACATCTGGTGCTGGCCCACGTCGGTGGTCACGTAGGGGTCGGACTTGGCGGTCAGCCGCTGCAGGGTTTCCAGCACGTACTGGGGCTTGATGGCCTTGCCGCTGTCGCCGTAGGCCAGGCAGTCCTTCTTGCGCCAGGCGTCGATCTGCTTCCACCACGCCTTCAGGGCCCGCTCGTCCACCTTCACCTGCTTCGAGCGCCAGACCTTCAGCATGTCCTCCAGCACGTGGCCCACGTCGCCGATCACCGCCACGTCCACCATCACGTTCTTGTTGATGGACGACGGGTCGATGTCGATGTGGATCTTCTTCGAGTCGGGCGAGAAGGCGTCCAGCTTGCCGGTCACCCGGTCGTCGAACCGGGCGCCGATGTTGACCAGCACGTCGCAGTCGTGGGTGGCCATGTTGGCCTCGTAGGTGCCGTGCATGCCCAGCATGCCCAGGAACTGCGGGTCCGAGGCCGGGAAGGCGCCCAGGCCCATGAGGGTCAGGGTGCAGGGGAAGCCGGTCATGCGCACGAACTGGGTCAGCAGCTGCGACGCGCCGACCCCCGAGTTGATCACCCCGCCGCCGCAGTAGACCAGCGGCCGCTTGGCCTTGGCCATGATCGCCACGGCGGCCTCGATCTGCTGCAGGTCGCCCTTGACCTGGGGCTTGTAGGTCTTGTGCGTCACCTTGGTCGGCGGCAGGTATTCGGCCATGCCCAGGATCACGTCCTTGGGCACGTCCACCACCACCGGGCCGGGGCGGCCGTGGGTGGCCACGTAGAAGGCCTCGTGCAGCACCCGCGACAGGTCGGCCACGTCCTTGACCAGGTAGTTGTGCTTGGTGCACGACCGGGTGATGCCCGTGGTGTCGGCCTCCTGGAAGGCGTCGTTGCCGATCAGGCCCGTGGGCACCTGGCCGGTGATGCAGACCACCGGGATGCTGTCCATCAGGGCGTCGGTCAGGCCGGTCACCGTGTTGGTGGCGCCGGGGCCCGAGGTCACCAGCACCACGCCGGGCTTGCCCGTGGACCGGGCATAGCCCTCGGCCGCGTGCACGGCCGCCTGCTCGTGGCGGTTCAGGATGTGGCGCAGGCGGTTCTGCTTGTAGATCTCGTCGTACAGCGGGAGGGTTACACCGCCGGGATAGCCGAATACGACATCGACGCCCTGGTCCTTGAGAACCTTGAGGACGATTTCCGCTCCGCTAAACTGATCCCGAGACATCATTGCAACTCTCCATTGTCACCGTCCGCGAAGGGGTCCCGGGCGGACCGGCCTGTCAGCCGGAAGCCGCGCCGGAGGCGCGGTGTTGCCCAGGGTTTCGCGGGAACGCGACAACCTAGTCGCTCAGGGTCCCGAATTCAACAGAAACTGTCGAATAAATGCGATGATTTCGGCCCGCCAACTTTCCGAATATTGCGCGGGAACGACAAAATCGGCCGCGTCCTGGTGGCGCAGCCAGGTGAGCTGCCGCTTGGCGTAGTTGCGCGACGCCTGCTGGGCCCGGGTGACGGCCGTCTCCAGGTCCACCTCGCCGCGGATCGCCGCCGCCAGGTCGGGCACGCCCACGGCCTTCATGGCCGGCAGGTCCGGGTCCAGGTCCTGGGCCAGCAGGGCGCGCACCTCGTCCAGGGCGCCGGCCTCGACCATGGCCCGGAAGCGGGCGTCGATGGCGGCGTACAGCAGGTCGCGCGGCGGCAGCACCCGCACCCGCGCGAACCGCGCCGCCAGGGGCGGCACCGGCGGCGGCTCGGCGTGCCATTCGTCCAGGGTGCGGCCGGTGGCCAGGGCCACCTCGTAGGCCCGCATCAGGCGCTGGCCGTCGCCGGTTTCCAGGCGCGCCGCCGACGCCGGGTCCAGGGCCGCCAGGCGTTCGCGGAACGCGGCCCCGCCCAGGCGGGCGTGCAGGGCGCGCACCTCGCGGCGCACATCCTCGTCGATGGGCGGAATGGGGCTGAGGCCCTGGCGCAGGGCGCGCAGGTACAGCCCCGTGCCGCCGACCACGACGGGCAGGCCGCCGGCGGCCCAGACGGCCTCGATCTCGGCCCGGGCCAGGTCCAGCCAGCGCCCGGCCGAGCAGGCCTCGGCCGCCGGCAGGGTGCCGTACAGGCGGTGCGGCACGCGCGCCATGTCGGCCTCGGACGGGCGCGCGGTGACCAGGCGCAGCTCGCGGTACACCTGCATGCTGTCGCCGTTGATGACGGTGCCGTCGAAGGCCTCGGCCAGGTCCATGGCCAGGGCGGACTTGCCGCTGGCCGTGGGCCCGGACACGATGACCACGGGGGATCGCGTGTCGGACATGGCCCCATGGTAACCGCCCCGGGCCGCGGGGGAAGGGGGAAAACGGTCCTTGCGCCGGCGGGCGGGCTTCGCTATATAGGCCGCCTTGTTTTCGGCGGCCGAACCGGACCTTCCGGCGCCCGGCCCATGGCGGAGCGATGCGATGAAGAAGGACATCCACCCGGACTACCACGAGATCACGGTGCAGATGACCGACGGCAGCACCTATACCACCAAGTCCACCTGGGGCAGCGCCGGCGACACGCTGAAGCTGGACATCGACCCCAAGACCCACCCGGCCTGGACCGGCGTGCACCGCCTGGTGGACAGCGGCGGCCAGCTCGCCAAGTTCAAGAAGCGCTTCGCCGATTTCGGCCTCAAGGGCTAGCCCACCGGGTCGCGGCCGTTCCGGCCGCCGGGCCTTGCCAACGGGGCGCCGACGCGGGTCGGCGCCTTTTTTCGTGCTTCGCCCGCGCGCGCGCACCGGCCCCGGCGGCGGCCCGCCGCGCCGGGCGGCCATTAAGGACTAGATAGGGATTTTATCGCATACTGCCCGCATAACGGGCTGTACGGTCGCGAGGGACGATGACGGCGACGAGCGTGGTCATCACATTTGAGGTGCACGTCCTGAGGCAGGGCGAATGGTCGGTCCACTCCCGACACGCGGAAAACAGCTTCGAGCAGGCTCTCCGCGCGGCCAAGGGATTGGAGCGCCTGCCGACGACCGACGGCGTCAAGGTCGTGCGCGACGAATACAATTCGCAGACCGGCCGCTCCAAGACCAAGACCGAGTACGGCGCCGGCGGCGCCGCCCCCGACGCCCACCGCGCCACCGACAAGCCGCCGACCCAGATGGAGGCGAACTGGGGCCCCGACCCCATGCCCGAGACGGCCTCCCGCCCGTCGGGGGCGGCCCCGTCGGCGCCCCGCGGCCCGAACGGCACCTCGGGCCGCAGCGGCAGGTCCTTTTCCAGCCCCTACCGTGCCCGCAAGGCCGACAAGGGCCGCTCGACCCCCGGCTCGGTGGCCACCAAGATCGTGCTGATCATCACCCTGTCGCTGACGGTGGCGGCGGTGGTCACGGCCATCGCCTCGCTGACCCTGGACAATCCCGCCATGATGGGCACGGCGTTCTCGGGCAGCACCAAGGCCAACACCCTGTTCGGCATCTTCGTGGTCAGCTTCCTGTTCACGGCCATCCCCACCTCCATGGTTTACCTGTCCAAGGACGAGCTGGGGGTCAAGGACCGGCCCGAGGAGCCGCCGGTCAAGGACCTGATCATCGATCCCGACGACCTGGACCTGCCGTCGCACGACGGGGACGAGGCCGAGGACCCCCTGTTGCCCGGCGGCGCCGATGCCGCCGAGGAGGCGCCGGAACCGGAGCCCGAGGCGGCCGGCGAGGCGGCCGAGGCACCCCTCAGCGCCGAGGCGGAGGAACAGCGCAAGGGCTTCCTCCGCTTCCTGGCCGAGACCCTGGGCGTGCTACAGGGGACCAAGCAGCGGCTGGACAGCTACGAGAAGTTCGGGGTCAACCTGTTCATGGCCGGCGCCTGCGAGACCCTGTCCCAGTCCTCGAGCCTGGAAGAGGGCGTGACCGAGCGGATCCTGACCCAGGGCCTGGAAGTGATGGGCATGAACACCGACCAGGCGGCCGCCTTCGTCGACCGCTACGAGGGGTACCTGCTGGGCGATCCACGCTACCTGCGCATGTTCGACGCCGGGCGCGAGGCCATGACCGCCTCCCTGTCCGGCGACACCGGCCACGAGGACGCCCTGAACATCGCCCTGGAGGGCTGGAACGCGCCCCAGGACGAGAACCTGTATTCGGGGCCGCTGACGGTCCTGTTCACGGACATCGCCGGGTCCACCAACATGACCCAGCAACTGGGCGATTCCGGCGCCCAGGAGGTGGTGCGCGCCCACAACACCATCGTCCGCTCGGCCCTGGGCCGCTTCAACGGGCGCGAGATCAAGCACACCGGCGACGGCATCATGGCCTCCTTCGTCAAGACCTCGGCGGCGGTGGAGGCGGCCATCCGCATGCAGGTGGAGTCCGAGACCTTCACCCGCGACCACCCCAAGACCCCCCTGCGCCTGAAGATCGGCATCAACGCCGGCGAGCCCATCGCCGAGGACGACGACCTGTTCGGCTCCATGGTGCAGATGTCGGCGCGCATCGTCGACAAGGCCAAGGGCGGCGAGATCATGGTTTCGGACGTGGTGCGGGCCCTGTGCGCCGGCAAGGACCTGCGCTTCACCAACCGCGGCACCTTCGACCTGAAGGGGTTCGAGGGCCCCTCGGTGCTGTACGAGATCGTGTGGAACGACGACCGCCCCGCCGCCGCGGCGCCCCCGCCCCCGCAACCGCCCGCGGCGGACGAGGGCGCCATGCCGCCCCCGCCGGAAGCCCCGACACTGGAAGCCCCGCCGCCGGAAAGCGCGCCGCCGGAAACCCGGCATGCGGAGGCCCCGGCCCCGGCCGCTGAAACGGCGGGCGCCGAGACGCCCGAAACGCCCGCCCAGGACGGGCCCGACCCGGACAAATCCTGAAAAATCAGTCAATTGCAGGGGATGAAAAAAGTCGCCGCCGGGCCCTTGACCCGGTGCGGCCATGGGCATATCTCATTTTCGGCAGCGGGTGCCAGGCATTGGGTCCGCCGCCGATTGAACCGGGATCGCGCCCTGGGCGGGTCCCACCCACATCTCGCTTCTTGAAGGAGACGATGCCATGCGCACGATCGATTTCTCGCCCCTTTTCCGCCATTCCGTCGGCTTCGAGCGCATGCAGCGCATGCTGGATGCCGTCAGCCGCATGGATGACGCCTCGGCGTCCTATCCGCCCTACAACATCGAGGTGACCGGTGCCGACTCCTACCGCATCACCATGGCCGTGGCCGGCTTCGCCGAGGACGACCTGGAGCTCGTGGTCAAGGAGGACACCCTGACCGTCACCGGCAAGGCCAAGCAGCCCGAGGGCGAGGTCAACTACCTGCACCGCGGCATCGCCGGGCGCGCCTTCACCCGCCGCTTCCAGCTGGCGGACCACATCAAGGTGGTCGGCGCCGACCTGGTCAACGGCCTGCTGCACGTCGATCTGGCGCGCGAGGTTCCCGAGGAGCTGAAGCCGCGCAAGGTCGCCATCGGCGCCGCGCCGAAGACCAAGAGCATCGAGCAGAAGGCCGCCTGACGCGGCATCCGACCCGATCCTCCCTGGACGGTTCCCCTCCTCGCCGTCCGTGACCGGCCCCCGTCAGGGTATCCCTTGACGGGGGCCTTTATATTAGATTAACCTAACATAAATAGTTGCGGGGGGATGCGCCATGCCGACAGGCCAACCAGGGACCAAGGGCAAGGTCCGCATCGTGCGGGCGCCCGAGTCCGTGCGCGCCCAGGTGGCGGGCCATGGCGGCGGGAGGTTCACCTGGACCGACCTGGTGGACTGGACCGTGCGCCTGATCCCGGCCGTGGCCCTGTTTTCCCTGTTCTTCGCCTTCGAGGGCAACATGCGCTGGCTCGGCGTGCTGGGGCTGCTGCCCTTCTTCATGGCCTTCCACCGCGACTGTCCGTCCTGCGACCCGCGCGCCCGGGCCCGCGGCGGCGCGTCGGGCTTCCGCACCTTCGCCGGCCATTGACCGCCGGCCGCGCGCGGCGGCGGCTCAGGATTTCTTCAGATAGCGCCGGTAGACGTCGCGCAGGGCGTCGTCGATGACGATCGGCCGCTCGCTGTCGCGGTCGACCCAGACGTGGACGAAATGGCCGGTGGCCGCCGGCCTGTCATCGCCCTCGGCGAACAGGGCCACGCCGTAGGTGACGCTGCTGGACCCCAGGTCCTCGATCACCAGCCCGGCCTCCACCAGCACCGGGTAGGCGATGGGCCGCCAGAAACGGCAGCGGGTCTCCACGGCGTAGGGGATGTTCTGCCACCCGTGCCAGTCCAGCCCCATCTCGCGCATGACGAACTGCACCACCACAGCCTCGAAGTAGCTGTAATAGACCACGTTGTTGACGTGACCCAGCATGTCGTTGTCGTTCCACCGGGTCGGCACGGTCATGAAATAGGCGTAGTCGCCGCGGGTGAGCCCGTCCTTGACGTTCTTCATGGGCGCCCGTCCTATGCCGCGCCGGCGGCGATGGCCTCGAGGGCGGCGCGGATGGGCGCCGGGATGGGCACCGGGGCGTTGCTGGCGCGGTCGACGAACACGTGCACGAAATGGCCCTGGGCCGCCGCCTCGTCGTCACCCTGGCGGAAGATGCCGATCTCGTAGCGCACGCTGGAGGTGCCCAGCTTGCCCACGCGCAGGCCCGCCTCCACGGTCTCGGGATAGGCGATGGACTTCTTGAACCGGCACATGGTTTCGACCGCCACCCCCACGATCTTGCCTTCCTGGATGTCCAGGCCGCCGCGGTCGATCAGGTAGCAGTTCACCACCGTGTCGAAGTAGGAATAGTAGGTGACGTTGTTGACGTGGCCGTACAGGTCGTTGTCGGCCCAGCGGGTCTGCACCTGGGTGAAGTGGGGATACCGGTCCCGGGTTTCCGTTTTGTTGTTCATGGCGCCTTTCTAAACCCGGCCGCCACGATTTACCAGTCCCCATCCGGGCCGTCCGGGCGGCCCGCGGCGGGGCTCACCACTCGATGCGCTCGACCCCCACGAAGGTCAGTTCGGTGCCGTCCTCCAGGGTGATGGTGCCCGAGGCCTCGCCGTCGAACTCCAGGGCATCGCCGTTGATGGTGTAGGCGGCATCGGCCTCCAGGGTCCAGCCCGTCTCGCCCGGCCCGGCGGGGCCCTGGCCCACGTCGTCCAGCAGGACGACGTCGGTCCAGCCGGTGCCGCCGTTGAACACGTCGTGGCCGTCGCCGGCGCCGAACATGAACAGGTCGTTGCCGGCGTCGCCCCAGGCCCGGTCGTCCCCGGCGCCACCACTGAACACGTCGTCGCCCTCGCCGCCGTACATGACGTCGTTGCCGGCGCCGCCGTCCAGGATGTCGTTGCCGGCGTCGCCCTGCAGGTGGTCGTTGGCCGAGCCGCCCGTCAGCACGTCGTCGCCGTCGCGGCCGTAGGCCACAACACGTTCGGTCTGGCTGGCGCCGTCGAAGGTGTCGTCGCCCACGTTGCCCACCGCCGTCTCGATGCTGGCCGCGCCCAGGTCCAGGTTCACGCCGGCCGTGCCCTGCACGTCCACCCGGTCGGTGCCGGCGCCGCCGTCCACCACCGTGTCGTCGGCGTCGATGTACAGGCGGTCGTCGCCCGCGCCGCCGCGCAGTTCGTCGGCGCCGGCGCCGCCGACCAGCTGGTCGTTGCCGTCGCCGCCCGTCAGCACGTCGTTGCCGTCGTCGCCCTGCAGATAGTCGTTGGCCGAGCCGCCCGTCAGCACGTCGTCGCCGTCGCGGCCGTAGGCCACCACACGTTCGGTCTGGCTGGCGCCGTCGAAGGTGTCGTCGCCCACGTTGCCCACCGCCGTCTCGATGCTGGCCGCGCCCAGGTCCAGGGTCACGCCGGCCGTGCCCTGCACGTCCACCCGGTCGGTGCCGGCGCCGCCGTCCACCACCGTGTCGTCGGCGTCGATGTACAGGCGGTCATCGCCCGCGCCGCCGCGCAGCTCGTCGGCGCCGGCGCCGCCGACCAGCTGGTCGTAGCCGTCGCCGCCCGTCAGCACGTCGTTGCCGTCGTCGCCCTGCAGGTAGTCGTTGGCCGAACCGCCCGTCAGCACGTCGTCGCCGTCGGCCGTAGGCCACCACACGTTCGGTCTGGCTGCGCGCCGTCGAAGTGTCGTCGCCCACGTTGCCCACCGCCGTCTCGATGCTGGCCGCGCCCAGGTCCAGGGTCACGCCGGCCGTGCCCTGCACATCCACCCGGTCGGTGCCGGCGCCGCCGTCCACCACCGTGTCGTCGGCGTCGATGTACAGGCGGTCGTCGCCCGCGCCGCCGCGCAGTTCGTCGGCGCCGGCGCCGCCGACCAGCTGGTCGTTGCCGTCGCCGCCCGTCAGCACGTCGTTGCCGTCGTCGCCCTGCAAATAGTCGTTGGCCGAACCGCCCGTCAGCACGTCGTCGCCGTCGCGGCCGTAGGCCACCACACGTTCGGTCTGCGACGCGCCGTCGAAGGTGTCGTCGCCGGCGTTGCCCACCGCCGTCTCGATGCTGGCCGCGCCCAGGTCCAGGGTCACGCCGGCCGTGCCCTGCACGTCCACCCGGTCGGTGCCGGCGCCGCCGTCCACCACCGTGTCGTCGGCGTCGATGTACAGGCGGTCGTCGCCCGCGCCGCCGCGCAGTTCGTCGGCGCCGGCGCCGCCGACCAGCTGGTCGTTGCCGTCGCCGCCCGTCAGCACGTCGTTGCCGTCGTCGCCCTGCAGATAGTCGTTGGCCGAACCGCCCGTCAGCACGTCGTCGCCGTCGCGGCCGTAGGCCACCACACGTTCGGTCTGCGACGCCCCGTCGAAGGTGTCGTCGCCCACGTTGCCCACCGCCGTCTCGATGCTGGCCGCGCCCAGGTCCAGGGTCACGCCCGCCGTGCCCTGCACGTCCACCCGGTCGGTGCCGGCGCCACCGTCCACCACCGTGTCGTCGGCGTCGATGTACAGGCGGTCGTCGCCCGCGCCGCCGCGCAGCTCGTCGGCGCCGGCGCCGCCGACAAGCTGGTCGTTGCCGTCGCCGCCGTCCAGGACATCGTCGCCGTCGCGGCCGTCCATGTAGTCGTTGCCGGCCAGGCCCCGCATGTCGTCGCGCCCGGCGGTGCCGTACATGACGTCGCGGTCCTCGGTGCCCATCATCAGGTTGGCGGCGGCCTGGACGCCCACGTCGATGGTGCCGACCGTGGCCGCGGTGTCGCCGCCGTCCGTGCTGACGGCGGTGACGGTCAACTGGAAGTCGCCGGCGCCGTCGGCCGCCGGAGTGACGGTCAGCCCGGCCAGGTCGCCCGGCGCCAGGGTCCAGGAGCCGTCGCCGTTGTCGGTGCCGGCGGACAGGACCGCGCCCTCGGGCACCCCGGAAATTGTCACGGACAGGGTTTCGGAGGCGTCGGTCAGGGCGGCGCCGATGTCCAGGGCGATGGCCTGGCCGGCGGTGCCGGCGGCGTCCTGCACGGTCAGGACCGGCGCGTCGGCGTCGGCGGCCACGGACACGTCCAGGGTGCCGACCACCGAGGTGGTGTCGCCGCCGTCGGACTCGGTGGACGTGGCGGTGACGGTCAGGCGGAAGTCGGCGTCGCTGTCGGCCGGCGGGGTGATGGTCAGGCCGGCCAGGTCGCCGGGATCGATCGTCCAGGACCCGTCGCCGTTGTCGGTGCCGGCGCTCAGCACGGCGCCGGCCGGCACGCCGGAGATGGTGACGGACAGGGTTTCCGAACCGTCGGTGTCGGTCAGGGCCGCCTGGATGTCCAGGGCGATGGCCTGATCCTCCTGGCCCGCCGCGGCCGTGGTCGCCAGGGTCGGGGCGGCGGCGGAACGGTCCGCCGTGTCCGCGGCCGGGGCCGGGGCGGACTGTTCGTCGGCCACCTGGGCCAGGACATCGGCCGTGCCGGGACCGCCGGAACCGCCGCCCGGGACCTGTCCCGGGGCCTCGCCGGCGCCGCGCGCCGCCGGGCCGTCCGGTCCGCCGGGGCCCAGGTCGGCACCGCCCTGCCCGGTCCGTTCCGCGTCGCCGTCCACGTTCTGGCGCCGGCCATGGTCGGCGCCGCGGGACAGGTGCGGGTCGCCGAACCGGTCGCCGCCGCGGGACACCGCCGCGGCTAGGTTGTCGGCCGGATGGCCCTCGCCGTGGGCGTGGTGGGGGATTCCCTCGCCGTCGCGGCCACGGTCCCCGGCGGGGTCCCAGCCGCCGCCGGCGAATTCCTCGGGATGGCCGCGGCCGCCCTCGTGCACGCTGCCCAGTTGGCGCAGGTCGTCGGGGGCGCCGCCGTCCTCCAGGCTGGACTGGCGCACCCCCGCGTCCGCCCCGCGCTGCTCGGATTCGTCCAGGACGGTCAGGTCGTCCAGGATCTGGGCGTCCAGGTCGGAGTCGGGCTTGCCGCCGTGCCGGGAAGGTTGCCTGTCGTCGTGGTCGGCCATGGATTGACCCCTTATCCCTGAACGTTCTTGATCCCGCGCGGTTCCCTCTTGCCGGGCCGGCCGAACCGCCATCGCCGCCCAGGCTAGGCCGGACCCGTTTCAGCCCCGTTTCACGGGCGACAATTCAGCCGCTTAGGATCAATCTTATAATCTTATGTGAATATCTTGCCGTCAAACTCTTACCACTCAATGCGTTCCACACCGACGAAGGTCATCTCGGTGCCGTCGTCCAGGGTGATGGTGCCCGACGCCTCGCTGTCGAACTGCAGGGCATCGCCGTCGATGTGATAGGACGAGTCGGCGTGCAGGGTCCAGCCCGCGTCGCCCACGTCCACCGGACCCTGGCCCACGTCGTCCAGCACGATCACGTCGGTCCAGCCGGCGCCGCCGTCGAAGAAGTCGTGGCCGTCACCGGCGCCGAAGATGAACAGGTCGTTGCCGGCGTCCCCATAGAAGAAGTCGTCGCCCCCGCCGTCGGCGATCAGCACGTCGTTGTGCTCGCCGCCATGGACGACGTCGTCGCCGGCCGAGTCGGTGATGGTGTCGTGGCCGCGCCCGCCGTCGATCTGGTTGATGTTGGTCAGCGTGGTGCCGGAGAAATCCATGGTGTTGTTGGAGCTGTCGCCCAGGATATCGGCGCCGGAATCACCGCCGTCGATGTGCTCGATGGAATTCTCGGCGCCGAAGTTGGTGTCGATGCCGATGGCGCCGCCGTCCTCCGAGCGGATGGTGTCGATCCCGTCGCCGCCCTGGAAGCGGTCGTAGTCGTCGCCCGAACTGACCACGAAGGTGTCGTTGCCGGCGCCGCCGTCCATCAGGTCGTAGCCGTCGCCGCCGCGGATCACGTCGTCGCCCGAGGTGCCGGTGATGGTGTCGTGCCCGCCCCCGCCGTCGATCTCGTCGATGTTGGTCAGCGTCGTGCCCGAGAAGTCCATGGTGTTGTTGGAGCTGTCGCCGACGATGCTGGCGCCGGAATCGCCGCCGTCGATGTGCTCGATGGAATTCTCGGCGCCGAAGTTGGTGTCGATGCCGATGGCGCCGCCGTCCTCCGAGCGGATGGTGTCGATCCCGTCGCCGCCCTGGAAGCGGTCGTAGTCGTCGCCCGCGCGCACGACGAAGGTGTCATTGCCAGCGCCGCCGTCCATCAGGTCGTAGCCGTCGCCGCCGCGGATCACGTCGTCGCCCGAGGTGCCGGTGATGGTGTCGTGGCCGCCCCCGCCGTCGATCTCGCCGATGTTGGTCAGGGTGGTGGCCGAGAAGTCCATGGTGTTGTTGGAGCTGTCGCCGACGATGTTGGCGCCCAAGGCGCCGCCGTCGATCTCCTCGATGGAGTTGCTGGCGTCGAAATTGGTGTCGATGCCGATGGCGCCGCCGTCCTCGGACACGATGCGGTCGGTGCCCTCGCCGCCCTGGAAGCGGTCGTAGTCGTCGCCCGCGCGGATGACGAAGGTGTCATTGCCGGCGCCGCCGTCCATCAGGTCGTAGCCGTCGCCGCCGCGGATCACGTCGTCGCCCGAGGTGCCGGTGATGGTGTCGTGGCCGCGCCCGCCGTCGATCTCGCCGATGTTGGTCAGCGTGGTGGCCGAGAAGTCCATGGTGTTGTTGGAGCTGTCGCCGACGATGTTGGCGCCCAGGGCGCCGCCGTCGATCTCCTCGATGGAGTTGCTGGCGTCGAAATTGGTGTCGATGCCGATGGCGCCGCCGTCCTCGGACACGATGCGGTCGGTCCCTTCGCCGCCCTGGAAGCGGTCGTAGTCGTCGCCCGCGCGGATGACGAAGGTGTCATTGCCGGCGCCGCCGTCCATCAGGTCGTAGCCGTCGCCGCCGCGGATCACGTCGTCGCCCGAGGTGCCGGTGATGGTGTCGTGGCCGCGCCCGCCGTCGATCTCGCCGATGTTGGTCAGGGTGGTGGCCGAGAAGTCCATGGTGTTGTTGGAGCTATCGCCGACGATGTTGGCGCCCAGGGCGCCGCCGTCGATCTCCTCGATGGAGTTGCTGGCGTCGAAATTGGTGTCGATGCCGATGGCGCCGCCGTCCTCGGACACGATGCGGTCGGTCCCCTCGCCGCCCTGGAAACGGTCGTAGTCGTCGCCCGCGCGCACGACGAAGGTGTCATTGCCGGCGCCGCCGTCCATGAGGTCGTAGCCGTCGCCGCCGCGGATCACGTCGTCCGCGGCCGAGCCGGTGATGGTGTCGTGCCCGCGCCCGCCGTCGATCTCGTCGATGTTGGTCAGGGTGGTGGCCGAGAAGTCCATGGTGTTGTTGGAGCTGTCGCCGACGATGCGCGCGCCGGCGTCGCCGCCGTCGATCTGCTCGATGGAATCGGCGACCGTGAAGTTGGCGTCGATGCCGATGGCGGCGCCGCCGTCGCTGACGATGCGGTCGGTGCCGTCGCCGCCGGTGAAGCGGTCGTAATCGTCGCCGTCGTGCACCACGAAGGTGTCGTTGCCGGCGCCGCCGTCCATGCTGTCGTAGCCGTCGCCGCCGTGGATCACGTCGTCACCGTCCGACCCCATGATGGTGTCGTGGCCGCGCAGGCCGAAGATCTCGTCGTTGCCCTCGGTGCCCATCAGGATGTCGTTGCCGTTGGTGCCCATGATGGTGTTCAGGGCCGGGTCCACCGTCACCTCGATGGTGCCGACGGTGGCTGCGATCTGGCCGCCGTCCTGGCTGCTGGCGGTGACGGTCAGCTGGAAGTCGGCGTCGCTGCCCGCCGGCGGGGTGATGGTCAGGCCGCCCAGGTCGCCGGGATCGAGAGTCCACGAGCCGTCGCCGTTGTCGGTGCCGGCGCTGAGCGTGGCGCCGTCGGGCACCCCGGCGATGGTCACGGTCAGGGATTCCGAGGCGTCGCCCAGGGCCGAGGAGATGTCCAGGGCGATGGCCTGGCCCTGGGTGCCGGAGGCGTCGTGCACGGTCAGGGTCGGCGCGTCGGCCTGGGGGTCCACGGACACGTCGACCGTGCCCACCGTGGTCGCCGTGTCGGCGCCGTCGCTGCTGGTGGCGGTGACGGTCAACTGGAAGTCGGCGTCGGAATTGGCGGGCGGGGTGACGGTCAGACCCGGCAGGTCGCCGGCGCCCAGCGTCCAGGTGCCGTCGCCGTTGTCGGTGCCGGCGCTGAGCGTGGCGCCGTCGGGCACCCCGGCGATGGTCACGGTCAGGGATTCCGAGGCGTCGGTCACGGCGGCCGAGATGTCGAGGGCGATGGCCGTGTCCTCGCCGCCGGCCGCGTCGGCCACGGTCAGGGTCGGCGCGTCGGCCTCGGGCGCCACCGACACGTCGATGGTGCCCACCACCGAGGCGGTATCGCCGCTGCCGGACTCGGTGGCCGTGGCGGTCACGGTCAACTGGAAGTCGGCGTCGCTGTCGGCCGGCGGGGTGATGGTCAGGCCGGCCAGGTCGCCGGCATCCAGCGTCCAGGATCCGTCGCCGTTGTCGGTGCCGGCGCTCAGCACGGCGCCGGCCGGCACGCCGGAGACGGTCACGGTCAGGGATTCCGAGCCGTCGGTGTCGGTCAGCGCCGCCTGGATGTCCAGGGCGATGGGCTGGTCCTCGCCGCCGGACGCGGCCGCGGTCTCCAGGGTCGGCGCCTCGGCGATGGTGTCGGTGGGCCCGGCCGCCGCCGCCGCGGGGGCGTCTTCGACCTGGACCTGGTCCGTTCCGCCGCCGGTGCCGCCGCCGGCGCCGGCCGCCGAGCGCGCCGCCGCGCCGGTGCCGGTGCCCGCGTCGCCGCCCGTGTCGTCGCCGCCGCCGCCGAACCAGGGCCGCCGGGACCCGCCGGCTTCGGCCGGGTCGCCGCCGGCGCGGTGGCCGGACCGGCCGTGGCCGTGGCCGTGGCCGGCGCCGTCGTCCAGGGAGTCGGTGCCGGCATCGCGCGCCGCGCCGTGGCCGTCCCGGCCGTCGTCGCCGTCGCCGTCGTCGGCCCGGTGCCGTCCGGCGCCGCGGTCGTGTTCGGGAATGTCGGCGCCGCCCGTGTGTTGCCCGGCGCCGTCCTGCCATCGGCCGGACAGGTGGTCCTCGGGGCGGCTGCGGCCGCCCTCGTGGACGCTGCCCAGGTTGCGCAGGTCGTCGGGCAGGCCGGAATCCTCCAGGGCCGACTGGCGGACCCCGTTTTCGGGCGGCGTCTGGTCGCCGCCGTCCAGGACGGTCAGGTCGTCCAGGATCTGGGCGTCGCGGTCGGCGTCGGACGGACGGCCGTGGTTCCGGTGGTTTCCTGAATCGGTGTGGTCTGCCATGGCCTGCCCTTCTGGTCCTGCGCAGGGTGCTCACGTTCCCTCGCCGGGCCGGCGCGCGGCCGCCGCGACGGAGGACGGCGCGGCGGCCGGCCGCCGGCGCCCGGGCCCAACCTAGGGCGCCACTGTTTCACGGCCATTTCAGCGGCCCGTGCCGTCAAACCTGTTCTCGTGGTCATGGTAACGTATTTCCCGCCGGGCGGGTACCCGCCGGCGGGCGGGCCCCAAGGGCGGATTGGGTGGGCGGATCAGGCGGGCGGATTGGGTGGGCGGATTGGGTGGGCGGATCAGGCGGCCAGGAAGGCGCGCAGGGCCTCGGCGGTCTCGGTCGGCCGCTCGGACATCATCATGTGGCCGCAGTCGGCCAGCACCCGGGTGCGGCTGCCGGCCATGGCCTCGGCCAGGGGCGCGGCGTTGCGCGGCGGGGTCATCATGTCGCCGTCGCCCAGCAGCAGCAGGACCGGGCAGGCGACCTTGGCCGCCGCCTCGACGGCGGTGGCGTAGGCGTTGCAGATGGCCAGGTCCCGGTGCAGCACCCCCGGCGCGGCGCGCAACAGCAGGCGCAGGCCGCCGCCACGCATCCACAGGCCCGGCGCCGGGTTGTCGCCTACCAGGCCCCGCGCCCCATAGGCCCAGCCGACGATCAGCTCGGCGGCCAGGGGGTCGTTGGCCTCGGCCGCGGCCAGCAGGTCGGGGTGCACGGGCATGCCCGCGGCCACGCCCAGCAGGGCCAGGCCGGTGATCCGTTCGGGTGCCAGGGCCGCCGCCTGCAGCACGGTCAGCGCGCCCATGGAATGGCCGGCCAGGCGGGCCCGCGCCAGCCCGGCGGCGTCCAGGAAGCGCAGCAGCCAGGCCGCCTGGTCCTCGATGGAGGCGGCGGGCCCGCCGCCCGATCGGCCGTGGCCGGGCAGGTCCAGGGCCAGGGGATGCAGGCCGTGGTGGGCCAGGTCGCGGGTCTGCAGGCTCCAGACGGTGTGGTCCATGCCGGCGCCGTGGACCAGGACCACGGCGTCATCGCCGGCCTCGAAGGGCCGGCCGCCGGTGGCGGCGAAGACTGTCTGTCCGTCGACCTGGAAGTCCATGGCGTCAGCCCTTGGCCGCGGCCCGCAGGCCCTGTTTCAGGTCGGCGATCAGGTCGCCCGCGTCCTCCAGGCCCACCGACAGGCGGACCATGCCCTCGCCCACCCCGGCGGCGGCCAGGGCGGCGGCGTCCATCTGCTGGTGGGTGGTGCTGGCCGGATGGATGACCAGGGACTTGGCGTCGCCCACGTTGGCCAGGTGCGAGAACAGCTCCAGCGCCTCGATGAACCGGCCCCCGGCGGCGCGGCCGCCGGCCAGGTCGAAGCTGAGGATGCCGCCGTGCCCGGCCGGCATCAGGCGCGCCGCCAGGGCGTGATCCGGGTGGCTCTCCAGCCCCGGGTAGCGGACCCGCGCCACCGCCTCCTGTCCCTCCAGGAACCGGGCCACGGCCAGGGCGTTGGCGCTGTGCCGGGCCATGCGCAGGGGCAGGGTCTCGACCCCCTGCAGCAGGTGGAAGGCGGTGGTCGGGCTCATGCAGGCGCCGAAGTCGCGCAGGCCCTCGGCCCGGGCGCGCATGACGAAGGCCGCCGGGCCGTACTCCTCGGCGAAGTCCAGGCCGTGGTAGCCGGCATAGGGCTCGGTCAGGGTCGGGAACCTGTCGGCCCGGGCCTCCCAGTCGAAGGTGCCGCCGTCCACCACCACGCCGCCGATGGCGACCCCGTGGCCGCCCAGGAACTTGGTCACCGAATGCATGACGATGTCGGCGCCGTGATCCAGCGGCCGGCACAGGTGCGGGGTGTTGAAGGTGGCATCGATCATCAGCGGCAGGCCGGCGTCGTGGGCGACCCCGGCCACCGCGGCCAGGTCCATGACCTCCAGCCCCGGGTTGCCCAGGACCTCGCCGAACAGCAGCCGCGTCTCGGGCCGGATGGCGGCGGCGAAGGCCGCCGGGTCGCGCGGGTCGACGAAGGTGGTGGTGATGCCGAACCGCGGCAGGGTGTGGGTGAACAGGTTATGGCTGCCGCCGTAGATGGAGGCCGAGGCGACGATATGCCCGCCGGCGCCCATCAGCGTCGCCACCGCCAGGTGCAGGGCGGCCTGGCCGCTGGCCGTGCAGACGGCGCCGACGCCGCCTTCCAGCGCCGCCAGCCGCTCTTCCAGCACCGCCACCGTGGGGTTGGAGATGCGCGAATAGATGTGGCCCGGCCGCTCCAGGTTGAACAGGCCGGCGGCCTCGTCGACGCCGGCGAAGACGTAGGACGTGGTCTGGTGGATGGGCACGGCGCGGGACCCGGTGGCCGGGTCCGGGACCTGGCCGGCATGCAGGCTCAGGGTGTCGAACTTCAGGTACTTGGGTGTCACCATGGGCAAACCCGACGTCGCGGGGCCGCCGCCGGGGCGGCCGATGGATCTGCGGTCGATGCGGTCGCGGAGGGCTGAAAGCGCTGGGGGTCGCCGATACGGCGACCCCCAATTCGAAGCCTCAATCCTGTCAAACTCGCCTGAAACCTTTTTTTGAGTTTGAGGACTTTAGCGGCGCGCCGGGCGCCGGTCAAGCGCGGTTTGGCGCCATTTTCGGCGGCCGCCGCACGATTTTGACAGTCCACGAAAGAACCGCCCCGCGAACGGGGCGGCGCAAGTTTAACAGGGAGGCGTCGAAGTGAATGAAAATCCGGTTCGAAGGACCCGATCCCATTCACCCTGCAGTTTATAAGTCAGGTCTTAACATAATATTAACGGCGTTTTTCTCTCAAACACATGATTCTATTCATGGGTTTATCTGCTATCTCTTAAAGAAGCTTTCGGCACCGCGGCGCGCTTCCTCCTTTTTGGCGATCATTTCCTTGGTGCGCGCAATCTCCGCTTCCAGGTCGGCGATGTACGCGCCCAACGCCTCGATGGACATTTCCTCCAGGTTCTTCAACTGGAGCTTTTTCTTGCGCGGTTCCAGATCGTCCGTGTCCATGATTTCCTGCTTCCTTGACGCGGTGCCCGGCCCATAATAGACCCGCTTTTTCGACGATCCCATAGCAACCCGCCAGACCGGAGTCCACCATGACCGACGCCCTGCCCGCCACCATGTCCTGCATCGAGATCCCCGAACCGGGCGGCCCCGAGGCGCTGGTGCCGGGCACCCGCCCGGTGCCCGCGCCGGCCGCCGGCGAGGTGCTGATCAAGGTCGCCGCCGCCGGGGTCAACCGGCCCGACGTGATCCAGCGCACGGGCAACTACGCGCCGCCGCCGGGGGCCTCGGACATCCCGGGCCTGGAGGTGGCGGGCACCGTCGCCGCCCTGGGCGAGGGCGTTGACGGCTGGGCCGTGGGCGACGCCGTCTGCGCCCTGGTGGCCGGCGGCGGCTACGCCGAATACTGCGTCGCCCCGGCGCCCCAGTGCCTGCCGGTGCCGGCGGGGCTGGAGCTGACCCACGCCGCGGGCCTGCCCGAGACCTTCTTCACGGTCTGGACCAACGTGTTCGAACGCGCCCGCCTGCAGCCGGGCGAGACCATCCTGATCCACGGCGGGTCCAGCGGCATCGGCACCACGGCGGTGCAGATCGCCAGCCGCCTGGGGTCGCGGGTGATGGTCACCGCCGGCAGCGCCGAGAAGTGCCAGGCCTGCCTGGACCTGGGCGCCGAGCGGGCCGTCAACTACCGCGACGAGGACTTCGAGCCGGCGGCCAAGGAGTTCGGCGGCGGCAAGGGCGTGGACGTGGTGCTGGACATGGTGGGCGGCGACTACATCCCGCGCAACATCGCCTGCCTGGCGCCCGAGGGACGCCTGGCCATCATCGCCTTCCTGCACGGCCCCGTGGTCGAGAAGATCAGCTTCCTGCCCATCATGCTGAAGCGTCTGACCGTCACCGGCTCGACCCTGCGGCCCCAGCCCGTGGCGTCCAAGGGGCGCATCGCCGCGGCCCTGCGCGAACGGGTCTGGCCGCTGATCGAGGCCGGCGAGATCCGCCCCGTGGTGCACGCAACCTTCCCCCTGTCCCAGGCCGCCGAGGCCCACCGGCTGATGGAAAGCAGCACGCACGTGGGCAAGATCCTTCTGCTCACGGGAGGTTGAGGCGCGGACCGCGACGCATCGCTTGACCCGGCAGGGCCACGACCCTATGAATGGTGCAAAATTGCGTTTCCCGCGCGGCGCCAAAGGGCGCGCGCCCATCCGGAAAACTTATAAAGGCTGAGAGTTATGGCACGACCCCTGATGCCCAAAGCGACGGCCGTCTGGCTGCTGGACAACACCGCGCTGACCTTCGAGCAGATCGCCGAATTCTGCGGCATGCACCTGCTGGAGGTCCAGGCCATCGCCGACGGCGAGGTGGCCATCGGCATGCAGGGGCTGGACCCGGTGGCCGCCGGCGAGTTGACCAAGGAAGAGATCGAGCGCTGCGCCGCCGACCCCGACGCCAAGCTGAAGCCGGCGGAGCAGAAGAACCCGCAGCCCAAGGCGCGGCCCAAGGGCGCCCGCTACACCCCGCTGTCCAAGCGCCAGGTGCGGCCCGACGGCATCGCCTGGCTGCTGAAGAACTATCCCGAGTTGAGCGACGGCCAGGTGTCCAAGCTGGTGGGCACCACCAAGCCGACCATCAACTCGGTGCGCGACAAGAGCCACTGGAACTCGCCCAACATCAAACCGCAGAACCCGGTGGGCCTGGGCCTGTGCTCGGAGGCGGACCTGGAGAAGGCGGTGGCCATCGCCCGCGCCCGCGCCGGCACGGTGCATGCCCCGGCGGCCGAGGAGAAGCCGGCGGCGCCCGAAATGTCGCCCCTGGCGGCCATGCCCCCGGCGCCGGAAACGCCCATCGCGCCCCCGGCCCCCGAACCGGAAATCGAGTCCGAGCCCGCCCCGGCAGCCGAAGCCGAGCCGGCGCCGGAAGAGGAAAAGATCGACTAGAACCCGGGCAGGCGTCGCAGCCCCGCCACGGCGGCCGCCAGGGCCGCCGGCGCGAACCCGGCGAACCCCAGCAACAGCCCGCCGCGCCGCGGCGGCGCCGCGTAGTGCACCGACAGGGGCGGCGCGGCGATGCCGGCGCCCGCGGCGGCCCCCGACAGGGCCTTGTCGTCGCGGCCCGCCGCCAGGCGCGCCACCAGGTGCATGCCGGATTCCGGTACGGTCCAGTCCAGCGGCAGGCCGCTGGCCGCCAGGGCGGCGGTCAGGGTGTCGCGCCGTTCCAGGTACAGCTTGCGCATGCGCCTGAGGTGGGCGCCGAAGTGGCCCTGGGCCATGAACTCGGCCAGGGCCGCCTGGGTCAGGGCCGGGGCGGCGCCGTCGGTCAGCCGCCGCGCGACCCGGAACCGGGCCACCAGGTCCGGCGGCAGCACCAGGTAGCCCAGGCGCAGGGCCGGGAACAGCACCTTGCTGAACGACCCCATGTAGATCACCCGCCCGGCCTCGTCCAACCCCTGCAGGGCCGGCAGGGGCCGGCCGGCGTAACGGTATTCGCTGTTGTAGTCGTCCTCGACGATCCAGGCGCCGCGGCGCCGGGCCCAGTCCAGCAGCTCCAGCCGCCGTTCCAGCGACAGGACCCCGCCCAGGGGATACTGGCAGGACGGGGTGACGTAGGCCATGGCGGCGTCGGGCCGCGCCGCCAGGCCGGCGGCCACGTCCATGCCCTGGGCGTCCACGGGCACCGGCACCAGCTCGGCCGCCGCCTGGTCGAACACGCCGCGGGCGCCCAGGTAGCCGGGGTCCTCGAACAGCACCGCCGCCCCGGGCCGCAACAGCAGGCGGACGCTAAGGTCGAGCGCCTGCTGCGAACCCGAGACCACGATCACCTGGCCGGGGCCGCAGCGCACGCCGCGGGCCGAGGACAGATAGGCGGCCACGGCCTGGCGCAGGGGCCACAGGCCGGCCGGCTCGCCGTACCCGAACAGGGCCGGGTCGGCGCGGCGCCAGACCCGGTTGGCCAGGCGCCGCCACAGGTCGTGGGGAAAGGCGTCCAGGGCCGGCATGCCGGGGGCGAAGGGAACGGCCCGGCCGGGCGCCGCCTCGGCCTGTACCGCCGCCAGGCCGCCGTCGCCGTGCGCCGCCGCCGGTTCCGGCGCGCCGGCGTCCAGGAAGGCGTCGGGCAGGGCGGCGCTGACCCGGGTGCCCGAGCCGGTCATGCCCTCCAAATAGCCCTCGGCCACCAACTGTTCGTAGGCGGCGACCACGGTGTTGCGCGACACGCCCAAGTCGGCGGCCAGGGTCCGGGTCGACGGCAGGCGGGCGCCGGCGGCCAGGCGCCCCTCCAGCACCGCCCGGCGCAGGCCGTCCTGGAGCTGGCGGAACAGGGGCTGCGCCGCGCCCGGGTCCAGGGCCAGGCCGGTGACGGTGCTGTCGAAGGCGGTCTTGGCCATAGAGTGGTCCCGCAGGTTTTCCAAATATGGATCTTTTCCCGGGGCCATTTTCCCCTACCCTGGCGCTGCGAACAACAACCCCGGTCTGGGAGCCCCGACCCATGAGCCTCTACGTCCCGCCCCATTTCCGCATGGACGATGATCGGGCCGCCCGCCGCCTGATCGCCGACCACGGCTTCGCCGTGCTGACGTCCCAGGGCGCCGACGGCCCCATGGCCAGCCACCTGCCCCTGGTGCTGGACGACGGCGGCGACGTCCTGCTGGGCCACGTCTCCCGCGCCAACCCGCACTGGCGCCACTTCGACGGCGAAACGGTGGCCCTGGCCGTGTTCCGCGGCCCCCACGCCTACGTCTCGCCGCGGTGGATGGACAGCCCGGGCAACGTGCCCACCTGGAACTACACCGCGGTCCAGGTCACCGGCCGGCCGCGGGTGATCGACGATGCGGCGGCGGCACGCGGCGTGCTGGACCGGCTGGTGGCCCAGTACGAGCCCGACCCCGGCGGCTGGCGCACCGGCGACGTGCCGGCGGACCGCCTGGCCGGCCTGATGAAGGGGATCGTCGCCTTCGCCATGCCCATGGAAAGCGTCACCGCCAAGGCCAAGCTGAGCCAGAACAAGTCGGCCGCCGACCGGGCCGGCGTGGCCGCCGCCCTGCGCGCCGCCGGCGCCGGCGACCTGGCCGACCTGATGGAGGCGGATTAGGCGCCGCCGGGGTACCGGTGGCGCCGGTACATGTCCAGCACCCAGGCCGTGCCGGGGTGGTCGCGGAAGGTGTCGATCAGGCGCGCCAGGCGGGCGGCCAGGGGGCGGGGCCGGTCCATGGACGAGTCCGGCGGGCTGCACAGGGTGGCCAGGATCGACGCCGCCGCCAGGTCGGCGACCGAGAAGGCGCCGCCCACCAGGTAGCCGCCCGCCCCGGCCCGTTCGGCGACGAAGTCCAGGCCGATGCGGGCCGCCGCGTAGCCGTCCTCGACCGAGGCCGGACCGGTGATGCCGTTGCCCTTCTTTAGGGGAATGCGCACCAGGGGGAACACGGCCGCGTACAGGGCCTGGCTCCAGGCCGGCTGGTCGGCGCCGAACATGCGCGCCACGTAGCGCGGCTCGCCGATGACCCCGTCCAGCACGGCGCGGCGGATGCGCGGGCCCAGGTCGTCGTCGAACCGGGCCTCGATCTCCAGGGCCTCGCGGCGCAGGTCGGGATCGGCAGGATAGAGCGGCGGGTCGGGGAACATCTCGTCCAGCTCGGCCAGGATGCGGGCCGAGCCGTGCACGTAGCGGTCGCCGAAGCGCACCACGGGGGTGGCCGTCTGCCCCGTCAGGCGCTTGACCACGGGCAGGTGGGGTCCGGGCAGCAGGCTGCGCTCGGCCCGCGCCACGCCCTTCAGGTCGAGCGCCCAGCGGGCCTTCTCGTTGTAGGGCGAATAGAGAAACTGGATCAGTTCGACGTCCATGCCCCCTCCCCTGGTACCGGATCAAACCGGGCGTTTGAAAATATGATAGCTAACATATAATATGATATTCAGCATATCAATGGAGTCCCGCCCGTGCCCCCCAATCCCGCCCGCAAGGAGGAAAGCCGCCGCCGCGTCCTGGCCGCCGCCAGCCGCCTGTTCCGCCAGCACGGCTACGCCGGCGTGGGCATCGACACCATCATGGCCGCCGCCGGCCTGACCCGGGGCGCCTTCTATGCCCATTTCCCGTCCAAGCGGGCCCTGTTCGCCGAGGTGATCGGCGGCGAGCACGGCTTCAACCGGCTGATGAAGGGCCGCGGCGGCGGCGACCCCGACACCCTGACGGCCGAGGCCCTGGCCATCGTCGGCGGCTACCTGCACCCGGACCACCGGGCCGAGGTGGGCCTGGGCTGCACCATGGCCGCCCTGGCGGCGGACGTGGCCCGGGGCGGGGCCGAGGCGCGGGCCGCCTACGCCCGGCGGGTGCGCGAGTTGGCCGGCGAGTTCGCCCGCGGCCTGCCGGACCGGGATGGCGGTCCGGAACCAGATCCCCGTGCCCCCGACCCCCGCGCATTGGCCGCCATGGTGCTGAGCGTGGGCGCCATGGTCATGGTCCGGGCCCTGGACGACGACGCCCTGGCGGCGGCCATCCTGACCGCCTGCCGCGACGAGGCGGAACGGGTCCTGACGGAAGAAGCCCCTTGAGCCGGCGCCTCAGTCGTTGTGGCCCAACAGCTTCTCCACCGCCGCCAGTTCGGCGCAGACGCAGAACACCTCCATGGCCGCCTCGATCTCGGCCAGGGGCGGCAGGGTCGGGGCCAGGCGGACGTTGCTGTCCTCGGGGTCGTGGCCCAGCGGGAAGGTGGCGCCGGCGGGGGTGAACTTGACCCCCACCTCGCCGGCCAGGCGCACCACCTTGCTGGCGGTGCCGGCGGGCAGGTCGACGCTGACGAAGTAGCCGCCCTGGGGCTCGGTCCACCGGGCCACGCCCTTGCCGCCCAGGTTCTCGCTCAACGCCTTCTGCACGGCGGCGAACTTGGGCGCCACCAGGCCGGCGTGCCGGTCCATGTGCGACAGGATGCCGTCCAGGCCCTGGAAGAAGCGCACGTGGCGCAGCTGGTTGATCTTGTCGGGGCCGATGGAGCCGACCCCGATCTTGCCCAGGGCGTCCTTGATGGTGGTCTCGGACCCGGCCATGACCGCCACCCCGGCGCCGGCCAGGGTGATCTTGGAGGTGGAGCCGAACATCATCACCCGCTCGGGGTTCTCGGCCGCCTTGCAGGCCGCCAGCATGTCCTTCAGCGGCGCCGGCCCGGCGCCCAGGTGGTGCACGGCATAGGCGTTGTCCCACATGATGCGGAAGTCCAGCGCCGCCGTGTCCATGACCGCCAGGCGCTCGACCGTGGCGTCGGAATAGACGACGCCCGTGGGGTTCGAATACTTGGGCACGCACCAGATGCCCTTCACCGCCGCGTCCTCGGCCACCAGGTCCTCGACCATGTTCATGTCCGGGCCACCCGCGTCCATGGGCACCGGGATCATCTCGAAGCCCAGCTTCTGGGTGATGCCGAAATGGCGGTCGTAGCCGGGCACCGGGCACAGGAACTTCAGGTGGCCCTGGTCCTTCCACGGCCCGTAGCCGCCGGGCAGGCCGAACAGCATGGCCCCCACCAGGGCCTCGTACATGAGGGTCAGGCTGGAGTTGCCGCCGACCAGGACCTCGGACGGCTTGACCCCCATGTAGGCGGCGAACATCTCGCGCGCCTCGGCGATGCCCTCGGTCAGGCCGTAGTTGCGGTAATCGGTGCCGTCGGCGCCGTGTACGTCGCCGGGCCCGACGATGGTGAGGATGGAGTCGCTGAGGTCGAGCTGCTCGGCCGAGGGTTTGCCCCGGGTCACGTCCAGCTTCAGGCCCTTGGCCTTGAAGCCGTCGTGGCGGGCGCGCAGGTCGCGGGCGCGGGCGCGCAGGTCGTCCTCGGAAAGCGAAGCGAGATCGGTCATGGGGGATCCTCAGTCTGCAACGGGTACCGTGTAGTTGAGGGCCAGTCGGCCCCCGTCGGGGTAGATGGTCTGGCCGGTGATATAACTCGATTCGTCGCTTGCCAGGAAGACCGCAACGGATGCGATCTCGTCGGGCGCGCCGGCGCGGCCCAGCGGCGTGCGCGACAGCACCCGGCGCCGCGATTCCGGATCGGCCATCATCGTCATGCCCATGTCGGTGGAAATGGTGCCGGGGCCGATGGCGTTGACCCGGATGCCCCGGTCGGCCAGGGCCACGGCCATCACCTTGGTCAGCTGGTTGACCCCGCCCTTGCAGGCCACGTAGGGGGCGATGGTGGGGATGGCCATGACCGCGTTGACCGACGACATGTTGATGATGGCGCCGCCGCCGCCCTGGGCGACCATGCGCCGGGCCGCCGCCTGCCCGGTCAGGAACACGCCCTTCAGGTTGACTCGCACCACCCGGTCGAAGTCCTCCTCGGCGATGTCCAGGAAATCGCAGGTGTGCAGGACGCCGGCGTTGCTGAGCATGATGTCGAGGCGGCCATAGGCGTCCACGGCCAGGCGGATCAGCTCGTCCACCTGGGTCTTGTCGCCCACGTCGCATTGCACGAACAGGGCCTCGCCGCCGGCGGCGCGGATGGCGGCGTCGGCCCGGGCGCCCTTGTCGGCGTCCATGTCGGCGAGCACCACGCGCGCGCCCTCGGCGGCGAAGCGCTGGGCGCAGGCGCGGCCGATGCCCTGGGCCGCGCCGGTGACCACGGCGACCTTGTCCTGCAACCTCACGGCGTCGCCTCCCCGTTCAAATGAAAACGGCGGGTTCCCGGGGCATTGCCCGGGGACCCGCCGCCATCATAGACCGATTCGACGGCGACTTCAGTGCCGCGATTTGCCGTACCCGGCGCCCTCCAGGGCCTCGGTGATCTCTTCCAGGATCACCGGATCGTCGATGGTGGCCGGCATCTTCCAGTCCTGGTTGTCGGCGATCTTCTGCATGGTGCCGCGCAGGATCTTGCCGGACCGGGTCTTGGGCAGGCGGTCCACCACCACCGCCTGCTTGAAGGCGGCCACGGCGCCGATCTTGTCGCGCACCATCTTCACCACCTCGGCGACGATCTCGTCGTGCGGCCGGTCGACCCCCGCGTTCAGGACCAGGAAGCCGAAGGGAAGCTGCCCCTTCAGCTGGTCCTCGACGCCGATCACCGCGCACTCGGCCACGTCCGGGTGGTGGGCCAGCACCTCCTCCATGCCGCCCGTGGACAGGCGATGGCCGGCCACGTTGATGATGTCGTCGGTGCGGGCCATGATGTAGAGGTAGCCGTCGTCGTCCATGTACCCGGCATCGGCGGTCATGTAGTAGCCGGGGAACTCCTCCAGGTACGAGCTGACGTAGCGGGCGTCGTTCTGCCACAGGGTCGGCAGCGACCCGGGCGGCAGCGGCAGCTTGCAGCAGATGGCGCCGATGTCGCCCGGCTTCACCGGCTGGTGGTCCTCGCCCAGGACCTGGACGTTCCAGCCCGGCGCCGCCTTGGTCGGCGAGCCCGGCTTGACCGGGAACTCGTGCAGGCCCATGCAGTTGGCGGCGATGGCCCAGCCGGTCTCGGTCTGCCACCAGTGGTCGATCACCGGCACGCCCAGCTTCTCCTGCGCCCAGGCCAGGGTGTCGGGGTCCGTGCGCTCGCCGGCCAGGAACAGGGTCTTGAAGTTGCTGAGGTCGTATTCGCGCAGCTTCTCGCCGTGGGGATCCTCGCGCTTGATGGCGCGGAAGGCCGTGGGCGCGGTGAACATGACCCGCACGTTGTGCTGCGAGATGACGCGCCAGAAGGCGCCGGCGTCGGGCGTGCCCACGGGCTTGCCCTCGTAGAAGATGCTGGTGCAGCCGTGCAGCAGCGGCGCGTAGACGATGTAGGAGTGGCCCACCACCCAGCCCACGTCCGAGGCCGCCCAGTAGGCGTCGCCCGGCTGCACGTCGTAGACCGCCGACATGGTCCATTTCAGGGCCACCATGTGGCCGCCGTTGTCGCGCACCACGCCCTTGGGCTGACCGGTGGTGCCCGAGGTGTAGAGGATGTACAGCGGATCGGTGGCCGCCACCGGCACGCAGTCGTGCGGCGCGGCCTGGGCCGCGGCGGCGGCCCAGTCGATGTCGCGGCCGGGGATCAGCGGCGCCTCGGCCTGGGGCCGTTGCAGGATGATGCAGTGGTCGGGCTTGTGGTCGGCCAGGTCGATGGCGCCGTCCAGCAGCGGCTTGTAGGGGATCACCCGCGCGCCCTCGATGCCGCAGGACGCGCTGACGATGGCCTTGGGCTTGGCGTCGTTGATGCGCACGGCCAGCTCGTTGGAGGCGAAGCCGCCGAACACCACCGAATGCACGGCGCCCAGGCGGGCGCAGGCCAGCATGGCGATGGCCGCCTCGGGCACCATGGGCATGTAGACGATGACCCGGTCGCCCTTGCCGACCCCGTTGGCCGACAGCACCCCGGCGAAGCGCGCCACCTGGTCCTGCAGCTGGGCGTAGGTGATGGTGCGCACGGAGTTGGTCACCGGGCTGTCATAGATGAAGGCCGGCTGGTCGCCGCGCCCGGCCTCGACGTGGCGGTCGACGGCGTTGTAGCAGGTGTTGACCTCGCCGCCCGTGAACCAGCGGTAGAAGGGCGGGTTCGAGTCGTCCAGGACCTTGTCCCACTTCCTGTACCAGTGGATGTCCTCGGCGACCTCGCCCCAGAATCCGTTCGGGTCCTCCAGGGACCGCCGGTAGGCGTCGTCGTAGCGGTTGGTCATGGCGCTTTCCCCCTTGTCTCGCGTTGCTGCCGGACCGGACCCGACGCGCCCTGTCGCGCGGCAATGGGACCAGGCCTTGCGCGCCGCTTCGCATTGATTGGTGAATTGCTGCGGTGCACGGGAGTTTGCGGCAAAACCGATTGTTTTTCAAAGGCGGTTTTGTAAAAAAATGTGAGACGCGGCGATCACCCCTCGGCGCCGCCCGGCGGGCGTGATAGCTTGCGCGCGCCGCCCACCAGAGGCGGGACCCACGGCAGGTCGAGGAAGGGGAGACGCCATGACCAACCCGTACGCCCAAGATCTGGACAAGAACGCCGCCAACTTCACGCAGCTGTCGCCGCTCACGTTCCTGGCGCGCGCGGCCAATGTCTATCCCGGGCATGCGTCCGTGGTCCACGGCGACCGGCGCTACACCTGGGCCGAGACCTACGCCCGCTGCCGCCGCCTGGCCTCGGCCCTGGCGGCGCGGGGCATCGGCTTCGGCGACACGGTGGCGGTGATGGCCGCCAACACCCCCGAGATCTACGAGGCCAGCTTCGGCGTGCCCATGCTGGGCGCCGTGGTCAACACCCTGAACGTGCGCCTGGACGCCGAGAACATCGCCTTCTGCCTGGACCACGGCGAGGCCAAGGTGCTGATCACCGACACCGAGTTCGCCCCCACGGTCAAGGCCGCCCTGCCCCAGGTGGCCAACAAGGACCTGCTGGTGATCGACATCGACGACCCCCTGGCCGACCTGCCCCCCGGCATCGGCGAGCGCCTGGGCGCCATGGACTACGAGGAATTCCTCGCCACCGGCGACCCCGAGTTCGCCTGGTCCCTGCCCGACGACGAGTGGAACGCCATCTCGCTGAACTACACCTCGGGCACCACCGGCAACCCCAAGGGCGTCGTCTACCACCACCGCGGCGCCTACCTGAACGCGCTGGGCAACGCCGTCGGCTGGAACATGGGCCACCACCCCGTCTACCTGTGGACCCTGCCCATGTTCCACTGCAACGGCTGGTGCTTCCCCTGGACCCTGGCCGCCGTGGCCGGCACCAGCGTCTGCCTGCGCCGGGTCACCGGCGGCAACATCTTCGATGCCATCGCCGACCAGGGGGTGACCCACTTCTGCGGCGCCCCCATCGTCATGAACTTCGTCATCAACGCCACCGAGGACGAGCGCCGCGACTTCGACGGCACGGTGCAGATGATGACCGCCGCCGCGCCGCCGCCGGCGGCGACCCTGGAGCGCATGCAGCGCATGGGCTTCGAGGTGACCCACGTGTACGGCCTGACCGAGACCTACGGCCCGGCGGTCATGTGCGCCTGGCACGACAACTGGAACGCCCTGCCGATCGAGGAGCAGGCGCGCCTGAAATCCCGCCAGGGGGTGCCCTACCACGTGCTGGAGGGGCTGCAGATCATGGACCCCGAGACCATGCAGCCGGTGCCCGCCGACGGCCAGACCATGGGCGAGGCCATGATGCGCGGCAACATCGTCATGAAGGGCTACCTCAAGAACCCCCAGGCCACCGATGAGGCCTTCCGCGGCGGCTGGTTCCACTCCGGCGACCTGGGCGTCATGCACCCGGACGGCTACATCGAGCTGCGCGACCGGTCGAAGGACATCATCATCTCGGGCGGCGAGAACATTTCGTCGATCGAGGTCGAGGGCGTGCTGTACCGCCACCCGGCGGTGCTGGCCGCCGCCGTGGTGGCCAAGCCCGACGACAAGTGGGGCGAGACCCCCTGCGCCTTCATCGAGGTCAAGGAGGGCGAGACCCCCAGCGAGCAGGAGATCATCGACTTCTGCCGCGCCAACCTGGCCCACTACAAGTGCCCGCGCAACGTGGTGTTCGGCGAACTGCCCAAGACCTCGACCGGCAAGATCCAGAAGTTCAAGCTGCGCGACCAGGCACGCCAGGGGTAGGGGCGAACCCCTTCCGGTCCCCCCCGCGCCGCGCTATGCTGGCGGCAATAATTCGCAAGCGAAGCAAAGCGGCCCCCGCGCGGGGCCGCGGCACGGGAGGACGGGGATGTTCCAAGACAATCTGCTGGCCGGCAAGAAGGTGCTGATCACGGGCGGCGGCACGGGGCTGGGCAAGTCCATCGGCCGGCGCTACCTGGAGCTGGGGGCCGAGCTGGTGATCTGCGGCCGCCGGGTCGAGGTGCTGGAGGCCACTGCCCAGGAGTTCCGCGCCGAAACCGGCGGCACCGTCACCACCCACGGCTGCGACGTGCGCGATTCAGGTGCCGTCGAGGCCATGTTCGACGCCATCTGGGCCGACGGGCCCCTGGACGGCCTGGTCAACAACGCCGCCGGCAACTTCATCGCCCGCACCGAAACCCTGTCGCCGCGGGCCTTCGACGCCGTGGTCGACATCGTCCTGCGCGGTGCCGCGTACTGCATCCTGGCCTGCGGCCGGCGCTGGATCGCGGCCGGGCGCGGCGGCACCATCCTCAGCGTCTCCACCAGCGGCGCCGAGCAGGGGCGCGCCTTCACCGTGCCCTCGGCGGCGGCCAAGGCGGGCGTGGTGGCCATGACCCGCAGCCTGGCCGTGGAATGGGGGCCGAAGGGCATTCGTTTGAACGCGGTGGCGCCGGGCTACTTCCCCACCCCCGGCGCCTGGGAACGCCTGTTCCCCGCCGACGCCGTCGCCAGGCCCCAGGAGATGCAGGTGCCCCTGCGCCGCCTGGGCGAGCACATCGAGCTGGCCAACCTGTTTTCCTACCTGATGTCCGACGGCGCCGCCTACGTGAACGGCCAGTTCATCACCATCGACGGCGGCCGCGCCCTGCAGGAGGGCGGCGGCGGCGACGCGGTCAAGCCCCTGTTCGACTGGACCGAGGACCAGTGGGCCGCCTTCCGCGACGTGGGCCGGGCCAAGAAGTAGGCCCATGTTCGCGGTCAAGGGCCTCGACCACATCGTCCTGCGCACCGCCGACGCGGCGCGCCTGATCGCCTTCTACCGCGACGTCCTGGGCTGCGCCGTGGAACGGTCGCGCGAGGATCTGGGCCTGTGGCACCTGCGCGCCGGCGCCGCCCTGATCGACATCGTCGACGCCGCCGGGCCCCTGGGCCGACCGGGCGGCGCGGCGCCGGGGCCGGAGGGCCGCAACCTGGACCACTTGTGCCTGCGCCTGCAGCCCTTCGACGAGGCCGCCGTGCGCGCCCACCTGGCCGCCCACGGCATCGACGCCCCGGCGGCGGTGCCGAGGTTCGGCGCCGAGGGCGACGGCCCGTCCGTCTACATCGCCGACCCCGACGGCAACACCGTGGAGTTGAAGGGCCCCCCGTTCGGCGGGCAGGGACCCGGTTCGTGAAACGCTTCCTGGGCGGCATCCTGCTTTCGGTCGCCACCGTCCTGATCCTGCTGGCCGCGGCGGAGGTCGTGCTGCGTTTCCTGCCGGTCAGGGAAGTGGTGCTGACCCGGCCCGTGGCGGCCGATGCCCGGCCCTTCGACATCTCGGCGCCGCCCAACAGCACGGTGGCGTACTCCCAGTCCTTCGGCCTGAAAAACGCCCGGCGGCGGCGGACCAACAACATGGGGTTTTTCGCCGATTTCGATTTCGAACCCGGCGCCCCGGTGGACCTGGCCATCGGCGACTCCTACGTCGAGGCGCTGCAGGTCGAATTCGCCGAAACCTTCCACCAGATCTGGTCCCGGCAATCGGGTCGCCCCGTATACCCCCTGGGGGTCAGCGGCGCGCCCCTGTCGCAATACGAGGCCTACCTGGATCAGGCCTGCCGCGAGTTCAAGGTCCGCCGCGCCGTGATCACCATCGTCGCCAACGATTTCAACGAAAGCTTCCACGCACTCCGCGCCCGCGACGGGTTCTTCCACTACCGCGTGGTCGACGGTCTGGGGACGGAGGGCGGGCACCTGCAGGCAACCCTGCAGCCGACCCCCTTCGAGACGACCCCGCTGCGCGCCCTGGCCAACAGCTCCAGCCTGGTCCGCTACCTCTTTTTCAACCTGGAGGCCGGGAATCTCGTGCGCCACCTGACCCGGCCTGGGCGGGGCGAGGTGACCCGCCGTGTCGAACCCGATCAGCGGGCCTTTACCATCGGGCGACAGGCCATCGACCTGTTCCTTTCCCGCATCGGCGGCTACTGCCTGGGCCCGCGCGAACTGCTGCTCGTGATCGACGGGGACCGCAGGCGGCTGTATGGCGGCCGGCCGAACCGGTACCTGGGGGCCATGCGCGAACATTTCCTGGCCCGCGCCGGGGCCGCGGGCTTCCGTGTCCTCGACCTGGAGCCCGTGTTCGCCGCCGATTACGCCGCCCACGGCCAGATGTTCAACGACCCCCACGAATGGCACTGGAACACCCACGGCCACGCCGTGATTGCCGCCGCCATCGCCAAGGCATTCGCCCCGTAGGAGGGGGAGCCGAGCCGATGGCTCAGCGGCCGAACACCTTCTTCAGCAGTTCGGTGGTGCGGGCCGCCGGGTTCTCGCGGATGCGGGCCTCCTCCTGGGCGATGTAGTAGAACAGCCCGTCCATGGCCTTGCCGAGGGCGTGGTCGGTCAGGTCGGCCTTGACGTCGGGCACGAAGGGCACCTGCTTGTACTGGCCCATCATGGCGTCGTAGGACTGGATGGCGCCCACCTCGGACAGCGAGGAATCGACGATCGGGCGCATGCGCTGCGCCAGGGGGTTGGACATCTTACCCTGGAAGTAGCGCGTGGCCGAGTCCTTGGGGCCGTTGTAGATCTTCCGGGCGTCGTCCATGGACATGTCGGAAATGGCGTTCCAGAACAGTTCCTTGGCCTCGGGCACGGCCTTTTCGGCGGCCCGGTTCAGGCGCAGTTCCAGGTCGTCGGCCATCTGCGACATGCCGACCTTGCGCAGCACGTTCTGGACCGTCTTCAGGCTGTCCGGCAGGGGGATGTGGATCTTGGGGTCGGCGTTGAAGCCGTCGGCGGTGCCGAGTTGCCCCACCACCCGCTCGGTACCCACGCGCAGGGCCTCGCGCAGGCCCGAGGCGATCTCGCCCGTGGTCAGGTTGCCGGCGGCCGAGGTGCCGCCCGAGCCCGAGCCCGAGCCCTGGTTCAGCAGGTCCTTGGCCTTGCCCAGCCAGTTGCTTTGGGCCGGCGCCAGGGCGGGCGCGGCGACCACGGCCAGGGCGGCGAGGATCAGGAAAAGCCGGAAGCGCATGTCGCACCCTCCCCCGATGTCATGGTTGGCGGGACGACCGCGCGCCGTCCCCGGGCCTCAATTCTGGCACCGGTGGCGGGGCCGATCAAACGGCCCGTGGGTCAGGACAGGCCGTTCTTGCCCATTTCCAGGAATTTCTCGCGGCGCCGGGCCTTCAGCACCCCGCCCTCCACCTGGTCATAGGCGGCCAGGGCCTCCTCCAGGGCGTCGCCGGCGTTGGCGATGGCCCTGGACGGTTCGCGGTGGGCGCCGCCCATGGGCTCCTGGATGACCCGGTCGATGACCCCCAGGTCCAGCAGGTCGCCGGCGGTCAGCTTCAGGGCCTCGGCGGCCTCCTCGGCCTGCTCGCCGTTGCGCCACAGGATCGAGGCGCAGCCCTCGGGCGTGATCACCGAATAGACGGCGTGCTCCATCATCATCACCGTGTTGGCCACGGCCAGGGCGATGGCGCCGCCCGAGCCGCCCTCGCCGATGACGATGCTGACCACGGGCACCTTCAGGTCGATGCAGGTCTCGATCGACCGTGCGATGGCCTCGGCCTGGCCGCGGGCCTCGGCGTCCACCCCCGGATAGGCGCCCGAGGTGTCCACCAGGGTCACCACCGGCAGGCGGAAGCGGTCGGCCAGGCGCATCAGGCGGATCGCCTTGCGGTAGCCCTCGGGCCGGGCCATGCCGAAGTTGTGGCGCAGGCGGGTGGCCGTGTCGGCGCCCTTCTCCTGGCCGATGACCATGACCGACCGGCCGCGGAATCGGCCCAGGCCGCCGACGATGGCCGCGTCCTCGGCAAAGGCGCGGTCGCCGGCCAGCGGCGTGAACTCGTCGATCAGCTCGCGGATGTAGTCCAGCGTGTGCGGCCGGTCCGGGTGGCGGGCGACCTGGGTCTTCTGCCAGGGGGTCAGCTTGGCATAGGTCTGGCGCAGGGTCTTTTCGGCCTTGGCCTGCAGCTTGCCCACCTCGTCGGCGATGTTGACCTCGCCGTTGCTCTGCAGGTGGCGCAGTTCCTCGATCTTGCCCTCGAGTTCGGCGATCGGCTTTTCGAAGTCCAGGTAATTGTGCATGGACCCTATCTACCCCAGGGCGATTCCGCGGGCAACAGGCGCCTTCGCGGCACCGTCAGCCGCGGCCGGCGATCTCGGCCGCCTTCTTGATCAGCACCTGGGCCTGCTTGATGGAGGCGATGTCGATCAGGCGGCCGTCCAGGGTCACGGCGCCCAGGCCGTCGCGGTCGGCCTGGGCCATGGCGTCCAGGATGCGCTGGGCCTGAGTCACCTCGGCCTCGGACGGGCTGAACAGGGTGTTGGCCAGGTCCACCTGGCTGGGGTGGATGGCCCACTTGCCCTCGCAGCCCAGGACCGCGGCGCGCATGGCCTGGGCCTCGTAGCCGGCGGCGTCGCTGAAGTCGCCGAACGGGCCGTCGATGGGGCGCAGGCCGTTGGCCCGGGCCGCCACCACCATGCGCGAGATGGCGTAATGCCACATGTCGCCCCAGTGGTAGTCGCGTTTGCCGTCGGCGTCGGGGTGGGTCAGCACGCCGTACCGCTCGTTCGGGCCGCCGATGCTGGTGGTCCGCGCCTTGGTCGAGGCGGCGTAGTCGGCGACGCCGAAGTGCAGGGATTCGTTGCGCGGGCTGGCGGCGGCGATCGCCTCGACGTTCTGCATGCCCAGCGCCGTCTCGATGATCATCTCCAGCCCGATGCGCCTGGAAATGCCCTTGGCGGCCTCGATCTGGGTCAGCAGCATGTCGACGGCGTAGATGTCCGACGCGGTGCCGGCCTTGGGGATCATGATCAGGTCCAGCTTGTCGCCGGCCTGCTCGACCACGTCGACGATGTCGCGGTAGGCGTAGTGGGTGTCCAGGCCGTTGATGCGCACGGACATGGTCTTGCCGGTCCAGTCCAGGTCGTTCAGGGCGGCGATGATGTTCTTGCGCGCCTGCTCCTTCTGGTCCGGGGCGACGGCGTCCTCCAGGTCCAGGAACACCACGTCGGCGGTGCCCTGGGCGGCCTTCTCCAGGAACCGGGTGTTGGAGCCGGGCACGGCCTGTTCCGAGCGGTTCAGGCGCGCGGTGCATTCCTCGACGATGGTGAAACTCATGACACTCCCCCTTGGTTGGCGGCGCCCCCCGGCCGCCATGCCGCAGCGGCGGCCGCGGCGGGGTCGGAGAAGACGGAAAGCGGATGGCCGCCCCGGAGACCCGGCGGGCGGGCGCGGCACGGCCGTTTGGAAAACGGTTCCCTGGTGATATGCGCTGGCGCGCCGATTTTCAAGGCAAACCGTGCCGCCGGGCCGCGGCGCGGCGCGGCCGCCGGCTCAGGCGTCCTCGGCCACCCGTTGCGCCAGCCAGCGGCCGTTGCGCAGCAGGCGCCCGTCGTCGCCCCGCGGCGCCACCAGCTGCACGCCCAGCGGCATCCCCGCCTCGCCCTGCATCAGCGGCAGAGAAACCGCCGGCACCCCCAGGTAGGACCAGATGGTGCAGAACACGGGGTCGCCCGTGGCGTCGCCCACCGGCGCCTCGCCGGGGGTGGCCGGGGTCAGGAAGGCGTCAAAGTCGGTGCCCAGGTCGGCCAGCCAGGCGTTCAGGGGCGCCATGCGTTCCACCGCCGTGGTGTAGTCCAGGGCGGTCACGGTGCGTCCCTCGTCCATCATGCCGCGCAGGATGTCGCTGATGCGGTCCTCGCCGCGGGCCACGTAGCCGGCCAGGTTGCGGGCCAGGTCCGTGAACATGATGGCCTTCAGGTCGTCCACCACCCGGTCGAAGGCCGGCGGCAGGTCGATCTCGTGGCAGGCGTCGCCCAGGAAGTCGCGCAGTTCCTCGAAGGCTTCGCGGGTGGCCGCCTCGGCCCGGTCCCAGACGGGTGTGCGGAAGAAGGCCAGGCGCGGCGGCGCCGGCGGCTCCTGGGCCGCGATCTCGGCCAGGCGCGGCGCCGCCCGCGGCCGGGTGTCGGGATCGGCCGGGTCGTGGGCCATCAGGCATTCGGCGATCAGGGCCGCGTCCTCGACCGAGCGGGCGAACACGCCGACCTGGTCCAGGCCCCGCGACAGGGGCAGGATCCCGGCCCGCGAAATGCGCCCGTGGGTCGGCTTGTAGCCGACGATGCCGCAGAACGAGGCCGGCCGGATCACCGACCCGTTGGTCTGGGTGCCCACGGCCACGGGCACCATGCCCGCCGCCACGGCCGCCGCCGAGCCGCTGGACGAGCCGCCCGGGGTGCGGCTGGGGTCGTGGGGATTGCGCGTCTTGCCGGGGGCGTAGACGGCCATTTCCGTGGTCACGGTCTTGCCCATGATCACCGCCCCGGCGGCGCGCAGCAGGGCCACGGCGGCGCTGTCGGTGCGGGGCTGGCGCCCGGCATCCAGGACGGTGCCGTTCTCGGTCGGCATGTCGGCGGTGTCGAAGATGTCCTTGACCCCCACGGGGACCCCGTGCAGCGGCCCCACCGGGCCGCCGGCGGCGCGCAGGGCGTCCAGGCGCTGGGCCTGGGCGCGGGCGTGGTCCGGGTCCAGGAAGGTCCAGGCCTGAACCTGGCCGTCGCGGGCCTCGATGCGGGCCAGGCTGGCCTCCACCACCTCGGTGGCCGTGGTCACGCCGTCGTCGATCAGCCGCGCCAGTTGCGCGGCGCTCAGGTCCGCCAGGTCGGTGGTCTCCATGGGGTCCCTCAGGTTTCCGGCGCGCCGTTGTCGGGCTTCTTGCGGCGCAGGCAGGAATTCCAGAAGTCGTAGAAGGTCAGCCCCAGCACGGGGATGACGATGCACCAGAACGGCAGTCCGCCCCAGAATCCGGCGAACCCGGTGGAGATGCTGTGCGCCAGGCCGATGACGAAGGTCGCCACCAGCAACGAGCCGATCAGTCCGCCGACGATTTCAGCCATGTGCCCTCCTTTCCGTCCGCAGGTCGATCAAGGCACGTAGGGCCCGAACAGGTAGTCGGGCAGCCACAGGGCCAGGCCCGGGAACTGGTACATCAGGACCATGCACATGATGACGATGGCCAGATAGGGCATCAGGCCCTTGAAGATCTGGATCAGCTCGATGGCCTTGCCCAGGACGCCCTTCAGGTAATAGGCCGACATGGCCATGGGCGGGGTCAGGAACGAGGTCTGCAGGTTGAGCGCCACCAGCATGGCGAAGAAGTACGGGTTGACGTGGAAGTTGTCCAGCATGGGCAGGAAGATGGGGACGAAGATGATCAGGATCTCCGACCATTCCAGGGGCCAGCCCAGCAGGAAGATGATCAGCTGCACCAGGACCAGGAACTGCCACGGCGCCAGCTCGAAGGACAGGATGAACTGCTCGATGATCTCGTGCCCGCCCAGGTAGGAGAACACCGAGGCGAAGGTCCACGAGCCGACGAACAGCCAGCACACCATGGCCGTGGCCTTGGCCGTCAGGTAGACCGACTCCTTGACCATGCCCCAGGTCAGGGACCGGTACAGGAAGGCCAGCACCAGCGAGCCCAGGGCACCCATGGCCGCCGCCTCGGCCGGCGTCGCCAGGCCGCCCAGGATGGCCCCCAGCACCAGCATGATCAGCACCGTCAGGGGCACGAAGGAGGTCAGCAGTTGGAAGTAGATGGTCAACCGCGGCGGGATGTCCTCGTCGCGCGGTTTGGGCGCCAACGAGGGGTTCAGCAGCACCCGGATGATCACGTAGACGATGTAGGAGCCGGCCAGCAAGAAGCCCGGGAACACGGCGGCGGCGTACAGCCGCAGGGGCGACAGCTCGGCGATGGCGGCGTAGACGATCAGCATGATCGACGGCGGGATCAGGATGCCCAGGGTGCCGCCGGCGCAGATCACGCCCGAGGCGAACTCCTTGTCGTAGTTGGCCTTGGCCATGGCCGGAAAGGCCAGCAGGCCCATCAGGGTGACCACCGCGCCGACGATGCCGCTGGCCGTGGAGAACACGGCGCAGGTGATCAGGGCGGCGATGGCCATCGAGCCGGGCAGGTTGCGGGCCGCCATCTGCAGGGCATAGAACAGGCGGTTGACGATGTTCGCCCGTTCCACCACGTAGCCCATGAACAGGAACAGGGGGATGGCGACCAGGGTGTCGTTCTCCATCACCGAATATGTGTTCTGGTTCAGCAGGTAGAAGATCTTGTTGGTGAAGGCATCGGAGATGGTCTGGATGCTGCCGGCCTCGAAATAGGCGTAGTAGCCGAACCCCACACCCATGGCGAGCAGGGTGAAGGCGACGGGGAAACCCAGCATCACCAGGAAGATGAAGAGGGTCAGCATCAGGAGGGCGACTTCTGGGTTCGTCATCCGTTTGGGGCTCCGTCGTGGGGCGCGCGCCGCCGGGCGGGGTCAGGGCCGCTCGGCATGTTGGATCAGCATGTCTTCGGTTTCCTTGGCGTCCTCCATGCGTTTCGGCCATTGGCCGGTCCGCATGGCGATGAAACAGCGCATGCACTCGGAAATTCCCTGGATGATCAACAGGCCCCCGGCCAGGGGGATCAGGGTCTTGAAGAAGTAGATCTGGATGCGCGCCGGGCTGTTCCAGCTGACCTCGTGGTAGCGCCAGGAATCGGCGGCGATCTCCCAGCCGTACCAGAACAGGGCCAGCATGCCGGGGAAGAAGAACAGGACATAGAGCACGAAATCCACCCGCGCCTGCCAGCGCACGGGGACCAGGCGGTAGATGACGTCGGCGCGCACGTGGGCGTCCTGGGCCAGGGCATAGGGCCCGGCCATCAGGAACAGGGCGCCGTACATCTGCACCATCATGTCGAAGGCCCAGACCGTGGGCGAGTTCAGCACGTAGCGGACGAAGACCTCGTAGGCCACCGACAGGGTCAGGATCAGGATGCACCAGCCGAAGGCGCGGCCGATCCAGATGTTCAGGCTTTCAACGGCGTGGATGATCTTGTTCATTTGCGTTCCCCCTCCCGCCGCCCGCACCCGGCGACGTCGGAGCCCCACACGTCAGAGGGACAGCCTGTGCGGCTGTCCCTCGATGCCGATGGTGTCGACCGTGCCGGCCGACCGACCCGGCGGCGCCGGATCAACCGAAGTAGTGCTTGTAGGCCAGGCCGTAGTCGGGCTGGTTCAGCAGCAGGTAGTTCATGACCTTCTTGGCATAGGTCTTCTGCGAGGCCACCACCTTGGCGAAGAACGGATCTTCCTTGGAGATGCGGTCGATGACCACGTCCCAGGCCTTGAGCTGCGCGGCCATGACCGAATCCGGCGTGCGGTATACGTTGACGCCGCTCTTTTCCTTCAGATTGATCAGGTCGTCGGCGTAGCGCAGCGTGTTGTGCCAGTAGAAGTTGGAGTTCTCGGCCTCGGAGGCGTAGCGCAGGATCGACTGCTGCTCCTTGGACAGGGAGTCGAACTTCTTCTTGTTGAAGGTGATCTCGAAGGATTCCTGGGACTGGTGGAAGCTGGCCAGGTGATAGTGCTTGGACACGTCCTGCATGCCGAAGTCGCGGTCGGACGTGGGATTGTTGAACTCGGCCGCGTCGATCAGGCCGGACTTCATGGCCGGCTGGATTTCACCGCCCGGCAGCTGCACCACGGACATGCCCATTTCCAGCAGCACGTCGGCGGCCAGGCCCACGGTGCGGTACTTCAGGCCCTTGAGCTGGGAGACGTCGGTGATTTGCTTCTTGAACCAGCCCAGGGGCTGGGCCGGCATCGGGCTGTTGAAGAAGCTGACCAGGTTCAGGCCCAGGCTGGCCATCAGTTCGTTGAACAGGTCCATGCCGCCGCCGTAGTGGATCCAGCCCAGCAGTTCCTGCGCCGACCAGCCGAAGCAGGGGCCGGTGCCGAACAGGGACGCCGCCTTGGACTTGGAATACTAGTAGGCCGAGACGTAGTGGGCGGCGTCGAGCACGCCGCGGTGCACGGCATCCTGCATCTGGCTGGTCTTGACCACCGAGTCCACCGCCAGCAGGTCGATGCGCAGGTCCTTGCCGGCCATGGCATGGACACGGTCGACGTAGCTTTTGGCGTTCTCGAGGAAGATGCCGCCGCCCCAGGCCGCCTGCATTTTCAGGACCGTCGGCGCGGCCAGGGCCAGGTTCGGCGCCGCCAGCGTCGCCGCGGCACCACCGGCGGCGATGGCGCCGCCCTTCAGGAACTTGCGACGGCCTTCGGTCACGCCGGTCTTGGCCTTGCCCGAGGCGCGCGTCTTCACGTCTTTCACTTTCATGGATCGGGTTCCTCCCACCTGAAAATCGTTTTGATCCGGGCCCTTGCATCCCCGAACCGCGTTCTTTTCAAGGGTCAGCGTATTCCCGCGCCGGTTCGCGGTCAACAGAAACGGGATAGTTTTCCTCCATACGGAAAAAGGCGCTGGAAAAGCCGCCCGCCGCTCAGGCCCCGCTGGCCAGGGGGTGCGCCGCCTCGACCAGGGCCTTCAGGCGCGCGTCCAGGACGTGGGTGTAAATCTGGGTGGTGGAGATGTCGGCGTGGCCCAGCATCTGCTGCAGGCTGCGCAGGTCGGCGCCGTGGGCCAGCAGGTGGCTGGCGAAGGAGTGGCGCAGCACGTGCGGCGACACCCGCCGCGGGTCGAGCCCCGCGGCCACCGCCAGTTCCTTGAGCACCTGCGAGAACCGCACCCGGGTCAAATGCCCCTCGCGCCCCCGCGACGGGAACAGGAAGGGCGCCGACCGGGCCGCCGCGGCACCGGTCCGCGGCAGGAAATCCTGGCGCCGCACGTAATAGTCGCGCACCGCCTGGCGGGCGGCGTCGTTCAGGGGCACCATGCGCTCCTTGCCGCCCTTGCCGCGTACGGTCAGCAGCCAGCCGTCCCGCGACAGGGCCGACAGCGGCAGGCCCACCAGTTCGGACACCCGCAGGCCGGTGGCGTACAGCAGCTCCAGCAGCGCCACGGCGCGGGTGCCCTCGGCGCCGGTGCGCCCGCGCGCCGCCGCCAGCAGGCGCTCGACCTCCTCCTCGCCCAGGTACTTGGGCAGGGCGCGGCCGCGCCGCGGGCTGTCGATGGCCGCGGTCGGGTCGTCGCCGCGCAGGCCCTCGGCATACAGGAAGCGGTAGAACTGGCGCAGCGCCGACAGGCGCCGCGCCGCCGTGCTGGCGGCCAGGCCGGCGTCGGCCAGGCTGCGCAGGTAGGCCCGCAGGTGGTCGGCCTCGGCCTCCAGCGGGCCGCACCGGCGGCGGGCCAGGAAGGCGGCGAAGTCGGTCAGGTCGCGGCGGTAGGAGTCCAGGGTGTTGGCGGCGCCGCCGCGCTCGACGGCCACCATTTCGAGGAAGGTCTCGATGTGCCGGCCCTGGCCGGCGGGCCCGCCCGCGCCGGGCGCGCTCAAGGGGCCGTCGCCATGGCCGCTTCCAGGGCCAGGCGGCGGGCCTCGTCGGCCAGGCCGACCCGGACCAGGGCGGACAGCACCGGATGCAGCAGGGCCGGATGGGCCCGTTGCGGCCCCTCGGGGCCCAGGGCCACTAGGGCCAGCATCACCGTCTCGCCGACCCGCCCGCGCGGCGCCTCCGCCGCCCCCGAAGTGGCCGAGGCGACCCGGGTGACATGGCCGCCCGGGGCGTCGGCGGCGCGGGCCAGCAGGCGCAGCACCGCGGTGTCGGGCAGGGTCGCCGCGGTGCGCGCCGACAGGTCGGCCACCTGGGCCCACAGGTCGGTCGGCACCGGCTCGCCCAAGGCGTCCAGCAGGGTCAGCAGCAGCCCGGCGCGGCGCGCCGTGGCCGGGTCCTCGCGGGCGTCGACCCACCAGGCGGCCAGGCCGCCGCGGCCCCAGTCGCCGCCGTCGCCCAGGCCGGCGATCAGCACCAGCGGCAGCAGGGTCGTGCGGGCCCGGGCCATGTCCTCGTCGCCGCGGGCCGCGGCGCGCACCAGGGTCAGCCACGGCCGCGCCTGTTCGGCCCGGCCCAGGACCATCAGCGCCCGCGCCGCCTCGGGCGCGAACCAGGCCATCTCGGGCGCCGGGCCCAGGGTCTCCAGCACGTCGACGAAGGCCCGCGCCACGGTACCGAAGCGGCCGTCGGCCTGGGCCAGTTCCAGGGCCTTGGCCAGGGCCTCGGCCCGCGCCGTGGGGATCGCCTGGTCGCGCGCCGCCCGGTACAGCAGGGCCCGCGCCTCGGTGCCGCCAAGCTGCTCGGCGGCGGTCAGGGGGTTGGCCAGCTCCTGGTCCTGGAACGGCACCGCGGCGTACAGCTCGCGCAGGGTCTGGTGCAGGGGCGTGCCGTCCGACAGGGCCCGCTCGGCCGCCTCCAGGCGCAATTCCGCCGGCAGGTCGCCGTTGCGCGCCACCACCTGCAGCACCGCGGCGTTGCCCGCCGCCAGCACCTGCGGCGACAGCGTGGCCTTGGCGGCGCGGGCCATGGCCAGGTGCAGGGGGCTGGGATCCTCCAGGGTCTCCAGCTTGGCCGGCCGGCCCGTCTCCAGGGCCGCCATCAGGTCGAAGAAGGCCGGGTCGCGGGCCTCCACCTCGCGCAGCAGGCCGACCCCCAGGGCCGCCTTATCGCGCTCGCCGGCCAGCATCTGGCAGAAGGTCAGGCTCTTCTGCCAGAACAGGTCGTGGCCGCGGCTGACCTGGGCCGCCACCACGCGGCAGGCCGGCGCCAGGTCATAGGTCAGGAAGCGGGCCTCGGCCTCGGCCCGGTTCAACTGTTCGTTGTCGCCGCGCACGGGGGTGGCGGCGATCAGGTCGGCGGCGCTGCGGCCGTCGCCCAGGGCCACCAGCAGGCGCGCCCGCGCCGCCACCAGGTCGCCGGGCCGCCCCTCGCCCGCCGGGGCGCGGGCCGCGGTCAGCAGCAGCCGGCGCATCAGGTCGCGCATGGCCGCCGACGGCGCCGCCGTGGGCAGGTGCGGCAAAACCTGGTCGACGAAGGCGCGCCCGGTGCCCAGCCACAGGTCGCCGCCGAAGCCGCCGTTGCCGGGGTTCAGCAGGCCCACGGAATCGGGGTCCAGGGTGTCCAGGCGGTTGACGCGGATGCCGCCGCCCGTGTCCCCGGCCGGCGCGGCGGCGGCCGCGGGTTCGGGCGCCAGGGGGGTCAGGGCCGTGGGCGGGGCCAGGGACATGGGCTTGGAAACGCCGCCGTCCACCGCCTGCTGGGCCCGGGCGCCGCCGGCGGCGAGCGCCAGGGCCAGGACCGGGGCCAGGGCCAGGGCCAGGATCAGGCCGGCCCGCGGCGGCAGGCTAGCGCGGGAAGCGGTCATCCGGTATCTCTTTCTCCACCTGCGCCGTGGGCGCCGGGATCTCCCAGGCCGACAGGAAGACGGCGCCGCCGGCCACGGCCAGGACGATCAAGATCAGCAGGAACCGGGTGAACCCTTTCATGCCTGTCCTTTCGCTCGCATTGCGCCGCCGGGGGCGGCCAGGGGCAGGCCGCGCCACGCCGCGACATTCCGTCCGATTGCGTCACGACAGCCTGAATCGAGTATGGTAAGTACCGACTATGGCGAATCTTCGGCAGTCTACTCACCCCCAGGATGGCGATCAACGGCCCTCGGGCCCGCCGGCGACCGGCCGGTCCATCGTGCTGGTGGGGCCCATGGGCGCCGGCAAGTCCAGCGTCGGCCGGCGCCTGGCCAAACGCCTGGGCCTGCCCTTCACCGACGCCGACGACGCCATCGAGGCGGCCGCCGGGCGGACCATCCCGGAAATCTTCGACACCCTGGGCGAAGAGGCCTTCCGCGACGGCGAGCGGCGGGTGATCGCGCGCCTGCTGGCCGGCCCGCGCCAGGTCCTGGCCACCGGCGGCGGCGCGTTCATGGACCCGCTGACCCGCGCCGCCATCCGCGAGCGCGGCGTGTCCGTGTGGCTGCGCGCCGACCTGGACGTGCTGGTCGAGCGCACCAGCCGCCGCACCGACCGGCCCCTGCTGCGCGGCGGCGACCCGCGCGAGATCCTGGAACGGCTGCTGGCCGTGCGCAACCCCGTCTACGCCGAGGCCGACGTGACCGTTGAATCGGGCGCCGATGGCCTGGACGACACCGTGGACCGCCTGCTGGCGGCCCTGCCAGCCGACGCCCTTGCCGACCGCGAGAACACAAAAGACAGAGAAGACAAGGAACGATGAACACCCTGGCGCCCCAACCGGAAACCCTGAACGTGGCCCTGGGGGCCCGCGCCTACGACATCCACGTGGGCGAGGACCTGATCGACGGCGCCGGCGCCCTGATGGCCCCGGTGCTGGCGCGGCCGCGGGTGGTGGTGGTCAGCGACGCCAACGTGGCGCCCCTGTACCTGGACCGCCTGGGCGCGTCCCTGGACCGCACCGGCATCGCCCACGACGCCGTCGTCCTGCCGGCCGGCGAGCAGACCAAGGACTTCGACCATCTGCGCGACCTGACCGGGCGCCTGCTGGACCTGCGGGTGGAGCGGTCCACCACCCTGGTCGCCCTGGGCGGCGGGGTGATCGGCGACCTGACCGGCTTCGCCGCCGCCATCACCCTGCGCGGCCTGGATTTCGTGCAGATCCCCACCACCCTGCTGGCCCAGGTGGACAGCTCGGTGGGCGGCAAGACCGGCATCAACGTGCCCCAGGGCAAGAACCTGGTCGGCGCCTTCCACCAGCCGCGGCTGGTGCTGGCCGACACCACGGCGCTGGACAGCCTGCCGCCGCGCGAGCTGCGCGCCGGCTACGCCGAGGTGGTCAAGTACGGGGTCATCGGCGACCGCCCCTTCTTCGACTGGCTGGTCGAGAACGGCGAGGCGGTGTGCGGCCAGGGCGGCAACGTGCGCCCGGCGCGGCGCCACGCGGTGCTGACGGGCTGCCGCGCCAAGGCCGGCGTGGTGGCCGAGGACGAGCGCGAATCGGGCCGCCGCGCCCTGCTGAACCTGGGCCATACCTTCGGCCACGCCCTGGAGGCGGAAACGGGTTACGGCGACAGGCTGCTGCACGGCGAGGCGGTGGCCATCGGCATGGTCATGGCCATGGACCTGTCGGCGCGCCTGGGCCTGTGCCCGCCCGGTGACGCCGACGCCCTGCGCCGCCACCTGGACGCCGTGGGCCTGCCCACGGGGCTGCGCGGCCTGGCCGACGGGTCCTGGACCGCCGAACGGCTGATGGCCCACATGGCCCTGGACAAGAAGGTCGAGGGCGGCCGGGTGACCTTCATCCTGGCCCGCGGCCTGGGCCAGGCCTTCGTTTCCCGCGACGTGGCGCCGGCGACGGTGGAACAGGTCCTGGAAACCTTCCTCGACGGGGCCTGAACGGGGCCAGCCTCCCCATTCACTCCGGTATTTGCCGATCGCGGCCGGCAAGGTACACTCCACCCGAGGGGAATACCCAGGGAAGGGTAACGCGAGGGTGGCAATTTGGGAGGTATTACATGAACCGCAGGATCATGCCGGACATCGTCAAGGACCAGTCCATCTGCCGGCTGCCGACCACGGCCTCGGTACAGGACGGTGCGCGGCAGATGGCCGCCGATGACGTCGCCGCGCTGGTCGTGGCCGACGACACCGGCGGCATGGTCGGCATCGTCACCGAGCGGGACCTGACCCGCCGGGTGCTGGCCGAGGGGCGGGACGCCGCCACCACCTCCCTGGGCGACATCATGACCAAGGACCCGGACACCCTGGCGCCCGACGATTCGGCCGTCGAGGCCCTGGAACTGATGCGCATGCGCCGCTACCGCCACCTGCCGGTGGTCGACGGCGGCCAGGTGGTGGGCATGGTCTCGATCCGCGACCTGTACGACGCGGTCAAGGACGAGCTGGAACGCGGCATCCGCGAGACCGAGGCCTTCGTCTTCGGCGACCGCTACGGCGCCTGACGCCCCCAAGCCTGCGTCACACGAACGTGATTCGGGGTTGATGGCCGGCCCGTGATAGATGCGGCGGATGACCCGTCGCATGCCCCGCGCCGTTCCCGCTGCCCTGTGGGCCGCCCTGTGCGCCGCCCTTGCCGCCGGTGCGGCCCTGGCCGCCGCGCCGCCGGCGGCGTGGATGGAGCTGGCCCTGCCGGCCAAGGCGCGCAACGTCTTCACCCACCCCGAACCGGGCATGGTCCGGGTCGCCTCGGACCATTCGGTGTCATTCCTGTACCGCCCGGTGACCGAGGCCGAGCGCGGCGGGCGCGCCCTGGCCTGGCGCTGGCGGGTCAACCGCGCCCCGGCGCCTACGGACCTGACCATGGCCGGCATGGACGACCGGCCCCTGGCGGTGCACGTCTGGTTCGGCGACGCGGCGGCGCCGCTGCCCCTGGGCACCGCCCTGGCGCGCCTGCTGGGCCTGGCGCCCGAATTCCCCAGGGGCCGGCTGATCACCTACGTCTGGGGCGGCATCCAGGACCGGGGCACGGCCTTCGCCAACCCCTATCCGTCCACCGACGGCGCCGTCATCGTCCTGCGCTGCGGCACCACCACCGACACCGGCCGCTGGTTCGACGAGCGAGTCGACCTGGCCGCCGACTTCCGCCGCGTGTTCGGCGCCGAAATGCCGCCGCCCACGCACCTGGCCATCTCGGCCGACACCGACGACAAGGGCGGCGCCAGCCTGGGTTCCGTCGCCGGCCTGGCCTTCCAGGCGGGCGATTCGCCATGACCCCCGACGCCGAGACCCGAGCCCGCCTGGCCGCCCTGCACCGCAAGGGCGCCGCCAGCGCCCCGGCCACGGTGGCCGATTTCGACTGGTCGCGGCGGCCCAGGCCGCCGGCCTGGATGCCGCGGGCCCTGTACGCCGCCGCCGTCGCCCACCTGCACCTGGGCGAGGCCATGACCCGGCGCGCCTGCGAGGCCCTGGCCGCCGGCGCCGCGGATCCCCTGGTGGGCGCCTGCCTGGCGGTCCAGGCCCGCGACGAGGGCCACCACGCCGCCATCTACGGCCGCTACCTGGCCCTGCTGGGCGCCGCCCCCGGCGCCGCCCCGGCCCCGGTGGTGGCCGAGACCCTTGCGGCGGCCATCGACCCGGCCCGGCCCCTGGCGACCCTGCTGGCCTACAACACCCTGCTGGAAAGCGAGGCCCTGGGCATCCAGGCCGGGTTCGAGACCTGGCTGCCCTGCCCTCTGTTCCGCGCCATCAACGGCCGCATCGCCCGCGACGAGGCGCGCCACGTGGCCTTCGGCCGGCTGGTCCTGCCGCCCGCCGTGGCGGCCCTGGACCCGGCCGCGCGGCGCGACCTGTACCACTGGCTGCGCGGCCTGTGGTGGTCCTGCGCCGAGGCGGTGCTGGACGGCTACCGCTTCCCCGGCATGGCCAGCGGCCGCATCCGGCGGCGGTGGCTGGACTCGCGCTGGGCCCGGCGCCACCGGGCCCTGGCCGCCGTGGGCCTGGCGGTGGAGGGCGCGAACCCGTGATCAGCGTCATCATCCCGGTGTTGAACGAGGCGCCGCGCCTGCCCGGCCTGCTGGCCGCCCTGGCCGCCGAGGCCGAACCCCACGAGGTGCTGGTGGTGGACGGCGGCAGCGATGATGACAGCGCTGGCATCGCCCGCCGCTCGGGCACCGCCCGGGTGCTGGCGGCGGCGCGCGGGCGGGGGCCGCAGCTGGCCGCCGGCGCGGCGGCGGCCCGGGGCGCGGTGCTGCTGTTCCTGCACGCCGATTCGCGCTTCCCCCGGGGCGGGCTGGCGGCCGTCGCCCGGGCCCTGGAACGCGCGCCCGCGGCCCCCGGCGGCAACTTCCGCCTGCTGTTCGACGGCGACGACCCCTTCTCGCGCTGGCTGGAGGGCTTCTACGCCGCCATCCGGGCGCGCGGGTTCTACTACGGCGATTCGGGCATCTTCGTGCGCCGGACGGTGCTGGCGGCCCTGGGCGGCATCCGCCCCCTGGCCCTGATGGAGGATTACGACCTGGCGCGCCGGCTGGAGCGGGCAGGGCCGACCCTGTGCATCGGCGAGCCGCCCCTGGTCACCTCGTCGCGCCGGTTCCATGGCCGCACCCGCGCCGCCATCGTCGCCGGCTGGTTGCGCATCCACGCCCTGCACCACCTGCGCCTGTCCGACCGCCTGCTGGCCCGGCTGTACGATTCCGAACGCCGCGGCGAGGCGCCCGCGCCCCTGGGGCGGGGGGCGCGCCCGTGACCGATCCCCTGCGCCGCGGCGTTCTGGTCGGCCTGGCGGCCCTGCCCCTGGCCGGCATCAGCTCGTTCGAGGCCCTGTTCGCGCCGCGCGCCGACCTTTGGCAGCGCTGGACCCGCCACGACCCGGCCAGTTCGGTGCGGATCGACCACGGGCCCTGGGCCGCCTTCCTGGCCCGCTACGTCCGTCCCGGCGACGACGGCATCAACCGGGTCGCCTACGGCCAGGTCACCGCCGCCGACCGGGCGGCCCTGGAAGCCTACCTGTCGGCCCTGGCGGCCGTGCCCGTGGACGGCCTGAACCGCGACCGGCAGATGGCGTTCTGGATCAACCTCTACAACGCCCTGACCGTGCGCCTGATCCTGGACTACGCGCCCAAGGAGTCGATCCGCGACATCGACATCTCGCCGGGCCTGTTCTCGGACGGGCCCTGGGGCCGCAAGCTGGTCCGGGTGGCCGGCGAGGACGTGAGCCTGAACGACATCGAGCACCGAATCCTGCGCCCCGTCTGGCGCGACCCCAGGGTTCATTACGCCGTCAACTGCGCCTCGCTGGGCTGCCCCAACCTGTGGCCCGAGCCGTTCCGCGCCGGGGACCTGGCGGCGCAACTGGACGCCGCCGCCCGGGCCTATGTCAACCACCCGCGCGGCGCCCGGGTGCACGGCGGCAAGCTGACCGTGTCCAGCATCTATGTCTGGTTCGGCGGCGACTTCGGCGGCGGGGCGGGCGTCCTCGCCCACCTGCGCAGATATGCCGGCGAGGCCCTGCTGAAAGACCTGGCCCCGATCACCGGGATCGCCGACCACGCCTACGACTGGCGCCTCAACGCAGCCGGGCGCGGTTCCTGACGGCGTAGGCCAGCAGGGTGTTGCGCCCGCGCAGGCCCAGGGCGTCGGCGATGCGGGCGCGGTGGTTCTGCACGGTGCGGTAGCTCAGCCCCAGCTCGTCGGCGATCTCCTTGCTGGTCTTGTGCTGGGACAGGTGGCGCAGCACCGACCGCTGCACCGGGGTCAGGCGGTCGATGCCGTCGTCGTCGCCGGATTCGGGCATGGGGGCGCTGGGCCGGGCGCGGCCGATGCGCGGGCTGATGTAGGTCTCGCCGGCGACCACGGCGGCCAGGCAGCGGCTCAGGTCGTCGCTGGCGTCGTCCTTCAGCACGTAGCCCCGCGCGCCCAGGGCCAGGGCCCGGTCCAGGTAGGCCTCGTCGGCATACATGCTGAGCACGATCACCGCCACGCCGCCGCCGCCGGCCGAGCCCAGGCGCTCCATGAACTGGAATCCGTCGACCCGCGGCATGGCCAGGTCGACCACGGCCACGTCCGGGCGCAGCACGCGCACCTGCTGCAACAGCGCCGCCCCGTCCTCGGCCTCGCCCACCACGGCGTGGTCGCCGGGCATCTCCTCGATCATGTCGCGCAGGCCGCGGCGGAAGATGGGGTGGTCGTCGGCGATCACGATGCGGGTCATGGCGCGTCCTCCCTCTCGGCGTCCCCGGCAGCAGCAGCGGGAACGCGCACGTCCAGGCGCAGGCCCTGGCCGGGACGGGACCGGATCTCCAGCCGGCCCCCCATCATATGCGCCCGTTCGCGCATGCTGGCCAAGCCGAAAGTGCCGCCGGTGCCGGATTCGCCGTCGCCCGGTGGCAGGCCGCGGCCGTCGTCGGCCACCTGCAGCGCCACCTCGCCGCCCTCCAGGCCCAGGCGCACCCGGCACAGGGAGGCGCCGCTGTGCTTGACCACGTTGTTGGCCGCCTCCTGGGCCAGGCGGTAGAGCTGGATGTCGTCGCCCGGGCGCAGGTGGCCGGCCACCGGGCGCAGGTCGCGGTCCACCTCGATGCCGGTGTCGCGGAACACGGTGTCGAACATGGAGGCCAGCGCCGCGTCCAGGCCCAGGCGGTCGAGCTGGTGCGGGTGCAGGTCGTGGCTCAGGCCGCGCACCTCCTCCAGGGTGTCACGGGTCAGGGCGTCCAGGTCGGCCAGCTCGCCGGTCCCGGCCCCCGACTCGGCGGCGCGGCGGCGCAGGGCGCCGATGCGGTTCAGCACCACCAGCAGGTCCTGGCCCACGGAATCGTGCAGGGTGCCGGCGATCTGGCGCCGCACCGCCTCCTGGCGCGCCAGCAGGGCGCGCGAGAACCCCTCCTGCAGGGACCGGGCGCGGCGCTCGGCCGCCATGGCGCCGGCTTCGATGGCCTTGACCCGGTCGGCCAGGGCCAGGGCGAAGATGAACGGCTCGGCCATGGTGCACAGCTGGATCAGGCGCACGATCGCCGGGGTCGACTCGATCCAGCCGGCGTTGGCGGTGATGACCAGCCCCATGCCGGGCAGGATGAAGACCATGGCGGCGACCAGGAACCGGGCCGGGCGATAACCGCGCCGGTAGACCAGGGGAATGGCGACGGTGCAGGTCAGCACCAGGACCGCGCCCAGCATCAGCAGGCCCAGCAGCATCGGCCCGTAGGGCAGCACCAGGCCACCGGCGGCGCCGGCCAGGGCGAGCCAGAAGAAGCCGTCGAACAGCCGCCCCAGGCGCGGCGCGCGCTGCCCGAGGTCCAGGAAGTGGCCGACGAACCGCGCCCCCCAGGCCACGGTCCAGCCCAGGGACACCACCACCACCACGTTGGAAAGGCCGCCGACCCCCGGCCACAGCACCGCCTGGGTCACCCCGCGCGACGTCAGGTGGGCGACCAGGAAGCCGCCCCAGAACAGCACGTAGTGCAGGTAGGCGCGGTCGCGCACGGCCGCGAACAGGATCACGTTGTACAGGATCATGGCCAGGAAGACCCCGGCGTAGACGGCCAGCCAGACCGTGTCGACGGCGTCGGCGCGGCGGAAATCGGCCGCCCGCCAAAGCTTGAGCGGCACCCGGACCGAGCCGTCGCTGCGCACCCGGACCAGGACCTGGCCGTCCGGCGGCAGGTCGTCGGGCAGGTCGAAGACCAGGCGCCGGCTGTCCACCGCGCGGCCGGCCACCGGCAGCATGTCGCCCGACGGCCGCGCCGTCCACCCGCCGCCGGGCCGCGGCAGGTACAGGGTGACCCGGTCCAGGGCGGGGGTCGCCACCTCCAGCAGGCGCGGGCCGCCCATGTCCGGCAGGTCGGCGACGGCGAGGCGGAACCAGTGCGCCGCGGGCGAGAAGCCGAACAGCACCCGCGGCCCACCCAGGGGGGTGAAGGCGTCGCGCAGGGGCGGCCGGGTGACGGCGTCGATGTCCGCCGTCGCCGCGGGGTCCAGGTACAGGGCGGCGCGGGCGTTCAGCGGCACCGGCCCGTCACCGGCCCGGGCCGCGGCGCCGCCCCAGGACAGGAAGACCAGGACCGCGACGGCGAGCACCCGGCCCAGCGTTTGAGTATTAATACCCCTCGACAACGGACAAATGCCCCATCAAGCCCCAATAAAAACACCCCGGGGAGCACCGGTTACCCAGCAGCCGCCAACTAATGCCCCCGCCGGACTCTCCACGCGACACCCTTTTCCAGGGAATCCACGGGCGGGGACAACGATTTTTTCTTCATGGACCGCCTCGCGGAAACTTGATTCTTTCAGTGGTAGCCTTGGATGATTACAATGTGCGGAAATGAGACCGGCGGGGTACCCGGCGACGATCATGTGACAGGAGGCCCGCCATTTCCTTGCGTTTCCCACGTTCGTTCCCCGTCGCCCCCGTACCCGGCGTCGTGCTCGGCGTCGTGCTGGGCGCCGTCCTTGGCCTGTTGGCGCCCCTGTCCCCGCATCCGGACGGCAACGGCCTGCGCCTTGTCGCGCCGGCCGCCGCCTGCTGCGGCGGGGCCCGCCCGCCGGGCCGCGCCGCCGAGGGCACCGGGCGCAACCGGGTCAACATTCCCCGGGCGCCGGCGCCGCCGGCCGTGCGGCCCCAGCATACCATGCCCTCGGGCCTGCGGGACGCCATCAATTCCCGCCTCCAGGCCCGCCCGCCGCAGCCCGGGGTGCGGCCGCAAACGCCCGAGGCGGTCCTGCGCGAGGCCCTGGGACTGCCGGCCACGGGCCCCCTGTCGCCGGAACAGCAGGGCCTGCTGGACCGCATCTACGACACCTGGGACGCCATCGAGCGCGGCGACATCGACATCACCTCGCTGTCGCCGCCGACCCCCGCGAACACGGACGTGCCCAGCCTGTCGGCCACGCCGCAAGAGGTGATCGACTACGAGAACATGGTCGCCGCCAACCGGGCGCGGGAACGCGAGCTGCAGGACTGGCGGTGGTGGATCATCGGCAAGACCGGCGGCCTGGTCATCGGCCTGGGCGGCGGCGGCATGCCCGGCGCGGTGATCTGGAACGAGGTCATGAGCGACCCGGCCAGCGACCCCAACACCATGGGCGAGCGCGCCGAGGGCAAGATCAAGGGCGACCTGGCCGGCGACGCCCTGGGATCGGGCGCCGGCTACGTGGCCGGCCGGGTGGCCGACCGCTTCGTCCCCGGCAGCGGCACCATGGTCTCGGGCGCCGTCGAAACCACCGTCAGCCAGGTCATGGGCGACCAGATCGAGAACAAGCTGAAGGACAAGTACCAGCGCCAGCGCCAGGCCGCCGAGGCCTTCGCCCGCGAGCACGGCAACGAGGTCCTGCGCGACACCTTCGGCGGGCCCGTCACCGGCCCCCTGCCCGAGCAACTGGCGGAAACGATGGCCCCCCGGACCATGACCCCCAAGACCCCGCCGCCCCCGCCGCCGGTCATGCGCAACGCCGACCGAAGCGGCGGCACGACCAGTTCCCGCGAGCGGTCCATCCCGGTGCTGCGCAACGCCGACCGCAGCGGCGGCGGCGGCAGTTCGATCCCGGTGCTGCGCGCCAGCCGCGATTCCACGGTGCCGACCATGCAGGCGCCGACCGGCACCCAGGTGGGCCGGGCGGCGGACGCCAAGCAGGCGCAATGGTGGCCCGCCGGGCCGGTGGCGGCGCGATGAATGCTTGGCGGGTCCTGGCGCTGGCGGCGGCCCTGACCATGGCCCTGGCGCCGGCGGCGCCGGCCGGCGCCGGCAACGCCCCGCCGCCCCTGGCCCCGGGCCTGGCGGTCAGCGAGGCGGCCGTGGACGTGGCCCAGGTGGTGGGCCTGGCGCGCATCGGCATGGCCCGCCCCGACCTGATCGCCCCGGTGCGGTTCGAGGGCCCGCGGGCCCTGCCCCAGGCCAAGGGCGACCTGATCCAGGGCGGGTTCGGCCTGGGCGCCTATACGGTGCTGCGCGACGCGCCGGTGCAGGGGCAGGAGAACGTGCGCCTGGTGTCGGGCCTGCTGACCCACCGCGACCTGTTCGGCCGCGGCGAGTGGAGCAGCTTCACCGCCGGCTTCGTGGCCGAGGGCGACACCGTGACCATCCACCGCGCCCGGGTCGCGCCCTACTATCCGCGCCGGCCGGCGGTGCGCTTCGCCTTCCTGCCGGCGGCGGCGGCGCCGGCGGGCCTGCTGGACGGCGCCTATACCAGCGTCTCCCTGTTGCGCTTTCTGTACGAGATGGCGGTCCCGGCGCGGGACGGTTTGCCGGCCGGCGACTACGTGGTGTTCGCGCTGTTCATGGACCGCCTGCCGCCCGACGCCCAAGTCGGGCTGACGGCCGGCCGCCGCCCCGGGGGCCCCGGCGGCGATGCCGAGGGCAAGGTGGTGGTGGCCGAGGACGGCTGGTTCGCCGCCGCCCTGCGCGCCCGTTTCGACCGCGGCGCCGGCCCCGCCGTCTTCAAGGCCCTCGCCGTGCCGCCGGGCGGCGGCGCGCCCGAGGTGGCGGCGGTGTTCGCCACCGACGGGCTGGTCAGGTAGCCTACGCCGCCGCGGCCGCCAGGCCGTTGAAGGTCAGGCCGCCGTCGCCGGCCGAGACGCGGACCGTCTCGCCGTCGGCCACCCGCCCTTCCAGGATCATCACCGCCAGCGGGTTCTGCAGGCTGCGCTGGATCACCCGCTTCAGGGGCCGCGCCCCATAGACCGGGTCGTAGCCGGCGTCGGCCAGCCAGGCCAGGGCCGCGTCGTCCAGATCGAGGGTGATCTTGCGGTCCGCCAACAGGGCCTGCACGCGGCCGAGCTGGATGCGGACGATGCCGTCCATGTGCTCGCGGAACAGGCGGTGGAACAGGATGATCTCGTCCAGCCGGTTCAGGAACTCGGGCCGGAAGGCGGCGCGCACCACCTCCATCACCTGGGGCCGCACCTCGTCGGAATCGTGGCCCTCGCCCTGGGCCGCCAGGATGTCGCCGCCCAGGTTCGAGGTCAGCACGATCAGGGTGTTGCGGAAGTCCACGGTGCGGCCGTGGCCGTCGGTCAGGCGGCCGTCGTCCAGCACCTGCAGCAGCACGTTGAACACGTCCGGGTGGGCCTTCTCGATCTCGTCGAACAGGATCACCTGGTAGGGCCGGCGGCGCACGGCCTCGGTCAGGGCGCCGCCCTCGTCGTATCCCACGTAGCCGGGCGGGGCGCCGATCATGCGCGCCACCGAATGCTTCTCCATGTATTCCGACATGTCGATGCGGATCATGGCCTGCTCGTCGTCGAACAGGAACGCGGCCAGGGCCTTGGTCAGCTCGGTCTTGCCGACGCCGGTGGGGCCCAGGAACAGGAACGAGCCGATTGGCCGGTTGGCGTCCTGCAGCCCGGCGCGGGCCCGGCGCACGGCGTCGGCGACGGCGTGCAGGGCCTCCTCCTGGCCGATCACGCGCTGGCGCAGGCCCTGCTCCATGTGCACCAGCTTCTCGCGCTCGCCCTGCAGCATCTTGTCCACCGGGATGCCGGTCCAGCGCGACACGATGCCGGCCACGTGCTCGGGCGTCACCGCCTCCTCGACCATGCGCGGGCCGTCGTCGTCCTCCTCGGCGGCCTCGGCCTCGGCCAGCCGCTGCTCCAGCTTGGGGATGACGTCGTACTGCAGCTTGCCGACCTCGTCGTAGCGCTGCTCGCGCATGGCCTTCTCGACCTCGATGCGGGCGTGGTCCAACTCCTCCTTGATGTGGGTGGCGTCGGCCAGCTCGTTCTTCTCGGCCTCCCAGCGGGCGGTCAGGGCGGCGGACTGCTCCTCCAGGTCGGCCAGTTCCACTTCCAGGGTCTCGAGACGTTCCTTCGAGGCGCGATCCTCCTCCTTCTTCAGGGCCTCGCGCTCGATCTTCAGCTGGATCACCCGGCGGTCCAGCTCGTCCAGCTCCTCGGGCTTGGAGTCCACCTCCATGCGCAGGCGGCTGGCGGCCTCGTCCACCAGGTCGATGGCCTTGTCGGGCAGGAACCGGTCGGTGATGTAGCGGTTGCTGAGGGTCGCCGCGGCGACCAGGGAGTTGTCGTGGATGCGCACCCCGTGGTGCAGCTCGTACTTCTCCTTGATCCCGCGCAGGATCGAGATCGTGTCCTCCACCGTCGGCTCGGCCACGAACACGGGCTGGAACCGCCGCGCCAGGGCGGCGTCCTTCTCCACGTGCTTGCGGTATTCGTTCAGGGTGGTGGCGCCGACGCAGTGCAGCTCGCCGCGCGCCAGGGCCGGCTTCAACAGGTTCGACGCGTCCATGGAGCCCTCGGCGGCGCCGGCGCCGACGATGGTGTGCATCTCGTCGATGAACAGCACGATCTCGCCGTGCGACGACACCACCTCGTTCAGCACCGCCTTCAGGCGCTCCTCGAACTCGCCGCGGAACTTGGCCCCGGCCACCAGGGCGCCCAGGTCCAGCACCAGCAGCTTCTTGTTCTTCAGGTTCTCGGGCACATCGCCCTTGACGATGCGCTGGGCCAGGCCCTCGACGATGGCGGTCTTGCCGACGCCGGGCTCGCCGATCAGCACCGGGTTGTTCTTGGTGCGGCGGCTGAGCACCTGGATGGTGCGGCGGATTTCCTCGTCACGGCCGATCACCGGGTCGATCTTGCCCTCGGCCGCCGCCGCGGTCAGGTCGCGGGCGTATTTCTTGAGCGCGTCGTAGCTGTCCTCGGCCGTGGGGCTGTTGGCGGCGCGGCCCTTGCGCACGTCGTTGATGGCGGTGTTCAGGGCCTGGGCCGTGACCCCGGCCTCGGCCAGGACCTTGCCCGCCACGGTGCCCGAGGCCAGCACGCAGGCCAGCAGCAGGCGCTCGGCGGTGACGTATTCGTCGCCGGCCTTCTGCGCCACTTCCTCGGCCTGCTGGAACAGGCGCGCCGTCTCGGGCGCCAGGTAGACCTGGCCGGCGCCGCTGCCCTGCACTTTGGCGACCTTGGCCAGTTCGGCCTCGGTCCCGTCCAGGGCCCGGCGCGGGTCGCCGCCGGCGGCGCGGATCAGGTTGGCGGCCAGCCCCTCCTTGTCGTCCAGCAGCACCTTCAACAGGTGCAGCGGGGTGAGGTGCTGGTGGTTCTCGCGCATGGCCAGGCCCTGGGCGGCCTGGATGAACCCGCGCGAGCGCTCGGTGTACTTCTCGAATTCCATGGTCGCGTACCCTTCGTTCCGACCGGGCCCCGACGCCCCGCCGGCGCGGCAGCGTCAAAACCCCTCACACGATATGGTTATGACTGATATGGCGCGCCGATGCGCCGGCGCAAGCCTGTTCGGGCCCTATTCGGCCAGGCGCCGGTCGCGGAAATCGGCGTCGAAATCCAGCTCCGCCACCGGCCGGCCGAACAGGAACCCCTGGGCCCGGTCGCAGCCCAGGTCGCGCAGCAGCCCGGCCTGTTCGGGCTTCTCCACGCCCTCGGCCACCAGGGTGATCTTCAGGCCCTTGGCCATGGCGATGATGGTCTGCACCAGGCGCGTGTCGTTGGGGTCCACGTCCATGTCGCGGATGAACTCGCGGTCGATCTTCAGCACGCTGACCGGGAACCGGCGCAGGTAGCTGAGCGACGAATAGCCGGTGCCGAAGTCGTCGATGGCCAGGATCACGCCCATGTCGCGGAAGTCCTCCAGCGCCCGGCCGATGCGCTCGTCCTGGTCCATCAGCAGGGATTCGGTGATCTCGAACATCAGGCGGTGGGCGGGGAAGCCGGTCTCGGTCAGGATGCGGTTCACCACCTCGCGGTCGAACCCGCCCTTGAACTGGCGGCTCGACACGTTGACCGCCAGGTACGGCCCGACGGCGCCGGTGCCGGCCGGCCAGGTGGTGGCGGCGCGCACCGCCGTGCGCAGGACCAACTCGCCGATGCCCACCACCAGGCCCGTCTCCTCGGCCACCGGCACGAACTGGTCCGGCGGCACCAGGCCGCGCTGGGGATGCTCCCACCGCACCAGCGCCTCGGCCCCGACCAGGGTGCCGTGGGCCAGGTCCACCACCGGCTGGTAGTGGACCACGAATTCGCCGCCGTCCAGGGCCCGGCGCAGGTCCTTCTCCACCTCGACGAAGCGCTGCGCGCGCTCGGTCATGGAGCGGGTGAAGAAGCGGAAGGTGTTGCCGCCCATTTCCTTGGCCTGGTACATGGCCATGTCGGCGTTCTTCAGCAGGGTGGCGCGGTCGGTGCCGTCGTTGGGGCAGATGGTGATGCCGATGCTGGCCCCGGCGTAGACCTCGTGCCCCTCCACGTCGTAGGGCTTGCACAGCTGCTCGATCAGGGTCTCGGCGACGATGGTCGCGTCCATGTCGCCGACCAGATCGTTGAGGATGACCGTGAACTCGTCGCCGCCCAGGCGCGACACGGTGTCGGTGGCGCGCACGCTGGCCTTGATGCGGGCGCCGGCCTGCTTCAGCAACTCGTCGCCGATGGCGTGGCCCAGGGTGTCGTTGACGTTCTTGAACCGGTCCAGGTCCACGAACATGACCGCCACCAGCCGCCGGGTGCGGCGCGACCGGACCACGGCCTCGTCCAGGTGCCCGACGAAGCTGGCGCGGTTGGGCAGGCCGGTCAGGCCGTCGAAGTTGGCGCGGAAGTGGATGTCCTCCTCGGCCTTCTTGACGAAGGTCACGTCGATGTAGACGCCGACGATGCCGCCCTCGGAGGTCGGCCGCTCGCGGACGTGCAGCCATCGTCCGCTGCTCAACTGCACCTCGAAATCGGCGTTGGCCCTGCGGTGTGCCTTGACCCGGTCGCGGATCCAGACCTCGTGGTCGCCCTCGACCTTGAAGATCCCGCGCACCGCCGACTCGCGCAGGATCTCCTCGAAGCTGCGGCCGGGCTCGATCAGGTTCTTGGCGACCCGGAAGAAATCCAGGTAGCGCGAGTTGTAGGTCAACAGCCGGTCGTCGCGGTCCCACAGGGCGAAGCCGTCGCCGATGGACTCGATGGCGTCGGCCAGGCGGGCCTCGCTCCGTTCCAGGGCGACCAGGGCCTCCTTCTCGTCGGTCACGTCCTCGATCAGGGCCAGCAGGGCCTGCCCGCCGCCATAGAAGATGCGTTCGGCCGACAGGCGGCCGATCAGGACCGTCCCGTCCCGGCGGCGCAGGGGCATCTCGTACCCCAGGACCTGGCCTTCCCGGATCAGGGTCTCCTTGTACTGCTCGCGCAACTCGGGCAGCACCAACCCCAGATCCGTGGCCGTCCGTCCGATCATTTCCTCGCGGCTGAACCCGGTCGCCTCGTGGAAGGTGTCGTTGACCGCCAGGAACCGCCCGTCCTCGAGGGTGCTGATGCTGACCAGCAGGGGCGACTGGTGGAAGGCGGCGGCGAACATCTGCTCGGACTGGCGCAGGGCCTCCTCGACCTCCTTGCGCGCGGTCACGTCCTGGCCGACCCCGCGGTAGCCCTGGAACTCGCCGGCGTCGTCGAACACCGGCTGGCCGCTGATCGACCAGTGGTGGCCTTCGCCGTCGTCGTCGACGAAGGTGAATTCGAAGCCGCGGAACGGCCGCCGGGCCGCCAGGTCGGTCTCGTGGCGGCGCCAGGCTTCGTCCTCCGCATCCAGGCCGGCCAATTCGCGCGGCTCCTTGCCCAGGAACTTGTTGATCGGCACGGCACCGCTGTAGCGGAACAGGGCGTCCGAGACGTAGGTGATGCGCAGATCCCGGTCCATCTCCCAGTACCAGTCCGAGGCCGCGTCAGCGAAGTCGCGGAACCGGGCCTCGGCGGCGGCGCGCTTGCCCTCGGCGCGCTTGCGCTCCTCGATCTCGTCGGCCATGCGCAGGTTGACGTCGTGCAGCTCGGCGACCACGCGCTGCATGGTCATGAAGATCAGGCCCAGGCCCCAGCCCAGGTTGATGGCCGGCATGAACAGGACCAGGAACCCGGTCGCCGGGTTCTTGGTCAGCGGCAGGCCGCCGGCCAGCAGGGACCCGGCCGTATACAGGGCGTGGGCCGACATCCCGCCGCCGACGGCGAAGGCCAGGGCGACGACATACAGCATGCCCGCCACCACGTAGCGGCCGGTGGTGTAGGACGCGTCGAAGGTCGCCAGCCGGTATCCGGAGACGACGGCGCACAGGCCGAAGAAGGCGGCGTTCTCGATGGTGCGCAGGTCGATGCTGTCCATCAGGAAGAAGACAAACTGCAGCAGCAGGTAGGCGGTCGCGTAAACGGCCTGCGCCACCGCCGACCCGGTGCGGCCGGTGAAGGCGTTGGCGCCGCGCAGGATACTGAGCGTGCCGAACATGATCAGCGTGTTGGCGACCATGATCGACAGGAACGGGCTGATCGTGCCGCGGCCGTAGTACAGCAGGGCGCCGGCCCCGAACAGCAGCATGCCGTTGGCCCATTGCGCCGGTCCCTGCAGGGGCCGCGTCGACCTGGCGATCAGGTGCAGGACGATCCCGATGACGAACATCAGGGTTGCGGAAATCAGGATCCCCGTTGCGACGTCGGTCACCATGTCAGGCTGCCGGTCCCATGGGTCGCCCGCGCCGGCCTAGCGCTTGACCGCGAAGGCCAGGTAGTTGACGTCCAGGTCGCGGGACAGGCTCCAGCTGTCCTCGAAGGGGTTGTAGACCAGCCCGCGCAGGGCCCGGACCTCCAGCCCGTGCGGCCGCAGGGCGGCGGCCATCTCGGACGGGCGCACGAACTTGCGCCAGTCGTGGGTGCCGGGCGGCAGCCAGCGCAAGACGTATTCGGCCCCCACCTTGGCCAGGGCCAGGGCCTTGAGGGTGCGGTTCAGGGTCGACAGGACCATCACCCCGCCCGGGCGCACCAGGGCCGCCGAGGCGGCCATGAAGGCGTCCACGTCGGCCACGTGCTCGATCACCTCCATGTTCAGGACCACGTCATGGGTGTCGCCCATGGTCGCCAGGTCCTCGGGCAGCTGGTGGCGGTAGTCGATGTCCAGGCCCTGCTGGGCGGCGTGGGCGGCGGCCACCTGGATATTGCGGTCGCCGGCGTCGATTCCCGTCACCCGTGCACCCAGGCGGGCCATGGGCTCGCACAGCAGGCCGCCGCCGCAGCCGATGTCCAGCACCGACAGGCCGCCCAGGGGCCGCGGCGCCAGGGGGTCGCGCCCCAAATGGGCGGCCACCTGGTCGCGGATGAAGGCGATTCGCGGCGGGTTGAGCTGGTGCAGCGGGCGGAACTTGCCGGCCGGGTCCCACCAGCCGTCGGCCATGGCGGTGAACCGGGCCACCTCGTCGGGTGCGGCCGTGGCGCCGCGGCGCGGCGATTGGGCGCCTGTCGTTTCGGTCGTCATCGGTCCCGTCCCTTCCGCCCGTCAAGCCGCGCTCGGGCCCCCGCCACAACCGTCGGGCGAGCCCGCCGCGGGGTTGCTTCGTTTCACCGTTATAGAGTATGTATACGCCGGCCGCGCCGCAACCGGATCAGAAAAATCGTTGTCCCCAAGTGACAGCCCTGCATTTCCACGGGATTTCGCCGGAAACGTCGCTAGTGTTTCGACCCATCGCGGGCCGGCAGGTCGACCGGTGACCATCCCATAGGGCAGCTCGGAATGGCTAGGATCGTACAGAAGTTCGGCGGCACGTCGGTGGCCGACATCGACCGCATCAAGGCGGTCGCCCTGCGCGTCAAGTCGGAAGTGGACAAGGGCCACCAGGTGGCCGTGGTGGTGTCGGCCATGGCCGGCGTCACCAACCAGCTGGTCGACTATGTGGATTCCATCAGCACCCTGTACGACGCACGCGAGTATGACGTGGTGGTGTCGACCGGCGAGCAGGTGACCTCGGGCCTGCTGGCGCTGGCGCTGCAGGACCTGGGAATCGGCGCCCGCTCGTGGCTGGGCTGGCAGATCCCGGTGCGCACCGACGACAGCCACGGCAAGGCGCGGATCGAGGACATCCCCAGCGCCGACCTGATCGCGCGCCTGGAAACGGGCGAGGTGGTGGTGGTCCCCGGGTTCCAGGGCATCGCCCCCGACAACCGGGTGACGACCCTGGGCCGCGGCGGCTCGGACACTTCGGCGGTGGCCCTGGCGGCGGCCCTGAAGGCGGACCGCTGCGACATCTACACCGACGTGGACGGCGTCTACACCACCGACCCCCGGATCGTGGCCAAGGCGCGCAAGCTGGACAAGATCACCTACGAGGAAATGCTGGAAATGGCCTCGGTGGGGGCCAAGGTGTTGCAGACCCGCTCGGTCGAGGTGGCGATGAAGCAGGGGGTGCGCGTGGAGGTCCGGTCCAGCTTCTCGGACGCACGCGGCACCCTGGTCGTGGATGAGGATGAAATCGTGGAACAGGAACTTGTCAGTGGCATCGCCTACAGCCGGGACGAGGCCAAGATCACCCTGGTCAAGGTGGCCGACCGGCCCGGCGTGGCGGCCGGCATCTTCGGCCCCCTGGCCGACGCCAACATCAACGTCGACATGATCGTGCAGAACGTGTCCGACGACGGCGCCCGCACGGACGTGACCTTCACCGTGGCCGAGCGCGACCTGGAGCATGCCGTGGCGACCATCGAGAAGGAGCGCGGCGAGATCGGGTATGAGCGCCTGATGTCCGACAAGAACGTGGTCAAGGTCTCGGTCATCGGGGTCGGCATGCGCAGCCACGCCGGCGTCGCCAAGCGCATGTTCAGCACCCTGGCCGAGAAGGGCATCAACATCCAGGTGATCTCGACCTCCGAGATCAAGGTCAGCGTGCTGATCGCCGAGGAATACACCGAATTGGCCCTGCGCGCCCTGCACACCGCCTACGGCCTCGACGCGGACTGACCGCGTGCCGGTCCCGCGGCCGCCGAACAATGTAGGATGACATGAGCCGGGAAGCCGCCGAAAGACGCGTACAGGCCCTGTGGCGCCGGGGATGCGAGTTCCTGGGCGTGGAGCGGGCCCTGCTGGCCGGCGCCATGTCCTGGGTGTCCGAGCGCAACCTGGTGTCGGCCATGTCCAACGCCGGCGGCTTCGGCGTCATCGCCTGCGGCTCCATGGCACCGGACCAACTGAGCGCCGAGATCACCGCCACCGCGGCCATGACCGACCGGCCCTTCGGCGTCAACCTGATCACCATGCACCCGCAGATCGACGACCTGGTCCAGGTCTGCGTCGACCACGGCGTCGGCCACGTGGTGCTGGCCGGCGGCATCCCCGCCGGGACCAGCATCAAGGCCCTGAAGGACGCCGGCATCAAGGTGCTGTGCTTCGCCCCGGCCCCGGTCCTGGCGCGGCGGCTGGTGCGCTCGGGGGTCGACGCCCTGATCATCGAGGGCGCCGAGGCCGGCGGCCACATCGGCCCGGTGTCCACCAGCGTCCTGGCCCAGGAGATCCTGCCCGCCGTGCGCGAGGTGCCGATCTTCGTCGCCGGCGGCATCGGCCGCGGCGAGGCGGTGCTGTCGTACCTGGAGATGGGCGCCGCCGGCTGCCAGCTGGGCACCCGCCTGGTCTGCGCCACGGAATCCATCGCCCACCCCAACTTCAAGCGCGCCTTCATCAAGGCCAACGCCCGCGACGCCGTGCCGACGGTGCAGATCGACCCCCGGTTCCCGGTGATCCCCGTGCGCGCCCTGGTCAACGAGGGCACGCGCCGGTTCATGGAGACCCAGCGCCAGGTGATCGAGCGCTACAACCGCGGCGAGGTCGACCAGAAGGCGGCGCAGTTGGAGATCGAGCACTTCTGGGCCGGCGCCCTGCGCCGCGGCGTGATCGATGGCGACGTGGAGAACGGCTCGCTGATGGCCGGGCAGAGCGTCGGCATGGTCACCCGCGAGCAGCCGGTGCGCGAGATCCTGGACGAGCTGACCGCGCAGGCCATCGACGCCCTGGTCGCCAGGGAACGGAACGGGGCGCCCTAGGATGCCGGCCGGATTCAACCCCGAGACGCCGCGCCGCCTGCTGGCGCGCGTGCGCGACGTCATGGCCGGCACCGGCTCGGCCCAGGACCAGCTGAACGAGATCGTGTCGATCATCGCCGGCGACATGGTGGCCGAGGTGTGCTCGGTCTACGTGCGCCGCGCCGGCGACGTGCTGGAGCTGTTCGCCACCCAGGGCCTGAAGTCCTCGGCCGTGCACCTGACCCGCCTGCGCGTGGGCGAGGGCCTGATCGGCGACATCGCCGCCCACGCCCGGCCCCTGGCCCTGTCCGACGCCCAGGCCCACCCCGGCTTCGCCTACCGCCCCGAGACGGGCGAAGAGATCTACCACTCGCTGATGGGCGTGCCCATCTGGCGCCGCGGCCGGGTCGGCGGCGTGCTGGCGGTGCAGAACCGGACCCGCCGCCAGTACGCCGAGGAAGAGGTCGAGACCCTGGAGACGGTGGCCATGGTGGTGGCCGAGTTGATCTTCAGCGGCCAACTGGTCAACCGCGACGAACTGCGCCCCACCGACGGCATCGCCCTGCTGCCCCTGCGCCTGGGCGGGGTGCGGCTGAACTCGGGCATCGCGCTGGGCACCGCGGTCCTGCACCAGCGCGCCCTGCGCATCGACAGCGTGGTCGCCGAGGACCCCGAGGCCGAACTGGTGCGCCTGCGCCGGGCGGTGACCGAGATGCACGGCGCCATCGACGACATGCTGCGCACCTCGGACCTGGACCCCGCCGGCGAGCACGCCGAGATCCTGGAAACCTACCGCATGATCGCCGCCGATTCGGGCTGGCTGTCGCGCATCGAGGAGGCGGTCAACGACGGCCTGACCGCAGAGGCCGCGGTGCAGAAGGTGCACAACGACATCCGCACCCGCATGAGCCAGGTGTCGGACCCCTACCTGCGCGAGCGCGTGCACGACTTCGAGGACCTGGCCAACCGCCTGATGCAGCACCTGATGGGGGTGGCCGAGAAGGCGTCCGACCGCGACCTGCCCGACGACATGATCCTGGTCGCCAAGTCCATGGGCCCGGCCGAGCTGTTCGACTACGACCACGTCAAGCTGCGCGGCCTGGTGCTGGAGGAAGGGTCCGCCACCTCGCACGTGGCCATCGTCGCCCGGGCCCTGGACATCCCCATCGTCGGCAACGTGCCCGGCGTGCTGGACACGGTCGAAGAAGGCGACGTCATCATCATCGATGGCAACAACGCCCAGGTGTTCGTGCGCCCCGGCGAGGACGTACAGCAGACCTACAACGTCAGCAAGCGGGCGCACGAGGCGCGCAAGGCGGCCCTGGCCACCCTGCGCGACCAGCCGGCGGTGACCCGCGACGGCCAACGGGTGCAGCTGCAGATCAACGCCGGCATGCTGTACGACCTGCAACTGCTGGACGAGTACGGCGCCGACGGGGTCGGCCTGTACCGCACCGAGGTGCCGTTCATGGTGCGCTCGGAATACCCCGACGTCGAGACCCAGCACCGCATCTACGCCCGGGTCTTCGAATCCGTCGGCGACCGGCCGGTGATCTTCCGCACCCTGGACGTGGGCGGCGACAAGGGGCTGCCGTACTGGGACCAGATGCGCGAGGAGAACCCGGCCATGGGCTGGCGCGCCATCCGCGTGTCCCTGGACCGGCCGGCCATGCTGCGCCAGCAGCTGCGCGCCCTGATCCTGGCCGCCCAGGGACGGCCCCTGCGTATCATGTTCCCCATGGTCGCCGAGGTGCCCGAGTTCATCGCCGCGCGCAGGCTGGTGGACCGCGAGCTGGCCCGCGCCGAGTCCCGCGGCACCCCGCTGCCCGGCGAGCTGCACGTGGGGGTGATGCTGGAGGTGCCCGCCCTGGCCCTGCAGCTCCCCTACCTGCTGCGCCACGCCGACTTCATTTCCGTCGGCAGCAACGACCTGCTGCAGTTCCTGTACGCCAGCGACCGCAGCAACCCCATGTCGTCGGACCGCTACGACACCCTGGCGCCGGCGACGCTGCGGTTCCTGAACATGCTGGCCCGCCAGTGCGACGCTGCCGGGGTGCCGTTCGGCCTGTGCGGCGAGATGGGCGGCCGCACCCTGGACGCCATGGCCCTGGTGGGGCTGGGCTACCGCTCCATCTCGGTGGCGCCGCCGGCGGTGGGGCCGGTGAAGGCCATGATCCGCAGCCTGTCGGCCGGCGTTCTGCGCGATTACCTGCCGTCCCTGCTGGACACGTCGGACCACAGCGTGCGCCAGAAACTGCGGGCGTTTGCCCAGGATCATGGAGTCTTAATTTAAGTTAACCCTTTTCGCACTTGATTCTTCTTGTTTTTTTGCCAGAATACTTGGCAGAATAGCGTCCAGCGGTGCCCAAGCAGCCGACAAGGCTCGATATTTTCGTTGACAGGGACGGTCGGAGACACGATCGAATGACGGAATTGGGACACGGACCGGATACACCTTTGCTGTGAATCAGGTATCTCGGGAAAAGGACCAGGCGTTTGACCGCGCGGCCGGGCCCAGCATCGGCGCGCTGCTGCGGGCGTCGCGCGAACGCTGCGGCGAGGACCTGGGCGATGTGGCCGAGCTGCTGTGCATCCGCTACCCCTACCTGGTGGCCATCGAGGAGGGCCGCTTCGCCGACCTGCCGGGCAAGACATATGCCACCGGCTTCGTGCGCGCCTATGCCGAGCACCTGGGCCTGGACGCCGAAGAGGTGGTGCGCCGGTTCAAGGACGAGAGCACGGGGATCGAGGGCGGCGCCGACCTGCACTTCCCCTCGCCGGTGCCCGAATCCACCTTCCCCACAGGCGCCGTGCTGGTCATCGGCCTGGTGGTCGCCGGCCTGGCCTATGGCGGCTGGCAGTTGAACTCGGCCCGCGACGGCGCCGTCGCCGACCTGATCGCGCCCCTGCCCGACCGCCTGATCGCGCTGCTGCCCGGCGGCAAGGACGGCGCCGAACCCCTGCCCCCGCCCACCCCCATGCCGCCCGACGTGACCGACCTGCGGCCGGCGGCCGCGGAAACGTCCGCCCCGGCCCCGCAGCCGGCCCCGGCCATGGCCCCGGCGACGGAGGTGGCGGCGGCCACGCCCCCGGCGACCGCCCCGCCCCGGCACCCGCGCCCGCCCCCGTGTCACCACCCGTGACTCGCCCGCGGCGGAACCCGCGGCTGCCGCCATGGAAGCGCCGGCGCCGGTACCGGCCGCGCCGCCGGCCCGGGTCGCCGCCGTGACCCCGCCGCCGGCCTCGCGGGTGACCCCGGCCGACACCCTGGCCACCGCCCAGCCGCCGGCCGCCGATGCCGACGAGACCCCGCCGCCGCCGCCGGCCGCCGAGGCGGCCACGGACGGCACGGACAGAACCCTGCGCAGGACCGCGACGGACGCTGACTCGGGCGCTGACTCGGGCACCGACTCGGGCGCCGACTCGGGCACCGAAGTGGCCTCGGCGCCGCCGCCGCCGGATAACCTGTCGCCGGGCATCACCACCCAGGCCGCGGCCCCGCCCCTGGCGCCCGAGGCCATGGTGCCGCCGGCGCCGCCGCCCAGCGAGGACACCTCGGCCCAGCAGTATGGCGGCAGCAAGTTCCGCATCCTGGTGCGGGCCCGCTCGGACAGCTGGATCCAGGTCCGCGACGAGACCGGCAACGAGCTGATCGTCACCCGCCTGCTGCGCGCCGGCGACAGCTACCGCGTGCCCGACCGCGGCGACCTGACATTGCAGACGGGCAACGCCGGCGCCCTGGAGATCCTGGTGGACGGCGAGGTGGTGCCCCCCATCGGCCCCGAAGGCGCCGTGCGCCGCCGCGTCGCCCTCAGCGCCCAGCGCCTGCTGGACGGCACCGCCGTGGTCGAATAGGCCCTGCCGGCCTCCCCCTTTCCGCCGCCCGCCGCCCGGCCGCCGCCCGCCCAACGCCCGATCGCCGTCGCCACCGCCGGCATTCGGGCGTTGACCGCCGGGGGAGGTTGCGGCAAAACACGGCGTCCGCCCGCGCGAGAAGGTTGAAACCATGACCGAGCCCCTGCCCCTGTCGCCCCGTCACGGGACCGTCCCCGTCCGCGTCGGACCGGTGGTCGTGGGCGGCGACGCGCCCATCGTGGTGCAGTCCATGACCAACACCGACACCGCCGACGTGGAGGCCACCGTGGCCCAGGTGGCGGACCTGGCCCGCGCCGGGTCCGAGCTGGTGCGCATCACCGTGGACCGCGAGGAGTCGGCCCGCGCCGTGCCCCGCATCCGCGACGCCCTGGCCGCCAGCGGCGTGACCGTGCCCCTGGTGGGCGACTTCCACTACATCGGCCACCAGTTGCTGACCAAGTACCCCGACTGCGCCCAGGCCCTGGCCAAGTACCGCATCAACCCCGGCAACGTGGGCTTCCGCGAGAAACGCGACACCCAGTTCGCGACCATGGTCGAGATCGCCCTCGAGAACGGCAAGCCGGTGCGCATCGGCGTCAACTGGGGCAGCCTGGACCAGGAGCTGGCGACCCGCCTGATGGACGAAAACGCCAGGCTGGCGCAGCCCAAGACGGCGCGCCAGGTGACCCACGAGGCCCTGGTCCAGTCGGCCCTGCTGAGCGCCGCCCGCGCCGAGGAACTGGGCCTGGGCCGCGACCGCATCATCCTGTCGTGCAAGGTCAGCGAGGTGCAGGACCTGATCGCCGTGTACCAGCTGCTGGCGTCGCGCAGCGACTACGCCCTGCACCTGGGCCTGACCGAGGCCGGCATGGGGTCCAAGGGCATCGTCGCCTCGACCGCGGCCATGGCCGTGCTGCTGCAACAGGGCATCGGCGACACCATCCGCGTGTCCCTGACCCCCGAGCCCGGCGGCGACCGCACCCGCGAGGTGGTGGTGGCGCAGGAGATGCTGCAGACCATGGGCCTGCGCGCCTTCTCGCCGCTGGTCACCGCCTGCCCCGGCTGCGGCCGCACCACCAGCACCGTGTTCCAGGAGCTGGCCGAGCAGATCCAGTCCTATGTCCGCGCCCGCATGCCCGAGTGGCGCCAGGCCTACCCGGGCGCCGAGGGCCTGAACCTGGCGGTCATGGGCTGCATCGTCAACGGCCCCGGCGAAAGCAAGCACGCCGACATCGGCATCAGCCTGCCCGGCACCGGCGAGGAGCCGGCGGCGCCGGTGTTCATCGACGGGCGCAAGACCGTCACCCTGCGCGGCCCCGGCATCGCCGACGAGTTCAAGAAGATCGTCGAGGACTACGTGCAGTCCCGCTTCGCGCGCAAGAGCGCCTGATCCCAGCAGGAAAGTCCCCGTTCCATGGCCAGCCTGAACCCCGTCCGCGGCACCCACGACCTGCTGCCCGAGGCGCGGCGGCGCCACCGCCACGTCGAGGACACGGCCCGCGCCGTGGCGGCGCGCTACGGCTTCGCCGAGATCGCCACCCCCATCTTCGAGTTCACCGAGGTCTTCGCCCGCACCCTGGGCGACACCTCGGACGTGGTGACCAAGGAGATGTACACCTTCGAGGACAAGGGCGGCGAGCGCATCACCCTGCGGCCCGAGAACACGGCCAGCGTGGTCCGCGCCTTCCTGTCCAACGGTCTGCAGCAGCAGTTGCCGCTGAAGTACTTCTACAACGGCCCCATGTTCCGCTACGAGCGGCCGCAGAAGGGCCGCCAGCGCCAGTTCCACCAGGTCGGGGTCGAGCTGCTGGGCGTGGCCCAGCCCCAGGGCGACGTCGAGGTCATCGCCACCGGCGCCCAGATCCTGGACCAACTGGGCATCGCCGGCGACGTGGAGCTGGAGATCAACAGCCTGGGCGACACCGCCAGCCGCGACGCCTACCGTGAAAAGCTGGTGGCCTATTTCGAGGGCCACCTGTCGGCCCTGTCGGAGGAAAGCCGCGAGCGGCTGACCCGCAACCCCCTGCGCATCCTGGATTCCAAGGACGAGGGCGACAGGGCCCTGGTGGCCGAGGCGCCGCTGATGACCGACAGCCTGAACGCCGACTCCCGCGTCTTCTTCGACACTGTGCTGGAGGGGCTGGAGACGGCCGGCGTGCCGTACCGCCTGAACCCGCGCCTGGTGCGCGGCCTGGACTACTACTGCCACACCGCGTTCGAGTTCACCACCACCACCCTGGGCGCCCAGGGGGCGGTCATCGCCGGCGGCCGCTATGACGGCCTGGTGCAGCAGATGGGCGGCCCGCCCACCCCCGGGGTCGGCTGGGCCGCGGGCATCGAGCGCCTGGCCATGATGGCCGGCGACCCGCCGCCGCCGCCCCGGCCCATCGCCGTGATCCCGGTCGGCGCCGAGGCGCAGACCGCCGCCCTGGGCCTGGCGCAGCGCCTGCGCCGGGCCGGCTTCGCCGTCGACATGGCCTATTCGGGCAACATGGGCAAGCGCATGAAAAGGGCCAACAGGATCGAGGCCCGCGCCGCCGTGATCCTGGGCACCGACGAGCTGGCCCGGTCCGCCGCCACCCTGCGCGACATGGACACGGGCGAGCAATCGGAAGTACCCTTGACGGCCATCGAGGACCGTCTGGCGTCCTTCACCTAGAGGCCGGAAATGCCCGATCCCTCCTCCGCGCCCCATCCCCTGGTGGTCGGTGCCAACCACCGGTCCAGCTCGCTGACCCTGCGCGACCGGCTGTTCGTGGAGGAGCGCGTCATGCCGGCCTTCCTGCGCCGCCTGCGCGAGGCCGGGATCGAGCAGGCCATCGTGCTGTCGACCTGCGACCGGGTCGAGGTCCAGGCCGCCCACCCCCAGCCCCAGGCGGCGGCGCCGGTGATCTCGGCGGTGCTGGCCGAGCACGCCGAGCTGCGCCCGGCGGACCTGAACGGGCAGATCTACACCCTGACCGACGCCGAGGCGGTGAAGCACATCTTCTCGGTGGCGTCGTCGCTGGACAGTTTGATCATCGGCGAGCCCCAGGTGTTCGGCCAGGTCAAGGACAGCCACCGCCTGGCCCGCGAGGCCGGCCTGGTGGGGTCCGACCTGGAGGCCATCCTGCAGGCCGCCTACCACACCGCCAAGCGGGTGCGCAGCGAAACCGCCGTGGGCGAGCGGCCGGTGTCCATCTCGGCCGCCGCCGTGCAGCTGGCGCGCGACCTGCACGGCGACCTGTCGCGCTGCGCCGGGCTACTGGTGGGCGCCGGCGACATGGGCGAGCTGGTGGCCGGCGACCTGCTGTCGGCGGGGCTCGACCGCCTGAACGTGGTCCATCCCACGCGCACCCGGGCCGAGCCCATCGCCCGCCACCTGGGCTGCCACGTGGGCGACTACGATCGGCTGGGCGAGCTGCTGGCCGGCGCCGACGTGGTGCTGACCTCCATGGGCACGCGCACCTACGTCATCGACCCGGCGGCGGTGAAGGCGGCCCTGGCGGCGCGCAAGCGGCGCCCCATGTTCCTGATCGACACCGGCATCCCCGGCGACATCGACCCGGCCGTGGACAAGCTGGAGGGCGCCTTCCTGTATGACCTGAACGACCTGGAGAAGGTGGCCATGGAGGGCCGCGCGTCGCGCGAGGGCCAGGCCCGCAACGCCTGGAAGATCCTGGAGGGCGAGTTGGACCTGTTCGTGCGCGGCCGCGCCGAGCGCGCCGCGGTGCCGGCCCTGACCCGCCTGCGCCAGCACTTCGAGACCGTGCGCCAGGCCGCCCTGCGCGATTCCGGCGGCGACGCCGACAAGGCCACCCACCTGCTGATCAACCGGCTGCTGCACACGCCGTCGGAAAGCCTGCGCGAGACGGCGGCGCGCGAGGCGCCCCAGGACGAGGGCGAGCTGAGCCGCGCCGACCTGGACGCGGCCGAGCGGGTGCTGAGCCGGCTGTTCCGGCTCGAGGACGACGACAAGCGCGGAGACGGAGAGCCGTGAGCCTGGAGGAAAAGCTCGACGGCGTGGTGTCGCGCTACGAGGAGTTGCGCGACCTGCTGGCCAGCGCCGACGCCGGCGCCGGCAAGGACTTCGCGCGCCTGTCGAAGGAGCTGTCGGACCTGTCCGAGGTGGTGGCCGGCATCACCGCCCTGCGCCAGGCCCAGGCCGAGATGGCCGACCTGGCCGAGATGATGGCCGACACCGGCTCGGACCCCGAGATGCGCGGCCTGGCCGAGGAGGAGTTCCTGGCCCTGAAGGAAAGGGTGCCGGACCTGGAGCGCCAGGTGCAGCTCTCGCTGCTGCCGAAGGACGAGGCCGACGAGAAGAACGCCATCCTGGAGATCCGCGCCGGCACCGGCGGCGACGAGGCCGCCCTGTTCGCCGCCGACCTGTTCCGCATGTACCAGCGCTATGCCGAGGACCACAAGTGGAAGATGGAGGTCCTGGAGCTGAGCGAGACCGGCATCGGCGGCTACAAGGAGGTGATCGCCTCGATCACCGGGCGCGGGGTGTTCGCGCGGCTCAAGTTCGAGAGCGGCGTGCACCGGGTGCAGCGGGTGCCGGTGACCGAATCGGGCGGCCGCATCCACACCTCGGCGGCCACCGTGGCCGTCCTGCCCGAGGCCGAGGAGGTGGACGTGGAGGTGGACGAGAAGGACCTGCGCATCGACGTGTTCCGCGCCAGCGGCCCGGGCGGCCAGTCCGTGAACACCACCGACAGCGCCGTGCGCATCACCCACCTGCCCACCGGCATCGTGGTCAGCCAGCAGGACGAGAAGTCGCAGCACAAGAACAAGGCCAAGGCCATGCGCGTGCTGCGCGCCCGCCTGTACGAGCGCGAGCGCCAGATGCGCGACGCCGAGCGGGCGGCGGCGCGCAAGGGCCAGGTGGGGTCGGGCGACCGGTCGGAGCGCATCCGCACCTACAACTTCCCCCAGGGCCGGGTGACCGACCACCGAATCAACCTGACCCTGCACAAGCTGGACCGGGTCATGGACGGCGACCTGGACGACCTGATCGACGCCCTGGTCGCCGACGACCAGGCCGCCCTGCTGGCGGAGGTGGGCTGACGGACACGGTGGAGTCCCTGCTGCGCGAGGCCACCGCGGAGTTGCGGGCGGCCGGGGTCGAGGGCGCTCGCCTGGACGCGCGCCTGTTGCTGGAACGGGCCACGGGCCTGGACCGGGCGCGCCTGCTGGCGGCCTCGCGCGACCCCGTGGACGCCACGGCCGCGGACCGGTTCCGGGCCCTGGTGGCGGAACGCCGTGCCCGCCGGCCCCTGGCCCAGGTCCTGGGCCGGCGCGAGTTCTGGAGCCTGGACTTCGCCGTCACCGCCGACACCCTGACCCCGCGCCCCGACAGCGAGACCCTGGTCGAGGCCGCCCTCGCCTTCGCCGCCGACCGCGGCCTGGCGGCGCCCCGGGTGCTGGACCTGGGCACCGGCACGGGCTGCCTGCTGCTGGCGGTGCTGCACGATCTGCCCGCGGCCACGGGCCTGGGAATCGACGCCAGCGCCGGCGCCGTGGCGGTGGCCCGCGGCAACGCACGGGCCCTGGGCCTCGACCCCCGCGCCCGATTCGCGGTGGCGGACTGGAACGACGACGCGGCCGGCTGGGCCGATGCCGGGCCGTTCGACCTGGTGCTGGCGAATCCCCCCTACATCCGCGACGGCGACATCCCGGGCCTGGAACCCGAGGTGGCCGTGCACGAGCCGCGCCGGGCCCTGGCCGGCGGCGCCGACGGGCTGGACGCCTACCGCGCCCTGACCGCGCGCCTGGACCGCTGGCTGGCCCCCGGGGGTGCCGCCTTCCTTGAACTGGGGGCGGGCCAGGACGGCGCGGTGGCGGCCCTGGCCGCGGCGGCGGGCCTGTCCGTGGCCGCCGTGGCCCGGGACCTGGCGGGGATCGCCCGCTGCCTGGTCCTGCGCCGTTCCGGCGGCGACGATTTAATAAAAAAAACAGTTGGAAATGGCGGAGAACCCGACTAGTTTCAATCTATCAGGCGGCTACGGCCAGCCGATGGAACGGCGTCAAGGGACGCCGGAATGGATCGAATTCCCTCCTCGCGAAGCGTTGGGCGATGAGTCGAAAGGCGGCGGATTCCGTCTTATGTGACGACCGCCCCGGCCCCGGCGAAGGGAACGGACGACCACACGAAAATACGACAATCAGGTGTCATGAAACACAGCTCAAGCACCCGGCGCGGACGTTCCCGCGGTAATGGCAAGCGCCATCCCGCGCAAAAGAACAACTATGAGAGCAACGGACCCGACGTGAAGATCCGCGGCACCGCGCAGCAGGTGCTGGAGAAATACCTGGCCCTGGGCCGGGACGCCACGTCGAGCGGCGACCGAATCGCCGCCGAGGCCTACTTCCAGCACGCCGAGCACTATTTCCGGCTGATCAACAACGCCGAGGCCCAGAACCAGCTGCGCCAGCAGCGTGGCCGCAGCACCCCGCAGAACGGCGGCGACGGCTTCGACGACGGCGACGGCGACGGCGACGGCGACGACCAGGGCATGGACTCGGCGGCCATGGGCCCCGACGACAACGACATCCCGGGCATGAGCGACCAGCCCGAGCTGCCGCCCTCGATCACCCGCGCGCCCCAGTTCGGGAAATCGGCCGAACGCCGCGCCAGCCCGGCGGAACCCCAGGGCGGGTCCGACGACGGCGACGGCGGCGATGCGGGCGATGCGACGGACGGCGGCGAGGGCACCCGGCCGCGGCGCCGCGGCCCCGGCCGCCCGCGCCGCGCCAAGGGCGAGGCCGGCGGCGACCCGTCCAAGGAGACGGCCCCGGCCTGACGCCGCGGCACCTTGCGAATCGGCGCGAATCGACGCGAATCGACCGCTTCAGATCACGGTGATGGCATCGCCCACGGCGATGGCCGCGGCCGCCTCGGCGCGGGCGTAGACCCCCATGTCGATGTGGCCGAATCCGACCTGCAGGGCCTTGACCAGGTTCATGTCCCGCTCCCCCGTGGCCGGGTTGACCCCGGTGGCGGCGCAGCGGTCGATGCGCTTGGTCACGGTCAGGCGCGCGGCACCGATGCGGATCTCGCGGTCGACCCAGGTGAACTCCACCCAGGGCTCGTCGCTCTCGAAGATGACGTTGCCGCGGAACCGCACCGGGTCGATGGGCCCGCCGGCGACCCGTTCCAGGTCGCGCACCGAGGCCATGTTGATCAGCGACACCACCTTGTTGCGGTGGTCCGAGAACATGTGCCCTGGGGCATCGACGATCTTCACCTCGCCGTGCAGCTCGCTCTTCATGTAGGCCTCGAAGAACTCCTCCAGGATCGACCGCCCCAGGGCCTGGGTCATGCAGCCGCGCGCCACCTGGCGCCCCTGGCGCAGCACGGTCAGTGTTTCGGTGCCGGCGTCGTACCGGGTTTCCAGGGCCGCCAGGCGGTCGTTGCGCATGAGCATCAGGAAATGGGTCTTGGGCAGCCATTCCGGGTTGTCGCGGTCGAACCCGATCTCGCCGTGGGCCAGGGCGAAACGGCGGTCGTGGGGCAGGCCCTCGCCGGGGCTCAGGTCCACGGTCTCCAGCGCCTGGGGGCTCAGCCCCTTGACGGGATAGCGGTGGATCGCGGTCACCTGCATGGTCTCAACCTCGTTCGTGGCGCGGGGCCGGCATCATCGACGGGCCGGCGCGTTTTGTCCACCCACACCGGCCGGTCCGTCACAGGATGTTCGAGCCGCCGAGGTCCACCTGGGTGGTGGCGGTGACCTGGACCCTGGGCGGCGGCGCGCCGGCGCCCAGGCCCACGGTGGCGCCGCCGCCCAGGCCGGCCATCCACGGCGCCGCGGCCGGCTGGTCCTCGCCGCGGATGCGGCGCAGCAGGGCGTACTGGTCCGGCAGGCTGGCCACCAGGCTGTCCTTGAACTGGCGCAGGCGGTGCTGGAAGGATTCCCAGTCGGCGCGGGCGATGAAGTTCTCGGCCGGGAACTGTACCCCGTCGAAATACCCCTTGCCGAACAGCACCACCAGGAAGCTGAAGTAGTTGAACAGGAAGGTGCGGTCGTACCAGTCGTTGTTGGGGAAGGCGTGGCGGTAGCGTTCCAGGCACTCGCGCGCCGAATCGGGAACCTCCATCTCTTCCCGCGCGGTGACCCAGTAGGGCGAATCGGTGCGGTTGTTGGCGCAGTAGTGAAGGACGATGAAGTCGCGGATCTCGGCCAGCATGCGGTCCATGACGGCGTTGTAGTGGTCGGCCAGCGAGGGGTGGAAGTCCAGGTCCGGGAAGTTCGCCGCCAGGGTGCGCACGGCGTTCTCGATCATGAAGATGGCGGTCGACTCCAGGGGCTCGATGAAGCCGCTGGATAGGCCGATGGCGACGCAGTTCTTCTCCCAGGCCCGGGACAGGCGCCCGACCCGGATGCCGATGGCCCGCGGCTCGGCGTCCTTGCCGGCCTCGCCCAGGTGGGCCTTGAACTCGGCCATGGCCTCGTCGTCGCTGCGGAACCGGCTGGAGAACACGTACCCGGTGCCGACCCGGGAATACAGCGGCACCCGCCACACCCAGCCGGCGCCCAGGGCCGTGGACCGGGTGCAGGGTTCCAGCCGGGTCGGGTCGGGGTGGGGAAGCTGCACCGCCAGGGCGCGATCGTTCAGCAGGAAGCGGTCATAGCTTTCGAACGGCACGCCCAGGACCTTCTGGATGATCAGGCCGCGGAACCCGGTGCAGTCGATGACGAACTCCACCGGCCGCCGCCCGCCCTGGCGCAGGCGCAGGGCGGCGATGAAGCCGCGGTCGTCGACCTCCACGTCGTCGACGTCGTCCAGCACGTGCTGGACCCCGCGCTGCACGGCGATCTCCTGCAGGAACCCGGCGAACAGGCCGGCGTCCAGGTGGTAGGCGTAGGTCACCCGCCGGGTGTAGTCGCCGTCCTCCAGCAGCCGCGGGCCGCGCCGGTTGTCGATCAGGGCGCGGCTGGGCGAGATGCAGTCGTCCAGGGTGTCGCCGCCGCCCAGGCCGCCGAACCGGTGGAAATAGTAGGCCGGGTTGTGGCCACCCACGTTGTCGTCGGCGCTGTAGAAGGGGTGGATGTAGGACATGGGCCCGCCCTTGGCGTCGTGGTCCCAGCCGACGAACCGCACGCCCAGCTTGAACGAGGCGTTGCAGCGGCGGATGAACTCGCTCTCCTTGATGCCCAGTTGCTGCAGGAAGTGGGGAATCGTGGGCACCGTGGCCTCGCCGACGCCGACGGTGGGCACGTTGGGCGATTCGATCAGGGTCACCTTGGTCTTGTGGCGGTCGGCGCGGCCGTTCAGGACCGAGACCAGGAAGGTGGCCGCCATCCACCCGGCGGTGCCGCCGCCGACGATGGTGATCTCCTTGATGCGCTTGTCCATGTGCCTCCCCCGGCGGTCCGAATCGGCCCCCATCATACACCAAGGCCCTCGCACCGCGCAGCGCCGGGGGACAGGCCGCGGAATGCCGCCGGCCCCGCTCGGCCATGGCCATGGACCGGGCCCTTGGGCTAGAATGGTGGCCGGCCCGACTGGCGTGAAAGGGGTGGAACGTCATGGTCCGTATGCCATCGGTGGGGCGCCGGCGCGGCGCCGCGGCGGCGCTGGCGCTGGCGGCGGTGCTGCTGGTCGGCGCGGCCGGCGACGTCCGGGGCGCCGAGAACGTCGGCGTCGTCGCCACGGCCAAGAACAAGGTCACCGGCACCCTGGCCAAGAAGGTGCGCCCGCTGAAGACCCGCAGCGACGTGTTCCGCGACGAGATGGTGGAGACCTTCGCCGCCGCCTCGGCCCAGCTGCTGTTCCTGGACGAGACCACCATGACCCTGGGCCCCAACTCCCAGGTGGTCCTGGACGAGATGGTGTACGACCCGCGCTCGGGCGCCGGCTCGGTGGCCCTGAGCGTGGTGCGCGGCGCCGCCCGCTTCGTCACCGGCATCCAGGACCCCAAGATCTACGTGATCCGCACGCCGACCTCGAACATCGGCGTGCGCGGCACGGCGCTGGGCATCATCGTCGGTGCCGCCGGGCAGACCATCGTCATCCTGCTGGAGGGCGTCGCCATCGTGCGCGACCTGCTGGGCCGGGCCCAGGTCCTGGACCAGGTCGGCACCTATACCGTGGTCGGCGCCAACAACACGCCGCCGTCGCCGCCGGCCCCGGCGCCGCCGACCCTGTTGAACCAGATGGACAACACCCAGTCGCTGGGCGACGTGGTCGACAGCCTGTTCCAGCTGCCCCAGGACAGCCTGCCCCTGGACCTGCAGGACTTCGTGACCCAGGAACAGCAGCCGGCCGGCGGCACCACGCCGCCGCCCAACAAAAACAACTACAATATCGACAACGATTGACCGCCGGCGGCCTCAGCCGCCGCCGGGCTCCTCGGCCGGGCCGCCGCGCAGGCACAGCAGGCCGGCCAGGCGGCCCTGCAGCTCCACCGCCCGCACGGCGGCGTGCAGGTGGTGGTATTCCAGCGCCTTGCGGTAGACCGCCTCCAGCTTGGCCATCAGCGCCTGGGCGTCCAGGCAGTGGTCGCGGGCCACCTGGGCCCGGATCTCGCCGATGCGTTCCCGCACCCGCCGGTCGCGCAGCAGGCGGTAGCCGTGGTTGCGCGCCGACGGCGCGGCGTACCCGGCCTCGCGCGCCGCCGCGGCGGCGTTGGCGTGGGCGGTGAAGCGCTGGCAGAACAGCTCGTGGCGTGCCTTCAGTCGCGATCCGCTCATGTGCCCATCCTTGTCCAGTCGGTTGCGGTGGCCCGGCCAGGAGCCGGCATTATTTCCCCCATATCACAATAATTCCGATTTGTCAAGTTTTTTTTCCTAGTTCATAGGAAAAATAATTGGCGCCCGGGACGGGCACGCGGATTCCGGAAACCTCCGCCGGCGGCGGCGGTCAGTTGCGCTTGGGCAGGCGCGGCAGGCGGTAGACCTCGATCCCCTCGTCGTCCAGGGCCTTGGCCTCGGCGTCGGTGGCCTCGCCGTAGATGCCGCGTTCCTCGGCGTTGCCGTAGTGGATGGCGCGGGCCTCGTCGGCGAACTTGTCGCCCACGTTCTCGAAGTTGGCTTCCACGTGGTCGCGCACCTTCTCCACCGCGCGCAGGATCTGCCGGGCCAGCTCGGCGGCCCGCGGGTCGCCGCCGGGCCCGGGGCCGGGGCCCTGGCCGGGGTCGGACGCCGGCGCCGGCGCCGATGCCTCGGCGGCCCGGTCCTCGCGCTCCCGCTCGGCGCGGGCGTCGGCGCGGGTGTCGGCGCCCTTGCGCGCCACGTGCGGCGCCATCAGGGCCTTGCTGACCTTGTGGCCGCCGCATTGCGGGCATTCGATGGCGCCGGCGGCGGCCTGGCGGTCGTAGGTGCCACTGTCGCGGAACCAGGCCTCGAACCGGTGCCCGTCGGCACATTGCAGTTGGTACAGGATCATGCGAAAAAGCCGTTTCCAAACCGCGGCCGGTCGCGCGACCGGGTCCGCTCCTGGGCCTGATTTGGCCCGCGCGCCGGGCCTGTCAAGGACGGCCTATTCTACCACGCCGCCGACCGAACTGAAAACTTTAAGAATCAACGGGATATGAGCCAGGCTTCCGACCAGCGACCGCCCCGCCACCTGCGCATCGCCACGCCCTCGCCCTGGGTCGCCCGGTTCGCGCCCCTGGTGCCGGCGGGCGGCCCGGTGCTGGACCTGGCCTGCGGCGGCGGCCGCCACGCGCGCCTGTTCCTGGACCGCGGCCATGCGGTGACGGCGGTGGACCGCGACACCGCGGCCGTGGCCGACCTGGCCGGCGACAACTCCCGGGCCCGGGTCATCACCGCGGACCTGGAGGACGGCACCCCGCCCTTCGGCCCCGGCGGCGCCCTGGCCGGCACCCGGTTCGCCGGCATCATCGTGTGCAACTACCTGTACCGGCCCCTCAACGACGCCCTGGTGGCGGCCCTGGCGCCGGGCGGCGTGCTGATCTACGAGACCTTCGCCCGCGGTAACGAGGCCTTCACCCGGCCGCGCAACCCCGACCACCTGCTGCGCGCCGGCGAGCTGCTGGACCTGGTCCGCGGCCGGCTGCAGGTGGTGGCCTACGAGCATGGGGTGGTTGAGAAATCCCCCTGCCCCGGGGTCATCCAGCGCATCTGCGCCGTCAACGACCTGGACGCCAGCGACCGTGAAGACCGCGAGCCGGCGCCGCATCCGGTGGTGCCCCCGGAATATTAGAGCGCCGCCAGGCGGTGTTCGCAGCGTTCCAGGAAGGCGCGGATCGGGCCGTCGTGGGGGTGGCGCAGGCGCAGCTCGCGCAGGCGGCCCTGGGCCTCGGCGACGTCGCCGCGGCGCAGGGCACGGTGCGCCACGTCCCAGTCGGCGGCGAAGGCGATCAGGTCGTCGCCGGCGCGGATGCGTTCGTCGCCGTCGTGGGCGCCCAGCAGCTCGTACACCGCCGTCGGCGCGGTGGCGCCGCGCGGGGTCACCTCGTCGATGGCGCGGAACAGGAACCGGGTGCCCACCTGGTCGACCACATCCTGGGACACCAGGATGCGCGTGCCGTACTGCTTGTTCAGGTCCTCCAGCCGCGCCGCCATGTTCACCGTGGCGCCGATGGCGGTGTAGTTCATGCGGTCCGACGAACCCACGTTGCCGACGATGGCCGGCCCCACGTGCAGGCCGATGCGGGTGAACATGGGCTGCCGCCCCTCGCCCACCCAGGCGTCGTTCAACTGGTCCGTCTCGGCATGGCACAGCAGGGCCGCGGTGCAGGCCTTGGCCACGTGGTCGGGCTCGTCGAAGGGGGCGTTCCAGAACGCCATCACGGAATCGCCGATGAACTTGTCGATGGTGCCGTCGGCGTCGTTGACCACCCGGCTGATGCGCTCCAGGTAGGTGGAGAACTTGCGCATCAGGTCCTCGGCCGGCAGGGTCTCGGCCAGTTCGGTGGAATTCTCCACGTCCGTGAACATGACGGTCAGGTCGCGCTCGACCCCGCCCAGGGCGGGTGACACGCCGGACTCGATCATCTGCCGCACCAGCTTCTTGGGCATGTAGGTGGAGAAGGTGTGGATGGCCGCCTTCATGCCGGCGATGGAATCGGCCAGGCGCCGGATCTCGCGCACCCGCGACCCGAATTCGCCCACCTCCTCCATGTGGAAGCGGCCGATGCGGTCGGCCTCGCGCGCCAGGGCCTTGACCGGGCGGGCGATCCAGTTGGCGACCAGGATCAGCAGCGGCACCGCCAGGGCCAGCACCACCAGCGAGAACACCAGGCTGTTGCGCCCGTGCGCCGTCAGCGGGCCCAGGAAGTCGTCCAGGGGGCTGACGATGGCCACGTTCAGGCCGATGCCGTAGACCGACGGGATGGGGGTGAAGCTGGCCACGTAGTCGGTGTCGTCCAGGGTGAACACGAACCGCCGGCCGCCGTCGCGGTCGCGCACGGCGACGGCCTCGCGCAGCACCGGGTCGCCGAACTCCTCGACCGTCACCGACCGCACCCGGGCCTTGGAATCCCGGGCGTCGCCGGCGATGCGGACGATGCGGTCGGCCTCGGGGTGGGCGATGATCTCGCCGGCGCGGTTGTAGACGAAGATGGTGCTGGACGGGGTCACCTGCTGGTCGCGCAGGAACTCGGACAGGGAGGAAAGGGGGATGTCGGCGGCCACCACCACCCCGTCGGTGCCGGTGACCCGGCGCGAGATGGTCAGGCCCGGCCGGCGCAGGCTCTCGAACACGTAGATCTCGCTCAGCGCCACGTCGTCGCCGTCCACCGCCTTGCGGTACCAGGGCCGCACCCGCGGGTCGTAGGTGGCCTCGGGCGACACCCGGCGCCCCACCACCCGGCCGGCGCCGTCCAGGAAGGCCCAGCTCTCGCGCCGCTTGCCGTCCTCCTGGCGCGAGATCCAGCGCGCCCCGTACCAGGTGCGGTGGGGCACCGCCAGGCGCGCGCGCACGGTGTCGTCCAGGGCCGAAACCCGGATCACCTGCAGGAAATCGCCGTTGGGATAGGCCACGAACACGCCGTACAGGTGCGGGAACTCCTCCAGCCCGGCGCGGAAGTAGTCGGTGATGCGGGTGCGTGCCGGGTTCAGGCCCTGCTCCAGGTCCGGCAGGGCGGCGGCCATGTTGATCATGCCCATGGGCACGCCGATCATGCCGTGGGTCTTCTCGATCACCTTCTCGCTGACCGTCTCCATCAGGCGGTCGGCCACCTCCAGCACCACGTCGGCGTTCTTTTCCTGGTTGTATGCGATCAGGAACAGGGAGATGAACAAAAACAGGGGGATGAACAGCACCAGGATGCCCGAGGCCAGCGACAGGCCCAGGCGCGCCCGATCCTTGTTGTTGCCCTTGCCGCCCACCGCAGCCCCCAGAATTGCCAACCGCAGGTTGTTACGCCCACGGCGGTGTCCTCGTCCTGTCCAGGGTTATCGCACACCTGGGGAAGCGCGGGCAACGCCGCAAAGGCACCACCGGCCGGATGTCATTAATGGGACGCGGGCGGCGCGAAGTCCCGGTCGTGGCGCAGGGAGGCGATGCGGCCGCGCGCCTGGGCCACCCGGGCCGGGTCGATCTCGGCGCGGACGATGCCCACGCCCTCGCCGCCGTCGGCCAGGACCTCGCCCCAGGGGGCAACGATCAGCGAGTGGCCGAAGGTCTGGCGCCCGTCCTCGTGGTCGCCGCACTGGGCCGGGGCGAGGACGAAGCAGCCGGTCTCGATGGCCCGCGCCTGCAGCAGGGTGTGCCAATGGGCGCGGCCGGTCTGCCGGGTGAAGGCCGAGGGCACGGCCAGGAAATGGGCGCCGGCCTGGGCCAGGGCGCGGTACAGCTGCGGGAACCGCAGGTCGTAGCACACGGTCATGCCCAGGCGGCCCCAGGGCAGGTCCGCCACCACCGCCCGGTCGCCGGGGCGGAACGAGTTCGACTCGCGGTACGATTCGCCGCCGTCCAGGTCGACGTCGAACATGTGGATCTTGTCGTACCAGGCGACCACGGTGCCGGCCGGGTCGATCAGGTAGCTGCGGTTGGCCACCCGCGCGTCGTCGGCCAGCTTGACCGCCAGCGAGCCGACCAGCAGCCAGGCCCCGGTCTCGGCGGCCAGGTCGCGCAAGGCGGCCAGGGGCCGGTTCTCGTCCTCGGCCTCGGCCCGGGCCATGAGGTTCTTGCGGCCCATGGCCATGAAGCCCGTGTTCTCGGGGGTCAGGATCAGGTCGGCGCCGTCGGCCCGGGCCCGCCGCGCCAGGTCGCGGATGATCGGGAGGTTGTCCTCGACCTCGCGCCGCGAGGTCAGTTGCAGGCAGGCGGCGGTGAAGGTTTGCGGCATGGGCGCGGGATCACCCGTCCAGGCCCAGCAGGGGGTCCAGTTCGTCGTCCATGTCCAGCTCGAACAGGTCGTCGCAGCCGCCGATGTGGCGGCCGTCGATGAAGATCTGCGGCACCGAGGTGCGGCCGCTGGCGCGCTCGACCATCTCGGCGCGCTTGCCCGGGGTCATCATGACGTCGATCTCCTGGTACGCCACGCCCTTGCGGTCCAGGAACGACTTGGCCCGTGCGCAGAAGCCGCAAAAGGGGGTGGTGTAGATCTCGACCTGTGCCAAGGGTGCCTCTCCGTCCAGTGGGGCGCCCCGGGGGCGCGTTCCCACAATATAGGGGCTTCCCGGGCCGGCCAAAAGGCCCGACGCGGGGAAAAGCGGCGGTGCTCAGGGGGCCGCGCGCAGGACCCGGGCCAGGGACAGGACGTCGACCGCGGCGGCGCCGGCGCGCAGCAGGGTCAGGGCGCAGGCGGTGGCGGTGGCGCCCGAGGTCATGACGTCGTCCACCAGCAGCACCCGGCGCCGCGCCAGGCGCGGCCGCCGCCCCGGCGGCACGGCGAAGGCGCCGCGCAGGTTGCGCCGTCGCGCCGCCGCCCCCAGGTGCCCCTGGGACGGCGTGCGCCGGCGCCGCACCAGCACCTCGGGCGCGTAGGGCACCCCGCCCAGGCGCGCCACCTGCTGTGCCAGCAGGGCGGCCTGGTTGTAGCGGCGCGCGAACAGGCGGGTCCAGTGCAGGGGCACGGGCACCACCAGCTCGGCCTCGGCCAGCAGCCCGGCGCCGGCCTGGGCCAGCCAGCGGGCGTAGGCCGGCGCGGCGTCGGTGCGGTCGCCGTGCTTGAAGGCCAGGACCAGGCCGCGGCTGTGCTCGTCATAGGCCAGGACGGCGCGGGCCCGGTCGAAGGCCGGGCGCCGCCGGGCGCAGTCGCCGCACAGGACCCCGGGCCCGGGGTCGTAGTTGAACGGCAGGCCGCAGGCGGCGCAGCAGGGCTCGGTGATGAAGGTGATCTTGGACCAGCAGTCGCCGCACAGGGCGCCGGCCTCGTCCACCAGGGCGCCGCAGGCCAGGCACTGCGGCGGCAGCAGCAGGTCCAGCACCCGGCGCCCGGCCCGGCGCAGGGGGTCCGGGGCCTGCCAGGGAGTCCGTTCCAGCACCGACCTTCCGCCCCCCGCCCAGTTGTGCCATAAGTCGGCCGTGACCGACCCGATCAGGATATTCGACCGCGCCCTGCTGCGCCAGCGCCGGGACCGGGCCGCGCCGGGCCTGGCCGGGTTCGACTTCCTGTTCCGCGAGACCGCGGCGCGCCTGGCCGACCGCCTGGACGACATCACCCGCACCTTCCCCCTGGCGCTGGACCTGGGATGCCGCGGCGGCGAGCTGGCGGCGGCGGTGGCCGGCCACGGCGGCATCGAGACCCTGGTGGCCTGCGACCCGTCGGCGCGCATGCTGGCGCTGGACCGCGCCGGCGGCGCGCCCGGCCCCCGGGTGGCCGCCGACGCAGAGGCCCTGCCCTTCGCCGATCACAGTTTCGACGCCGTGCTGTCCAACTTCGACCTGCACTGGGTCAACGACCTGCCCGGCGCCCTGGTCCAGGCGCGGCGGGTGCTGAAGCCCGACGGCCTGTTCCTGGCGGTGATGGCCGGCGGCGCCACCCTGCACGAACTGCGCCGCGCGCTCTCGGAGGCGGAAGAGGCCGTGGACGGCGGGGTCAGCCCCCGGGTCTCCCCCTTCGCCGACGTGCGCGACGTGGGCAACCTGCTGCAGCGGGCCGGCTTCGCCCTGCCGGTGGCCGACAGCGAGACGGTGACCGTATCCTACGGCGACCCCCTGCGCCTGATGGCCGACCTGCGCGGCATGGGCGAGAGCAACGCGGTGATCGCGCGCCGGCGCCGGCCCCTGCGCCGCGAGACCCTGCTGACCGCCGCCGCGCGGTACCGCGACCTGTTCGCCGGCGCCGACGGCCGCGTGCCGGCCACCTTCGAGCTGGTGACCCTGACCGCCTGGGCGCCGCACCCCTCGCAGCAGCGGCCCCTGGCGCCCGGCAGCGGGGCCGTCGACCTGGGTGACGCCCTGGGCGACTAGGCCCGCCTTCTCAATCGGCCGGTGGGCTGCCAGAATGGCGCCGTGGGAACCGGTGCGAGGGGGAGCAGCCACATGGACATCAAGGACAAGGTCGTCGTCATCACCGGCGCCGCCAGCGGCATCGGCAGGGGCCTGGCCGAACGGTTCCGGGCCGAGGGGGCGAAGGGCCTGGCGCTGGCCGACATCGACGGCGACGGCGCCGCGGCCGTGGCCGCGGGCCTGGGCGACGCCTTCGCCATGGCCTGCGACGTGGCCGACGAGGCGCAGGTCCAGGCCCTGGTGGCCGAGACCGAGCGGCGGTTCGGGCCCATCGACGTGTTCTGCTCCAACGCCGGCATCCTGCGCCTGGGCGACGAGGACCAGCCGGACGCGGACATCGAGGCGAGCTGGCGCGTCAACGCCATGAGCCACGTCTACGCCGCCCGCGCCGTGGCCCCGGGCATGGCCGCGCGCGGATCGGGCTACCTGCTGAACACGGCCTCGGCGGCCGGCATCCTGATCCAGGTCGACAGCGTCGCCTACACCATGAGCAAGCACGCGGCGATCGGGTTCGCCGAGTTCCTGGCCGCCAAGTACGGGCCGCGCGGCGTGCGCGTGTCGGTGCTCTGCCCCCAGGGCGTGCGCACCGGCATGACCGCCGGCCGCGGCGACAAGCCGGCCTTCGCCGACGGCGTGCTGGAGCCCGAGGACGTGGCCGAGGCCGTGGTCCGGGGCATGGCCGAGGAACGGTTCCTGATCCTGCCACACGAGATCGTCGAGACCTACATGCGGCGCAAGGCCGACGACCGCGACCGCTGGCTGCGCGGCATGGCCCGGGTGCGCCAGAGCGTGGTGCCGGACCGGTGAGCGGCGCGCCGCCGCTGACCGAGATCGCCGCCGGCCTGCGATTCCCCGAAGGCCCCGTCGCCATGCCCGACGGCAGCGTCCTGTTCGTCGAGATCGCCCGCGGCACCCTTTCCCGCGCCGCGCCGGACGGGACCGTGGACGTGGTCGCCCACCTGGGCGGCGGCCCCAACGGCGCCGCCATGGGGCCGGACGGCAAGTGCTACGTCTGTAACAACGGCGGGTTCCAATGGTTCGAGAAGGACGGCGCGCTGTTTTCCGGGTTGCAGGGCGACGACTATTCGGGCGGCCGGATCGAGCGGGTCGACCTGGCCACCGGCGCCGTCGAGGTGCTGTACGATTCGTGCGACGGCGCGCCCCTGAGAGGCCCCAACGACATCGTGTTCGACCGCCACGGCGGGTTCTGGTTCACCGACCACGGCAAGACCCGGGCCCGCGACCTGGACCGCACCGGCGTCTATTACGCCCGCTGGGACGGCTCGGCCATCCGGCGGGTGATCTTCCCCCTGCACGCGCCCAACGGCATCGGCCTGTCGGCCGACGAGCGTACCCTGTACGTGGCCGAGACGCCGACCGCGCGCCTGCTGGCCTTCGACCTGGCCGAACCGGGACGCATCGTCAAGGGCGGCGGCGAGACCCGCTGGATGCACGGCCGCCTGCTGGCGGCGCGGCCGGACTACACGGCGCTCGACTCCCTGGCCGTGGACGGCGCCGGCAAGGTCTGCGTCGGCACCCTGTTCACCGGCGGGATCTGGGTCGTCGACCCGGCGGACGGCAGCAGCGAGTTCGTGCCCATGCCCGACCCCTGGCCCACCAACATCTGCTTCGGCGGGGCCGACCTGTGCACCGCCTACGTCACCCTGTCGTCCAGCGGGCGCCTGGTGTCGCTGCCCTGGCCGCGGCCGGGGCTGGCGCTGAACTTCCTCGACCGGCCGGCGTGACCGCCGCTCGGCGCTTGCCATCACCGGAAAGAAGGACTACCACTCGGTCCTCGGCGCCATCGGCACGGCACCGGGACCGGCAGCCAAAGGGGAAGACCGGCCATGGGCGATACCCTCGAGCGGGCCATCGCGGCCCTCAAGACCCTGCCCCCGGAGGACCAGGAGCGCATCGCCTGGGAGATCATCGAGCGGGTCGAGGACAAGACCGAGTGGGACCGCCTGATCGCCCGCCCCGAGGCCCGCGACTGGATGGCGCGGCAGGCCGGGAAGGCCCTGAAGGAATACAGGCGCATCCGCGGCAAGCTGTCCCTGACCTTCGTGTCCCTGGGCACCAGCGACGTGCAGCGCGAGGATTCCTACTGGCGGCGCTTCGACGAGCTGCCCGGCGAGGTGCGCCGCCTGGCCGAGAGCAACTACCACCTGTGGCAGGAGAACCCCCAGCACCCCAGCCTGCGGTTCAAGCAGATCCACCCTGACCTGCCCATCTTCTCGTTCCGGGTCGGCATGCGCCACCGCACCGTCGGCGTGCGCACCGACGACGACCGCATTGCCTGGTTCTGGATCGGATCGTTCGAGACCTTCAAGCAGGAGATCTCCGACTAGGCCGCCATACCCCTCCCCACCACGTCGCCCCCGCAGCGGCGCGAAGGGACGCACATTTCGTCGGCCCGCCAATATGGCTGAAATCCGCAAAAACCAGCGTCATCCCCGCGCAGGCGGGGATCCATTCCGCCTTCGTGTCCGGGTGACGGGCGTCCGCAAAAACAGGCCAAGCCTTGCCGCCCATCGGCACCGTCGTCCTTGACCGCCATGGCGACGGAATGGGTTCCCGCCTGCGCGGGAACGACGGACGGGCGGGAATGGCGGGCGGGCGGGAAGGACGGCCTCCCCTACCCCGGCTGCGGCCCGTCGTAGCCCTCGGCGATGATCACGTCGCCCTCGGACACGGGCAGGCGCAGGGCCAGGGCGGCGGCGTATTCCGGCGAGTGGTAGCAGTCCTTGGCCGCCTGGTAGCTGGGAAACTCGATCACCACGTTGCGCGCCCGCGACGTGCCCTCGGGGTTCTCGAAGTCGCCGCCGCGCACCAGGAACCGGGCCCCGTACTTGGCGAAGGCGGCGGCGTTGGCGGCCACGTACTCCTTGTACCGTTCCGGGTCGGCCACGTCGACGCGCGCGATCCAGTATCCCTTGGCCATGGTCTGTCCTCCCTGTGGTTTCGGTCATGCCGGCCCGGCGCACAGCGCCTGGATCCGGTCGTGCAGGTCCGCCGGCACGCGCACCCCGCTGCGCGCCAGCTTGGCCCGCTTGGCGTGGCGCCGGGCGCCGGGCAGGCGGGCGCCGTCCAGGGCCGCGTAGCGGGCGAAGAAGGTTTCGGCGTGGTCGTGCCAGCTGGCGTCGCCGAACCGGTCCGGGTCCATGGCCAGGATGAACTCGCCGCCGCGCGGCGGGCCGCCGTCGTTGTTGTCGGCCTGGGCGGCCTCGAAGCTGAACCGCTCGCCGATCAGCCCGGCGCACAGCAGCTCGACCATCATGGCGATGGCCGATCCCTTGTACCCGCCGAACGGCAGCATCACGCCCTCCAGCACGGCGTTCGGATCGGTGCTGGGCTTGCCGTCGCGGTCCAGGCCGACGCCGGGCGGCAGGTCGTGGCCGTCGCGCGCCGCGATCATCACCTCGCCCCGGGCCATGGCCGCCGAGGCCTGGTCGAACACCATGGGCGGCGCGCCGCCGCCGCGGGGGAAGCCGAAGGCCATGGGGTTGGTGCCGAACAGGGGTTCGCGGGCGCCGAAGGGGGCCATGGCCGGCTTGTAGGCGGTCATGGCCATGGCCACCAGGCCCATCTCGGCCAGGGGTTCGACCTCGGCCCACAGGGCGGCGAAGTGGTGGGTGTTGACCAGGGCCACCGCCGCCACCCCCGATTCCCGCGCCATGGCGGCGATGGGTTCGCGGCTGCGTTCGTGGGCCAGGGGGGCGTAGCCGCCGTCGCCGTCGACCCGCAGCACCGCCGGCGCGATGGCCTCGACCCGGGGCCTAGCGGCGCCGTTGACCTTGCCGCTGCGCAGGCTGGCCACGTAGCCGGGCAGGCGGAACAGGCCGTGCGAGGCGCAGCCGTCGGCCTCGGCACGGGTGATGGTGTCGGCCACGGCGGCGGCGTTGGCGTCGTCGCAGCCGTTGCCGGCCAGGCAGCGGGCGGCCAGGTCGCGGACCTGGTCCACGCTTAGGGTGACGTGGCTCATGGCGTACCTTCCGGCCCGGTGTCATGGCCCCCGGCGGCCACCAGGGCGGCCAGGCGGGCGTCGTCGTAGGCGGCCTCCAGCTCGGCCGCCTTGGCCGCCGCCTCCGCCTCCAGGTCGTTCGAGACCTCGACCGGGTCGGCGCGGCGCCACTGGGCCAGGTAGTCGTCGGTGCCGCGGGCGCCGCCGCGCATGGCGGCACGGTCGATGGCCTTCTCGAACCGCTCGTCCAGGACCCGCTTGGCCTGGTCGCGCCGGCCCGCCTTGACGATGACCTGGGCCGGGATGTCGCGCCAGTAGACGACGGTCAGTTGCGCCATGGACCTCCTCCCCATTCCTGCCGTGGCGACTATAGGATGCCCGGGCGCCACCGGAAAGGTTTACACTGGCGTCCCGGCACCGGCGGAGACCACGGCATGTTCACCCTGCACCCGACCCTGGCGGCGGACACCCGCGAGCTGGCGCGCTGGACGCTCTGCCGCGTGCTGCTGATGGACGACGCGCGCTATCCCTGGCTGATCCTGGTGCCGGCGCTGCCGGACCTGCGCGAGATTCACGACCTGGACGCCGCCGGCCGGACCCAGTTGATGGACGAGATCACCCGCGCCTCCCGCGCCCTGGAGGCGGCGTTCGCACCGGACAAGATCAACGTCGGCGCGCTGGGCAACCTGGTGCCGCAGCTGCACGTCCACGTCATCGCCCGGCGCCGCGACGACAACGCCTGGCCCGGCCCCGTGTGGGGCCGCCACCCGCCGCGCCCCTATGCGGCGGACGAGGCCCGGGACCTGACGGCACGCCTGGCCCCCCTGCTGGCCTGACCGGGGCGGGTCTAATCGGAGTTGAACAGAATCCGGGCGGTGATGAAAACCAGCAGCTCGGTGCGCGAATCGCGGCCGATGCCGGCGGTCTGGCCGGTGCGGAAGGGGGTGGAAAGGAAGGGCACGTCGCTCAGGTAGTTGACCCGGCCGCCGATCCCGACGGTGACGTTGTTGTTGCCCAGCAGCCCGCCGATCACGATGGTGCCGCCGGCGCCACCCTCCACGGCCACCAGGGTGCGGGTGTCGCGCACGCGGATTCCCACGTTGTTGATCATCTGGTTCACGTCCAGATCGTTTTCGGTGACCACCGCCCCGGCCGACAAGTCCAGGTTCAGGGCGATCCGGTCGTCGATGCCGATCGTCGGGGTGACGTTCAGGACCAGGGCCCCGCCTCGGAATTCGATGCTCGAGTCGATGGTGTTCTGGACGCCGCCGTTCTCGGTCGACAGGCGGGTTTCTTCGTTGCCGCCACGGTACTGGCCGGTCACCCCCGTGCGCACCTGCAGGTTGGGGGTCACCTGGGTGATCACCGCCGCGCCCAGGCTGAGCGTCTGGTCCCGGCGCGACTGGCTGAAGTCGGCGAAGGGGGCGCCGTTCAGGTTGAACCCGGGGCCGCCGTCGATGCGCACCAGGTCATAGACCGTGCCGGCCACGTTGGGGATCATCCCCATGGTGTCGCTGGCCCGGGCCAAGGAGATCGTGGCGCCGCCGTTCAGGGACACGACCGACGGGCGGCTCAGGAACTCGAAGTCCCGGTTCCCCAGGAGCACGGACAGGTCCACCCCGCCGCCGGCGCGCACGGTCACGGGATCGAAGGACAGGGCCGGCATGCCCGTGGGCGCACCGCCCGCGAACAGGCCGCCGAAGTTGGACGTGGGCCCCCAGCCGACGCCAACCTCCTGGGTCAGGTTGCCGGTCACCTCGAGGAGGCGGGTTTCGATGTTGACCATGGGGGCCGGGCGGTCCAGGGCGGCGGCCGGCGTGGCGGCGCAAAGCGCCGCGGCGAACAGAAGGCGGCAGGCGGATGTCATGGTTCGTCCCTCCTCGAACCTGTCCCGAATGCACGCACAGATTGCCACGTGAACGGCCGATTGTCCAATCCGGGTCCCAGACGAGCCATCATGGCCGTTGCCTCGGCGGTCGGCGGCGGCTAGTTTTCCGGCCATGGAATTCCCCGATCCCCTGATCAAGGGCCGCCTGGTGCGGCGCTACAAGCGGTTCATGGCCGACGTCGAGCTGGACGACGGCTCGGTGGTGGTGGCCCACTGCGCCAACTCCGGCTCCATGCTGAGCGTCAACCTGCCCGGGTCCGAGGTCTGGATCTCGCCGGCCCGCAACCCGGACCGCAAGCTGCGCTACACCTGGGAGATGGCGCGCATCGGCTCGACCCTGGTCGGCATCAACACCGGCTGGCCCAACGCCCTGGCCGCCGAGGCCATCGCCGCCGGCAAGGTGCCCGAGCTGGCCGGCTACGCCAGCCTGCGGCGCGAGGTGAAATACGGCCGGAATTCGCGCATCGACCTCTTGCTCGAGGACCCGGAAAGACCCAAATGCTACGTCGAGGTCAAGAACGTGACCATGCGGCGGGACCTGAGCGACGGCGCCCCGGTGGAGTTCCCCGACGGGGTCACGGCCCGCGGCACCAAGCACCTGGGCGAACTGGCGGACATGGTCGCCGAGGGCCACCGTGCGGTCATGTTCTATCTGGTCCAGCGCGAGGACGCGGACAGCTTCGTCCTGGCCGGGGACCTGGACCCGGACTACGCCGCGGCCCTGCCCCGGGCCATGGCCGCGGGTGTCGAGGCGGTGTGCTACGCCTGCCGCGTGAACGAGAAGGAAATCGCCGTCGAGCGGCCCCTGCGCCTGGACCTTGGCTGAGGAACCCGGTTCGGAGGCGGACAACCGGAATTGGACGTGCCATAATCAGATGATGAACGACAACCTCGCCAGGCCGCTCAGCCCCCAGGAACGGCGCATCAAGATCCACGATGCCGCCGGCTTCGAGGGCATGCGCCGCGCCGGCCGCCTGGCGGCCGAGACGCTGGATTTCCTGGTCCCCTTCGTCAAGCCGGGCGTCACCACCGACGAGATCAACACCCTGGTGCACGACTACACCCTGCGCCACGGCGGGGTACCGGCGCCGCTGAACTACCGCGGCTTCCCCAAGTCCGTCTGCACCTCGATCAACCACGTGGTCTGCCACGGCATCCCCGGCGACAAGAAGCTGCGCGACGGCGACATCCTGAACATCGACGTCACCACAATCCTGGACGGCTGGTACGGCGACACCAGCCGCATGTTCGCCGTCGGCGACGTGGGGGTGAAGGCCGGCAAGCTGATCGACGTGACCTTCGAGAGCATGTGGCGCGGCATCGAGCAGGTGCGCCCCGGCGCCACCCTGGGCGACATCGGCCACGCCATCCAGACCCACGCCGAGGCGCAGCGCTTCTCGGTGGTGCGCGATTTCTGCGGCCACGGCCTGGGCCGCGTGTTCCACGACGCCCCCAACGTCATGCACTTCGGCCGCCCCGGCGAGGGCATGGTCCTGCGCGAGGGCATGTTCTTCACCATCGAGCCCATGATCAACGCCGGCCGCCTGGACGTGAAGATCCTGGCCGACGGCTGGACGGCGGTGACCAAGGACCGCTCGCTGAGCGCCCAGTTCGAGCATTCCATCGGCGTCACCGCCGACGGGTACGAGGTGTTCACCCTGTCGCCGGCCGGGTTCGACCGGCCGCCCTACGGGGTCTGAACCGGGCGCCGCGGGGGCGGGGGCGCGGCCATGGCGGGCGACGACAAGCCACACTACATGGGCCACCGGGCCCGCCTGCGGGCCCGCTTCCTGAACGGCGGCGCCGACGCCCTGCCCGACTACGAGCTGCTGGAACTGGCGCTGTTCGCGGCCCTGCCGCGCGGCGACGTCAAGCCCCTGGCCAAGGCGCTGATGGCCCGCTTCGGCTCGTTCGCCGACGTGATCAGCGCCGAACCGGCCGAGCTGCAGGAGGTGGCCGGCGTCGGCGAGGCCGTGGTGGCGACCCTCAAGGTGGTGCAGGCCGCCGCCCTGCGCCTGGGCCGCGAGCAGGTCATGAACAAGCCGGTCCTGTCGTCCTGGCACCAATTGATGGACTACTGCCGCGCCAGCATGGCCTACGAGAAGGTGGAGCGTTTCCGCGTCCTGTACCTGAACCGGCGCAACGTGCTGATTGCCGACGAGGTGCAGCAGCGCGGCACCGTGGACCACACGCCGGTCTACCCGCGCGAGGTGGTCAAGCGGGCGCTGGAGCTGGGGGCCACGGCCCTGATCATGGTCCACAACCACCCCTCGGGCGACCCCAAGCCCAGCCGCGCCGACGTCGAGATGACCCGCGAGGTCATGGCCGCCGGCGACAAGCTGGGCATCGTCCTGCACGACCATGTGGTGGTGTCGAAAAGCGGGGTCAACTCTTTCAAGACCCTGGGGCTGATCTGACCTCGTCGGCAAAGGCCGCCAGCATGCGGGTGAAGGCGTCGGCCTCCTCCAGGTGCGGCGAGTGGCCCGATTTGGCGAAGGTGACGCGCCGGGCGCCGGGGATGGCGGCGGCCATCCAGTCCCCCGTGGCCGGGGTGTAGACGCGGCTGCGGGCGCCGTCGGCCACCACCACCGGCAGGTCGAGGCGCGGCATCAGGTCGCGGAAGTCGGACTCGGCCATGGACTGCCACAGGGACGCCAGCAGGTCGGGGTCGTTGTCGGCCACCTGCTCGTCGACCCAGGCTGGCAGCTTGGGGTCGCGGCAGCCGGTGTCGGCGAAGAACAGGGCCGACAGGGCGGCGGCGTAGGCCGGCCAGTTGGCGCGCATGGCGGCCACGGTGACGGCGCTGTGCTCGGCGGTGAAGCCGTCGCGCACGCCCAGCGACCAGGTCTCGTCGTTGACGATGCGGGCGGTCATGTCCTCGATCACCAGGCCGCCCAGGCGGTGCGGGCCGAAGGTGGCCAGGTATTCGAACAGGGCCGTGGCGCCCATGGACCAGCCGACCGCCACCACCCCTTCCAGGTCCAGGTAGTCCAGCACCTCGCGCAGGTCGCGGGCCAGGTCGGCCATGGCCGGCCGGCCGCCGGCGCGGCGCGAGCGGCGGTGGCCGCGCAGGTCCGGCGTGACGACGCGGAACCGGCGCTGCAGGGCCACCCGCTGCGGGCCGAAGTAGCCGCCGTGGGCGGACCAGCCGTGGACCAGGAGGATGGCCGGGCCGGCGCCCTCGTCGGCGAAGTGCAGGGGCTGGCCGTCGCTGGCGGTCAGGATGGGCATGGCCGGACCATCGCCGCGAATTGGGGCAAAGTAAAGGCGCAAATCGGAGCCGATCCCGCGCCGCCGCTCACCCCTCCAAGCCGGCGTAGACGGCGTCGCGGAACTCGGACCGCAGGTGGTAGCTGCGCGACGGCATGTACTGGGTCAGCAGCAGGGCGCCGATTCCCAGTGCCGGGTTGACGAAGAACGCCGTGCCGGCGGCCCCGGTCCAGCCGAACTCGCCGCCCGACGCGGCCGGGAACCCGGCCCGCGCCGGGTCCACGACCACCGAGAACCCCAAACCGAAGCCGATCCCTTTCCACGACGCGCCGTTGAACCCCTCGGCCCCCAGGGCCGCCATGTCGCCGTCCAGATGATTGCGGGACATCAGGGCCAGGGTCTCGGGTTTCAGGATGCGCGCCCCGTCCAGGGTGCCGCCGTTCAGCAGCATGGCCATGAAGCGCAGGAAATCGTCCGCCGACGACACCAGCCCGCCGGCCCCCGACGGGAACTGGGGCGGGCGCAGGAAGGTGCTGGTCCCGCCGCCGTCCAGCACCGGCCCCAGGCGCGGCCCCGCGGGCCCGTCGGCCACCTGGTAGTTGACCGCCAGGCGCGGCGCCTGGGCGGCCGGCACCTGGAACCCGGTGTCGGCCATGCCCAGGGGATCGAGGATGCGGTCGCGCAGGAAGGCGTCGAACGGCTGGCCGCTCCACACCTCCACCAGGCGGCCGACCACGTCGGTGGCCATGCTGTAGGCCCAGCGGGTGCCCGGTTCGAACAGCACCGGCAGGGCGCCCAGCCGGTCCACCACCTGGGTCAGGCTGCCGCGGCTGTTCATGCCGTCCAGGCCGTGCTCCCGGTACAGCGGCGCCAGGTGGTCGTCGGCGAAGGCCGGCAGGGTCAGCCCGGCGGTGTGGCTCAGCAGGTGGCGCACGGTCATGGGCCCGGCGGCGGCCCGCGTGGCGCCATCCGGGTCCAGGATGCGGGTGGCGGCGAAGGCCGGCAGGTATGCCGCCACCGGGTCGTCCAGGGCGAACCGCCCCTCCTCCCACAGGGCCATGGCGGCGACGCTGGTCACCGGCTTGGTCATGGAATAGACCCGGAACAGGGTGTCCCACGACAGGGGCACCCCGCCGTCCCGGTCGCGCAGGCCGCGCAGCACCCGGTGCCGGGGGCCGCCGGCGTCGGTGACCGCCGCCAGCACGCCGGCCAGCCGCCCCGAGTCCACATAGGCGGACAGCAGGCTGTCGAGGGCGGCGAAGGGCTGGCTGGCCATGGCGGTCTCCGGTCCGGCGTCCGATCCTACATCGGCGGCATCAACTCCTGGGGAATTTTGATGCCCTTCTCCTGGTAGAACTTCACGGCGCCCGGGTGCAGGGGCATGTTGGCGCTGGCGAAGGCCTTGTCCAGGGTGATGGCGGCCAGCCACGGGGCCTCGGACTTCATCTCGCCGATGCCGTCCCAGAAGATCTTCATCATGGCGTAGACGTCCTCGGTCGACATGCCCTCGCGGGTGGCCAGGCCCATGTAGGCGCCCAGGGTCTGCACGTCCTGGTCGTTGACCTGGTTGCTGCCATAGGCGTGGACCGGGATCTTGTCCAGGTAGCGGCCGGGGCGGTTGACGTAGAGCTTCTTGATGGCGTCGCTGTCGAACACGTCGCCCAGGGGCAGGATGCGGATCTTGTTGGTCAGGGCCACCTGCGAGATCACGGCGCTGGGCGGGTTGGTGATGTTGACGTAGACGTCCACACGCTGGTCCTGGAACGCCGAGCCGCCGGCGTCGAAGCCGATCTCCACCGCCTGGTAGTCGGTGCCGGGCTCGTAGCCCGTGGCGCCCTTGATGATGGCCTTGACCACGCTGTTGATGGCCGAGCCCTTGGGCCCGATGAACACCTTCTTGCCCTTGATGCCCTTGATGTCCTTGATGCCCGACTTCTCGTAGACCACGAAGTGGTACATGCCGGCCGGGTACATGAACATCAGGCGCAGCTTCTTGGACATTTCCGGCGCGCCCTCGACCTTGGCGTACATGGCCTTGCCCGACGACATCAGGCGCTGCACGATGTTGGCGGTGACGAACAGGTCGAGCTGCCCCTTGGCCGCCTCCAGGGCGTGCTGGGTGCCCTTGCCGGTGGCGTTGACCTGGATCTCCTTGCCGTCCAGCTTCTTGTTCACGGTGGTGGCGAACACGGTCGACACCATGTAGGGCGTGGTGCCCGGGCCCAGGGTGGCCATGCGGAAGAATTCCTTGGCCTGGGCCCCGCCCGCCGCCGCCACGGTGCCGGCAAGGGCGGCCGCCAGGGCCGCGGTCGCGATCGTCAGCTTGGATTTCTTGAACATCTCTCTACCTCTCCGTTGCCAGTTTATGGGTTGTCAGGAAAGCTCGTTGGTCAGCACCGCGCGCCGGCGCCAGCGGCCCAGGCCCACCACCAGCCCGCCCAGCACCGTGGCCGCCACCTCGACCAGGGGCAGCGGGACCACCAGGGCGAAGCCGAGGGCCGTGCGCAGGGCGCGCTGCCACGGCGGCAGGACGGCGGCGTCGTGGCCGACCAGGCCGGTGGCCATCAGCCACACCGCCAGGCCCAGGCGCAGGCAGGCCCAGGCGAACACCGGCAGGGTGAAGTCCTCGACCAGGGTGATGGACGGGTTGTAGATCAGGAAGAACGGGATCACGAACCCGGCCAGGGCGATGCGCAGGGCCTCCAGCGCCGTCTCCATGGGCTTGGACCCGCTGATGGGGGCGGCGGCGTAGGCGGCGATGGCCACCGGCGGCGTGATCGACGACAGCACCCCGTAATAGACCACGAACAGGTGCACGGTCAGGGTCGAGAAGCCCATCTTCTCGATCGCCGGGCCCATGACCAGGACGATGATCAGGTAGGCCGGCACCGTGGGCATGCCCATGCCCAGCACCAGGCAGCCGGCCATCATCAGGAACAGGGACAGAACCACGCTGTTCTCGGACAGGGCCAGGATGGCGCTGGCGAAGCGCAGGCCCAGGCCGGTCATGTTCATGGCCCCGATGACGATGCCAATGGCGGCCACCGCGACCACGATGACGGCGCAGCTGCGCCCGGCCGAAACCAGGATCGCGGCCAGCCGGGCCGGGTCCCGCCACAGGCTGCTGTTCAGCACCAGGCCGGCGGCGAAGGCCACCACCGTGGCCCAGAACCCGGCCAGGGCCGGGCTGCTGCCGGTGACCAGGAAATAGATGATCACCGCCAGCGACAGTCCCAGGGCCCCGGCCATGGCCCAGTCGAAGGAGGTCACCGGCTCCTGGTCCTTGGCCGCCACCGGCTTGATGCCCAGCTTGGCGGCCTGGGCGCCCACGGCGCAGAACAGGCTGCCGTAATAGAACAGGGCCGGCACCAGGGCGGCGACGCAGATGGTCAGGTAGGGGATTCCGGTGACGTCGGCCATGATGAAGGCCACCGCCCCCATGACCGGCGGCATGATCTGGCCGCCGGTGGAGGCGGCGGCCTCGATGGCGCCGGCGAAGCGGGCCGAGAACCCGCGGTCGCGGATCATGGGAATGGTGAACACCCCGGTGCCGACCACGTTGGCGGCGACGCTGCCCGACAGGGTGCCGAACATGGCGCTGGACACCACCGCGGCATAGGCCGGGCCGCCGCGCAGACGCCCGGTGGCGCGGAACACGATCTTCAGCACGCTGCGCCCGGCGCCGACCCCGTCCAGCACGGCGCCGAACACGATGAACACCAGGATGAAGTTGGTGACCACGGCGATGGCGCGCCCGAACACGCCGTCGAAGCTGAACCACAGCACCGTCTGCACCTGCTCCTCAGAAAAGCCCGCATGGCCGAAGATCCACGGCAGGTACTTGCCCCACAGGCAATAGGCGACCGACCCCGCCGCCACCAGGAACAGGGGAATGCCGAACAGGCGGCGGGTCATCTCCAGAATCACCGCCAGGCCGATCCAGCCGGTCACCAGGTCGAACCGCGACAGCTCGAACAGGCCCGTCTGCAAGGCGTCGTAGAGGACGAAGAAGTTGCCCAGGGCGACCACCGTGCCGGCCACCAGGGCGGCGTCGGCCAGGCGCGGCAACAGGCCGCGGGGCGGCGGCGCGTCCGCACCCTCGGCACCGTCGGCATCCTCGGCGCGGCCGGCGAACAGGGCCTGGAACAGCAGCACCAGCAGGCCCAGGCCGATGGTGCCGGCACGCAGGACGGCCTCGTCGAAGATGCCGAACCCGGCCGTGTACACGGCCGACAGGGCCAGGGCCACCGCCGCCGCGGCCATGGGCAGGCCGGCAAGGCGCTTGGGGTTCATGGTCGTCCCTCCGCCATCAGATCACCCGCTTGCTCTTCAGGTCCGCCAGGCGCGCGGCCGACAGGCCCAGCATGTCGCGCAGCACCCGGTCGGTATCGGCGCCCAGGGCCGGCCCGGCCGCGCGCACGGCACCCGGGGTGCGCGACAGGGTCGGCGTCACCCCCTGCATGCGCACGGTGCCCAGCTCGGGGTCGGCCACCGGCACCACCATGCCGGCGGCGCGCACCTGGGGGTCGGCGAACAGGTCGTCGATGGACCGCACCACCGCGGCGCTGACCGAGGCCGCGTCCAGCTCGGCGCAGGCGGCCTCGCCGTCGCGCGCGGCGAACCAGGCGGCGACGATCCGGTCCAGGTCCTCCACGTGGCGCAGGCGGGCGGCGTTGTCGGCGAAGCGCGGGTCGTCCAGCAGGTCGGGGCGGCCGATGGCCTTGGCCAGGCGGGCGAACACGCTCTGGGTGCTGGCCGCCAGGGTGCACCAGCGGCCGTCGCGGGCCCGGTACACGTTGCCCGGCGCGGCATAGGGGTTGCGGTTGCCGGCGCGCTGGCGCACCTCGCCCAGCTGGTCGTACTCGATGGCCAGGAAGTCCAGCACCCGGAACATGGATTCGAACAGCGACACCTCGACCACCTGGCCCGGCGCCCCCGGGTTGCGCTGGCGCTCCAGCAGGGCGGTCAGGATGCCCAGGGCGCCGAACAGGCCGGTAACCGAATCGGCGATGGGGTACCCCGGATGGATCGGCGCCCCGTCGGCCGGGCCGCACAGGGACAGGAAGCCCGACATGGCGTCGGCGATGCGGGCGAAGCCGGGCCGGCCGGCGTAGGGCCCGCGCTGGCCGAAGGCGCTGACCCGCAGGATGGTCAGCCCCGGGTTGACGGCCCACAGCGCCTCGGGCCCCAGGCCCCAGCGCTCCAGGGTGCCGGGGCGGAAGTTCTCCACCAGCACGTCGCACTGGGCCGCCAGGGCCTTCAGGACCTCGACCCCCTCGGCCTGGCGCAGGTCCAGGGTGATGCCCTTCTTGTTGCGGTTCACCACCTTGGCCCACAGGGAAACGCCGTCCTTGTGCGGGCGCAGGGCGCGCAGGCCGTCGCCGTCGCCGGGCATCTCCACCTTCAGCACCTCGGCGCCGAAGTCGGCCAGCAGGCCAGCGGCCAGCGGCCCGGCGATGATGGTGGCGATGTCCAGCACCCGCAGGTGGCCGAGCGGTCCCTTCGGCGCGGTCCCCGTTTCGGGTCCGGTGGCGGACGGCGAGGTCATGGCGCCCTCTCCCGGCCTAGCCCACGGCCCGGTCGCCGCCCAGGCGGGCGGTCAGCTCCCGGGCCGCCGCGCGCACGGTGTCGGCGCACAGGCGGCGGTGCGCCTCCTCGCGGGCGCGGCTGACGGGCATGACCACGCTCAGCGACCCGGCCACGGTACCGTCGGCACCGAAGAAGGGCGCGGCGAAGCCGGCGGCATCGCGCTCGCGCTGGCTGTCGGTGGTGCAGTAGCCCTCCTCGCGCACCCGCGGCAGGCGGGCACGGATCTGCTCGGCCGTCATGGTGCCGCCGTCGGCCAGGGGCGGCATGGGCGCGGCCAATACGGCGTCGGCCTCGCGCCCCGGCAGGAAGGCCAGGATCGCCAGGCTGGCCGCCCCCAGGCGCAGGTCGGCGCGGTAGCCCACCCCCAGGGCGTAGCGCACCGCCTGGGGCGACACGATCTCGTGCACCACCACGGCGCGGTCGCCCTGACGCAGGTTCAGGATCGCCGTCTCCCGGGTCGCCTCCTGGGCCGCCTTCAGGATCGGCTGGGCCAGGGTCGCCAGGCCGGCCGGGTTCAGCAGCTCGCGGCCCAGGGCCAGCAGGCCGTAGGACACGGAATAGGCCCCCGTGTCGGGGTCCTTGTCCAGCAGGCCCTCGGTCTCCAGGGTCGTGGCCAGGCGGAACACGGTGGCCTTGTTCAGGCCCAGGCGCCGGGTCAGCTGCGCCAGGGTCAGGCTCACCGCCCCCTGCTCGAAGCAGCGCAGCAGGGCCACGGCCCGCGACACGGTCTGCAGGTTGCTGCCGAATTCCTTGGTTTCGGACGCCATGGCCGCTTCCCCTCCGCGCCGGCCGCATCGCGCGTCCGGCACCGTGAACCGAAATCCTGATTTTCTTATTGTTTCGAATAATGAAACGATATATTTATTATTGAAACGATACGCCAAGACCCCACGGCCTGTCAACCGCGACGCCGGGGGCGGCGCGCGCGGGCATGCCCGCGCCGGGGCGGGCGGGTCGTCGGTTGCGGAAGATCGGGGACTTAGCGCAGGTCGGGCAGGCTCGCCACCATGCGCCGCACCACGTCGTCGGTCAGCGAGTCCGCCTGGTCCGGGTCGCCGGCCATCATGGCCGCCCGGTAGGCGGCGAAGGGCACCGAGAAGGGCGACAGCGGCAGGCCGCCGTCGTTGCGCCCGCCCTGGTGGCGGGCCTTCCACAGGGTGCGGTCGTCGGAAGCCCGGTTCAGGTTCATCTCCAGGCCCAGGTTGCGCTGCGACCAGACCACCAGGTAGGCGTCGGCGTGGCTGGTGACGTGGGTGCGCAGGTAGGCGCGGCAGCGGGTGGCGCGGGCGAAGGTGCGGCGGTCGCCGGGGTTTTCCAGGTCCACGGCCAGGCTGCGCACCAGGCGGTCGCGCTCGCGCGGGCCGATGACCCGGGGCAGGCGCCCCGACAGGTGGCGCCGCGCCGATTCCTCCACCGCCCGGGCCACCGGCGGCGGCGCCTGGCGCACCGGCATGATCACGGCGCAGTCGGGCGGGTCCCGGTACAGCATGTCGGCGACCTGGAACGACACCCGCCGCTCCAGCACCGGGGTCGGGTCCTTGGGTTCGTCGTAGGGGCGGTAGGTGGTGGTGACGCAGCCGGCCAGCAGGCCGGCGGCGGCCAGGGCCAGGAAGGCAACAGGGGCGGTCATGTGCGCGCCCCCCGGCAGGCGTGGCCGGCGGCGGGGCCCAGGTCGATGCGCCCGGCCACGGGGCGGCCGTCGGCGCGGATGTCCTCGACCCAGACCCGGCTGCCGTCCAGGCGGTAGCGGGCGTGGACGGTGCGCCGGCCGGCGTAGTCGGCGCCCACGGCCAGGCCCAGGCCGCCCAGCAGCAGGGCGTCCACCCGGCGCGGGAAGATGCGCACGGGGACGCCCTCGTTCAGGCCGTGGCGCGCCCGCACCCGGTCGATGTCGTCCCGCTCGCGGGGGCTCAGGCGCCCCGCCGGGCGGCGCATGAAGCCGCTGTAGCGGTCGGTGTTCAGGCGCCAGTCCGTGCCCGGCGCCTCGTCGGCCCCGTACAGGCGCTCGCCGTCCAGCAGCAGCGCCACCTTCATGCCGTAGCAGGCGCGGAACCGGTCGTACAGGGCCGCCCGCGCCCGGGCCGAGGACGGCCAGGCGATCTCGATCCCCGGTCCCGACCCGTGTTCCAGCAGGCGCAGCAGGGTCCGCCCCTGGACCACGGTCTTGGCCGTCACCGGCACCACGTCGGGTGTCGGGGCGGGTGCCGGGGCGGGGGCCGGCGCGGGGGCCGGGGCGGAAATGGGCGCCTCGGCCACGGGTTCGGGCTTGGGTTCGGGTTCGGGCTTCGGCGCCGACCGCGGCGCCGGCTTCAGGGCATGGCGGGTTTCTGGCGCCGGCTCGGGCTTGGTCTGGGGGAGCGGCGCCGGCTCAGGCTTCAGGGCCTTCAGCACCGGCTTTTTCGGCGCCGGCGCCGGGGCCGGTTCCGGTTTCAGGGCGGCAACCTGGCGCGCCGGCTCGGCCGCCGGTTCGGGGACGGGCACCGGTTCGGCCGCCGGTTCAGGCTTGGGCGCCGGCGGCGCGGGCGCCGGCGGCGGCGGCAGGGTGACGGCGGCGATGGCGACCCGGGGCGGGTCGGCCGGGGGCTCCTCGGCGGCGGCCTGGGGCGGGTCGGGCCGGTCCTGGGCCTCCGTGGGCGCCGGCCGCGGCCAGGCCAGGACCACCAGGGCCAGCCCCAGGGCCAGGCTCAGCAGCAGGGATACCCCATGCCCCGCCCGCTTGGCGCCGCCGGCCATGGCCCGCCCTCCGGCCCCTACTGGGCCACCGAGCGGGCGTACATGAGCTCCATCTCCTCGGCGAGGGACTGCAGCTCGCGCCGCCGCTCCTGCGGCGACATCAGGGTTTCGCCCTCGGCCAGGGCCACGGCGCCGCGCGGCCTGGCCGGCGCCGGCCGGGTGGCGGCGGGCGGCTCGGCGATACCGGCCAGCACTTCGGCCCGGCGCTTGGCCACGGCCGGGTCCAGGGCCATGGGCGCGGGTGCAGGTGCAGGTGCCGAGGCCGTGACCTCGGGCGCCGCCTTGTGGGGCTCGGGCCGGGCCGGCACCTCGGCCGCCGGGGCCAGGGGCGGCAAGGCCGCCACCTTGGGCGCGGGCTTGGCGGGCGGAGCCGGCGGCGGGGTCGGGAACGCGGGCGCGGCCGGCTCGGCCACCCGGGGCGCCGGGGCCGGGGCCGGCTCGGGCTGGGGCGCGGGTGCCACGGCCAGGCGCGGCGCGGGTTCGGGCATGGGCGCCGGTGCTTCCACCGCGGCAGCCTCGGGGGCCTCGGGCGCCGGGGCCTGCCGGCCCACCAGCTCGCGGGCATAGGACTTGACCTGACCCACGGTGGCGTGGGTGCGGTCGGCCAGGCCGTGCAGGTCGCCGCTGTCGGCGGTGAACAGGTACACCAGGGCGGCGCCGACCACCAGGTTGAAGGCGATGAACTTCATCGGTCCGATCCTTGTCCAAGAGGGGCGGGAGCGAAGGAGGTGACGGGCGGCGCCTCGGCCGCCTGGCGCACCCGCTCGTGGCCCTCGCGGCGGCGCCGGTTGCGCGCCTGGGTGATCAGCAGCAGGGCGCGCAGCACCGCCGAGGTGGGCAGGCCGATGACCGTGGTCATGAAGGCCAGGCTGAAGTTGGCGGTCAGCTCGCGGATGATGGTCTGCACGGTCTCGGGGGTCAGGTCCTGACCGGCCAGGCTGCCGATGCCCAGGCTGATGCCCAGCAGGGTGTAGGTCAGGGCCAGGGTGGTGACCCCGTTGGCCGCCTGCACGCCGGTTTCCAGCCACACGTCCTCTTCGGCGGCGGTGACCGGGTGGCCGGCGATGCGGACCCAGCAGTACAGCACCGTCAGCACCAGGACGCCCAGCAGTACCACGAAGGCCGGACCCAGCACGTCGCCGGCCCAGCCGGCCACCTCGGCGGCGCTGCTGGACGTGGCCACGGCGGCCAGGGCGATGACCAGGACCACGCCGCCCAGCAGGTAGCTGACCGCCTGGGACCCGGTGCTCAGCGCCCGCGCCAGCGGGCCGCGATGCAGGCCGCCGGGGACCATGTCAGCGCCTCCCGACGCGGGCGTTCATCAGGCTCTGGGTCGACACGCCCACCTCCTCGAGCCAGTGGTCCAGCAGGGTCAGGTTCTTCTCGGTCGCGGCGTGGACCAGGAAGGTCAGGTCATAGCTCTCGAACGCGGCCCGCACGTGCGGCGTGTTGCGCCCGGCCAGGCTCTTGTCGCGGATCACCATGCGCTCCAGGTCGATCAGCCGGCCCTTGGACACGGCCACCTTGGTGTTGCGGTCCTGGGGCACCATGTCGGCGGCCAGCAGGGTTTCCAGCAGGATGGCGCGCTCGCGCTCCAGGTTCTCGATGGTGCCGGCACGGGCCGGCAGGGCGGCGGCGGTCACCAGGGCGGCGGCCACCAGGGCGGTTTTCAGGGTTTTCATGACGCTGTCTCCTTACCGGGTCACGAACAGGTCGACGGCCGAGGTCACGGCGGTGGGGTTGTCCTGGCCGTCGCGGGCGACGTCGTCGTCGGCGTCGCCGCCGGCCAGGTCGTCGGACAGGGCCAGGGCGTCCAGGGACACCAGCTTGGCCATGAAGCCCAGCACCGTCTCCTCCTGCTGCACCAGGGCCAGTTCGGCCTCGTTCTCGCCGATCAGCTGGCGCAGGTAGTCCTCCTTGGTCACCGCCATGCCGTCGATCTCGGTCTGGGCGTTCATGGGGTGCTCCTGAATGGCCCGGGTCAGGGCCTCGATGGCCGTCACGTTCTTGGCGTACTCGCGGGCGTAGCGGCTCTCGGCGGTCATGGTGGAGCGGAACAGCTTGGTGTCGACGCTGGCCAGGCTGCCCTCGAACCGCTGGCGCGCCTCGTCCTGCTTGGCGATCAGGGCCACCTTCTGCGGCGTCATGCCGGCCTGGCGCCGGCCCATCTTCTGCAACAGCCGCTCGTACACGCGGATCTTGGTCTTGGCCTGGCGCCGGCGCAGGTCGTGCTGGCGCGCGGTCAGCTCCAGGTAGGCCCGCTTCTCGGCCAGGAACTGGTGGCGCAGCTCGGTGCGCAGGTCGCCGTCGGCCTGCTCGATGGCCGACTGCAGGTCCTTCAGCGTCTGGGTCTTGAGGCCGATCAGGTTGCGGTTGTCGTTCAGGGCCACGGCCAGGCCCGACTTGGCGAAGTCGTTGTCGATGGCCTTCTTCAGGTAGTTGCCGGGCAGCTTGATCAGCCGCTCGCTGGCCGCCGGGGTCCAGGTGGCGTCGGTGTCCGCCGCCGCCGGCAGGGGCGCGGCCGAGGCCAGCAGCGCCGCCGTGAACAGGCCGGCCAGGGCGGCGCGGCGGGTGGTGATGGTGCGGGTCATGTCAGCCTCCCCCTCACTTGTTCTTCCAGTAGTTCAGGCGCCGCATCTCGGCCTTCAGGGTGCTGTTCACGTTCAGCGCCGCGAACTGGCCGAAGCTCCACGGGTCCTGGCGGCCTAGCAGCGCCTCCATGGTGACGATGAAGGACGAGCCGTCGGGGTAGTAGATGTCGTGGTTCGGGAAGGCGCCCTTGAAGTTGTCGAAGGTGCGCCGCGCCGCCTGCATGTCGCCGCCCTTGATGTAGTCCTGGACCGCCAGGGCATAGGCGCGCATGCGCTCGTCCACGGCGATCCCGGCCACGTCGGGGCCCAGGGTCGATTCGCACTTCTCCAGCAGGCGGGCGCTGGTCAGGTAGCCGCCCGACGAGCCGCCGGCGCGGGCCTGCTTGTCCAGCTCCAGGGCCTCGTCGCGGCACTGGCGGTAGTCGCGCATGGCGGTCACCTCCTGGAAGCGGGCCTCGCGGAAGCCGATGCCCTCCAGGGCGGTGTCGGTGGTGGTGTTGCAGGCGGCCAGTCCGGCGCCAAGGAGAACCAGGGCGGCCCCGCGCCGCGCGAGGGCGCCGATCCGCCGGCGGTTGGTGGTGATCGTCATGGTCGGTTTCCTTTCGTGGTTCCTATGCGGTGTCATGGAAGGCCCAGGGCCGTTTTCTCTCGCTGTTGCCGGCGTCATGGCCGGATCTCGTGGTCGGCGGCGACCACGGCCAGGCCGCGGACGCCGTCCAGGTTGCGGCGGAAGGTGTCCCAGGCCCGGGGCGAGATGGGCTGGCCGAATCCGTCGGCGTGGTCGTTCAGGTCGCGGCGCAGGGCCTCGCCGGGGCGCGCCGCGGCGGCCACCACCAGGCCCTGGTCCAGCGCCCCGGCCAGGTCCCGCGGCGGCCGCCCGTCGATCACCAGGGCGCCGCCCGGCGGCAGGTGCCGCTCGCGGGCGAAGGCGCGGGTGCGCACGTTGGCAGCGTCGCCGTCGCGGCGGGCGGCGAAGGCCCACACGCTCAGCTCCTCGCCGCCCCGGTTGACCACCCGGTAGCGCAGGTCGCACAGGCCCGCGGCGCGGCTGGGCGCCCAGTGGCCGTCGCGGGCCGGCACCTCGGCCACCCGCGCCGCCGCGGCCTGGAACTGGACCGCGGCGCAGGTCTGCCCCGCCGGCGGCCGGGTCTCGATGGCCGTCAGCTCCAGCACCGGGGCCGGGGCGGCTTTCGCCTTGGCCTGGGCCGCCGGCACCGGCGCCGCGCCGGGCAGGCCGTGCAGGTGGGTCCAGGCGGCCCCGCCGCCCACGGCCAGGGCCAGGCCAGCGCCGCGGCCAGGGCCGAGGCGGCCGCGCGGCGCGCCGCGGCGGGCGCGGCGGCACGCGGCCGGACTGGGCCAGGGCCGGACGCGGCAGGCGCAGCACGGCCAGGGCGTCGGCGGCGTTGTCCACCGCCAGCAGGCGCCGGCCGGCGCCGCCCAGGCTCTCCTCGGCCAGCCAGGCCGGGTCCAGCTCGGAATGGTTGGCGCGCGGCATCAGGATGGTCAGCGGAATGCCCGCCGCCGCCAGCTCGGTGAACAGGCGGCCGGACTGGACCAGTTTGTCCTGGATGCCCTCGACCCGGCCCACGCGCAGGTCGCGGTCGACCTCGCCGGTGATCCACACGGCGTGGCTGGCCGCCTCCTCGCGCCCGGCCAGGCGGCCGGCGGCCAGCAGGGCGTGGGCGGCGAAGGCGCCCAACTGCCACGACGAGCCGCCGGCGATCTCGCGCGACAGGTCCATGCGGAACGCGCCGTGGCCCCAGGCGGCCTCGACCACCCCCGTGGGCACGCGCACGAAGGCGTCGTAGGCGTCGCTGATGGGCATGGAATGGGCCTTGCCGTCCAGGCACACGACCGAGCGCACCCCCGGGTCCTCGGCGGTGATGCGCTGCACCTCGGCCGGGCCCTCGGTGGTGGCGATATAGACGCGGACTCGCTTCATCCCCTGGGTCATCGCAGGAACACCTCCGTGCGCCGGTCGGCCAGGCCGCGCACCAGGTCCGACCCGGCGTCGGCCAGGATCTGCACCACCCCGTCGTTGGCCGCCGGCAGGCCGTGCTTCTGGTACACCGGCTCGCCGCCGCACACGAACAGGCTGCGCGGGGCCTCGCCCGTGCGCGGGCCCAGGTCGATGATCACGTAGACCTGGGCCCCGTCGGCGCGGGACGGCTTCAGGGTGATGCGGAAGCCGTTGCCCTCGCGCACCGAAAGCCGGCCCGTGTCGGCGGCGGCGGCGGCGCGGATGTGGCCGGCGGCGCGGCGCGCCACCAGGCGTTCGAAATCGGCGCCCAGGCGCCGGTCGGCGGCCAGGGCCCGGGCCAGGCCGGCGCCCAGCGGGCGGTCCGGGTCGGTGGCCACGGCGCGCAGGTCGGCGAAGCGCACGCGGCCGTCGTTGGCCGGCTCGGCGGGCGCGGCGGCCAGGGCGTCCAGGGTCTCCAGGGCCTCGAAGGCGGCCGCGGCGACGGCCCGCTGTTGCGGCGTCAGGGTGCCCCAGGTGGTGGTCATGCGTTGCCTCCGTACAGCAGGTGGAACTGGGTCAGGAACAGGGCCCGGTCGGCGTCGAACTGGCGCTGCCAGTCGCCCGCCGGCGGCACCAGACCGTCCAGGCGGCGGGCGTGCCCGGCCAGGCGGGCGCGGATCTGCAACAGCGGGTCGACGGCGGCGGCGAAGCCGGCGACCACCGCGGTGTCGCGCGACTCGGCCTCGCCGAAGCCGCGCCGCGACAGGCCGCCGAAGGCGCGGGCGCATTCCTCGGCCTCGGCGCCGCCGTCGCGGCCGGTGCCGGTGCGCCGGCCCCGGGCCAGCACGTGGTAGGCGGCGCGCAGCACCCGCTCCAGGTGGGCCAGCAGGCGGTCCAGCACGGCGCGGCGGGCGGCGTAGGTGTCCTCGGGCCCGGCGTCGATGGCGGCGCCCATGGCGCGGCCGTCCAGGCGCCGGCGGGTGGCCTCCACCAGGCGGTTCTGCTGGCGCCCGAACACCTCGCAGCGCAGCAGCGACAGTGGCAGGTCGGCGGCGGCGGCGCCGGCCTCGACCACGGGCTCCAGGTCGGCGATCTCGCGCCCGTTCAGGAACTTGACGGCGGCGGCGGGCGGAGCGGCCAGGGCCGCCAGGGGGCTCTCGTCCTCGCCGGCCAGCAGGGTTTCCACCACCTCGCCCGGGTTCTCCAGGGGCAGCGGCGCGTCCACCGCCTGGCGGCCGCGGGCCAGGTCCACGGCCCGCCACAGGTTGACGAAGGCGCGCACCACGGCGGCGAAGGTGCGGAAGTCGCCGGCGCCCGGGTTGGCGGACGCCTCCAGCCAGAAGGCCAGCACCGTGGCGTCGTCGATGGCGCCGCCGCCCTGGTCGAGGAACGCGGTCAGGGCGGTCAATTTGCGCTGCACCTGGGCCGTGGGCAGGTGGTCGCGCAGGTGGTCGTACAGGGCCCGCGACAGGGCGTTGGCCGCCTCGCCCGCCGCCGCCGCCCGCGGCGCCGCCAGCAGCGGCGCCAGGGCGTCGTCCACGGCGACGAACCCGATGGTCGAGACCATCAGCTCCAGCAGCGCCGCCAGCAGGGGCGCGCGCGGCAGCGAGACCGAGAACAGCCCGTCGGCGTAGGCGATGCGCGCGGCGTGGGCCTCGGCGGTGATGCGCGGCAGTTGGCGGCCGCGGGCCGCCGCGGCGGCGGCCAGGGCGCGGAAGCGGTCGGCGCGCACCGGCCCGGAGCCCCAGAACGCCTGTTGCCAGTCGCCGGCGGCGTCGGCCACCACCACCAGGTGGCACAGCTCCAGCAGCGTCGGCGAATAGGACCGGCAGGCCACCAGGCGGGCGAGCTGGCCGCAGGCGGCGGCGGGGAAGCGCGGCGCGCCGTCCACGGTCTCCTCGCCGATGGCGCGCAGGGCCTGGGCCAGGTCCGGGCTGACGCCGGACTGCAGCAGGGCCGTGGGGGACACCGTGTCGTGCATGGGTGGGTTCCTCTCCTCAGACGTCGCCGGGGCGCACCATGTCGCCCAGGGCCAGGCGCTGGCTGTAGGCGCGGCGCAGGCGCTGCACCCGGGCCACGTAGCGGGCCGTGGCCGGGATCACCCGGGCGCGGGGCAGGTCGCCCACGGCGCTGCCGCCGTTGTAGTAGCTGAGCGCCAGGTCGACCCGGCCGCGGTAGCGGTACAGCAGGCGCTTCAGGAAATGCAGGCCCAGGCGCACGTTGACCCGGGGATGCCACAGCAGGTCGGGGTCGATGCCGTATTCGCCGCGCGCGGTGGCCGGCATCACCTGCATGACGCCGCGGGCGCCGGCGTGGCTTTCGGCCCGGGGATCGAAATTGGATTCGGCGTGGGCCACGGCCAGGGCCAGGGACACGGGCACCTGCAGGCGCACCGCCTCCTCGACCACCAGGGCCTGGACCTCGCCGCGGCTGCGCGGATGGCGTTCGGCCTGCACGGTGAACGAGCAACCGGTCAGGACGATGACCATGACCAGGGCCGGTACCATGGCGCCGGTCATTTCACGCCGTCCCTGGCCAGGGCCTGGATCCAGCGGTCGTCGAGGGTGGTGACGATCAGGTTGTCGGACTTGACCCGCAGCCGCGCCGCCATGGCCTGGGCCAGGGGCAGCCCGGGGTCGATGGCCAGGACCACCCGCCCCGGCCCGGACAGGGCGGCCGGGTCCACGGGGTGCATGTCGGAATCCAGGTAGCGGCCGCCGTGGAACACCACCACCCGGTCCTCGGCGGCGACCTCGGTGGTGCCGGGGCCGCCCGCGGCCGTCTTCTCGGGCGCCAGCACGGCCGCCGCCGTGCGCACCGAGTCGCGGGCATCGACGCCCATGGAAACCATGGTCAGGACCATGATGCTGAAGAACCCCATGGCCAGCGCGAGCGCGATCTCGGTCATGGCGTTGCCTTGCGAGCCGTCGTGCACGGGTTCCTCCTCGGTTCGTTGCGTTCCTGCCCCGGGTCATGCAAGGCCCAGGGCCGGTTTTCGTCCTTGCCTGCGCCGCACCCGCCTCAGCGGGCGTCGCGGCGCAGGCGCTCCACCACCCGGCGGGTCATGCGGCCGTTCACGGGCAGGCCGCTGTCGGACTGGTAGGCGGCCAGGGCGGTGCGGGTGCGCGGCTTCATCACCCCGTCCGCCGGGCCCGGGTCGTAGCCCAGCTCGGCCAGCATGCGCTGGGTCTCGGCCACCACCGGGCGGCCGCGCACGGCGGTCCGGTCCAGCCGCGCCACCTCGCGCGGCGGCCGGGGCGGGTTCCACTGCGGCGGCGGGCCGAACCGCTGGAACCGCGCCGGCGGCGGGGGTGGCGGCGGTGCCGCCTGGGGCGTGCGCGGACCGACCATGCCGATCACCGACTGCGACGCGATGCGCCGGCGCCATACGGTGTCGGGGCCGGCGCCGCCGGCCAGCACCACGCGCACCTCCAGGTGGCCGCCGAAATCCCAATAGGTGCCGCCCAGGCGGTGGGACTCCTTGCCTTCGGGCACCAGGCGCACGGCCAGGGCCTCGGCCACCCGCTCGGCGAAGTAGCGGCCGAAGCGGTTGTCGCCGCCGTTTCCGGCCCCGGGCGCCAGGGGCGTGACCGCCAGGCCCGCCACCCCGGCGCCGCGCGCGGCCAGGGTCCGCGCCGCGTCGCGCACGGCCTCGTCCAGGGTCAGCAGGCGCTCGACCGCGGCCGGCGGCAGGGACAGGGTGCGCGGCGCCGTGGAGGCGAAGATGCCGCCGTCCTCGACGCTGATGGCCTGGTAGGACAGCACCACGCCGCCGCCCGCGCGCCGCAGCTTGCCCACCACCAGCACGTCCACCTTGGCGTTGCGCAGCAGGTCGTTGACCGGGTCGGCGCCGGGGGAGGCGGCGTCGTCGGGCGGAGAGGTGGAGTCGATCTCGGCGATCACCGTCTTCAGGGTGTCGCGGGCGACCAGGCGGAAGCGGCCGCCGTTCTGGCGCGACAGCTCGGCCAGCAATCGGCTGTTGTACTCGTTGGCCACCTCGGCCGGGATCGGGGTGGCGTCGGCCTTGAACGGCCACACCGCCACCCGCGGCGCGCCATAGCCGCTGAGCGCCGGGATGCGCGTGTAGTCGGTGGCCGACAGGCCCTCCAGGATCTCGCCGGCGAAGGCGTCGAAGGGCGCGTCGCCGCGCCCCGGCGCGGCGCCCGCGGTGGCCGCCGTCAGGCACAGCAGCAGGGCGCACAGGCCACGGAAGGCGATCGGGTATCGGCTGGCGTGCATCCTCATGGTCTCGGACTCCCCTCGTCGTCGGTCGTTACCAGTCGTTCGCGCCGGGCTGGACGGCGGCGCGGGTCACGGTCACGGTGCCGTTCGCCACCTCCACGCGCCCGGCCAGGCGCATCAGGCGCAGCATGCGTTCCAGGTTGTCGTGCAGGTCCGCCACGGCGGCGGCGGAGCGGTAGCGGTAGGCCCGCCGTCCCGGCGCCGCGGCCACCAGGGTCAGGTCGCGGAAGCCGGGGAACACGGCCAGGTAGTCCTCGGCGGCCACGGCGTCGGCGTCGGTGAAGTCCACGAACACCACGGTGAGTCCGGCCGCCAGGGCGATGGCCGGCGCGCTGTCGATGGCGGTGTCCCTCGCCGCGGGGGCCGGCGGCTTGCGCGGCGGCGGCGGCAGCGAGACGCGGGTCGCCACCGCCGCGCGGGCCGGCTTCGGCGGGACCGGGGAAACGGGTTTCAGGGTCGCCAGGACCGGCAGCAGGCGTGCGGTCAGGGTGTCGGTCAGGTCGGCGGCGCGGCGGTTCACGGCGCGGTCCAGGCAGGCCGGATCGCAGGTGGCGGGCACGCGCCAGGTCGGGCTGTCGCCGCTTTCCTGGCCCAGGTGCCGGCCGCTGGACAGGTCCAGCAGGCGCACCTGCGCCCGTACCCGGGCCCGGGTGACGTAGGTGGACCGCTCGATGACCGGGGTCGCGCGCACCACCACGGCGGCGCGCAGGGCCGGGCCGTCGCCGGTCTCGGCGCTGGCGCGGGCGGCCGAGACCAGCTCGGCCTCCAGCCGGGGCGAGGCCCGGTCCCGGGTCAGGCCCAGGACCGCGCCGCGGTCGTACACGGGGATTCCGGCGGCCAGCAGTCGCGCGGTGACGGCGTCGCGGGCCGCCGGGGCGGTGCCGTCGGCGACCACGACCACGTTCTGGGCCGTGGCCGCCGATCCGGCGACGGCGGCGAGGGCCAGGACGATCAGCCCGGGGCCGCCGATCAGGGTGCGGGTGGCGCGGCGCATGGCGGGCACTCCCCTTCCACGCCGCCTAGTTCACACGCTGCCAGCTGCCGTCGGGCTGACGGCAGGCGGTGCCGTAGAGCTTCTCCTCGTAGCCGCCGATGTAGCCCCAGGTGGTGTACTCGCGGCAGTAGGTGCCGGAGGACTCGTAGGTGCGGGTCGGCGTCACGGTGAACTCGTTGCCATTGTCGGGGTTGCGCCAGGCGACGGCCTGGCCGGTGCGCGCCGTCTCCAGGGCGCTGTTGGCCTGGTACTGGTCCTGGCTGTCCATGGAGCGGCCGATGTTGCCGCCGATCACGGCGCCCAGCACGCTGCCGCCGATGATGGCGGCGGCGCGGCCGCTGCCCTTGCCGAACTGGCTGCCCACGGCGGCGCCCAGCACGGCGCCCAGCAGCCCGCCGACGGCGGTGCCGTTGGCGTACACGGGGGCGTACACGGGGCCGCCGTAATAGACCGGGCGCGACGGGTAGTGGTGCACGATCACCTTGCGGGTGACCACGCGCCGTTCGACGACCCGCGGCGGACGCCAGTCGTGACGCACCACGTACTCGACCACGCGCCCGTTGCGCTTGTGGTGGCGGTTGTCGCGGCGGTCGCGGTCGGCCAGGGCCGCCGGGGCCAGGGTCGTCAGGGTGAAGACCGCGGTCACGGCGGCGACGGCCAGCTTGGTCAGCTTGGTGTTTCGCGTGAACATGGTTTCGGTCCTTTCAGGTCTGGGACGCGCGGGTCCCTGGTTGGCCATGGACGGTCCGGGGCGGTTTTCCCGCCCCGGCGTCGCGGCTGCCGGGGCGGGACGACCCGAGGGGGACGGGTCAGGGAGTCTGGTCGGCCCGGTGGTAGTTCTTGTTCCAGAAGCCGTCGGGGTGGTACCCGCCCGGGATCGGACCCGAGTAGTTGCCATAGCTGTAGTCGGGGCGGCCGACCGGGCGACCGGCGGAATGGCCGGTGGGGCTGAGGCGCACGTTGACGGAGTGCACGTAGGCCTTGCCGTTGACGTCCAGGGCCAGGCTGCCGACCTCGCGGCCGATCACGTCGTCGCGGCGCGGATACAGGGTGATGACCCGCTGGTTCAGGCCCACGTGGCGGTCGGCGACCCGGCCGTCGACCATCAGGCGCAGGGTGCCGTGGCTGTTGCGCGGGTTGAGGGTCACGGTGACCGCCTCGACGCGGTAGCCGCGGTAGTTGGCGCCGATGCCCAGGATCTGGCGCAGGGGCAGGGTGCCGTTGACGACGCGGCGGTCGACGCGGGCGCTCAGCACCTGCTGGCGTGGGGCGCGGTGGACGACGCGGCGGTCGTCGTGGCGGTCGCGGTCGTTGTCCCAGGTGGTGACGCGGAGTCCGTTCTCGTTCCAGTGCCAGCTGACGCCGTCGGCCTGGGCCGGGGCGGCCACGGCCAGGGCGGTGGCGGAGGCGAGGACGGTGGCGATCAGGGTTTTCTTCAACATGACGGTTCTCCTGTCGGAAGGATGAATTTCGATCATGTTGATAGGATCGCGCCGACGCGGTTTCGATTGCATGCCGGCCCTGTTATTTGTTTTTAAGGCGCCTTAATATTTCCTAACGGCGCGCCCATTCCATCTTCAGGCGCCTTCTGTACACTTGACTCCATGAAACTTTCCGCGTTCCTGTCCCTGTTGGCGGCGGCCGCCGTGGCGGCGAGCCTGTTCGGCGCGCCGACCCCCGCCATCGCCGGCGATCCGGTGGCCGACGCCCTGTCGCGCCTGTCCAGCCGCGGCCGCGTGCTGGGCACGCACCTGCGCCGCGACCAGAACAACAGGGAAGTCTACGAGGTGCGCATCCTGACCCCCGACGACCGCATCGAACTGGTCTATGTGGACCCGCGCTCGGGCCGCATCGTCGGCGGCGCCCGGCCGCAGCGGCGAGACGTGCGCCCGGCGCCGCGCCCGCGCCAGGACAGCGGCAACGGCCAATGGAACCGCCAGCGCGAGCAGCCGCGCGAGCGCCGCTGGAACCAGCGTGACGGCGGCGACGCCCGCGAATGGGAGCGGCAGCGGAACAGGCGCGACGGCGGCGACCGCCGGCCGCGGCGCGATTCGGGCAAGAGGAGGTGGTGGAAGTAATGCGCGTACTGATCGTCGAGGACGACGACGACCTGGCGACCCAGATCGCCGACTACCTGCGCGGCGAGCATTTCGCCGTCGACATCGCCCGGGACGGCGCCGAGGGCCTGGAGATGGGCCAGCAGGACCCCTACGACGCGGTGATCCTGGACCCGGGCCTGCCGACCATGGACGGGTTCAGCGTCCTGCGCCGCTGGCGCGACGGCGGCCTGGACATGCCGGTGATCGTGCTGACCGGGTCGCGCAAGGAGGTGGCCGACATGAAGGAGGGCGTGCGCGCCGGGGCCACCAACTACCTGACCAAGCCGGTGGACCTGGAACTGCTGCTGGACTGGCTGCGCGGTGTGGTCAATTCGGCCGGGCCCAGCGTCAAGAAGCCGGTGCTGGAGCACGCCGGGCTGCGCATCGACACCCAGTCCCTGCGGGTGTGGATGAACGATTCCCCGGTCAAGGTGACCCCCACGGAATACAAGATCCTGCACTACCTGCTGGTCCACAGCGACCGGCCGGTGCCGGCCGAGGAACTGGTCAACCACAACTTCGACGGCGACAGCATCAAGACCGCCAACGAGGTTCCGGTGTTCATCAGCCGCCTGCGCGACAAGCTGGGCCGCAAGACCATCGAGACGGTGTTCGGCTACGGCTACCGCCTGGTGGGCGACGGCAGCGCCGGCGGAGACGGCTGAGCGTGGCGCGACGCCCGCTGTCCCTGGTCACCCGGCTGGCCCTGTGGGCGGTGGGCCTGTTTGCGGTCAGCCTGCCCGTGTTCTGGGGCCTGTTCACGGTCGCCATCGACGGCATCTCGCGCGACGTGGTGGACACCCGCATCGTCGAGTTCGGCAGCCAGCTGCGCGGCTACTGGGCCAGCGCCACTGCCGCCGGCAACGCCGACGATTCCAGCATCGGCGATTTCGGCACCTCCGACGTGGGCTGGGTGTGGCAGATCACGGTGGACCACGGCACCAGCTACCGCTCGACCCTGCTGCGCCTGGCCGACGCCGAGATCGAGACCACGGTGGCCGAGCCGCGCCCCGACTTCACCCTGCGCACGGCCAACACCGGGTTCGGCCGCCTGCGCATCGCCGAGCGGGTGGTCGCCGAGGTGCCGCCGGGCGGCACCGGGCCGGTGGTGGCGGTGCACTACCTGGCGGCCATCCCCGTCGACCGCTACGACGCCTACGTGGCCGAGCACGCGGCGCGGCTGCAGGGGCTGACCCTGCTGGTGGCCCTGCCCGTGTCGCTGGCCCTGCTGGCCCTGTTCGCGGCCATGATCCTCAGCATCCGCCGCGACCTGTCGCGCATGGGCACCGCCATGCGCCGGTTCGAGGCCGGCGAGACCGAGCGCATCGACGGCCGCTTCCCGCGCGAGCTGCAGAGCCTGGCCGACCGCATGAACGCCCTGCTGACCCACAACGCGCGGCTGATCGACCGCACCCGCAAATACGTGACCAAGATCGCCCACGACATGAACCACCCCCTGGCGGTGCTGAAGAACGGCCTCGACGGCGAGGCGGACCCGGACCTGATGAAGCGCCAGGTGGCGCGTATGACCGGGCTGATCGACCGCTATTCCAGCCTGGCCCGGGCCATCGGGCCCGAGGGCCAGGCGCGCGGCCGCACCGGCATCGCCGAGGTACTGGCCGACGTGCGCGACGGGTTCTCCATCGTCTACCGGCGCACGCCGCTGGCCATCGAGCTGGACTGCGACCCGGCGCTGTCCTTCCCGGTGCCGCGCCACGACCTGGAGGCCATGGTCAGCAACCTGGTCTCCAACGCCCACAAGTACGCCGAATCCCGGGTCTCCCTGCAGGCCCGGTCCGAGGGCGGCGGCCTGCGCATCACCGTCGACGACGACGGCCCCGGCATCCCGGCGGCCGCGCGCGAGGCCGCCTTCAACTGGGGCAAGCGCCTGGACGAGGCGCCGCCGGGCACCGGCTTCGGCCTCTCCATCGTGCGCGACATCGCGGTGCTGTACGAGGGCACGGTGACCCTGGCCGAATCCCCCCTGGGCGGCCTGCGGGTCGAGATCACCCTGCCCTCCCCCCACGACACCCCCGCCCCCCGCTGACCTCCCCCCCCAAAAAGAAAAGGGGTCAAAGAAAAGGTGCCAGGCACCTTTTAAAATTAAAAGAAAAGGTGCCTGACCCCTTTTTTGGGGCGGGGTTTAGTCCTTTGCGGCCACGTAGTAGTCGTTCTGGATGTCGTAGGCCAGGTTGTGGATGCGCACGGCGGTGAAGCCGGCCTCGGCCAGCATCTGTTGCGCCAGCTCGCGGCCCCAGGCGGTGCCCAGACCGGCGCCGCCCTGGGCCAGGGACACGGTCATGCAGTGCATGGTCGAGATGGTGTACAGGAACGGCCCGATGGGGTGGTCCAGGTTGTGGTGCAGGTGGCTGGACGCAGCGATGTCCTGCATCAGGAAGGTGCCGCCCGGGCGCAGGGCGCGGTGGATGCCGGCCAGCACGGCGTCGGGGCGGGCCTGGTCGTGGATGGCGTCGAAGGCGGTGACCAGGTCGAACTGGGCCGGCTCGTCGAAGTCGGTCAGGTCGCGCTGCAGGAACAGCACGTTGCGGCTGCCCTGGGCGCGGGCCTCGGCGCGGGCGGCGCAGATGGCCTCCTCGCTCAGGTCGTAGCCCAGGAAGCGGCTGCGCGGGAAGGCGCGGGCCAGCAGGTTCATGGCCCGGCCGCGGCCGCAGCCCACGTCCAGCACCTCGATGCCGGCCTCCAGGCGCGCGACCAGCCCCGGCACCAGGGGCAGGATCCGGTCCACCAGGGCCGGCAGCACGGTCTGGCCGCTGTCCTCGGCCATCACCTCGTGGAACCGGTGGTAGGCCGAATAGGGCACGCCGCCGCCGGTGCGGAAGCAGTCCACCACCGCGTCCTCGACCCCGCCCAGGATGCCGACGTACTGGGTGAAGGCGGCGATGTTGTCGGGGGTGGCGGCGCGGGTCAGGCAGGCGGCGTGCGCGGCCGGCAGGCGGTAGGTCCCGGCAACGGGGTCGTGCTCGACCACGGCGCCGGTGACCATGGCGCCCAGCCATTCGCGCACGTAGCGTTCGTCCAGGCCGGCGCGCGCGGCAATGGCGGCGCTGCCGGCCGGCGCCATGACGGCCATGGTGTCGAACAGGCCGGTGCGGTGGCCGATGGAGGTCATCAGCGCCAGCGAGGCCCCGTTCAGGATGTCGACCATGCGGCCGGCGAAGGCCTCGGCCCGGCCCGCGTCCACGGGAATCGAATCGGGTTCGGTGATCTGTCGTGCGGCGTCCATTTCGCTCTCCTCGATGTGGGATGGGATGGTGCGGTTATGGGGCCCGGCCGTCGCGGCGCCGTCGCCGCCGCCGTGAAAACGCCGTGAAATTCGCCGCCAGGCCGTTTGCAGACCCGAAAAGCGCGATATACTGCGCCCGTTTCCACCAATCCCGGGGGGTGCACGTGGCCGCGATCCGGCTCAACCTGATCGGCGGGATGCAGATCGCCGACGGCGCCGGCCGGCCCCTGGCCCTGGGTGCCAAGAAGGCGCGCGCCCTGCTGGCGTTCCTGGCCCTGCATCCGGGCCAGGCCCAGTCGCGCGACAAGCTGGCCGCGCTGCTGTGGGAGGACCGCGACGAGGCCCAGGCCCGCACCAGCCTGCGCCAGGCCCTGGCCGCCCTGCGCAAGGCCCTGGCCGAGGCCGACCCGGCCGGCGGCGCCGACCTGCTGGTGGCCGACGGCGAGACGGTCTGCCTGCCGTCCGCCGCCGCCGAGGTGGACGTGCGCGCCCTGCAGGACGCCGTCGCCGACGGCGCCGTCGAGCGCCTGGCCGACCTGGCCCGGGCCGCCCCCGGCGCCCTGATGGACGGCTTCGACCCCAAGGCCCCGGCCTTCGACGACTGGCTGCGGGCCGAGCGCCAGCGCGTCGACGGCCTGGTCAACGACGGCCTGACCACCCTGCTGGACCACCACCAGCGCGCCGGCGAGCTGGAGCGCGCCGCCCACGTGGCCGCCCGCATCCTGGCCCGCGACCCCCTGCGCGAGGACGTGCACCGGGCGCTGATGCGCATCTACGCCGGCCAGGGCCGCCACGCCCTGGCCCTGAAGCAGTACCGCCTGTGCCAGGACGTGCTGCGCCGCGAGCTGGGCGTGGCGCCGGACCCCGAGACCCAGGCCCTGCGCGCCGAGGTCGAGGGCCAGCGCCGGGCCCCGGCCCCCGAGGCGCCGGCGCCGGGCCTGCCCGGGGCGGACGCGGCGGACGCGGCGGACGAGGCGGCGACGGCGGCGACGGCGGCGGAACCGGCCGCGCCGGCCGCCCCACGGGCCCCCTTCCCCGCCCCGGCGTCGCCCGAGAAGCGCCAGGCCACGGTCATGTTCGCCGACATCTCGGGCTTCACCGACCTGGGCGCCGAGATGGACCCCGAGGACCTGCACGACCTGGTCAGCCGCTTCTTCGCCGCCGTGGACGGGCTGGTGGTGGCCAACGGCGGCACCGTGCACCGGCACATCGGCGACAACGTCATGGCCGTGTTCGGGGTGCCGACCGCGCACAGCAACGACCCCCTGCGCGCCGTGCGCACGGCGCTGCAGGTGCACGCCGCCATGCCCGCCCTGTCGCGCGACCTGGGGGTCGAGCTGACCGTGCACGTGGGCATCGCCGGCGGCCCGGTGATCCTGAGCAGCGACGGCGGCGAGGAGCGGTTCACCGGCGACGCCCCCAACCTGGCGGCGCGCCTGACCGACCTGGCCGCGGCCGGCGAGACCCTGGTCGACGACGCCACCCGCCTGGCCCTGGGCGACCGCCTGGCCGGCGACGACCTGGGGGCGCGCCCGGTCAAGGGCTTCCGCGCCCCGGTGCGCATCTTCCGCGCCCGCGAGGTGGTCGAGCCGGACACCGCCGGGCGCCTGTTCCCCTTCGTCGGGCGCACCGCCGAGCGGCTGCAGTTCGAGGGCGTCGTCCGCTCCTGCGCCGCCACCGGCGGCGGCATGACCGTGTACCTGCGCGGCCCGGCCGGCATGGGCAAGACGCGGCTGAGCGCCGAGTTCGAGCACATGGCCCGCGACCAGGGCTTCGCCACCCACCGCGCCCTGGTGCTGGACTTCGGCGCCGGGTCCGAACGCCGCGCCCTGAGCGCCCTGTTCGAGGGCCTGGCCGCCGATGCCGGCGACTGCCCCCTGGCCCAGGCCGAGTGCATGTTCCTGGACGAGCTGCTGGGCCGCGAGCAGCCGGCCGAATCGCGCCGCCTGCTGGACGCCATGGACCAGCAGGCCCGCGACCGGGGGTTCCGCACGGTGATGGCGCAGATGGTGCGCTGGGCCACCGGGCAGCGGCCGCGCCTGCTGCTGGTCGAGGACATCCACTGGGCCGACCCCTGGACCCTGAACAAGCTGGCCCACCTGTCGGGGCTGATGGCCGAGGTGCCGGCGATCCTGGTGCTGACCGCGCGCACCGAGACCGACCCCCTGGACCGGGCCTGGCGCGAGGGGGCCCAGACCGGGCCCATGATCACGCTCGATTTGAGCCCCCTGCGCGAGAACGAGGCGCGCGAGCTGGGCCAGGCCATGGAGGAGGCGGACCCGGGCTTCCTCGACCGCTGCATCGAGCGCGCCGCCGGCAACCCCCTGTACCTGGAGCAGCTGCTGCGCAGCGCCGCCGAGACCGACACCGACGTGGTGCCCGGGTCGGTGCAGAGCATCGTGCTGGCCCGCATGGACGCCCTGGACGACGCCGACCGCCAGGCCCTGCGCGCCGCCTCGGTGGTCGGCCAGGGCTTCACCCTGGACGTGGTGGCGCACCTGCTGCAGGACCCGGGGTACCGCCCCGACACCCTGCTGCGCGAGGTGTTCGTGCGGCCCGAGGGTACCGGCTTCCTGTTCGCCCACGCCCTGGTGCGCGACGCCGTCTACGCCTCGCTGCTGAAGTCCCAGCGCACCGCCCTGCACCAGCGCGCCGCCGCCTGGTACGCCGGGCGCGACCGCTTCCTGCACGCCCAGCACCTGGAGGCCGCCGGCGACCCGCGCGCCGCCGAGGCGTTCCTGGACGCCGCCCGGTTCGAATTCAACCGCAGCCACCTGGTCAACGCCGGCGGCCTGGCGGCGCGCGGGCGCGAGCTGGCCGACCGCCTGCGCGCCAACGCCCACGAGCCGGCCGAGCGGCGCGGCACCCGCCACGCCCTGGCCTGCCTGCACGGCGAGATCCTGCGCGACCTGGGCGAGGTGGAGGCCTCCATCGCCGCGTTCCAGGCCTCCCTGCCGCTGGCCCGCACCCGCGAGGACCGGGCCCGCTCGTGGCTGGGCATGGCCACCGGATGGCGGGTGCTGGACCGCTACGACGAGGGGCTGGCGGCGCTGGACACGGCCGAGGGCGAGGCCCGCGACCCCGACGACCCGGCGCTGCTGGCCGAGGTCCACTACATGCGGGGCAACCTGCATTTCCCGCTCAGCCACCTGGACGAATGCCTGGCGGCGCACGAGCAGGCGCTGGTCTTCGCCCGCCAGGCCGGGTCGGTGGTCGGCGAGGCCGCGGCGCTCAGCGGCCTGGGCGACGCCCACTACCTGCGCGGCAACATGAACACGGCCTTCGACCTGTTCGACCGCTGCGTCCGCCTGTGCCAGGAGAAGTCGTTCCTGCGCCTGGAGATCGGCAACCTGCCCATGCGCGCCATCCTGCACCTGTTCCGCCTGGAACCCCGCGCCGCCCAGGACGACGTGCGCGCGGCCATCGAGGCGGCGCGCCGGGTCGGCAACCGGCGCGGCGAGATGCTGGCCCGGGATTCGGCGACCCTGGCGGCGGTGCTGGTGGGCGACCTGGAGGACGCCCTGTACCAGGCCGAGAAGGGCCTGTCGCTGGTGCGGCGCATCGGCGCCTACCGCTTCGAGTCCGACTTCGAAAGCCAGATGGCCAAGTCCCTGTGGCTGATGGGAGACCGGGCGCGGGCGGCGCAGTTGGCGGAGACCGCCATCTCCCACCTGCGGCCGTCGGACGAGCGCTTCATCGGCCCCTCGGCCATGGGGGTGCTGGCCCTGACCACGCCCGACCCGGACCGCCGCCGCTGGGCCCTGGAGGATGGCGAGCGCATGCTGGACCTGGACTGCGCCTGCCACAACCACATGCAGTTCAACGAGATGGCCATCGACGCCGCCCTCGCCGCCGGCGACTGGGACCGGGCCGAGGGCTTCGCCGCCCGGCTGGACGCCTACACGGCGGCCGAACCGGTGGCCCTGGCCACCCTGCTGGCGGCCCGCGCCCGGGAGCTCGCCGCCCCTGGGCCGCGGCGCCGGCGACCCGGCCGCCGCCCGCGCCCGCCTGGACGGCCTGGCCGCCGAGGCCGCGGCGGCGGGGGCCCCGGGCTGTCGTTCGAGATGCCGGGCTAGGCGCCGGGCCAGCAACACACGGAAGGAAACGTCCATGCCACGCCACACGATCCGCCGCGCCGTCCTGGCGGCCCTGGTCGCCGCCCTCGCCCCCGGCCTGGCCGCCGCCCAGACCGCGGCGCCTGCTCCCACCCAGGCTCCCACCCAGGCCCCCACCGAGGCCCAGCGCCGGGTCGGACAGCTGTTCGAGCTCTACGCCACGGTCAACGGCGCCTGGGTGCTGGACCAGCGCTGCCGGGTGCTCGACCGCGAGGGCCGGCGCGAGTACGAATGGCACCTGGCGCGCCTGAACATCGCCATGGCGCGGCAGTTCGGCCAGAAAAAGCTGGCGCCCCTGCAGCGGGCCGCCGCCGAGACCGCCGAGGACCCCAAGTACGACGATTGCGGCGCCGCGCCGCGCGAGATCGTCGGCTCGGCCGCCGCCCTGGTGCGCAACGCCGACGTGGCCCTGACCAAGGGCGCCTACGACCGCGCGACCTCGTACCGCGACTACGTCTCGGTGCGCTACGCCGGCATCGAGGCCAGCCGCCGGGTGGACGCCCGCTGCGGCCACGTGCCCGACGACGTCAAGGACAACATCGCCGCCGCCCACGCCTGGGTGGCGCAGCGCATCGAAACCCTGTGGGGCACGGCGCACCGCCAGTCCTTGGACCGCCGCGCCGGCGACCTGGCGGCCCGGGACGCGCTCAAGACCTGCGGCACCGAAACAGCCAAGGCCGTCCACGCCGCCGCCGGCGAGCTGCGCGTCCTGTACGGCAGCCTGAAGGCCGACGAGACCCTGGCGGAATGACGAGGCCAAAGCGACGGGGCCCGAGTGACAGACCGCCGGCAGGCAAAAAAGGTGCCAGGCACCTTTTAATGTAATAAATCAACATATAATTTTGTAATATTAAAAGGTGCCTGGCACCTTTTTGGTGGAAGTCGGCGCGGGCTTGGCAGGGTCGATCCCTGCCCCGCGCGCGCCTAACTGTCCAGGTAGCGGAACCCCTCGCCGTCCGGCACCAGGGTGGTGCGGTCCAGGTAGTCGTGGAAATGCACCACCACCCGGTCGTCGTCGATCCAGGCCACGGCGTAGGCCGGGGGTTCGTGGCTCTTGGGCACCTGGCCCCGCGTGGTCAGGTCGAAGGGCACGCCGTGGTTGGTGCCGCGCATGGTGGTGAAGGGGATGCCGCGCCAACTGCCGGCGATGGGCCGGTGGGCGTGGCCGAAGAACAGGTGGCGGATGTGGCTGAAGCCCGCCACCGCGCCCTCGATCGGCCCCTTGTCCAGGATGCCGATGTCGTCCAGGCAGGGGATGTGCAGGTCGAACGGCGGGTGGTGCATGAAGAGATAGACGTCGCGGTCGCGCCGCTCCTCGAGCCGCGCCCGCAGCCAGGCGGCGCGCACCGGGCAGTAGGCGCCGGCGTGGGTGCCCTCGGCCACCGTGTCGAGCAGGAGGAAGTCGCCCACCGCCGTCTCCACCACCGACTGCACGAAGCCGTCCCGGTCCACCGCCGTTTCCGGGAAGGCGCGGCGGAAGGTGCCGCGGGCGTCGTGGTTGCCCACCAGCAGGTGCCACGGCAGCTCGAGCCGGTCCAGGCAGCGGCGGAAGTCGCCGTAGGCCGCGGCCTCGCCGCGGTCGGCCAGGTCGCCGGTGATGACGCACAGGTCGGCGTCGCCGTGGTGGGCGTTGATGTCGGCGACGCAGGCGTCCAGCCGCGCCACCGGGTCCAGGTCGAACAGGCGCTGGCCGGCGGGCACCAGGTGCGGGTCGGTGACGTGGATGAACTTCACGGAGGTGGCCGTCGCCCGTCCTAGATCCGCCGCCCGCTGTCCGGGTCGAACAGGTGCAGGTGCGCCGGGTCCACGGCGCAGGGATAGAGGTCGCCGGGGCGCAGGGTCGAGGTGCCCTGCAGGCGCACGGTCATGTCCGCCTTGTCGTCGCCGAAGTGGCCGTGGATCAGGGTGTCGGCGCCCAGCAGCTCGACCAGGTCCACGCGCAGGCTGGCGACGTCGCTTCCGGTGGTCGCCTCCAGGTGCTCGGGCCGGATGCCCAGGACCACGGCGCGGCCCGGTTCGCGGCCGCCGGCCCCGTCCAGGGGCAGGCTGACGCCGCCGGGCAGCTCCACCGTGTCGCCGCCGGCGCCGATGCGGGCGTCCATGAAGTTCATGGACGGCGAGCCGATGAACCCGGCCACGAACTGGCTGGCCGGCTTCTCGTACAGCTCGATGGGGGTGCCCAGCTGCTCCACGTTGCCCTCGTTCAGGACCATCAGGCGGTGGCCCAGGGTCATGGCCTCGACCTGGTCGTGGGTGACATAGATGCTGGTGATGCCCAGGCGCTCCTGCAGCTTCTTGATCTCGACCCGCATCTGCACCCGCAGCTTGGCGTCCAGGTTGCTGAGCGGCTCGTCGAACAGGAACACGCTGGGCTCGCGCACGATGGCCCGGCCCATGGCCACCCGCTGGCGCTGGCCGCCCGAAAGCTGGTTGGGGCGGCGGGTGAGCTGCTCAGAGCTCAGCTCCAGGATCTCGGCCGCCTTCTGCACCCGGTCGGCGATCTCGGCCTTGGACATGCCGCGGATCTTGAGCCCGTAGGCCATATTGTTGAACACCGACATGTGGGGATAGAGGGCATAGTTCTGGAACACCATGGCGATGTCGCGCTGCGCCGGCTCCAGGTCGTTGACCACCCGCTCGCCGATCCTGATGGTGCCGGCGGTCACCCGCTCCAGCCCCGCCACCATGCGCAGCAGGGTCGACTTGCCGCACCCCGACGGGCCCACCAGGACCACGAACTCGCCCTCGGCGATGTCGATGTCGACCCCGTGGATGGCCTTGAACCCGTTCGGGTAGACCTTCTCCACGCCCTTGATCTCGACCTGCGCCATGGTTTTATCCCCTTACTTCTCGGTCTCGGTCAGGCCCTTGACGAACAGCTTCTGCATGGTCACTACCACCACCACCGGCGGGATCATGGCCAGCAGGGTGGTCATCATGATCATGTGCCACTCGGGCGATTCCTCGGACGCCTCGGTCATCTGCTTGATGCTCATGACGATGGTGTACATGTCCTTGTCCTGGGTGATCAGCAGCGGCCACAGGTACTGGTTCCAGCCATAGATGAACATGATCACGAACAGGGCGGCGATGTTGGTGCGCGACATGGGCACCAGAATGTCGGCGAAGAAGCGCAGCGGCCCGGCGCCGTCGATGCGGGCGGCCTCCAGCAGCTCGTCGGGGATGGTCAGGAACACCTGGCGGAACATGAAGGTCGCGGTGGCCGAGGCGATCAGCGGGATGCTCAGCCCCCAGTAGTTGTTCAGCATGCCCAGGTCGGCCACCACCTTGAAGGTCGGCAGGATGCGCACCTCGACGGGCAGCATCAGGGTGATGAAGATCATCCAGAAGAAGCCCATGCGGAACGGAAAGCGGAAATAGACGATGGCGTAGGCCGACAACAGCGAGATGGCGATCTTGCCGATGGAGATCATCAGCGCCATGGCCAGGCTGTTCAGCAGCATGGTGCCGACCGAAACCTCCTTGACGTTGCCCACCCCCTCGGTCAGGGCCTGCCACAGGTTGTCGAAGAAGTGCGACCCGGGCAGCAGCGGCAGCGGCACCTGGGTCATGCGCACGGCGTCGTGGGACGAGGCGACGAAGGTGATCCAGATGGGGAAGGCCACCACCAGCACGCCCAGGATCAGCACCAGGTGCGAGAACAGGGTCAGCAGCGGGCGGTTCTCGACCATCGGGCCTAGTACTCCACCTTGCGCTCGATATAGCGGAACTGGATCACGGTCAGGCCGATGACGATGGCCATCAGGATCACCGACTGGGCCGCCGAACTGCCCAGGTCCAGCCCAACGAAGCCGTCGTTGTAGACCTTGAACACCAGGATCTCGGTGGCCTTGGCCGGGCCGCCCTTGGTCACCGCGTGGATGATGCCGAAGGTCTCGAAGAACGCGTACACCATGTTGATCACCAGCAGGAAGAAGGTGGTCGGCGACAGCAGCGGGAAGACGATGGTCCAGAACCGGCGCCCGGGCCCGGCGCCGTCGATGGCCGCGGCCTCGATCAGGGATTTGGGGATCGCCTGCATGCCGGCCAGGAAGAACAGGAAGTTGTAGCTGATCTGCTTCCACGCCGCCGCCAGCACCACCAGCACCATGGCCTCGTTGCCGTTCAGGCGGAAGTTCCACGACGTGTAGCCCAGCATGTCGAAGACGTAGGCGACGATGCCCAGGGTCGGGTCGAACAGGAACATCCACAGGGCGCCGGCCACGGCCGGGGCCACGGCGTAGGGCCAGATCAGCAGGGTGCGGTACGCGGTGGTGCCCTTGATCACCCGGTCGGCCATGACCGCCAGCAGCAAGGCCGCCGACATGGACACCACGGCCACCGACAGCGAGAACACGAAGGTGCGCTTGAACGCGTCCAGGTACTGGTCGTCCGAGAACAGGGCGGTGAAGTTTTCGAACCAGACGAACTTGGTGCTCAGGCCGAAGGCGTCCTCCAGCAGCAGGGACTGGTACAGGGCCTGGCTGGCCGGCCAGATGAAGAACACGATGGTGATGGCCACCTGCGGCGCCACCAGCAGATAGGGCAGGACGGACGGCGGGAAATGGACGCGCTTGAGCATGGGGTGTGGCGGCGATCCTGCGGGCGACCCGGCCCGGAAACGGAAACAACGAAGGGCAGTCTAGCGAAAAAGGGGCGGCGGGGAGAAGCCCCGCCGCCCGGGGAGGGTGGGGAGAACCCGGACCCCTACATGTTGGCCTTCTCGAACTTGCGCAGCAGGTCGTTGCCGCGCTTGACGGCCTCGTCCATGCCCTGCTTGGCGGACTTGGTGCCGGCCCAGATGGCCTCCATCTCCTCGTTGATGACGTCGCGCACCTGCACGAAGTTGCCGAAGCGGATGCCCTTGGAGTTGGGGGTCGGCGTGTTCAGGCTGAGCTGCTTGATGGCGGTGTCGGTGCCGGGGTTCTTGTCGTAGAAGCCCTGCTTCTTGCTCAGCTCGTAGGCCGCCGTGGTGATCGGCACGTAGCCCGTCTCCTGGTGCCACCAGGCCTGCACCTCGGGCGAGGACAGGTAGTTCATGAACTTGGCCACGCCCTTGTAGTCGCCCTTGTCATGGCCGGCCAGCACCCACAGGGTGGCGCCGCCGATGATCGAGTTCTGGGGCTTGGAGGCGGCCTTGGTGTCCAGCGGCAGCATGGTCTGGCCGAACTCGAACTTGGCCTGCTTCTTGATGCCGCCGTAGTAGGCCGACGAGTTCATCCACATGCCGCACTCGCCGTTGGTGAACTTGGGCAGGCTGTCGCCGCGGCGTCCGCCGTAATCGAAGACCTTGGTCTTCTGCCACTCGGCGACGCGGCTCAGGATGCCGACCACGGCCTGGTTGTTGAAGGTGAACTCGGTGTCGAAGCCGGCGAAGCCGTTCTCCTTGGTGCCGACCGGGATGTTGTGCCAGGCGCTGTAGTTCTCGATCATCACCCAGGACTGCCAGCCGAACGAGAAGCCGCACTTCATGCCCGAGGCCAGCAGCTTCTTGGAGGCGTCCTCGACCTCGTCCCAGGTTTCGGGAACCTTGGTCACGCCGGCCTTCTTGAAGGCGTCCTTGTTGTACCACATGACCGGGGTCGAGCTGTTGAACGGCATCGACAGCAGCTTGTTGTCGGGCGTGGTGTAATAGCTGATCACCGCCGGCAGGTAGGCGGCCTTGTCGAACGGCTCGCCGGCGTCGGCCATCAGCTGCTCGACCGGGTAGACGGCGCCCTTGGCCGCCATCATGGTCGCCGTGCCGACCTCGAACACCTGTACGATGTGCGGCTGCTGCTTGGCGCGGAAGGCGGCGATGGCCGCGGTCATGGTCTCGGTGTAGTTGCCCTTGTAGACGGCGGTGACCTTGTAGTCGGACTGGGTGGCGTTAAAGTCGGCGGCGATCTTGTTCACCCGCTCGCCGTTGACGCCGCTCATGGCGTGCCACCATTGGATCTCGGTCGCCGCCTGAGCGCCGCCCGCCGTCAACGCCGCCGCTGCGGCGGCGAGCAGGAGTGTGGTTGTTCTTTTCATCGAGTGTCCTCCTCTGTGATGAACTCGGACCGGCGGGCCTCGCCCGTGCGGTTCCGACCTGCGGTTGCCCTCTCGTGGCTTCAGGAGACGGCTCCGTTCCTATCGTTTGCCGTGCGTAGATTTCGTGACGGTTCCGTTACCCCCTGGTTAAAAAGCCGGCGACGCGAACCATGTCACGCGGCCATATCGCCGCGCACCCGGCGCACGGCGTCGCGCCAGCCCGCGTACAGGCCGTCGCGCCGGCCGGCCTCCATGGCCGGGTGGAAATCCCGCTGCCGGCGCCAGCGCGCCGCGATGTCGTCCAGCCCGCCGAACAGGTCCGCCGCCATGCCGGCCAGGTAGGCCGCGCCCAGGGCCGTGGTCTCGGCCACCACCGGGCGGTCCACCGGAAGGCCCAGGATGTCGGCCAGGAACTGCATCAGCCAGTCGTTGCCGACCATGCCGCCGTCCACGCGCAGGGCCGTGGGCGCGGCGCCGGCGTCGTCGGCCATGGCCTGCATCAGGTCGCGGGTCTGGTAGCACACGGCCTCCAGCGCCGCGCGCACCACGTGGGCGATGCCGCTGTCCCGGGTCAGGCCCAGGATGGCGCCACGGGCGTCGGGGTCCCAGTACGGCGCCCCTAGGCCGGTGAAGGCGGGCACCAGGTAGACGCCGTTGGTGCCCTCGACGGCGCGGGCCAGGCCCTCGGACTCGGGGGCGCTGGCCACCAGCCCGAGGCCGTCGCGCAGCCACTGCACGGCGGCGCCGGCGATGAAGATCGAGCCCTCCAGGGCATAGGTCACGCGCCCGTCCAGGCGGTACCCCACGGTGGTCAGCAGGCGGTTGCGCGATTCCACCGCCGCCCCGCCGGTGTTCAGGACCACGAAGCAGCCGGTGCCGTAGGTGCTCTTGATCATGCCGGGCGCGAAGCAGGCCTGGCCCACCAGGGCCGCCTGCTGGTCGCCGGCCATGCCCATGACCCGGACCGCGCCGCCCAGCAGGTCGCCGTCGGTGTCGCCGAAATGGCCGGCGTTGTCCTGGACCCGGGGCAGCAGGGACCGCGGCACGCGCAGCAGGTCCAGCAGCTCGTCGTCCCAGTCCTGGGTGTGGATGTTGAACAACAGGGTGCGCGAGGCGTTGGTGGCGTCGGTGGCGTGGACCCGGCCGCCGGTCAGGCGCCACAGCAGGAAGCAGTCGACGGTGCCGAAGGCCAGCTCGCCGCGTTCGGCGGCGGCGCGGGCGCCGTCCACGTTGTCCAGCAGCCAGGCCACCTTGGTGCCCGAGAAATAGGGGTCGATCACCAGCCCGGTCCTGGCCCGGATGGTCGCCTCGTGGCCGCCGGCCGCCAGCTCGCGGCACAGGGGCGCGGTGCGCCGGTCCTGCCACACGATGGCGTTGTGCACCGGTTTGCCGGTGCGGCGGTCCCACAGCAGGGTGGTTTCGCGCTGGTTGGTGATGCCGATGGCGGCGACGTCGGCGGCGGCGCGGCCGGCGTCGGCCAGGGCGCCGCGGCAGACCTCGACCGTGGCCGACCAGATCTCCTCGGGGTCGTGCTCGACCCAGCCGTCGGCGGGGAAGATCTGCGGCAGTTCCTTCTGGCGCGTGGCCAGGGCGGTGCCGTCGGCGGCGAACAGGATCGCGCGCGTGCTGGTCGTGCCCTGATCGATGCTGAGGACGACGCCCGCGTCCGCCACTGCCGTTCCCCCCGGATTCCCGTCCGTTTCTTGGCCTTGTCGCGCCCGGTTTGCCCGGACTGCGGCCTTTGCGCGGTTGCGCCTCGATGAACTCCCGGATATTGATGATGGGGCGAATTCGAAACCGAGTCAACGGAAACCCATTCGTTTTCGAAAATGTCACCGGCCATTCAACTCGAATGAACCGTCACATTTTCGAAATATATGACCCCCGCGCAGACCGGGGGCGCGGAACCGCCCCGGGGGAGGGATGCAGCCATGAGCCAGACCGAGCGCCAGAACGACATCCTCTCCCTCGTCCGCCGCCAGGGATTCATGACCATCGACGAGCTGGCGCGGCGCTTCGCGGTGACGCCGCAGACCATCCGCCGCGACATCAACGCCCTGTCCGAGGCCTCGCTGCTGCGCCGCTACCACGGCGGCGCCGGCCTGCAGTCCAACGTCGAGAACGAGGCCTACGCCAGCCGCCAGGTGCAGAACCGCGAGGCCAAGCGCCGCATCGCCGAGGAGCTGGTCAAGCACATCCCCGACCGCTCGTCCCTGTTCATCAACATCGGCACCACCACCGAGGCCGTGGCCGACGCGCTGGACCGCCACCGCAAGGACCTGCGCATCATCACCAACAACCTGAACGTGGCCACGCGGCTCAGCGCGCGCGAGGATTTCCAGGTCATCGTCGCCGGCGGCCTGGTGCGCAGCCGCGACCGCGGCATCGTCGGCGAGGCGACGCTGGACTTCATCGAGCAGTTCCGCGTCGAGTACGGCATCATCGGCATCAGCGGCATCGACGTCGACGGCACCCTTCTGGACTTCGACTACCGCGAGGTGCGGGTGGCCAAGGCCATCATCGCGCACGCCCGCCACGTGTTCCTGGCCGCCGACCACAGCAAGTTTGGCCGCGACGCCATGGTCCGCCTGGGCGGCATCGACCAGGTCACCGCCCTGTTCACCGACCAGGACCCGCCCGACACCATCCGCGAGGCCATGGCGGTCCACAACGTGGCCCTGTACCTGCCGTCCGATTGAACACGGGGCGAATTTCGAATTTGAATAAATCGATGTTCGGATTTTCGAATCCGAAAATACCCGCCCGCCGCCGCCGGGCCGCTCACAGCCCGGTCAGGCGCTCGGGGTAATCGGTGACGATGCTCTCCACGCCCCAGTCGTAGAGGGTCCGCGCCCGGTCCGGGTCGTTGACGGTGAAGGCGCGCAGGGCGAACCCGGCGTCGCGCACGGCGGCCACCCGCTCGGCGGTCAGCGCCGTGTGCGAGACATGGTAGGCGGAGCAGCCCAGGCCGGCGAGCTGGTCGCGCCAGCCGTCGGCGATGTCGAAGGTCAGCAGGGCGGTGGGGATTCCGGGCACGGTGTCGCGCACGGCGGCCAGGGTCTCGGGCCAGAAGCACGAGATCATCAGCCCGCGGGCGTCGCGGGGCCAGTGGTCGCGCAGGAAGGCGGCCACCACCTCGCCGCTCAGGCGGCCGCGCCCGGGGGTGGGCTTGATCTCCACGTTGGCGCCCAGGTGCAGCTCGGCCAGCAGCCGGACCGTCTGCGCCAGACTGGGCAGGGGCTCGCCGGCGAAGGCCGGGGCGTACCAGCCGCCGGCGTCCACGCCCGCCAGCTCGGCCAGGGTGCGCACGGCCACGGCGCCGTGGCCATCGGTGGTGCGGTCCAGGGTGTCGTCGTGGATCACCACGACCTCCCGGTCCAGGGTCAGCTTGACGTCGAACTCGACCCAGGTGGCGCCCAGGGCGGCCCCGGTGCGGATCGACGCCAGGGTGTTCTCGGGGGCGTGGCCCATGGCGCCGCGGTGGCCCATGACCGCCGGCACCGGCCCGCCGGCGAGGGAGGTTTCCAGCATCCGTCCGTTGTTCCTCTTCCAGGGCACCCGGGCGCGCCCGCGGCGCTCCCCTGGCCGCCTGATAGCGCGAAACGGCGGCCGTGGAAACGGAATTCTGCGTGATGCCCGGGCGCCGGTGTCAGCGCCGCTTCCTGTCCCGGGGGCGGTCGGCCCGGCCCAGGTATTGCGGCGGCTTGCGCCGCACCCATTTGATGAACCGGGCCATCTCGGGGTGGGCGCGCAGGGCCTCGGGGTCGGCGTAGGCGGCGGCCAGCTCGGCCTCGCCGAACAGGCGGTGGACCATCTTGTGGCAGACCCGGTGCACGGTGTCCTGGTCGCGCCCGCCGCGGGTGCGCGGTATCCAGTGGTGACGGTCCAGGCTCGGCCCCTCGACCATGGGACGGCCGCAGATGGGACAGGGGCCCAGGTCCGCGCCGTCCGCCGCGTCCACTACGCCGCCAGGTGGTCGATCAGCCGGCGCATGAAGGCGACCCCCGCCTCCACCTGGGAAAGCTCGATGAACTCGTTGGGCTGGTGCGCCTGGTCGATGGAGCCGGGGCCGCACATGACCACCGAGAACCCGCCCTCCTGGAACTGCCCGGCCTCGGCGGCGTAGGACACCACATGGGTGGCGTTGTGGCCGGTCAACTTCCTGGCCAGTTGCTCGGCGGCGCCGTCGGGCTCGGGCTTCAGGGCCGGGGCGTCGGCGAAGGCGGTGGTCTGGATGTCGCACTCCGGCGCGATGGCGCGCATCTCGGCCAGGATCTCGGCCGCCTTGGCGTCGAAGCGGTCGCGGAACATGGCCGCGTTCTCGCCGGGGATGAAGCGCAGGTCCCAGTGGAACACGCATTCGCGGGCCAGGATGTTCATGGCCGTGCCGCCGCGCACCAGGCCCGAGGTCAGGGTGGTGTAGGGCGGCTCGAACGGCGAGGCCGGGTCGGCGCGGTCCCGGTTCTCGCGCATCATCCGGTCCAGGAAGGCGATCAGCCGCGCCGCCGCCATGACCGCGCTGGTGCCGCGGTGGGGCTGGCTCGAATGGGCCTCATGGCCGGTGACCCGGGTCTCGTAGGCGGCCATGCCCTTCTTGGCGGTGACGATGCGCATCTCGGTGGGCTCGCCCACGAACACGGCCTCGGCCTTGGGCAGGTTGGCGGCCATCTCGGCGATCATGGACGGCGCCCCCAGGCAGCCGATCTCCTCGTCGTAGGACAGGGCCAGGTGCACCGGCCGTTTGAGCCCGCGCGCCACCATCTCCGGCACCAGGGCCAGGGCGATGGCCGGGAAGCTCTTCATGTCGGCGGTGCCGCGGCCGTACAGGCGGCCGTCGCGCTCGACCACGGCGAAGGGGTCCGTGTGCCAGTCCTGGCCCTCCACCGGCACCACGTCGGTGTGCCCCGACAGCACGACCCCGCCCTCGGCCATGGGGCCGATGGTGGCGTACAGGTTGGCCTTGCTGCCGTCGCCGTTGGCCACCAGGTGCGACTCGACCCCGAACCCGGCCAGGTAGTCGCGCACGTAGTGGATCAGTTCCAGGTTGGACTTGGCCGACACCGTGTCGAAGGAACAGAGCTTGGCAATCATCTCGACCGGCGTCATGGGAACTCCTTGCGGGTATGGGACAGGTCCGGGGCGGCAAAGCCGCCAATCTAGCAAATCCCCCCACCCCCCGCCTAGGCCCCCCGCCACCCGCGAAAAAAAGCGTCTGAAAAAGGCGGAAAAAAGGTGCCTGGCACCTTTTAATATTTCAAAAATTCCTGAAAATCTTTCTAATTAAAAGGTGCCTGGCACCTTTTCTGACAGGCGCTTTTTCCCCTTTTCCGGCGGGGGCGGGTCAGGGGGCGTGGAGCCAGGGGGCGGGGGTGGACAGGGGCGGGCGGAAGTAGGCGACCATGCGGCCGTCGGCGCCGGCGGCGGCGCCCGGTGCCCAGGGGGCCATTCCGTGCAGGGCCAGGCGGTGGGCCAAATAGGCCTCGCCGGGGCGGGCCGGCAGTTCGACCCGCGGGCAGGCGGCGAAGGCCCGGCGCCGCGCCGCGTGGTAGGCCCCGGTCACGTCGGCGCCGCCCCAGGCCGCCGGGTCGAGGCCGGCCAGGCGCTCGGCCAGGGCGGCGCGGATGACGTGGTGCGAGCCCTCCCAGACCACGAACGGGCTTGCGCCCGGGTCGGCGGCGGCGAGCGGGATTCCCAGGATGAAGGCGTGGGCCTCGCGCGGGTGGCGGCGGCGGTCGGGCCCCTCGGCCAGCAGGCCGTCCACGTGGGCGGCGTCGCGGCGGCGGCGGTAGCGCAGGGCCGCCTCGGACTCGCCGGCCCAGGGCCGCGGGTAGCCGGGCCGGCAGACCGAGACCTGGGCCCGGTCCCAGGCCCGGTCCCACGGAATATCCAGGCCCAGGTCGCGGCGGACGAAATCCACCGCCCTCCCGGCCAGGGGCGGCCCGCCGGCGACGGCGCCGTCGTCGCCGTTGGGCAGCGCGTTCACCCCCACGAACCAGGTGCCGCCGCAGCGCCACCAGTGGGCGTTCGCCGGTGCCGCCACCGCCGCCCGCGCCGCCGGCAGCACGGCCGCGGCCCAGGCGGCCAGGGCCGGGTCGGCGCCAAACCGGCACCAGCCGCGGTCCAGGAAGTCCGCTTTCAGCCCTTGTGCCGGTTCCACCGCGCCCCGCCCCGTTTTCACGAAGCGGGCAGCATAAACCCGTCGAAGAAGGCCGCCAAATCGCCGTGGGCGTCCAGGGGCAGGACGTGGGCCACGTGCTGGTCCGGCCGCACCACCACCAGGCAGCCCCGCCCGCGATCGATGCCGCGCAGGTCGTACACGTCCTGCCCGGCCTTCAAGTCGGGGCAGAACATCTTCTCGTAGTCGCGCAGGCCGTAGCGGCCCTTGCGCGGCAGCAGCAGGTCCGGCATGGCCTCCACCGCCAGGTCCCGGTGGCCCTGCTGGAACACGGCGCGCAGGTCGATCACCGAGTCCATATCCGCCCCCGCCGGGGTGTACCGGCGCAGGGGCGAGTCCGGCGCGTCGGCCAGGAAGTCGCACAGGGCGCGCAGGGCCGACCCGGGCCCGCCGGCATCGCCCGCACCGGCGAAGGCGAACAGGCGCCAGCGGCCGTCGGCCTTGACCGCGTGGCCCAGGTGCACGGGCTTGGCGTCGGCCAGGCGGATCACCGGCGCCGAGTGGAAGCGCATGCCGACGACGAGCCCGCCGGCCAGGTGCTGGTGGACCGGCGCGGCGCACACCACCGAGGGGCCGTAACGGGTGGCGGTCCCGGCCGTGAAGCGCCCGAACTTCATGAAGTAGGCCTGGAACACGGCCGGGTCGACCCCCGTGTCGTCGTCACCGCCGCCGGCCACCTTGGGCGGGGCGCTGAACATCTTGGCGAACTCGCGGTCGAAGTCGATCAGCTCCTTGGCCACGCCGTGGCGCTCGGTGGAATAGGTGTGCAGGATTTCGGGCGCCGCCCGCCGGCGCAGCACCGCCGCCAGCTTCCAGCCCAGGTTGAAGGTGTCGCGCACCGACACGTTCATGCCCTGCCCGGCCTTGGGGCTGTGGGTGTGGCAGGCGTCGCCGGCTATGAACACGCGCGGCAGGCGCGCCGCCTCGGCGCCCGCCGGCACGTCATCGAACTTGTCGCACAGGCGCTGCCCGATCTCGTAGATGGACCACCAGGCGATCTCGTGCACCTCCAGGCCGTAGGGGTGCAGAATGCGCCGTGCCGCGGCGATCAGGTGGTCGGGGGTGATGTTCTTGCTGGCCACCCGCTCGTCCCGCTTCAGTTTGTCCAGTTCGATGTACATGCGCACCATGTACCCGCCCTCGCGGGGGATGATCAGCAGGTTGCCCTCGTTGCCGGAATGGATGACCGTCTTCAGGCGCACGTCGGGGAAGTCGGTCACCGCCAGCACGTCCATGACCCCCCAGGCCTGGTTGGCGAAGTCCCCGTGAAGGTCCCGGCCCAGGGCCTGGCGCACCCGGCTGCGGGCGCCGTCGCAGCCGACGGCGTAGCGGGCGCGGATGGTCTCGGCCTCGCCCTCGCGGCCGGGGTCGACCCGCTCCAGCCGGGCCGTGACCGGGAAGGCCGCGGCGGGGTCGACGGTCAGGTCCACGAGCTGGCGGCAATAGTGGGGTTCCAGCCGCGACGGCGAATGGCGCATGACATCCAGGAAGAAGTCGTGCACCCGCGCCTGGTTCAGGATCACGTGCGGGAATTCGGACAGGTCGTCCTCCACGTCCTGGATGCGGCTGCTGCGGGCGATGCGGCGGGGGTCCGCGGCGTCGGGCTTCCAGAACGCCGTCTCGTTGACCCAGTAGGCCTCGCGCATCACCCGCCCGGCGAAGCCCAGGGTGTGGAACATCTCCATGGTGCGGCACGCGATGCCGTCGGCCTGGCCGACCAGCAGCGGGCCCGATTTCTGCTCGACGATGCAGACGGAAATGTCGGGGAAGGCTGAAAGCTGCGCCGCCAAATTCAACCCCGCCGGCCCGCAGCCGACGATCAGCACGTCGACCTCCCCGGGGACTTCCGCCGGGACGACGTCCGCCCGGCCGGCCGCGTCGCGGCCCGGCAGGGCCTCGGCGATGTCCGGGTCGCCGGTGCGGAACCCGTTCAGGTGAAACTGCATGGCCTGCCTCCTCCCGCGTGACGTACCGCATTCCGGCACCAGTTCCCGGCCCGTCCGGTGATTGACAGCATACAGATAATCAGTATACTGTCAATATGCCTGCCACGGGGGAGCCGACCATGGCCAAGAAGGACCGCGCGGAAGACCTGTTCCAGATGCCCGGCCATCTGATCCGCCGGTGTCACCAGATCGCCGTCGGCACCTTCCACGACGCCTGCGGCGATTTCGACCTGACCCCGGTGCAGTTCGCGGTCCTGCGCGGCATCGGCCTGCGCCCGGGCATCGACCAGGTGGAGCTGTCGCGCGCCGTGGGCATCGACCGCACCACCATCGGCGACGTGATCCTGCGCCTGGAAAAGCGGGGCCTTCTGGGCCGCGCCGCCGACGCCGCCGACCGGCGGGTCAAGCGCCTGTCCCTGACCGCGGCCGGGGCGGACCTGCTGGACCGGGTCCTGCCGTCGGTGCGCGCGGTGCAGGACCGCCTCCTCGCCCCCCTGTCCCCGGGCGAGCGGGCCGCCTTCATCCGCCTGCTGACCAAGGTGGTGGACCGGAACAACGAGAACAGCCGGGCGCCGCTGGAATCATAGAGCACCGCGCCGCGACAGGACCTCGAACAGCGACCGGCCGGCGTCCGCGATGTGGTCGTGGAGGCAGGCCAGGGCGGCGTCCGTGTCGCGCCGGCGGCAGGCGTCCAGCAGCCGGCGATGCTCGCGGTGGGAGCGGCCGGCGTAGTCGAGCTGCGCCGCGGTGACGCGCAGGTAGCGGTCGGCGATATCGTTCAACAGGGCGATCTGCGCCAGCAGCCGCGGGCGCCCGGACGGCGCGTACAGGCCCAGGTGGAACACCCTGTTCAGGCTGCCGAACTCGGCCAGGCCGGCGGCCTCGGCCCGGTCCTGGACGGCGGCGATCTCGTCCAACTGGCGGTTGGTGAGTTCGGGGATGGCCAGGCGCAGGGCCAGCGTCTCCAGCGCCACGCGCATCTCGTAGATCTCGCGCAGCTCCTGGGGATCGAGCCCGGCCACCACGGCGCCCCGGTTCGGCTCGACCACCACCAGCCCCTGGTTTTCCAGCATGCGCAGGGCGTCGCGGACGGGCATGCGGCTGGCGTCGTAGACCTCGGCCAGCCGTTCCTGGCGCAGCACGTCGCCGGCGCCGTAGCCGCCGCCCAGGATTTCCTCGCGGATGGCCCTGGCGATCCGATCCGCTTCCGCGCCGGTGCGCTGCGCCGCGCGCTTCGGTTTCCGTCCCTTCCCGGTCATGGCTTCCCTCATAGCGGTTCGGCCTCTTGACGACAAACACCAAAATTGTATTCAATAAATTAAATTGGATACAATATTTGGAGGCCACCATGCCCGTCTCAAGGCTGCGTCACATTCCGGGGATCGGCGTCGACAAGATGGGCAACGCCGCCGACGCCCTGGCCAGCGGCGAGATGCTGCGGCTGGAGAACCTGGACACCGACATCCGCCCGCCGGCCGAGGCCCTGGCCGCCACCCGGGCGGCCGTCGACGACGACGACGCCAACAGCTACCTGCCGTTCCTGGGCGCCCAGGCCATCCGCCAGGCGGCGGCGGCGCGCGTCGGCCGCGACGCCGGCGTCGCCTACGACTGGCAGAGCCAGTGCGTCATCTCGGCCGGCGGCCTGTCGGGCATCCTGAACGCCCTGCTCGCCATGCTGGAGCCGGGCGACGAGGCCATCATCACCGACCCGGCCTACGCCGGCCTGCTGAACCGCATCCGGCTGGCCGGCGGAGTTCCCCGGCTGGTGCCCCTGGTGGTGGCGGACGGCGGCTGGCGGCTGGACCTGGACGCCCTGGCCGACGCCGCCGGCCCGCGCACCCGGGTCGTCCTGACCATGAGCCCGTCCATGCCCAGCGGCATCGTCCACACCGCCGCCGAATGGGACGCCATCGCCCGGGTGGTGCGGGACACCGGCGCCTGGCTGCTGCACGACGCCGCCATGGAGCGGATCCTCTACACCGACGGCCCGGTCCGCCACCCGGCCGGGATCGACGGCCTGGCCGAGCGCACGGTCACGGTCGGCTGCGTGTCCAAGGAATACCGCATGATCGGGTGGCGGGTCGGCTGGGTCGTGGGCCCGCGCGGCATCATCGACGACATCGGCCTCGTGAGCCTGACCAACGTCGTGTGCCAGGTGGGGATCGCCATGCCCGGCGCCGCCGCGGCCCTGACCGCGGCCGACGACGGAGTCGCCGCGGCGACCGCCGAATGGCGGGCGCGGCGCGACCTGATCCTGGACGAGCTGGCCGACCTGCCGGTGGTCCGGCCCGACGGCGGATGGTCCATGCTGGTGGACACGGTGGCCCTGGGCATGACCCCGGGCGAAGCGTCGAAACGGGCCTTCGACCTGGGCCGGGTCGCGGCCACCCCCATGACCGGCTGGGGCGACGACTCCCGCGCCGGCCGGTACCTGCGGCTGGTCTTCGCCAACGAGCCCCGCGACCGCCTGCGCGGCATCCGCGAACGGCTGCGCGCGGCCTGGAACGTCTAGCCGGCGCGGCCGATGCCCATGCACACCGACCGGACACCCGCCTGGCGCGACAAGTACCCCTGGGCCCCGCAAATCACCGTCTGCGACGGGCTGCTGCCCTGGGTCGCCGAGATGCTGCCGCCGGGCGCGCGCCTGGACACCCAGCTCGCCCGCTTCCGGGACGCCGGGTTCGACCACGTTTCCCTGACCGTGGCCGCCGGCCGCGACACGGCGCGGGACGCCCTGGCCCGGCTGGGCGCCATCCGCCGCGAGCTGGCCGGTTCCGGCCTGCCGGTCCGGTTCGCGCGCACGCGCGACGAGATCGCGCGCGCCCGGGCGGACGGGGTCCTCGGCCTGTCCTTCCACTTCCAGACCGCCACCCCGTTCGAGCCGGACCTGGACCTGGTCGACGGCTTCGCCGCCGCCGGCATCGGCCGCGCCATCCTGGCCTACAACGAGGCCAACGCCTTCGCCGACGGCTGCCACGAGCCGCGCAACGGCGGCCTGACCGCGGCCGGCCGGCGGCTGGTGCGGCGCATGGACCAGGCGGGCATGGTGATCGACCTGTCCCACTGCGGCGAGCGGACCAGCCTCGACGTGCTGGACATGCCCCTGTCACGGGCGCCCGTGTTCTCGCATTCGAACGCCGCCGCCCTGTTCGACCACGAGCGCAACATCAGCGACGCGCAGATCCGCCGCTGCGCCGACCGGGGCGGCTATGTGGGGGTCAACGGGGTCGGCATGTTCCTGGGGGTCGCGGGCCCAGACATTCCCCTGGCCATGGCGCGGCAGGCGGCCCACATCGCCGGGGTGGCCGGGCCGGACCACGTGGGGCTGGGCCTGGATTTCATGTTCCTCGACGGCAGCGATTACGGCTTCTTCCACGCCGCCGCCGGCCGCTGGCCCCGGGGCTATCCGCCGCCGCCCTGGGACTTCCTGCAGCCCGAGGACCTGGGCGCGCTGGTCGACGCCCTGGCCGGCGTCGGCTTCAGCGGCGCCGAGATCGGCGCCATCCTGGGCGGCACCTATCTGGAGAAGGGGGTCTGACGGCGGCGGGAACCACCCGCCGCAGCGAAGGCCCTCAGGGGGTCTCCTGCAGGCCGGCCGCGCGCAAGCCGTCGAGCAGGACGGCGAAATAGGGCGCCTGGGACGAGGGCTCCCGCTCGCGCACGAGTTGGAGGCAGAGCGCCGGCTTCTGCGCACGAATCACGTCCAGGGCGCGGCGCGCATCGTCGATCCGCCCCAGTTGTGCCAGCGCCGCCGGCAGCGCCAGCCGTTCGACCCATACATTGGTCTTTTCCGCCGCCTTGAGGCCGAAGTCCACCGCGGTGTCGAAGCGCCCCAGGAAAAGGTTGGACAGCGCCAGCCGGGCGAAAAAGATCCCGATGTTGGCATCCGACGGGCTGAGGCGGATGGCCTGTTCCTGGTCCGCGATCGCCTCGCCGGCGCGGCCCAGGGCCATCAGGGCCATGGCCCTGCCGTTGCGGTTCTGGGCGTCGTTGGGATTCACGCGGATGCCGTCCTCGAAGGCCGCGAGCGCCGCCTCGGCGTCATGGTGGACCAGCAGGTGGGCGAGCCCGAGGGCCACGTAGGACTGGTGCGCCCGGTTGTCGAGACCAACCGCCTTGCGCGCCAGTTCCAGCGCCAGGTCCCTGTCGGTCCGGGTATCGGCGAGAAGCCAGTCCGTGGAATGCGTCCGCGACAGGCCGGCATGGGAGCCGGCGAAGTTCGGGTCCTGGGCAATCGCGCCGTCGAAGAAGTCCCGGGCCTGGGCGTTGTCCTCGGCCGTCCGCCGGTACAGGTGGTACATGCCGCGGTGGTAAAGCTCCCAGGCGTTCAGGTTTTCCGGCGGCTTGATCAGCGCGCGGCGCTGTTCGGCCAGGCTGAGTTCCGGTCCGAGCATCCCGACGACGGTCTGGGTGATTTCGTCCTGGACGGCGAAAATGTCCTGCAGTTCACGGTCGTACCGGTCGGCCCAGATATGGTTCCCCGTCTGTCCGTCGATCAACTGGGCGGTGATGCGCACCCGGTTGCCCGCCTTGCGGACGCTGCCTTCCAGCACGTAGCGCACGCCAAGCTCCCGCGCGACCGACGGCACGTCCACCGGCCGCCCCTTGTAGGTGAAGGTCGTGTTGCGGGCGATGACGAAGAACTCGCGGATCTGGGACAGGGCGGTGATGATGTCCTCGGTGATGCCGTCGGCGAAGTGCTCCTGCTCGGGATCGCCGCTCATGTTCTCGAACGGAAGGACGGCGACCGACGGCTTGCTGGGGACCGCGAGCGGCCCGCCCGAGCCGGCGGCGGCGGCCGGGGCGTCGTCGCCATTGCCGTCCAGGCGGACGCGATAGGCGCGCACGGGCTCGGCGATGTTCTTGAACCGCTGCGCCCCCAGGTCGTCGAAGGCGACGTCCAGCCGGTCGCCGGCATAGTCGTGGACGCGGGCGGAGATGCAAATGCCGCCGGGCTCGGCCAGGGCCTCGAGGCGTGCCGCGACGTTGACGCCGTCGCCGAAAATGTCGTCGCCGTCGATGATGATGTCACCGACGTTGATGCCCAGGCGCAGGCGGATCTTCCGGTCCTCCGGCAGCTCGGCGTTGCGCTCGGCGAGCCCCCTTTGCACATCGACGGCGTGCTGCACGGCGTCGACGGCGCTGGGAAATTCGATCAGCGTGCCGTCGCCGGTGGTCTTGACGATGCGCCCGCCGTATTCGGCGACCTTGGGATGGAGGAAATCCGCGCGCAGGGCCTTGAGGCGGGCCAGCGTCCCGGCCTCGTCCCGTCCCATCATCGCCGAATAGCCGACGACATCGGCGGAGATGATGGCGGCCAGCCTTCTCTGGATTCGTTCCTCGGCCACGGCACCCTCATGCGGATCGGACGGCGCAGTGTAGGTCCCCGCGTCTCGGCGAGTCCACCGACAACTGGGGCATCCCCTGGGCCCGGACGGCCGCAACGGGCCGCAGGCGGACCCGTCCGCGGGTGCCGGGCCGGTGCCCGGGTCAGGGCCGGGTCAGTGCAGGTCGGGGTCGGACAGCCAGGAGAACAGGTCGGGCGCGGTTTCCAGCCGCCGGCCCTCGCGCAGCATGTCGCCGAAGTCCTGGGCCGGCACGGCGGGGCTGAACAGGTAGCCCTGCATCATCTCGCAGCCGCCGCCGCGCAGGAACTGAAGCTGCTCCATGGTCTCCACGCCCTCGGCCACCACCGACAGCTTCAGGCTGTGCGCCATGTTGACGATGGCCTCGGTGATGGCGGCGGCGTCGGGGTTGACGGTGACGTCGTGGACGAACGAGCGGTCGATCTTCAGCGTGGTCAGCGGCAGGCGCTTGAGGTAGCTGAGCGACGAATAGCCGGTGCCGAAATCGTCGACGGCGATGGTCACGCCCATGCCGGACAGCTCCAGCAGGATCGAGTTGATCTCCTCGGCGTCCTCCAGGAAGGCGCTCTCGGTGATCTCGATGGTCAGGCTGGCCGGCGACATGCCGGACTTGTCCAGGGCCTTGCTGACGGTCTTGATCAGGCGGCCGCGGCGGATCTGGCGGGTCGAGACGTTGACCGCGACCCGGATCGGGCTCAGGCCCTCGTCGCGCCACTGGCGGTTCTGCTTGCACGCCGCGATCATCACCCACTCGCCGATGCTCTCGATCAGGCCGGTGTCCTCGGCCAGGGGGATGAACTTGTTGGGCGACACCATGCCCATCTCGGGATGGCGCCAGCGCAGCAGGGTCTCGGTGCTGACGATCTGGCCCGACCGCATGTCCAGCACCGGCTGGTAGAACACCTCCAGCTCGCCGCGCTCGATGGCATGGCGCAACTGGCCGCCCAGCAGCAGGTATTCGGTCGCCCGCTCGTTCAGCTCGGGGGTGAAGAAGCGGTAGGTGTGGCCGCCCAGCTCCTTGGCCCGGTGCATGGCGGTGTCGGCGTTCTTCAGCAGGGTGTAGTGGTCCTCGCCGTCCTCGGGGAACACCGCCACGCCGATCGAGCAGTGCAGGTGCACCTCGGTGTCGGTGACGTGGAACGGGCGGGCCAGGGACTCGATGATGCCCGACACCACCGGCGCCACCTGGTAGCGGTCCTGCAGGTCGGCCAGCACGATGACGAATTCGTCGCTGCCCAGGCGGGCGATGGTGTCGGTGGCGCCGACGAAGTGCGACAGGCGCTCGGCCACCTCCTTCAGCACCTTGTCGCCGATGTCGTGGCCCAGGGAATCGTTGACCATCTTGAACCGGTCCAGGTCGACGAACATCAGGGCCAGCGACCGGCCGTCGCGCAGGGCGCGGGTCTGGGCCCGGGCCAGGCGGTCGAACAGCAGGGTGCGGTTGGGCAGGTTGGTCAGCGAGTCGTACTGGCTCTGGCGCAGGATCCGTTCCTCGTAGAACTTGCGCGCCGTCACGTCCTCGCCGACGGAAACGAAGTGGGTGATCTCGCCCTCGGGCGAGCGCACCGGGGACACCGACTGGGCCGACCAGAAGTATTCGCCGTTCTTCTTCTTGTTATACAGCTCGCCCCGCCATTCGCGGCCCGAGGAAATGGCCTTCCACATGGCCTTGTATTCCTCGGGCGAGGTATGGCCCAGGGTCAGCAGGTCCGACGTTCGGCCGACCACCTCGGCCCTGGAGTAGCCGGTGGTCTCCTCGTACTTGGGGTTCACGTACTCGACGTCGCCGGCGGTGTTGGTGATCATCACCAGCACCGGGCTCTGCTCCACGGCGCGCGACAGGCGGATCAGCATCTCCTCGTTCTGGCGCTTGACCGTGATGTCCTCGGCGATGCCGCGGATGCCGGTGAAGTCGCCGCTGTCCGGGTCGAACACCGGCAGGGCGCTGATCAGCATGAATTTCAGGTTGCCGTCGCGGTCCTTGGCCTCGAAGTGCATGTCGCGGAAGGCGGTGCGCCAGGTGGGCTCCAGGTCGCGGCCCTGCTCGTCGACGAAGCGGCCCACGTCCAGCAGCGAGCGGCCGACCAGCTCCAGCGGGTGGTAGCCCAGCAGCTCCTGGGCGCGGGGCGACACGAACGACAGGCGCAGCTCGGAATCCGTCTCCCACACCCAGTCGGACGCCAGGCGGGTGATGTCGTCCAGGCGCCGCAGGGCGCGGATCGCCTTGTCCTGCCAGTCGGGGCCGTCGCCGGGGCGGCGGTCCGTAGCCCGGCCCACGTCCAGGGGGGCATCGAACTTCTTGTAGCTGCTCATGCCCGGGCGCCCCCCAGTTCAAGGTCGCGGATGGCGGCCAGGTAATCCTGGCCGCGGCACATTCGGTCCAGGGCCTCGCGCGCGCCCTCGCGGCTCATCTGGTCGTACAGGTTCAGCACCCGGCGCGTCTCGCGCTGCACGTTGGCCGATTCGGCCGGCCGCGCCTTGCGGCTGACCGTGAAGATGCCGGCGAACACCGCCTTGCCCAGGTCGACGGCGCGGCAGGCGATGGCCAGCCCCTCGCCGCCGCCTTCGAACAGCAGGCGCAGGGTCAGGTGCTGCGGCAGGCCCGTCAGCTTGCGGAACAGGGCCGCGAACAGGGCCGTCTCGCCCTGTTCCAGGGCGGCGATCAGCAGGTCGGGCGTGACCATGCCGGCCTGGCCCATGGTGTCGATCATTTCCCGCGCCCGCGTCTTGCGGCTTTCCGACTGGGCCTGGTTGGACTTGATCTCGTTGACGGCGATGGACTCCAGCATGTCGTCCACCTTGCTGACCGGCAGGTCGTAGTTGTCCAGGATGTACTGACGCAGGGCCGCCGACACCCACATGAACATGCGCGTGGCCAGGTCGCCGTCCAGCTCCTCGCGGCGCAGGATGGGCTCCTGGAAGGTGTCCACCCGCTTCGACTGCTCGACCAGGAACTCCATGGTGGCCCGCGAGATGCGGGCGTCGCGGTTGCCCAGCAGGGTGCGGATGACGCTCTCGTGGCCGCCGTTGACCAGGGCGTCGGACACGCCCTCGCTGAGGCCCGGGCGCACGGCGATGGCCAACTGGTGCTCCAGCGTGCGGTGGGCGATGACCTCGACCAGGTCCTCGTCCTCCAGCACCATGCACTTGGTCAGGATGGGATAGGCCACCTCGATGGCGTCGTTGGCAAGCTGCGCGATCAGCGGCCGCGGGGCGTCGGGCATGTCCGCCAGGCGCTCGCTCAGCACCTTGCGCACCGCCATCTCCACGTCGTGGACCAGCTTGTGCAGGATGTCGAACATGAGCGACCGTTCGCGGTCGCTCAGGACGTCGCCCTCGTCATGGAATAGATCGGATATCGTTTCGGCGAGGGCTGTCCGACCCTCCGCAGACTTCTGTCTGGCGAGCCGAAACAGGTATTCTCCGTCCATGTGGCTCCTTAAACACCCCCCAGGCTGTTACCGTACCCTGTTCTTTGGCACCATAAGCACCTGTCCCCAAGGCCTTGGATACTAACATACAAAAATATTTTTTCCACAGTTTAGGCGCATTTACGCCTCGGTTTAACATGGCGCTTTAATTTCGCCCGTTAACCATAAGCACCGGTTTCCGCTCGCTTTTTGGAATCCGTCAAGGTTTCGTGGTCGCCAGCGCCGGGGCCAACACCATCTGGGGTTCGGCGACGCCGCGGAAGCGCCGCTCGCCCAGCTCCTCGCAGTCCTCGTCCAGCAGGTCGGCGAAGGCGCGGGACACCACCACCGGGCGCGCCAGGTCCTTGGTCAGCTCCTCCAGGCGCGCCACCTCGTTGGCCGCCGGGCCGATGACCGAGAACTCCAGGCGCTCGGGAATGCCGATGTTGCCGAACAGCACCTCGCCCACGTGCAGGCCCAGGCCGAAGGCCAGCACCTCGTCGCCGGCGGCGGCGCGCCGCGCGTTGACCGCGTCCAGGCGGGCGAAGGCATCGCGCGCCGCGGCCAGGGCGGCCCGCGCCGCCGCCGCCGTGGAGCCGAAGGCGCGGGTGGCGAAGATGGCCAGCACGGCGTCGCCGACGAAGCGCAGCACCTCGCCGCGATGGTCGCGCACGGCGCCGGCCGAGCACTCGAAGTAGTCGTTCAGGGCGGCCAGGAAGGTGTCCATGGGCAGGCGGTCGGCCATGGGGGTGGAGCCGCGCAGGTCGGAATACCAGATCACGGCGTGGATGGTCTCGCCGCTGCCGCGCGCCGTCTGCCCGTCCAGCACCCGGCGCCCGGCGTCGGCGCCCAGGTAGGCGGCGGCCACGTTGCGCGCCGTCATCTCGCGCTTGGCCAGCTTGGCGGCCACGGCCAGGCGCGACTGCATGCGGCGGATGGTGCGGATCTCGCCGTCGGTGAAGCCGCCGGGGCGGTCGGTGGTCCAGCTCACGACCATCCCGTCCATGCGCTGCGCCGCATCCTCGATCGGGCCGAACCCGGTGAGCTGCACGTAATAGTCGGTGACCCCCTGGGCGGCCAGGTCGGACAGGACCGGATAGTCCAGCACCACCCCCTCGCCCTCCAGGCGCCGGCGCAGGGTCATTTGCTGGGTCCGCAGCATGTAGTTCTGGGGACTGGCGCGGAAGGTGTCCTGGTCGCGGGATCCGTGCTGGTGGTGTTCGGTGGTGCGGCGGCCGTCGCGCCACCACAGGAAGGTCATGCTCTCGAACAGGGGGTGCAGGGCGGTCAGGCTCATGTTGACCCGGAACAGCGGCAGCCCGGCATCGACCAGGCGCCGGCAGAACCCGTTGAACAGCAGCTCCAGGTCGGCATCCAGCAGAACCTGTTCGGTCAGCCAGTCGTTGACCGCCCGCACCGCCGCGCCGCTGGGCCCGCCGCCGTCCATGCCGCTGTCCAAGGCGCCCTCCTCCGGCCCGGTGCGTGGAACATTTCCGCCGGCCGGCATAGTGGACCATTCCCCGGCGCGAAAAAACGGCTAATATCGCCGCCCCTGCCCGGAGGCCCCGTTCCCGTGACCCTGCGCCCGTGACCCCGCTCCCATGACCCTGGTCCCATGACTCTCGTCCGCGTCTTCGTCCCGTTTGCGATGGGGTATTTCCTGTCCTACCTGTTCCGGGTGGTGAACGCGGTGATCGCGCCCGACCTGGTGACCGAGGTGGGGCTGGACGCCGCCGACCTGGGCCTGCTGACCAGCACCTACTTCCTGACCTTCGCCGCCTTCCAGCTGCCGCTGGGTATCCTGCTGGACCGCTACGGCCCGCGCCGCACCGAGGCCGCGCTGCTGCTGTTCGCCGCCGCCGGCGCGGCCCTGTTCGCCGCCTCGGACGGGGTCGCCGCCCTGCTGGTGGGGCGCGGGCTGATCGGGTTCGGCGTCTCGGCCTGCCTGATGGCCGCCTTCAAGGCCTACGTCATGTGGTTCAGGCCGGGCCGCCTGCCCCTGGTCAACGGGCTGCAGATGGCCGCCGGCGGCCTGGGCGCCCTGGCCGGCACGGCGCCGGTGGAGATGGCCCTGCAGGTGACCGACTGGCGCGGCGTGTTCTGGATCCTGTCGGGGCTGACCGCCGCCGTGGCCGCGGCCATCTTCCTGGTGGTGCCCGAGCGCGAGGGCGGCCACGGCGGCGAGACCCTGGCCCAGGCCTGGCGCGGGGTCGGCCGGGTCTTCACCGCCCCCGGGTTCTGGCGCATCGCGCCCCTGGGGGTCGCCTCCCAGGCCGCCTTCCTGGCGCTGCAGGGGCTGTGGGCCGGGCCCTGGCTGCGCGACGTGGCGGGCATGGACCGCGACGCCGTGGCCGGGACCCTGCTGCTGGTGGCGGCGGCCATGGTGGCCGGCTTCATCGCCGGCGGCGCCCTGACCGAGCGCCTGGGCCGCGCCGGGGTCACCCCCATCACCGTGGGGGTCGCCGGCATGGCCCTGTTCCTGGCCGTGCAGGTGGTGCTGATCTTCGCCCCGCCCGGCGCCGCCGTGGCCCTGTGGCTGGCCTATGGCGTCACCGGCACCGCCGGCATCATCATCTACGCCGGCCTGTCACAGCGCTTCCCCGCCCACCTGGCCGGGCGCGTGAACACGGGCCTGAACGTGATCGTGTTCGTGCTCGCCTTCGCCCTGCAATGGGGCATGGGCGGCATCATCGACCTGTGGCCCCAGGACGCCGACGGCGGCTACCACCCACGCGCCTACCAGGCGGCCATCGGCCTGCTGGCGGCGATCCAGGCCGCCGGCCTGTTGTGGTACCTGGCCTTCCGCAACGACCGGGTGTCCGAGGCGTAGGCACGGCCGACGACGCTCCGGCCGCCGGCACGCGGGCGCGGACTGGCCTGGAGGAGCGCAGCGAGGACCCCGGGCGCAGCCCGCAAGCCGAGCCCGGAGGGCGGAGCGGCGCTTGAGCGCAAACGGGAACAGCCCCGGACACCGCCATTCGCCGACGACGCTCCGGCCGCCAACTCACAATCTCCGGCCAGTCTGGCAGGACGCCCGCAAAGTAGTTTAGTATTGTTTCCACACAATTATTAGGAATCCAAAAGGGGTCCTTGCCGGCCTTGGGCCGGTTGCCCGGCCGGACCGCCTGCCATACAATTGAAAAAGGCGCTTGATTGCCCTTTTTTGGTGTAGGCAAGGTGAGAGACGGCAAGAACCCTGGTCCTGTTGTGCTGTCTGGTGCTCGTCGGCGGCGCGATCCCGCGGGCGGTCTCGGTCGGCGAGATCCGCATCCTGACCTACGACAAGGAGACCAGCACCAGCGACTGCATCGGCGACCCCCGCACGCCGATCTGCGGCGTCGAGACCGTCGAGGCCTGCCGCGATTGGTCCGACAAGGACCTGTGCGACATCGCCGAGTTCGATTTCTCGGCCTTGAGGGGACTGGCGCCCGGTCCTCTGGGCAGTTTGACTGTCCACCATCTCCACATCCTGGCCGATCAAATCCTGGGGGACGCCGACATCCCCGACTGGGCGCGGCACCTGGCGCGGGACCGGAACCAGTTGCCGAGCGAGTACCCGGCCTGGCTGAAGCGCCGGCTGACCCAGGATTGGCGGCCCGGAGATGCCCGCGTCACCATCAAATGGCTCTACTGCGGGCCGGAAGACGCCTGCATCGATGAGACCATCGGCCATCCAACCAGGCGTTTGGGCGAGGGCTGTCCCGCCGAGAGGTGCGTTTGGGATGACACCCCGAAAACTTACGTCTTGCGCCGCAAGGGCACAAAATGGGTGGTCATCTACATCCAGACGGACCCGCCTCCGGACTACGGCGCCTTGCGGAAATGGTGACAACAGCGACTTTTGGTCACTTTTCATGCTATAGTTCGCCGTCGATCGTGCCCATGGTGAAACAAGAAAAGCGGATTTAAAGAATTCGCAAGGTCTGGTAATTGCCTTTCGATGGATATCGAGTGATGAATAAAAACGAAATTGGCAATATCGCTGTGCGATATGTTGCAGAGAAAATATTGTGTGGCCTGGTTGACAGGGGAGTTCCATTACAACGTTTGACGCCAGAGTTTATAATTACGTTCAATAATTTGATAATGGGTGATTTACGTTTAGTCGAAATACTGCAAAATCCCCCGGCCAATTTTGGTTTTAGTAACATTGCCGGCGCCCAATCCAGTGACCTGAATTCGTTGAATTCAGATCTTTTGGATTGGGCGACAGATTATGTCGACAGGTCACTGAGAAACCTGAATCTTACTTAGGTTCTTTCTTTCCATATTTGGCGTCTAAATACGCGTCAAGTTTGGCATCCATATACGATTTCCATTCGTCTTCTTGCCAACCTTTTGACTTTGGAAGGCCAATGGTGTCTCCCGGAGTCCTGCCTTTTAGTGTCTTAAGGAATTCAATGGCAGTCTTCGCATTGCTCTCTCGGGTATCTGCTGTTTTCCGGTCGGATTTTGTATCTTGAAGCTGTCCGTCCAATACTTCGCTGTCATCGCCAAAAGCAAAATCTGAACGCCGACTGTTCTGTTTTCCGCCTTTAGGGCCATGAATAAATCTCTCTTTTACATACTCGTTGGTTTCCGGGTCGTATCCACCTCCGACATGCTTTCTTTTTATTCCGCGTTCTTTGAATTTTTCATGCAATCGATTTATTGTATATTGCACATCTTTTTGTTGACCGTCTTTCGTTCCTCGACTGTGAAGGACAAGCCATTGTTCTAACTCATCCGACATGTCTGGATAGAATTCGATTGTTGGCATTTTCGAGCCGTCGATTGGCCTGACCAACAGGGTTGGACGCCGGATTTCCAAAGGTTTTTCAGTCTTGTTGAATTCTTTCGGATCCAACGGAGGTTTTGCCGGAAAGCCAGGGATCATTGGAGGCGGGCTTTTAATCATAGACCGTTCGGCGCGTTGAGCTGCGGCGTCTTGTGGCGATTGGTCATGACTGCCAGAAGAATCCATACGCTTGTTTCCATCCGCAACCCGCGTCGCGTCGTCGCCCCTCTTTGTCGCCTCGCCGGTGGCGGCACCCACGCCGATGCCGAACAGCAGGTGCAGGACCGCCTTCAGCGCTTGACCCGGCGACATCGTTCCCCGGGGCGCGCCGCCACCGCTGCCGCCCCCCTCCAGCATCCAGGGAATCTTGGGGCCGGGTATCATGGGCTTGCCGGTGCGCGGATCGATGGCCACGGCGGCCACCTGGACTTCTTCTGGGCCACCAGCCTCCTTCAGGACCCGCTCGCCCAGTTCCGTGGCCAGCTCGGGGTTTCGCGCGCGCAGCTCGCGGGCGAAGGCCCGCAGGTCGGCGCCGGACCGGGGCGAGGGGTCGGCGGCCGTGTCGGCCACCCACTGGGCCAGGCCCTCGGTCAGGGCGCCGTGGTCGCCGATGCGCCGGGCCCAGGCCGCGGGGCCGTCCTCGGCCGCGTCTTTGGGGGCGTCTTTGGCGGCGTCTTTGGGTCCGGCCTGAGCTTCGGCCGGGGACGGACCGGTGCCCGTGCCCTTGCCGCCGGGGTTCGTCACCGGGGGCGTGGCGGCCGGTTGGTCGGCGCCCGCGGACGGGCCCTGGGGGCGGGGCGCCGGCGCGGCGGGTGCGGACCCGGCCTCAGATTCCCTGCGGGCCACCGCCGCCGGCAGCGCCACCCCCAGGGGCCGGTCGGCGGGCGGGTTGGTGCCGAGGAGGGTTTTCTGCCGGTCCCGGGGCAGGTGGGCGAGCAGGGCCTCGAGCAGGTCGCGCTGGCGCTCGGGGCCCAGCTCCCGGCCGGCGCGGTCCACCAGGTCGCGGACCCGGACCACGCCGCGCGGGCCGTCCGTGGGGTTCGCATGGTGGACTTTGGGACATAAATCAAGGATTTTTTTCATTTTTCCTTGAAAAAATATGTTAACGAACCTAATTATGACCTAAGTCATGGTCTGGGAAAGTGCCTGGGGGACACGGATGAACACGGATGGTCGCGAGTCTCCGCGCGCCCTGCGTCCTCCGCGTCCTCCGCGTTGAATCTTCTTAACCGCGGAGGACGCGGAGGGGCGCGAAGGGGGGCCGCCGGGGGCTGGTCCGCACCAGTTCCTCCGTCGGCAAGGGCGACGGATGGGGTTGGTGGGGATGGCTCGAAGGGCCACGCGATCCGTGTTCATCCGTGCCCCGATCCGTGTTCATCCGTGTCCCCTGCCCCTGCCCCTGCCCCTGCCCCGGCCCCGGCCCCGCCACGGACCAGGACGACGGATGACGACATTTTCGCCGCCGTCACCCCGGGTTTCGTGGCATTTCAGGGACTTGCCATGACGACATCGGGGCGAAAACGGCGCCGAAACGGCGCCCGGCCGGACAAAACGGGGCTTGCGCCGGGCCGCGGATTCGCGCTAGGGGCGGAGGGGCAACCACGGGGAGGCGACCATGGCCGCCAGCGCCGAGTTCCTGGCCTACCTGACCGAGATGCTGGAGCCCCTGGGCCCGGTGGCGGCGCGGCGCATGTTCGGCGGCGCCGGGGTGTTCCTGGACGGGCTGATGTTCGGCCTGGTGGTGGACGACGTGCTGTACCTGAAGACCGACGACCAGAACCGCGGCGCCTTCGCGGACGCCGGCATGGGGCCGTTCCGCTACCAGCGCGCCGGCAGGGAGGTGGCGCTGGGCTACTACGAGGTGCCGCCGGACGCCCTGGAGGACCCCGATGACCTGGCGGACTGGGCCCGCGGCGCCTGGGCGGCGGCGCGCCGCGGCGGCGCCAAGCCGGCCGCCGGGGGCCGCCGGAAGAGCAAGGCATGAGCGGCGGCGGGATGCGCAAGCGCTCGGTCCTCATCGCCGGGCACGCCACCAGCGTGTCCCTGGAGGCCGCCTTCTGGGACGCCCTGAAGGAGATCGCCGCGACCCGGGGCCAGTCCTTGAACGCCCTTGTCGAGGAGATCGACGCCGGGCGCGACGGCAACCTGTCCAGCGCCATCCGGGTGTTCGTGGTGGAAGACCTGCGGCGGCGGACCGGCGGCGGGCCCGACTGAGAGCCCGACTGAGAGCCCGACTGAGACCAGGACTGGGCGCCGGGGCCGCGGCCTACTTGATCAGGCCGCGCAGGATGTCCTCGGCGCGCAGCTTGCGCTTGCCGCCCGATTCCGTGCCGCCGGCGGACGCCCCGGGCGGCGGCGGCGGCGGCGCCAGGGTCTGGCCGGGCGCGGCGGTGCCGGCGGCGGACCCGGCCGGCGGCGGGGCCGGAGCCGGAGCCGCTTCCTGCGCCGGCTGCTGCTGGCGCGGCACCAGCACGTCCAGCACGGCGCCGACGCCCTTCTTCTTGCGCAGGCTGTCGGGCACCGGGATGGCGACCCCACCGCCCGGCATCTGGCCCGTCTCCAGCTTGACGTTGGGGGCGTCCAGCGGGCCGTTGACGCTGAACGGCACCTTCTGCAGGGACCGGGTCTCGCGCACCTTGGCGGCCAGGATCTGGGTCAGCACGTTCTGCGCCGGGCGCACCTCGCCGGTGGCCTCCACCCGCCAGGCGGGCAGGTCCACGGTGGCCACGGCGTCGCCGTCGCCCAGGCCCGATTTCAGCACCAGGTCGCGCGAGCGCAGCACGCCGCCCTGGATGTCGAAGGTGCCGGTCACGTCGGCGGCGGACCCGGCCTTGCCGCCGCTCAGCACGTTGCCCAGGCCGTTGACGGCGGTGACCAGGTTGAGCAGCCCGGTCATGGCCGAGCCCTTGGCCGCCTTCTTGACGTCGATGCCGCGCAGGGCCACGTCGCCCTTGCCCGAAAGGGCCGCCACCAGGGCCGCCACCGAGGTGCCGTCGCTGGCCAGGTCGGCGTTCAGGTCCACGGTGCCCGACGCGGCGCCGGCGTCGCCGAAGGTTTCCAGCACCGCCGCCAGCGAGCCGCGGGCCAGGTGCAGGCGGGCGTCCAGGCGCGGCGCGGCGCGGGCGTCCAGCACCGCGTCGGCGCGCAGGGCGCCGTCGAACAGCTTGCCGTTCAGGCGCTCGGCCCGCAGCACCCCGGCGTCCAGCCTGGCCGCCACGTCGGCGTCGCCCAGCAGGTAGGGCCCGTAGGTGAGCAGGGGCGAGCGCAGGGTCAGGTCGGCGTCCACGGCGCGCAGGGCGGCGAGGTCGATGGGGTCGCGCGACCAGCGCTCCCTGGCCGGGCCGGCGGCGGTCCGGACGCGCAGGCCGTCGCCCCCGCCCACACTTTCGCCCGGCCGCCACAGGGCATGGCGCCAGGCGGGCTCGGCCGCGGCGCGGCCCTGGGCCGGCAGCAACGGGTCGACAGAGAAGGCGTTGGTGGTCAGCTTGGCCGTGACCTTGGGCCGCGCGCCGCCCAGGGCCACGGTGACGTCGCCCGTGGCCTGCAGCTTGCCGACCGTGGCCTTCACGCCGGTGGCGGTGACGCCGCCGACCCCGGCGCGGACGTCGGCGGCCAGGTCCACGGCGCCCACCGGGCCGGCCGGCCGGTATGCCACCCCCAGGCGCTGCAGCGCCGCCGCCAGGTCGCCGTGGCGCAGGGTCACCCGGCCGACCACGGCCGGGGTCGGCAGGATGTCGGTGCCGCCGTCGAAGGTCGCCTTGCCGCCGGCGGCGGAAACCTCCAGCGCCAGCTTGGGGGTCAGCAGCGACCCCTGCCCGGTGCCCGACAGGGCCACGGCGCCCAGGTCCGGCGGCACCAGGGCCGGGTCCAGGCCGGCCAGGCGGGCCAGGGGCACCAGGTCGGCGGCGGCGGCCTGGACCTTGAGGTCCTTCATGTCCGGCATCCCGCCCAGGTTGCCCAGCGTGCCGGTGACGGCGGCGCGGGCGCCGGCGACGGCGCCGACGCTGGCCCGGCGCAGGGTCAGGTCGCCGTTGTACAGGGTGGCGTCCAGCTCCACGTCCTTGACCGGGGTGGCCCGGTACACCAGGGAGTGGACCCGCGCCTTCAGGTTGGCGTCGAAGGTGGTCAGGGCCTTCAGCGCCGCCAGCCCGCCGGTGTCGCCCTTGCCCTTCGCGGCCGGCGCGCCGTCCAGGTACGGGTCCAGGTCCAGGCGGTCCAGGGCCAGGCTGGCGCCGAAGGACAGGCGCTGGCTCAGCAGGAAGGTGGCGCCGCCGGTGAGGCGCGAGCTGTCGAACCGCAGGTCGGCGTCGGTGACCTGGACCCGGTCCGGCTGGGCCGAGATCTTGCCGGTGAAGGCGACCTTGCGCAGGCGCCCCGGCGGCAGGGCCGGCAGCTCGACCCCCAGCCAGTTGGCGACGCCGCGGGAATCGCTGACCATGACCTCGGCCTCGCCCTCGAACTTGGGCTTGCCGTCGGCGGCGGTGACGAAGCCGAACAGGGCCACGTCGGAGCCGCCCGGAAGCTGGGCCGAGAACTGGTTCAGGGTCACCTCGCCGTTGTTCAGCTCCAGGTTGGCGCGCAACTGGCCGATCACCCCGCCGCGGTACGTGACCGCGCCCACCGACAGGTTCAGGGCCCCGGCGATGTCCTGGGGCAGGGCGAAGGCCTCGCCGTCGCCGTCGCGCTGCGGCCGCGCCAGGGCGATGGTGGCGCGCCGCGCGTCGTCGCCGCCGCCGTTGCCGGCCTTGGCCTCCTGGCGCACCGCGCCGGCCTTGGCCGGCGGCAGGGCGAGCCATTCGTCCAGGTCGATGCGGTTGACCTTCAGGTCCACCGCCGCCCGCGGGTGGTCGCCGGCGGTGACCTCGATCGAGCCCGCGCCCTTGGCTTGGCCCAGTTGCGCCGACAGGCCGTCCAGGGTCAGGCCGGCGGCCGAGGCCTTGACCGTCGCCTCGGCCTCGAAGGCCTGGCCCAGGGGCCCGGGCAGGCGGGTGGTGCCGGCCAGGACCCCGGCCAGGGCCGCCAGGTCGGCGCCCTCCAGGCGCAGGGTGCCGGCGAAGGCGGGGGCGCGCTCCAGGTCCTCGACGGTGCCGGTGGCGCGCAGGCGCGACTGGCCGGGCGAGGCCGTCACCGCCAGGTTGACCGGCAGCGGCCGCCCCGGCTCCAGCTTGCCCAGGTGGGCCTCGAAGTCCAGCGGCACGCCGCGGGCGATCAGGCTGCCGGTGGCCTCGAACGGGCCGGCCAGGCTGACCGCCGCGACCCGGGCGCTGAGGGCCTCGATGCGCTGCTCGCCGCCCAGGCCGTCGCGGTATATCAGGGTGCCGTTCTCGACCAGGAAGTTGTCCAGCCGCACGTCCGGCGCCGCGCCGCCGCCGCCGGTGGTGGCCGGGGTGTCGCCGCCGCCGGCCTCCTCGGGCATGGACCAGTTGAGCGAGCCGTCGGGCCGGCGCTCGACCAGCACCACCGGGTCCACCAGCTCCACCTTCTCGACCTGGATCTGGCCGCCGATCAGGGGCCCCAGGGCGACCCGGACCCGCAGCGCCCCCAGGCGCGCCATGTCGCCGCCGCCAGCCTCGCCGCCGGGGGCCGACAGGCGCAGGTCCTCGGCCACCAGGGCCGGGGCCGGAAACACGGCGATGCGGATGTCGCCGCCGATGGTCAGGTCGCGGCCGGTGGCGCGCTTGGCCTGGGCCGCGATCTCGGCCTTGTATTCGTTCCAGTCGATGAATCCGGGAACCACCAGGACGGCGGCGACGGCCAGGATCAGCAGCGCGAGGACACCGAACAGGGCTTTTTTCAAGGTCCGAGCTCCGGGGCCGGCGGTTGCCTGCGAAGGGCGGATGGATCGGCGCCGCCGCCCGCGCCATGGGGCCGGGCGGGGGCCGAATCGCCACCCGAGTGTAAGCAGACCCGGCCGGCGGATGAAAGGGCGAAGTGGCGGCGGGGCTCAGCCGCCCGTGTGGCCCAGGGCCGCCGCCGGCACGATCTGGAACTCGCCGCCGCCCGGCGGGCTCCACCACAGGCGCAGGGTCGCGGTGCCCTTGCGCTCGAAGTACAGCATCTCCAGCGGGTACCAGCCGGCCTTGGCCACGCTTACCGGCAGGGGCTCGGAATCCCGGTCGCCATGGACGGTCGGGTCCTCGTACAGCTGCTGCCCGGCCACGGTCAGGCGCACGCCGTCATTGGCGGTGACCTTGAGCAGCCAGGCGCCGGGCCGGTCGAAATGAATGAAGCCCTGGATGTTGGCGCCGACGCCGTTGTTCTCGCCGCTGGTCAGCACCTCGCCCTCGCCCGAGCGGTAGTCGAGCTGCGGCAGCGGCGGGCCGGCCTCGGCCTGCTTCCAGCCGCCAAGTTGGCTCAGATGGCGGACGAAATCGTACACGTAGGCCACCGCCAGGCCCGGCTGCAGGCCGGCGCCGTCGGCCCGCGCCGCCGCCGCCGGCAGCTCGGCCGCCGCCGCCGGCAGGGCCGGGGCCGCCAGGCCCAGGAACAGTGCTGCGCCCGCCGCCGCCAGGGGTCCGCGAACCAGGAGAAAGGCCTTTGTCACCCGGGAAATCCTCCGTCACCAGTGCTTGTGGATACCATAGGCCAGCGCGCCGGCCAGGAACAGGGGGAACAGCAGCAGCATGGGCGGACCGAAGAACAGGCACAGGGCCGCCAGCACGGCGGCGCGGCGCAGGCCGCGCAGGCGCGCGCCCACGGCCAGCAATACCGAGAACGGCATCAGGTAGCACATGAACCAGAAGGCGTCGTTGCTGAAGGTGCGCATGCCGCCGATCTCGGCGCGCAGGCCCAGCAGGTTGTAGATCCAGACCTCGTTCAGGTACAGCACGCTGTTGACGAAGGTGTAAAGGAACTCCACCGGTCCCGCCGGCCCGCCCGTGCCGTCGGCGGAGACGAACAGTTCGTTGTGGCGGTAGACGGCGGGGTCGACGCGGAATCCCACGTGGTCCAGGATCGGCGTCAGGATCACCATGGGCACCACCAGGTAGTACAGGCTCCAGTACCGCTTGAAGATGATCTCCGGCGCCGTGTCCGCCTTGCGGTCGATGGACATCATGGCGAAGTAGCCGGACATCATGAAGAAGGCCGGCACGGCGAAGCGCGGCGCCGAGCCGTCGAAGCCCAGGAAGTTCCAGTCCGAGAACTCGCGGAAGCTGAAGTGCCCCAGCACCACCGCCGCCGTGGCCACCAGCTTGACCACGTCCAGCACGTTGCTGTGGGATTCGGTGATGGCGTAGAACCGGCCGTCCTCGAAGTCGAAGGGCACCGGCGCCGGGCGGCGGTAGTGGCGCAGGACCCGGGTCCGGTACAGCCGCAGGATCAGGTTCTTGGTGCGCTCGAAGGCCGGCGCCAGGGCCAGGCAGGCCCGGCCCAGCAGCACCGAGGCGACCAGCACCAGCCCCAGCAGGCGGGCCTGGTCGGCGTAGCTGTGCGGGTCGTGGCCGGTGACCGCGGCGAAGAAGTACAGCAGCGGGAAATGGAACATGAACACCGCCACCGAGTACAGGGTCAGCACCTGCAGCACCCGGCGCGGGATCAGCAGGTGGCGGTCGTAGTGGAACACGTACTTGCTGGCCACCAGCAGCACGAACAGGAACACCATGTGGCCCCATTGCAGCAGGAACCGCTTGCTGATTCCCAGGTAGCGGCGCCATTCGTACGCGGCGAGGCCCTTGGAGGCCTTGTAAAGTTCCTCGCCAAGGTCGAAATACAGGAACAGCGCGTAGAGGAACAGCACCACCGCCGAGACGGCGATCCACAGGGATTGGTATTCGTCGGAGAAGTACTTCCTCATGGACATCCCGGGCACGTCGTTGATTTGCGGCGTCGACAGGGGACCGTTCCATCACCTACTCTTTCTTGGAAACCGGAACAAGTGTCGTTGTCACGGGGACGGATCACGATGATGTCAGCTTCCATGCCCTTGCGGGCGGCCGCGGCGCGGGTCCTGGCCGGGATCGCGGCGGCCGTCGCCGTCCTGGTTGCCCTGGCGGCGACGCCGGCGACGGCGGAGACGGACCTGCGCGCGCGCTGTTCGGCCATGGCCGCCGAGGCCATCGAGGACGTCAACCTGCTGTCCGCCGTGGTGGTCGAGCGCAAGCGCGGCATGAAGCCCTACTGCCGCGTGCTGGGCTATGTGCGCCCGGCCATCAACTTCGAGATCCGCCTGCCCATCGAGGGCTGGAACGGCAAGTTCTACATGGCCGGGTGCAGCGGCGCCTGCGGCCGCGTGCGCGCCGACCGCCGCGGCCCCAGCAACAGCACCCGCGACGCCCAGCGGCGCGGCTATGCCGTGGCCACCACCGACAGCGGCCACTGGGGCCAGCACGGCGGCGACGGGGTCTGGGCCTACCACAACCGCCGCGCCGAGATCGACTGGGCCGAGCGCGCCATCAACCAGACCACGCGCACGGCCAAGGAGCTGCTGCGCCGGTACTACGGCCGGCCCCAGGAGCGCGCCTATTTCGCCGGCTGTTCCAACGGCGGCCGCCAGGGCCTGATCGAGGCGCAGCGCTTCGCCAACGACTTCGACGGCATCATCGCCGGCGCGCCGTGGCTGGACCTGCGCTCGGTCAACCTGTTCGCCTGGCTGTACCAGAAGGGCACCAACGGCGGCGGCTGGCCGATCCTGGAGCGGCCCAAGATCGACCTGCTGGGGCGCGCCGTCACCGCCGCCTGCGACGCCAAGGACGGCCTGGAGGACGGCATCGTCAGCGACCCCGAGGGCTGCGACTTCGACCCCGCCGCCCTGCGCTGCGGCGGCACCAAGGTGAATGGCGACTGCCTGACCGACAAGGAGATCGCCGCCGTGCGCGCCATCTACGCCGGGCCGCGCAACTCGGCCGGCGAGCCCCTCTATTCGGGCGGCCTGCCCAAGGGGTCCGAGCGCAACTGGCCCCTGTTCCTGAGCACCGGCACCACCGACACCTTCGAGGCCAACGTGCTGCGCTACCTGGCGTTCGAGGACGACCCGGGCGGCGAGTACGACCCGCGCGCCTACGACATGGACAAGGACCCCGAACGGATCAAGTTCATGAGCCGCATCGTCAGCGCCGACAACCCCGACCTGTCGGCGTTCCGCGACCACGGCGGCAAGATGATCCTGTACCACGGCACCGCCGACGCCCTGCTGCCCTACCGGCGCACCGTGGACTACTACGACGCGGCGGTGGCCAAGGCCGGCGGCGCGGGGGCGGCGGACCGGTTCCTGCGCCTGTACCTGGTGCCGGGGATGAGCCACTGCTGGGGCCGCGAGGACGTGGGCCCGGTGCAGGCCGACTTCCTCACCGCCCTGGAGAACTGGGTCGAGAAGGGCCAGCCGCCGGCCGACCTGACGGCCACCGAGGAACGGAACCGCGGCAAGGGCCGCGACCGCAGCCGGCCCCTGTGCCCCTACCCCCTGGCCGCCAGGTACGACGGCAGCGGCGACGCCGACGCCGCCGCCAGCTTCGCCTGCGCCCGCCGCTAGGAGCCCCGCCATGGCCCGCGTGACCCTGACCTTCGGCGACCTCCGCCTGGTGGTGCGGACCCTGGACACGCCCACGGCGCGCGCCCTGCTGGACTGCATGCCGTTCGCGTCCGTGGCCCGCACCTGGGGCGACGAGGTCTACTTCGACACCCCGGCCCATGCCGCCGCCGAGCCCGACGCCCGCGTCGTGCTGGAACCGGGCGAGATCGCCTTCTGGCTGGCCGGCGACTGCATCGCCATCGGCTTCGGCCCCACGCCGGCCTCCCACGGCGACGAAATCCGCCTGGCCTCGCCGGGCAACGTCTGGGCCCTGGCCGAGGGGGACGTGGCCGCCCTGCGCGCCGTCGCCGGCGGCACGCCGGTGCAGGTCGAAGTTTCGCCTTGACCGCGCGTGTAGAAACACGGACTATTGCCCGTTATGGGAGAATCACGGCCACGGATCCTGTCCGACGGCGAAAAGCTTGACTGGCTGCGCCTGATCCGCAGCCAGGCGGTCGGGCCCATCACCTTCCACAGGCTGCTGGAGCGGTTCGGCCCCGCCGCCGCGGCGCTGGACGCCCTGCCCGGCCTGGCGCGCCGCGGCGGGCGGCGGGACCTGAAGGTCTGTTCCCGCGACGCCGCCGAGCGCGAGATGGAGCAGGTGTCCCGCGCCGGCGCCCGCCTGGTGGCCCTGGGCGAGCCCGACTACCCGCCCCTGCTGGCCCTGATCGAGGACGCGCCGCCGCTGATCTCGGTGCTGGGCCACGCCGGCCTGCTGCGCAAGAGGGCAGTGGCCGTGGTGGGGGCCCGCAACGCGTCGCTGAACGGCCTGACCATCGCCCGCCGCATCGCCGGCGAGCTGGGCGGAAGCGGCCTGATGGTGGTGTCGGGCATGGCCCGGGGCATCGACGCCGCGGCCCACCAGGGGGCGCTGGACACGGGCACGGTGGCGGTGCTGGGCGGCGGGGTCGACGTGCCCTACCCGCGCGAGAACGCGGCCCTGTACGACGACCTGAAAGCGCGCGGCACCCTGGTGTCCGAGGTGGCGCCGGGGGTGCAGCCCCAGGCGCGCCACTTCCCGCGCCGCAACCGGATCATCGCCGGCATGGGCCGCGGCGTGCTGGTGGTCGAGGCCAGCCCGCGCTCGGGCTCGCTGATCACCGCCCGCCTGGCGTTGGAGCAGGGGCGCGAGGTTTTCGCGGTGCCGGGCTCGCCGCTGGATCCGCGGGCGCGCGGCGCCAACGACCTGCTGCGCCAGGGGGCAACCCTGGCGGAAACGGGCGAGGATATCGTCCGCGCCCTGCGGGACATGGCGCCGAAGCCGCTGGAGGAACCGGAACCCGTTGATTTCGCGGGCGGAACACCCGCCTCGCCGGACCAGGACGCGGTCGACGCGGCGCGCGGCCGGGTCACGGAATTGCTGGGCCCCAGCCCGGTAACGGTTGACGAAGTCCTCCGCAACTGCCAATTCTCCCTTGCCGTCGTGACCCTGGTCCTGCTCGAAATGGAGCTCGCGGGCCGGCTGCAGCGGCATCCGGGGAACCGGGTCTCCCTCGTTCCGGACTAGGCACACTCAGCGAATCGGTTGCGGATCTCCATGGACGTCGTCATCGTCGAATCGCCGGCCAAGGCGAAGACCATCAACAAGTACCTGGGCAGCGGCTACCACGTGCTGGCCAGCTATGGCCACATCCGCGACCTGCCGTCCAAGGACGGCTCGGTGCGCCCCGACGAAGACTTCGCCATGGACTGGGAGGTGGACGCCAAGGCGCAGAAGCACATCACCGCCATCGCCAAGGCGGTGAAGGGGGCCGACCACCTGTACCTGGCCACCGACCCCGACCGCGAGGGCGAGGCCATCTCGTGGCACATCCGCGAGATCCTGGAAAAGAAGAACGCGCTGAAGGACGTGGACGTCAAGCGCGTGGTGTTCAACGAGATCACCAAGAAGGCGGTGGTGGACGCCTTCCACCACCCCCGCGACCTGGACGAGGAATTGATCGACGCCTACCTGGCGCGCCGGGCCCTGGACTACCTGGTGGGCTTCACCCTGTCGCCGGTGCTGTGGCGCAAGCTGCCGGGCTCGCGCTCGGCGGGCCGGGTGCAGTCGGTGGCGCTGCGGCTGGTCTGCGAGCGCGAGGCCGAGATCGAGAATTTCATCAGCGAGGAGTACTGGTCGGTCAAGGCCACCTTCGCCACCGCCGCCGGCGACACCTTCGACGCCAACCTGACCCACCTGAACGGCGACAAGCTGGACAAGATGAGCCTGCGCGACGAGGCCTCGGCCCGGGCCGCGGTGCGCGCCATCGAGGCCGCCGACTTCGCCGTCGCCTCGATCGAGCGCAAGAAGGCGCGGCGCAACCCGGCGCCGCCGTTCACCACCTCGACCCTGCAGCAGGAAGCCTCGCGCAAGCTGAACTTCAGCGCCAAGCGCACCATGCAGGTGGCGCAGCGCCTGTACGAGGGGGTCAACATCGGCGGCGAGACCGTGGGCCTGATCACCTACATGCGGACCGACGGCGTGCAGATGGCCGGCGAGGCCATCGCCGCCTGCCGCGGCCTGATCGGCGAGCGGTATGGCGCGCGCTACGTGCCGCAGTCGCCGCGCATCTACAAGACCAAGGCCAAGAACGCCCAGGAGGCCCACGAGGCCATCCGCCCCACCGACGTGAACCGGCGCATCGAGAACCTGCGCCCCTACCTGGACGAGGACCAGCGCAAGCTGTACTCGCTGATCTGGCAGCGCACGGTGGCCAGCCAGATGGAGAGCGCCGTGCTCGACCAGGTGGCGGTCGACGTGGCCTCGCGCCAGGAGAACGTGGTGCTGCGGGCGACCGGCTCGGTGATCGCCTTCGACGGCTTCCTGCGCCTCTACCAGGAGGGCCGCGACGAGCGCCGCGGCGACGACGCCGAGGACGACGACCGCAACCGAATCCTGCCGCCCATGTCCGAGGGCGACGCCCTGGAACGCCGCGCCGTCGACGCCGAGCAGCACTTCACCCAGCCGCCGCCGCGCTATTCCGAGGCCAGCCTGGTCAAGAAGCTGGAGGAGCTGGGCATCGGCCGCCCGTCCACCTACGCCTCGATCCTCAGCGTGCTGCAGGACCGCAACTACGTGAAGCTGGAGAAGCGCCGCTTCGAGCCCGAGGACCGCGGCCGCCTGGTCACCGCCTTCCTGACCAGCTTCTTCACCCGCTACGTGGAATACGGCTTCACCGCCGACCTGGAAGAGAAGCTGGACGACATCTCGGGCGGGCGCATCGACTGGAAGAAGGTGCTGGAGGAGTTCTGGGGCCCGTTCAACGACGCCGTCGCCGAGACCAAGGACCTGCGCGTGCGCGAGGTGCTGGACGCGCTGGACACCATCCTGGGCCCGCACTTCTTCCGCCCCAACGGCAGCGGCCGCGACCCGCGTGCCTGCCCGGCCTGCGCCGACGGGCGGCTGAGCCTGAAGCTGGGCAAGTTCGGCGCCTTCATCGGCTGCTCCAACTACCCGGAATGCCGCCACACCCGGCCGCTGGCCGTGACCAACGGCGACGAGCCGGCCGCGGAGGCCGACACCGGCCCGCGCCTGCTGGGCACGGACCCGGAGACGGGCCTGGACGTGACCCTGCGCAAGGGCCCCTACGGCCACTACGTGCAGCTCGGCGAGGCCGAGAAGGGGTCCAAGGCCAAGCCCAAGCGGTCGTCCCTGGCGCGCAACATGAGCCCCGCCGACATGGACCTGGACAAGGCCCTGGCCCTGCTGTCCCTGCCGCGCGAGGTGGGGGTGGACCCGGAAACGGGGCAGACCATCACCGCCGCCATCGGCCGCTTCGGCCCCTACATCAAGCTGGGCGGCACCTATGTCTCGCTGAAGGGCGACGACGACGTGCTGACCATCGGCCTGAACCGGGCCGTGGTGCTGCTGGCCGACGCGCCCAAGAAGGCGGCGCCGGTGACCCTGGGCGACCACCCCAAGAGCGGCAAGCCCATCACCCTGCGCGAAGGCCGCTGGGGCCCCTACGTGCAGGCCGGCGCGGTGCGCGCCAACGTGCCCAAGGGCACCAAGAAAGAGGACGTGACCCTGGAGATGGCCATCGCCGCCCTGGACGCCAAGTCGGGCAACGGCAAGTCCGCGGCCAAGAAGCCGGCGGCGCGGAAGGGGACGGCCAAGAAGCCGGCGGCCAAGAAGAAGGCCGCCTCGGACGCCTGATGGCACGCCCCCGCACGCCGGCGCCGTTTCCCAGCGACGAGCAGATCCTGGACTTCATCCGCGACACCCCGGGCCGCCCGGGCAAGCGCGAGATCGCCCGCGCCTTCCACCTGGATGCCGACCAGAAGCGCGACCTGAAGAAGGTCCTGCGCCGGCTGGAGACGGAAGGCACGTTGCAGCGCGGCCGCCACCGCCGCTTCCACGAGCCCGGAACGCTGCCGCCGGTGACGGTGGTCGAGGTCACCGGCACGGACCTGGACGGCGAGGTCCTGGCCCGCCCCGTGACCTGGGACGAAGAGGTCGAGCCGCCGCCCATCTACATGGCGCCCGAGCGGCGCGGCCAGCCGGCCCTGGGCCGCGGCGACCGGGTGCTGGCGCGGCTGACCCCCCTGGACCCGGCCGAGGTCGGCCATGCCGCCTACGAGGGCCGCACCATCCGCCGCATCGCCGGCGCGCCGGCGCGGGTGCTGGGCATCTTCGAGGACCGTGACGGCCGCGGCTGGATCAGGCCCGTGGACAAGCGCGCCAAGTACGACTTCGTGGCCGAGGTGCCGCCCGACATCAAGGTCAAGCCCGGCCACCTGGTGTGGGCCGAGGTCAGGCGCGGCAGCCGCCTGGGCGCGCGCACGGCGCGGGTGCTGGAGGTCCTGGGCAGCGCCACCGGCCCCCAGGCCATCAGCATGATCGCGGTCCACGACCACGACATCCCGACCCGGTTCCCCGACGCCGCCCTGGCCGAGGCCGAGGCCGCCGGCCCGGCCGCCCTGGGCGCGCGCACCGACCTGCGGACCCTGCCCCTGGTCACCATCGACGGCGCCGACGCGCGGGACTTCGACGACGCCGTCTGGGCCGAGGCCGACCCGGACCCCGGCAACGGCGGCGGCTGGCACCTGGTGGTGGCCATCGCCGACGTGGCCTGGTACGTGCGCCCGGGCGCGCCGCTGGACCGCAGCGCCTACGAGCGCGGCAACTCGGTCTACTTCCCCGACCGGGTGGTGCCCATGCTGCCCGAGGCCCTGTCCAACGGCTGGTGCTCGCTGGTGCCCGACGAGGACCGGCCGTGCATGGCCGCCCACCTGTGGATCGACGGCGAGGGGCACCTGCGCCGCCACCGGTTCGAGCGGGCCATGATGCGCTCGGCCGCGCGGCTGACCTACGAGCAGGTCCAGGCCGCCCGCGACGGCGCCGCCGACGAGGTGACCGGCCCCCTGGCCGAGGCCGTGATTGCGCCCCTGTACGGCGCCTACGCGGCGCTGGAGCGCCACCGCACCGCGCGCGGGGTGCTGGAGCTGGACCTGCCCGAGCGGCGGGTGATCATCGACGACAAGGGCAAGGTCGCGGGCATCGAGCCGCGCGCCCGCCTGGACAGCCACAAGCTGATCGAGGAGTTCATGATCTGCGCCAACGTGGCCGCCGCCGAGACCCTGGAGCGCCTGGGCGAGCCCTGCATGTACCGCATCCACGACGCGCCGTCCAAGGACAAGCTGGAATCCCTGCGCCAGTTCCTGGAGACCCTGAACGTCAAGTTCGCCCGCGGCCAGGTGGTCCAGCCGGCCCAGTTCAACAAGGTGCTGGACCGGTTCCGCGACACCCCGCACACCCACATGGTCAGCGAGGTGGTGCTGCGCAGCCAGTCCCAGGCCGAGTACGGGCCCGAGAACATCGGCCACTTCGGCCTGGCCCTGCGCCGGTACTGCCACTTCACCTCGCCGATCCGGCGCTATTCCGACCTGCTGGTGCACCGGGCCCTGATCCGCGGCGGGCGCCTGGGCGACGGCGGGCTGGAAAAGGTGCACAAGGACTTCGCCGAGATGGGCCAGCACCTGTCCATGACCGAGCGCCGCGCCGCGGCGGCCGAGCGCGACGCGGTGGACCGGTTCACCGCCGCCTTCCTGGCCGACCGGGTCGGCGCCCGCTTCGCCGGCCGCATCACCGGGGTTACCCGGTTCGGCCTGTTCGTGCGCCTGGCCGACAGCGGCGGCGACGGCCTGGTGCCCATTGGCAGCCTGGGCGACGACTACTTCGTCCACGACGAGGCCCGCCACGCCCTGGTGGGCCGCCATTCCGGCGCCGAATACCGCCTGGGCGACGAGGTCACCGTGGTCCTGCGCGAGGCCGAACCCATCACCGGCGGGCTGATCCTGGAGCTGGCCGACGGCGCGCCGGCGCGGCGCGGCGGCGGCCGCCCGCGCCCGGCCAAGGGCGGCCGGGAGTCGCCGCGCAAGGGCGGCGGGAAACGGGCCCGCGGCTGACACCCGCGCGGCGGGAAAAGGCTGGCGCATTCGGCGGAATCGGTCAAAATCGGGGGACCATGCCGGGGAGAACGCGCACCTTCCAGTCCCTGCGGCGCGGCGTGCTGGCCCTGGCCTGCGCCGCGGCCCTGCACGCCTGCGCCGGCGCGCCGACACCGCCGACGGCCGAGACCCTGCCGCGCCTGGCCGCCGAGGAGGTCATCGCCGCCGCCCTGACCCACGTGACAGAGCGCTACATCGACCCGGTGCCCCTGGAGACCGTGGGCCTGGAGGGCATGCGCGGCCTGGGCGCCATCGACCCGGCGGTTACTGTCGAACGGGCCGACGGGCGCCTGGTCCTGGCCCGGGACGGCGAGGCCCTGGCCTCCTTCCCGCTGCCGGCCCGGAACGACGCCGCCGGCTGGTCGACGGCCACCCTGGAGATCATCATGGCGGCGCGCCGCCGGTCCGCCGACCTGCGCGCCGCCCCGGCCGAGAAGATCTACGAGGCGGTGCTGGACGGCGTGCTGTCGGGCCTGGACGAGTTCTCGCGCTATGCCGGCGCCGACGAGGCGCGCGAGAACCGGGCCAAGCGCGACGGGTTCGGCGGCATCGGCGTGTCCTTCAAGGTGGTGGACGACCTGCCCCGGGTGGCCCGGGTGATCGAGGACGGCCCCGCCGCCCGCGCCGGCCTGCGCGCCGGCGACATCATCGTCCGGGTCGACGGCAAGCCGACCCGCGGCCTGTCCATCGCCGCCCTGGCCAAGGCCGTGCGCGGGCAGGTGTCGGCGCCCGTGACCCTGGCCGTGCGCCGCGACGACGGCAAGGTCGCGGTGCTGACCGTGGTGCGCGAACATGTGGTGCCGCCGACGGTGACCGTGACCGCCGAGGACGGCATCGCCGTGGCGCGGATCACCTCGTTCAACCAGGACACCGCCAGCAGCCTGGAGTCCAAGCTGCGGCACCTGCGCGCCGCGGCGGCGCAACCCCTGCGCGGCGTGGTGCTGGACCTGCGCGGCAACCCGGGCGGGCTGATGCGCCCGGCGATCCAGATCGCCGACCTGTTCCTGACCCAGGGCACCATCATCCGCACCAACGGCCGCCACCCGGACAGCAACCAGTACTACGCCGCCTCGGGCGCCGACATGATCCAGGGGCTGCCCCTGGCGGTGCTGCTGGACGGGTCCTCGGCCTCGGCCGCCGAGATCCTGGCCGCCGCCCTGCAGGACCGGGGCCGCGCCGTGGTGGTGGGCACCACGTCATTCGGCAAGGGCACGGTGCAGACGGTCATGCGCCTGCCCAACGAGGGCGAGGTGACCCTGACTTGGTCGCGCCTGATCGCGCCGTCGGGGTACCTGTTCCACAAGCTGGGGGTGATGCCGGCCATCTGCACCTCGGGCGGCGACGACGCCGACGCGGTGCTGGCACAAGCGCGCCAGGAGCGGGCGCGCACGGCCGAAACCCTGGCCCGCTGGCGCCGCATGCCCCACGACGAGGCCCTGCGCCGCCGCCTGCGCACAGCCTGCCGGGCCCAGTACCGCCGCGGCCGGCTGGACCTGGACATCGCGCGGCGGGTGATCGGCGACCGCGCCGCCTATGCCCGCGCCCTGATGCCCGACGGCGAATCGACGGCGGCGCGCAGGTAGCCCGGCGCGGCGGCCGCGCATTGTCCCTTGACTTGCCGGCGGCGATGGCTATCTTGCGCCCCTCGGATTTGAGTTTCTGCAAGCGGACCACGGACCATGGCCAAGCCGAACACCATCCTGGTGAAGATGATCAGCACCGCCGACACGGGCTTCTTCTACGTCGCCAAGAAGAACCCGCGTACCATGACGGAAAAGATGCAGTTCCGTAAGTACGACCCGGTCGTGCGCAAGCACGTGCTGTTCAAGGAATCGAAGATCAAGTAGGCGTCCGGCGCGCCGGCCCGGCGCGCGCGGCCCCTTCCGTCCGCAAGGCCCGCCGACCCCGTCGGCCGGGCCTTTTTTGCTGCGCTGGGAAAAGCCTACCCGGCCTCGCGGTCGGGGGTGCGGGTGCGCGGCTGCGGGACGATGCGGTTGCGGCCCGCGGCGCGGGCGGTTTCCAGGGCCTCGCCGGCCAGCTTCAGCAGGCCGTCGGCGGCCAGGGTCGCCGGGCCGTTCTCCACCACCCCGATGCTGACCGTCACCGGTACCGGCCGGGTCGATCCATGGACCGAGAAGGCGTGCCGGGTGATGCGGTCGCGCAGGCGGTCGGCGACCATCAGGGCGCCGTTGATCTGGGTGTCGGGCATGACCACCACGAACTCCTCGCCGCCATAGCGCGCGGCCAGGTCGAAGCGGCGCACGTTGCGCACGATCTGGTGCGCCACCTCGACCAGGATGCGGTCGCCGGCCTCGTCGCCGAAGGCCGAGACCACGCGCGGCAGCTGGTCGATGTCCATCATCAGCAGCGACAGGGGCTTGCCGCTGTCGCGCATGCGCCGCACCGCCGAATCCAGGTGCGAGGACAGGTAGCGGCGGTTGTGCAGGCCGGTCAGGCGGTCGGTCAGGGCGTCGGACAGGCTGCGCAGCATGCTGGCGTGCAGCTCGTCCTGCAGGCGCTTGTAGCGGATCTGCAGGCGCACCCGGGCGCGGCATTCGTCGGCGTCCACCGGGTGGGTCAGGATGTCGTTCAGCCCCATGTTCAGGTACCGGTGCAGGACCGCCAGGTCGTCGCCGTCCACCACCAGCAGCCCCGGCACCTGGCGCGTCGCCTCGGCCCCGCGCAGCGAGGCGATGACCCCGTCCACCGGCTCGTTGGCGCCCTCGAAGGCGACGATCACGGCGTCGGGCTGCATCTGCGCCACCCGCCCGGCGGTGGCCGAGGCCGGGTTCAGGATCTGCACCGCATGGCCGTCGTCGGCCAGCAGGCCGGCGATTCCGGCGACCGCCTCCTCGCGCCGGGCCATCAGGCAGATGCGCCCGCCGTCGGCGCCCACGGGCGGCGGCGGCGGTGCCACCGCGCCGGCCACGGTGCGCGCCGTCTCGCGGCGCAGGCGGGTCTGCTCCACGGCTTGCTTGCAGCGGATGATGGCACGCATGCGCGTGGCCAGGACCAGGTCGTCGATGGGCAGCACGACCATCTCGTCGGCGGCGCCGGCGGCACCGGCGACGGCCGCGTCGCCCTGGCGCTTCAGGCCCACCACCGGCACGTGGGCGGCGTCGGCCCGCGGTTCCAGGCCGGTGGCGCGGGCCGGGTCGGCGGTCAGCACCAGGTCGGCGTCCCAGCCGCGCACCCGCGCCGCCAGGTCGTCGCCCCCGGCCACCACCACCACCTCGTGGTGCAGGCGCTCGAGGGCGGTGACCAGCGGCGCCAACTCGGGCCAGTCCACCTCGACGACCAAAATTCGCCCGGACATGGCGGCCAATCCCCTCTTCCCCGCCGCCGCGCGCCGCGGTGCGCGGCGCCGACACGGCGACAGCCGATCCTAGCCGGCCAATTGTTAATGCACCGTTGACGGGCCCGGCCGCCGGCGGCGGCAAAAAAAATGGCCGCTCCGAGGAGCGGCCTGCAGGTTGATCAAGAGGAATCCGGTCATTCACATGAAGAGGTGAAAATCGGAGAACGGTCATCAACCGTCCATGCATCCATCGTCCCATGGAACGGCCCTGGAGTCTGTGACCAACGTCACATGGTTAACAAAAACCGAAATTTTCTTCGGAAACCGTTTAAAAACAGTGGGATGGAGGCTACTCGCCGCGCACGTCCTCGACCATGGCCATCAGTTCCTGCAGGTCCAGGATGACCAGGGCGTCCTTGCGCCGTTCGACGATTCCCTTGCGCGCCAGGTCGTTCATGACCCGGGCCACGGTCTCGCGCGTGGTGCTGACCCGGCTGGCCATGTCGCCGTGCACGGGGATGGGCCGGATCACCGCCGTGTTCTCGCCGTCCATGCTGTCGCGGGCCTGGCGCAGCAGCTCGGCGTGGACCCGGTTGTTGGCGCCCAGGGTGCTGAGGTCCATGATCCGGTCCGTCGAGGCCCGCACCATGCGGGTCAGGTGCCGCATCAGGCGCATGGCCGCCCTGGGGTATTGCTGCATGGTGCGCACGAAATGCTCGTGCGACAGGGACGCCAGCAGGGTCGGCTCCAGGGCCATGACGCTGGCCGAGCGGGGCTCGCCGTCGATGGCCGCCAGCTCGCCGAAGGGGCTGCCGGCCAGGAAGTCGTCCAGGGTGACCTCGCGCCCCGACAGGGAATAGTTCACCACCCGGACCCGGCCGTTGACGATGAAGTACACGTCGCGGGTCTCGCTGTGGCGGTCGATGATCTGTTCCTGCGCCGCGAACCTCTTCCAGCTGCACTGCTTCTCGACCTCGGCCAACTCGCGGTCCGAGAGGTCGCTGTACAACTCGATCTTGCGCAGGGAATGGGTTTGCGAATCCGCCACTCGTTTCTTTACCCCCGTTGGGGCCCCCTACCGTTCCAACCGACCCATGTTACAGACAACATCGGGCAATGGCGAGCGTTGCCGAACCAATGGCGTCAATTTGTGGCGAACCTATGGCGCGCCCCGGTACCCGGTGCCGGACCTTGCGACCGGCTGGCCGCGCGTCTATGTTTCGGCGGAACCGGAATCGAGCGGAGGACGGCGGTGTCGACGGGCGCCCAAGGGCCGGAATCGGGCGGCGGAATCGCCGTCGTCATCCCGTGCTATCGGGAAACGGCGCACATCCTGGACGTGATCGAACGCATCGGTCCGGGCGTGGCCCAGGTCATCGTCGTCGACGACGCCTGCCCCGACGGCACCGGCGACCTGGTGGAGCGGGACTGCACCGACCCCCGGGTGCGGGTCATCCGCCACATCGCCAACAAGGGGGTCGGCGGCGCCACCCTGACCGGATACCAGGCCGCCATCGCCGCGGGCGCCGAGATCATCGTCAAGCTGGACGGCGACGGGCAGATGGACCCGGACCTGATCCCGGTCCTGGTGGCCCCGATCCAGCGCGGCCAGGCGGACTACGCCAAGGGCAACCGGTTCTTCCAGTTGGACGACATCGCCGGCATGCCCACCGTCCGGGTGCTGGGCAACCTGGGCCTGTCCTTCGCCAGCAAGCTGTCCAGCGGGTATTGGGACGTGTTCGACCCCACCAACGGGTTTACGGCCATCCATGCCAAGGTGGCGGCGCTGTTGCCGTTCGCCAAGATCAGCACCGGATTCTTCTTCGAATCCGACATGCTGTTCCGCCTGAACATCACCCGCGCCGTGGCCGTGGACGTGCCCATGCAGGCCAAGTACGGCGGCGAGCACAGCAGCCTGCGCATCCGCCGCGTGTTCCTGGAATTCCTGGGCCGGCACCTGGTCAACACCGGCAAGCGGATCTTCTATTCCTACTTCCTGCGCGACTTCAACTTCGCGTCTATCGAGCTGGTGCTGGGCACCCTGCTGGTGGCCTTCGGCATCCTGTTCGGCCTGATCCGCTGGGCCGACAGCATGGGCAGCGGCGTGCCGGCCACGGCGGGCACGGTCATCCTGGCCGCCCTGCCGGTCATCATCGGCACCCAGATGCTGCTGGGGTTCCTGAACCACGACTCGCGCAACATGCCGCGCAACCCGCTGCACCTGTGGCTGTAGGCGGGCAAACCCCTACCTGAACACCACCGTCTTGCTGCCGTTCATCAGCACCCGATGCTCGACGTGGGCGCGCACGGCGCGGGACAGCACCAGGTTCTCGGTGTCCCGGCCCACGGCGACGAGCTGTTCCGGGGTGTAGGTGTGGTCCACCCGCTCCACCGCCTGGCCGATGATCGGGCCCTCGTCCAGGTCCGAGGTCACGTAGTGGGCGGTGGCGCCGATCAGCTTGACCCCGCGGGCGTGGGCCTGGTGGTAGGGCTTGGCGCCCTTGAAGCTGGGCAGGAACGAGTGGTGGATGTTGATGCAGCGGCCGGCCAGGCGCGTGCACATGCGGTTCGACAGGACCTGCATGTACCGCGCCAGGACCACCAGGTCGATCTGCAGTTCCTTGACCATGTCCCAGACCCGCTGTTCCTGCTCCTCCTTGGTGTCCCTGGTCACCGGCAGGTGGTGGAACGGGATCTCGTGCCAGCGGGCCAGGTGCTCCAGGTCCGGGTGGTTCGACACGATGGCCGGGATCTCCACGTTCAGCTCGCCGGTGCGGTACCGGTACAGCAGGTCGTTCAGGCAGTGGTCGAACTTGGACACCAGGATCAGCAGCCGCTCCTTGCGCGCCGCGTCGTACAGGCCCCAGACCATCTGGAACCGCTCGGCGATGCGCGAGAACTTCTTCACGAACTCGTCGGCCGACGGGGTCAGGGCACCGGGGCGGAACACCGTGCGCATGAAGAAGCGCTTCGACACCGGGTCGCCGAAGTGGGCGGATTCGGTGATGAAGGCGTCCTCGTCGGCGAGGAAGCCCGACACCGTGGCGACGATGCCGCTGCTGTCGGGGCAGGAAATGGTCAGGATGTGGTGCTTGGGCGCGTCGGTCATGGCGGTTTCGGGTTCCAGGAGTGTGGGGGTTGCTGGGATGGCGGGGGCCGGCGCGGTGCTCAGACCACCAGGGCGACGCCGCCGCGGCGGGGGTCGCCGCCGCCCTCGAAGGCGCCGCCGCGGGGGTGCAGGCGGGCCGCGTGCACGCCGCCGAAGAACAGGTTGCCGTCGTCCCAGGGGGTGACGTCGTCGCGCAGGGCCGCCAGGTCGCGCAGCGGCCCCTCGCCGACCCCGCGCTCCACGTTCAGCACGCCGTTCTCAAAGTGGATGCGCGGCGCCGCCACCGCATCCTCGGCGCCCATGCCGAAGGCGGCCAGGTTAAGCAGCACCTGCATCACCGCCGTGCGGATGCGGTTCGAGCCGCCCGAGCCGAGCACGGTCAGGGTGCCGTCGCGCTCCTGCATCAGGGTCGGCGACATCATCGAGCACATGCGCGCGTCCGTGGGCCAGCGGTGGAAGCCGTGCGGGTTGATGTCCTCCTCGCCCAGCATGTTGTTCATCATGATGCCGGTGCCGGGGATCAGGTAGCCGCAGCCCTCGCCGTTCGACACCGACAGGGCGGCGGCGTTGCCGTGGCGGTCGATGACGCTGATGTGGGTGGTGCCGCGCGGGGCGAACGGGCGGCCGGCGACGCCGTCGCGGTACTGGCGCAGGAAGCCGGGGTCCAGCAGGGTTTCGGCGGCGCGGCCGGCCTCGGCCTCGTGCAGGCGGCTCTCGACCCGGGCCCGGTTGGTCAGCTCCATGACCCGGGCCAGGCGGTCCAGGTAGGCGGCGGTGCCGAACCCGTCACGGCGCAGGTCCAGGCCGCGCAGCAGCTCCAGCGCGAAGGCGATCAGGATGCCGCCGGTGGACGGCGGCGGGTTGGTGGCGCAGCGGGCGCCGTTGAACTCCACCTCCAGCGGCGCGCGCGGCTCGACCGTATAGCCCTCCAGGTCGGCGCGGGTCAGGTGGCCGCCCCCGGCGGTGCAGTCGGCGGCCAGGCGGGCGCCGATCTCGCCGCGGTAGAACAGGTCCTCGCCCTCGTGGGCCAGGGCGTCGAAGGTGTCGGCCAGGATGGCGAGCGCCGGCACCCCGCCCTCGTCCAGGGTGCGCGCCGGGTCGTCGGGGTGGCCGAACACGGCGCGGCTGGCGGCGCGGCTGACCAGGATCGGGCCGACCACGCCCATGATGAAGGTGTGCAGCCGGTTCAGGGGTACGCCGCGCCGGGCCATGTCCATGGCCGGGGCCAGGATGTCGGCCATGGGCATGGAGCCCAGGTCGCGGTGGGCGCGGAACAGGCCCTTGACCAGGCCCGGCACGGCGATCGAGCCCATGCCGATGTGGAACTCCTGGGTCGCCTCGCCAAAGTCGGCGACGATGGGGAAGAAGTCGACCTCGGACTCGGCGCGGCGCCGCTTCGGCGTCTGGGTGAAGAAGTCGTAGACCGCCGTGCGCCCGCGCAGCTGCCCCTGCCCCGGATGGGCCAGCAGGAAGCCGCCGCCGCCGAAGGAGGACAGCACCGGCTCGGCCACGCAGGCGGCGCAGACGGCGGCCAGGGCGGCGTCGAAGGCGTTGCCCCCCTGCTCCAGGATGGTCGCGCCGGCCCGCGCCGTTTCGGCGTGGCCGGCGGCGATGGCGCCCCGTTGGGCCATGGTCATTCCCCGAAATCCGGCAAATCCGGGCGTTTGCCTAGCGACTGGACCGACGGGTGTCAACCGCCATTCGCCGCCGCCGGCCCGCGCCCCTATTCGAATTCGAGCTGCACGAAGGCGGCCAGGGCGTTGCGCCGGGCCAGTTGGTCGAAGTTGGCCAGGTGGGCGAAGGCCGACTGGTCGACCTCCACGGCCTCGCTCTCGCCGCCGCCGGCGGCGATCACCGCGCGCACCCGGTCGCGCAGGTTCACCAGGTAGGCGTAGGTCTCGGTCCGGGCCTTGGCCAGGGGCGCCGGCTCGCCGTGGCCGGGCACCACCACCTTGGGGTCAAGGGCGGCCATGGCCTCGAACACGGCGATCCAGGACTTCAGGTCGCTGACCTCGATCACCCCCAGCATGCGGTCCATGTAGACCCCGTCGCCGGTGAACAGCACCCGCTGTGCCGGCAGCCAGACGAAGGCGTGGCCCGGCGTGTGCGCGGCGCCGGCGTGGCGCACCTGGATCGCGGTGCCGCCCAGGGTCAGGTCCAGCGCCTCGTCGAAGGTCTCGTCGGCGCGCCGGGGCGTGGTGCCGGCCATGCCCGCGGCCCCCACCAGGGCGTTCAGCATCTGCACCTGGGCGTCGACCCGGGCCGCCTGGTCGGCGACGGCGGCGGCCGAGGCGATGATCCGCGCGCCCTTGGCCTTGAAGCGGGCGTTGCCCATCCAGCGGTGGTCCTGGCCGCCGGTGTTGATGACGGCGACGATGGGCGCGTCGGTGACCGTGCGCACGGCGGCCTCGATCTGCGCCGCGCCCCGGTCGCTGCCGCCGGAATCGATCAGCACCGCGCCGGCCCCGGTCACCACCAGGCCGAAGGTGGCGTTGTTGCCCAGGTTGTCGGGGCTGCGCTGGGCCAGGTCGCCGACCAGGGCGTAGACCCCGTCCGCCACCGACCGCACGCGCAGGGCTACGGGCTCGGCCCGGGCCGCCTGTCCGGCAAGAACCAGGGCCAGGAACAGCAGAATGGCGGGACGCGGCATGACGGCAACCTCACTCCTGTACCGAAGGGGCGGCAGTCTAGCATGGCTGCGCCGCCACGGAAGCGCGCCGGCGCAGGGCACCGTGGCGCCAGAACGCGGCCACCGAGGCGCAGGCCGTGCCCAGGGCCAGGCCCAGCCAGATGCCCTGGGCCCCCATGCCGGCGGCGAAGGCCAGGACCAGGCCGGGCAGCAACCCGGCGCCCCAATGGCTGGCCACGGTCAGCACCATGGGCACCCGGGTGTCGCGGTGGGCGCGCAGGATGCCCAGGGTCGTGGCGCCGGGCGCCTCGGCGAACTCCTGCACCGCCAGGATCGGGAACAGGGCCGCCGCCGCCGCCGCCACGGCCGCCGCGCCCGGGTCGGCGGCGTCCAGGAACAGCCACGGCAGCACGCCGGCCAGGGCCAGGCAGCCCGCCATCAGCAGCCCGCCCAGGACCCAGCCCATGGCCAGGGCCACGTCCTCGCAGCGCCGGCGCAGGGCGCCGTCGCCGCGGCCGAGCGCGAAGGCGGTGCGGATGGTGGCGGCCTGCGACAGGCCCATGACCGGGCCGTAGATGACCCCGGCCACGCGCAGGACGATGGCGTGGGCGGCCACCGCCTCGGCGCCGAAGATGCCGATCACCACGGTCGCGGCCAGGAACACCCCGACCTCGCCCAGGGCCGTGACCCCCATGGGCAGGCCCAGGCGGAACAGCTCTTCGAGCCGCACCGCCAGGCCGCCGGCGGCCAGGTCGCGCAGGCGCAGCAAACGGGCGCCGGCGACGGCGTACAGGCCCAGCCCGACGGCCAGGAACAGGGCCACCAGGAACGACGACAGGCCGACCCCGGCCACCCCCAGCGCCGGCAGGCCCCAGGCGCCGGTCATCAGCACGTGATTGCCCAGGGCGTTCAGGGGCAGGGCGGCGGCGGTGAACCACATGAACACCGCCGGCCGGCCGTGGGCGGCGAACAGGTTGCGCCACACCGCCACCACCACCATGGCGGCGAAGGTGGCGGCCATGGCCCGGCCATAGGGCGCGCCGGCGTCCACCAGGCGCCCGTCGATTCCCAGCCCGGCCAGCAGGTCCGCCGACCACCACATCACGCCAATCCCGGCCGCGCCCAGGGCGGCGGCGGCCACCAGCCCGGCGGCGGCGAGGCCACCCAGGCCGCCGCCGTCGCCGGCGCCGCGGCCGTGGGCGATCATGGGCGCCAGGGCGGCCAGCACCCCGGCGGCGAAATAGAACAGCAGGGAATAGAAGTCGCCGAACACGGCCCCGGCGGCCAGCTCCAGCGAGCCGAGCCAGCCCATCATCACCATGTCGGTCAGGGACATGCCCATGTTCAGCAGGCCGACGGCGGCGATGGGCCCGCCCAGGCGCAGCAGGCGGGCCGCCTCGCGCCGGTGGGGGCCGCCGCGGGCGGCGAGCAGGGGGGCCAGGAGGGTGGTCGGGGTGGGGCTGGTCATGGTCCGTTTCCTCGGTTGGGGGTCTTTCCAGGGTCCCGTTTTCGCCCGCGGCCGTGGCGGCGGCCGCCGCGGCGCCGTGAAAGGGCCGTGAAAAAAGGCGGGACGGGGCGCCGGCGGCCCCGTGCCGGGCCTTGCCAAGGCCGGTCGCCGGGGCTACCTACGAAGGATGACACGGCGACGCGCGACCGCATTCGGCGCCGGCCTGGCCACGGCCCTGGCCGCCGCCATGGCCCTGGCGCCCCCGGACACCCACGCCGAGCGGCCGGCCCCCGGCGGCGCGGACTGCGTGCCCGTCGGCCGCTGGCTGGACGTGGCCGGCGGCGAACTGCGGCCGGTGGACAAGGTGATGGCCGGCTTGGCCCGCCGGTCCGTGGTGCTGCTGGGCGAGACCCACACCAACCCCGACCACCACCGCTGGCAGCTGCAGGTCATTGCCGCCCTGCACGGGCGCAATCCCAACCTGGTGCTGGCCTTCGAATCCTTCCCGCGCGCGGTACAGCCGGCCCTGGACGCCTGGACCCGGGGCGAGCTGGACGGGGACGCCTTCCTGGCGCGCACCCGCTGGAACGAGGTCTGGCGCTACGACCCGGCGCTGTACATGCCCCTGTTCCAGTTCGCGCGCCTGAACCTGATCCCCATGGTGGCCATGAACGTGGAGCGGGACCTGATCGGGCGGGTGCGTGACGAGGGCTGGGACGCCGTGCCCGAGGCCGCGCGCGAGGGCGTGACCACCCCGCGCCCGGCCGAGCCCGGCTACGTCGACATGCTGCGCGACATCCTGAGCCAGCACCGGCCGGGCGACGACGGCGGCGACAAGAAGCCCGCCATGGCCGACGACGACCCGGGCCTGCAACGGTTCGTCCAGGCCCAGACCACCTGGGACGCGGCCATGGCGCAGAAGGTGGCCCAGGTGGCCAAGGGGCCCGGCGCCCCCCTGGTGGTTGGCATCGTCGGCCAGGGGCACCTGCAGTACCGCTACGGCATCCCGCACCAGCTCGCCGGCCTGGGCATCCCCGACGCCGCCGTCCTGCTGCCGTGGGACCGGCACGACGACTGCGCCCAGTTGCGCACCGCCGGCGGACGGGCCGTGGCCGACACCCTGTTCGGCGTGGTCGCGCCCCAGGCCACGGTGGCGGCGCCCAAGCCGCGCCTGGGGGTGATGATCGCCCAGGGCAAGGCCGGCGTGCGCGTGGCCGGGGTGGTGGACGGCAGCGTCGCCGCCGCCGCCGGCCTGGCCAAGGACGACGAGATCCTGACCGCCGCCGGCTACCCCACGCCGGGCCTGTCCGACCTGGTGGACATCGTGAAGCGCATGGCGCCGGGAACCTGGCTGCCCCTGACCGTGCGCCGCGGCGCCACGGACATGGAGATCATCGCCAAGTTCCCGAAGCGGGACTGATGGCCGCCCTGGTCCGCGCCCTGGGGCTGGTTCTGTTGGTCCTGGCCGTCCGACCGGCGGCCGCCGACACGCCCCTGCGCCACGACCTGGACCTGCGCCTGGACCCGGCCGCCGGCACGGCGGCGGTGACCGACCGGGTCACCCTGCCCGCCGGCCGGCCGGTGGCCTTCGCCCTGCCGGAAACGGCGCGGCTGCGGCGGGTCACCGTCGACGGCCGCCCGACCGAGCCGCGCGCCACGGGCGGCGCCTGGCGCGCGGCCTCGGACCCGTCCCGCGCCCGGGCGGTGGAGATCGACTATGTCCTGGCGGCGCCCGCGCCGCCGCGCGGCCGCATCGCTGCCGACGGCACCTACCTGCCGGGCGGCTGGACTCCGCGGTTCGGCGACGCGCCGTTCGACTACCGCCTGACGGTCGCGGCCCCCGCCGGCCAGCGCGCCGTGGTGCCGGGGCGCCTGGTGCGCGAGGACACGGGCGGCGACGGCACCACCGCGGTGTTCGAGTCCGAGTACCCGGACGACCACATCCCGCTGTTCGCCGGGCCGTACCGGGTGACGGAACGGCGCCACGGCGGCCTGCGCCTGCGCACCTATTTCCATGCCGGCCTCGAGGACCTGGCCGACGGCTACCTGGACCAGGCGGCCCGGTACCTGGACCTGTACGGGCAATGGATCGGCGCCTATCCCTTCTCGGCCTTCCACATGGTCTCGTCGCCGCTGCCGGTGGGCCTGGGCTTCCGCAACCTGACCTACATGGGGATCCGGGTGCTGCGCCTGCCGTTCATCCGCTTCACCTCCCTGGGCCACGAGGTGCTGCACAACTGGTGGGGCAACGGCGTGCTGGTGGACTACGCCGGCGGCAACTGGTGCGAGGGGCTGACCACCTACATGGCCGACTACACCTTCGCCCTGCAACGCGGCGCCGACCGGGCGCGCGACAAGCGGCTGGACTGGCTGCGCGACTACGCCGCCCTGCCGGCGGCGCGCGAGACGGCGGTGCGCGACTTCGTCAGCAAGGCCCACGACGCCGCCCAGGTGGTGGGCTACAACAAGGTGGCCTTCATCTTCCACATGCTGCGCGAACGGCTGGGCGCGGAGGCTTTCGACGCCGCCATCCGCCGTTTCTGGGACGCCAACAAGTTCCGCGCCGCCGGCTGGGACGACCTGCGCCGGGCCTTCGAGACCGCGTCCGGCACCGACCTGGGCGTCTTCTTCGACCAGTGGGTGGACCGGGTCGGCGCCCCGGCCCTGCGCCTGGAAAAGGCCGCCGTCCTGCCCGGCAACCGGGTGCGGTTCACCCTGGCCCAGGACGACCCGCCGTATGCCCTGCGCGTGCCCGTGCGCCTGGACACCGCCGCCGGGCCCGAGGACCACGTGGTCGATCTGGCCGGGGGCGCGCGGACCTTCACCCTGGCTGCCACGGCCCCGCCCACGGGGCTGGCCGTGGACCCGGACTTCGACCTGTTCCGCCGCCTGGCGCCCGGCGAGGCGCCGCCGACCCTGCGCGACGTGACCCTGGACGGGAAAACCCGGGTCCTGGTCCTGGCCGACGGCGGCGCCGCCGCCACGGCCCGCGAGCTGGCGGCACGGATGCTGGACTCGCCGCCGGCGGAGGCCACGGCGGACGCCGTCCCGATCGACGGGCCGCTGCTGGTGATCGGGCTCGCCGACCGGGTGCGGGCCTTCCGCCGGTCCGTGGGCCTGTCCCCGGAACCCGACGCCGTGGCCGGGCACGGCACCGCCCGCGCCTGGGTCGAGCGCCGCGACGGCCGCGCCGTGCTGACCGTGGCCGCCGACGACGCCGCGGCCCTGGCCGACCTGCTGCGCCCCCTACCCCACTACGGCCGCAGCAGCTACCTGGCCTTCGACGGCCGCAAGGCCACGGTGCGCGGCACCTGGCCGGTGGGCGACTCGCCCCTGGCCGTTTCCCTGCCGGCGCCATGACCGCCGCGCCCGGACCGGCGCCCCTGAAGCGGTCCCTGGGCCTGGTGGGCCTGACCCTCTATGGCCTGGGCACCATCATCGGCGCCGGCATCTACGTGCTGGCGGGCGAGGTGGTGGCCACGGCCGGGGCCGCGGCGCCGCTGTCGTTCCTGGCCGCCGGGGTGCTGGCGGCCCTGACCGCCCTGTCCTATGCCGAGCTGTCGGCCCGCCACCCCGAGGCCGCCGGCGCCGCGGCCTACGTGCGCCAGGCCTTCGGCTCGGACACCCTGGCCCGCCTGACCGCGGCGGGGGTGGCCGTCGTCGCCCTGGTGGCGGCGGCCTCCATCGCCCGCGGCGGGGTCGCCTACCTGGCCCCCTACACGGGCCTGCCGGCGCCGGTGGTGGCCGGGGCCATCGTCGTCCTCTTCACGGCCATCGCCTGTCTGGGCGTGGTCGAAAGCGTGTTCGTCGCCGCCGTCATGAGCCTGGTGGAGGTGGGCGGCCTGGTCCTGGTGGTGGCGGTGGGTGCCCCGGGCCTGGACGCCGCGCCCCAGGTGGCGCGGGCGGCGGTGCCGGCCGACACGGCGGCCTGGCTGGCCCTGGGCGGCGGCGCCTTTCTGGCCTTCTTCGCCTTCGCCGGGTTCGAGAACCTGGCGGTCATGGCCGAGGAGACCCGCGACGTGGGCCGCACCCTGCCGCGCGCCATCCTGCTGTCGATCCTGGTGGCCACGGTGCTGTACGTGGCGGTCATGGTCACGGCCCTGGCCAACGTGCCGGCGGCCACCCTGGCCGGGGCCGAGGCGCCGCTGCTGCGCGTGTTCGCCGCCCGCGGCTGGCAGGACGCGCACCTGTTCTCGGCGGTCGCCGTCATTGCCACGGTGAACGGGGTGCTGATCGAGATCCTGGTCCTGGCGCGGCTGATCTACGGCCTGGCCCGGCGCGGGCTGCTGCCGGCGGTGCTGGGCGCGGTGCACCCGGGGCGGCGCACGCCCATCCTGGCCACCCTGATCGCCGGCGCCGCCGTGCTGGCCATGGCCACCACCCTGCCGTTCCAGGCCCTGGCCCGGCTCAGCAGCCTGCTCCTGCTGCTGGTGTTCACGGCGGTCAACCTGTCGCTGTGGCGCCTGCACCGGCGCGCGCCCGACGCCGCGGTGCCCATCCGCGCGCCGCGCTGGGTGCCGCCCCTGGGGGCCGCCAGCTGCCTCGCCCTGGTCGCCGCCGAGGTCCTGGGCTGAACCGGGCGGCCCGAGTTGACAGGCCGCCGCCAAGGTCCGATGATCGAAGGCGCAGGCCCCAGGAGACCGCCGACATGCTTCGTAACACCTTGATTCTCGGTTCCGTTTTCGCCCTTGCCCTGGCCGCCACCGCGGCCGGTGCCCGGGCCGAGGGAGTGCTCAGCGCCCAGGCCCTGCGGCCCATTCCCCCGGGCGCGACCATATCCGTGGAGCCCCTGGACAACTCGCGCGAGAACCTGCGCATCCAGGAGCAGTTCGAGAGCCTGCTGACCCAGCGCGGCTTCAAGGTAGAGCGCGGCGGGCAGTTGATCCTGACCTTCGAGACCCGCGACGACCTGGGCGAATGGAACTCGGCCGAGCGCCGGGCCCTGGTGGACGCGCAAATGCGCGGCGGCCGCACCGGCGGCGAGGACGCGCGGGTGCGCGCCTCGATCTTCGACTCCCGCCGCGGCGGCGTGCTGAACAAGGGCGACATCCAGACCCAGCCCAGCAGCACCCCCAGCCAGTACAAGCTGGAGGTCACCCTGGACGACCGCAGCAACGGCCGCCGCCTGTGGCAGGGCTGGTCGTCGGCCGACCTGGGCCCGACCCAGGACGGCAGCGCCCTGATCTCGTCCATGGTCGGGCCCATGGTGGAAAGCCTGGGCAAGACCGTGAAGAGCCGCCCCATCGGCACGCCCTAGCATTTCCGTTTGCCGTTTGACCCGATTCCGGTTAGGAAACGGTGAAATCCGGGCCGCGGACAGTGGATCGGCGCGGTTTTCAATGAAACCGACGCCCGAAACCAGCGAGCTGCGCCGCCACGGCCAACCCGAACCATGACCGTTTCAACCGACAAGGCCCTGCTGCCGGCCGGACTCCGCGACGTGCTGCCGCCCGACGCCGCCCACGAGGCGGAGGTGGTGGAGCGCACCCTGGCGGTGTTCGCGTCCCACGGCTACGAGCGGGTCAAGCCGCCGCTGATCGAGTTCGAGGACGGCCTGCTGTCGGGCGCCGGCGCGGCCATGGCCAACAGCACCTTCCGGCTGATGGACCCGGTGTCCCAGCGCATGATGGGCCTGCGCCCCGACATGACCCTGCAGGTGGCCCGCATCGCCGCCACCCGCCTGCGCAACTGGCCCCGGCCGCTGCGCCTCAGCTACGCCGGGCAGGTGCTGCGCGTGGCCGGCTCGCAGTTGCGGCCCGAGCGCCAGTTCGGCCAGGTGGGGGCCGAGCTGATCGGCGCCGCCAGCCCGCGCGCCGACGCCGAGACGGTGCTGATCGCCGTCGAGGCCCTGGACGCCGTCGGCGTGCGCGGCCTGTCCGTGGACCTGGGGCTGCCGACCCTGGTGCCGGCGGTCTGCGCCGCCCTGGGGGTGGACGGCGCCACCGCCCGCGCCCTGCGCGAGGCCCTGAACCACAAGGACGCGGCCGAGGTGGCGGTCCTGGCCCGGCGCCTGGGCGCCCGCGCCGAGGCCCTGTTCCCGGCCCTGCTGTCCGCCGTCGGGCCGGCCGGCGACGCCCTCGATGCCCTGGCCGCGGTGGACCTGCCGGCGGCGGCGGCGGCCAAGCGGGCCGAGCTGGCGGCGGTGGTGGACCTGGTCCGCGCCACGGCGCCGGACCTGGCGCTGACCGTGGACCCGGTGGAGAACCGCAGCTTCGAGTACCACACCGGCCTGACCTTCACCTTCTTCGCCCGCGGCGTGCGCGGCGAGCTGGGCACCGGCGGCCGGTACGGCAGCGACGGCGACGGGGCCACCGGCCGCCTGGGCGAGGGCGACGAGCCGTCGACCGGCTTCACCCTGTTCACCGACACCCTGATGCGCGCCCTGCCGGGGCGGGTGCGGGAACGGCGGCTGTTCGTGCCGGCGGGCACCGACCCGGCAGCGGCGGCGCGCCTGCGCGCCGACGGCTGGCACACGGTCGCCGGCCTGGACCCGGCGGACGACCCGCGCCGCGAGGCGGCGCGCCTGGACTGCGGCTTCGTCCTGGAGGACGGCGCGGCGGTGGAACTGAGACACGAGAAAGGGGAATAGGCGCATGGCCAACGTGGTGGTGGTCGGCTCGCAGTGGGGCGACGAGGGCAAGGGCAAGATCGTGGACTGGCTGTCGCACCGGGCCAACGTGGTGGTGCGCTTCCAGGGCGGGCACAACGCCGGCCACACCCTGGTCATCGACGGGGTCACCTACAAGCTGCACATGCTGCCCTCGGGCGTGGTGCGCCCGGGGACCCTCTCGATCATCGGCAACGGCGTGGTGCTGGACCCCTGGAGCCTGCTGAAGGAGATCGACGCCCTGCGCCAGCAGGGCATCGACCTGGGCCCCGACAACCTGAAGATCGCCGACAACGCGCCCCTGATCCTGCCCCTGCACCAGAACCTGGACAAGGCGCGGGAGGAGGCCCTGGGCAAGGCCAAGATCGGCACCACCGGGCGCGGCATCGGCCCCGCCTACGAGGACAAGGTGGCGCGCCGCGCCATCCGGGTCGGCGACCTGGCCGAGATCTCGGTGATCGAGGAGAAGGTGGACCGCCTGCTGTTCCACCACAACGCCCTGCTGCGCGGCTGGGGCTTCGAGGAACTGACCCCCGGGCCCATCGTCGACAGCCTGACCGACCTGGCGCCCAAGATCCTGCCCTACGCCGATACGGTGTGGAAACGCCTGGACGAGGCGCGCAAGGCCGGCAAGCGCATCCTGTACGAGGGCGCCCAGGGCATCCTGCTGGACATCGACCACGGCACCTATCCCTTCGTCACCTCGTCCAACGTGGTGGCGGCCCAGGCGGCCACCGGGTCGGGCCAGGGGCCCGGCGCCATCGGCTACGTTCTGGGCATCACCAAGGCCTATACCACGCGGGTCGGCTCGGGCCCCTTCCCCACGGAACTGGAGGATGCCGACGGCCGGCGCCTGGGCGAGCGCGGCCACGAGTTCGGCACCACCACCGGCCGGCCGCGCCGGTGCGGCTGGTTCGACGCCGTGCTGGTGCGCCAGACGGTGAAGGTGTCGGGCATCACCGGCATCGCCCTGACCAAGCTGGACGTGCTGGACGGGTTCGACGAGATCAAGGTCTGCACCGGCTACATGATCGACGGCGAGAAGGTGGACCACATGCCCGCCTGCCAGATCAAGCAGGCCAAGGCGCGGCCCGTGTACGAGACCATCGAGGGCTGGCACGAGAGCACCCGCGGCGCGCGCTCCTGGGCCGACCTGCCGGCCACGGCCATCAAGTACATCCGCCGCATCGAGGAGCTGATCGAGGCGCCGGTGGCGCTGCTGTCCACCAGCCCCGAGCGCGAGGACACGATCCTGGTCCAGGACCCGTTCGCGGATTGACCCGGCGCGCGCGGGCCGGCCGCGCCGGCCCGACTTAATCGTTTATCAAGGGTTGCCGCCTAGGCTGATGCCGGGACGGTGTTGGGCCCGTCCCGCGGCAATCGCGAGGATCGCAATCCATGGCGCAGGCAACCGGCAACGGCGGGGCGCGCAAGCCCGGCGTGGCGGCTGGCCCCAAGGCCGGCCCGGCCGGCGGCGCCCTGGCGCACGACCGCTACCAGATCGACCCCGACAAGCCCCTGCCGCACCTGAGCACCCCCTCGGCCGAGGCCTACGAGGTGCAGGACGCCGCCAACCCCGGCCGCCGCCTGTTCGCCCTGGTCTGCGCCCACGGCCTGCCCCTGCGCACCGACGTGCTGGCCGCGCTGCAGGGCCAGCAGGCGCCGGGCATGCTGCCCCTGGTGGACTGGGTGCGGGTGGACTGGCCGCCCCTGAACCGGGTCTGCGTGGCGGTGATCTACGAGGTGCCCCTGGGCGGCCGGGTCAAGGACGAGATCCCCGAATCCCTGCGCCCGGCGGCCCGGGTCGACCTGCTGAAACGCGTGGTGGACGCCACCGTGGACGCCTTCACCGCCCTGGACGACATGGGCATCACCCACCGCGCGATCCGGCCCGAGAACATCTTCTTCCTGGACGAGGGCCAGGAGGTGGTGGTGCTGGGCGACTGCGTGACGGCGCCGGCCGGGTACGACCAGCCCCTGGCCTACGAGACCATCGAATGCGGCATGGCCGACCCGGCCGGCCGCGGCGCCGGCGACCTGACGGCGGACGTCTACGCCCTGGGGGCGGTTTTGGCGGACCTGCTGCTGCGCAGCCGCGACCACCGCTGGCCCGACGACGCCGACCTGCTGCGGGCCAAGGCCAACCGCGGCTCGTTCGCCGCCCTGGTCGGCGACGCCGAGCGCCTGCCCGCCACCATGCGGACCCTGGTCCAGGGCCTGCTGCAGGACGAGATCCGCGACCGCTGGAACCTGGACGACGTGGTCGCCTGGCGCGAGGGGCGCAAGTCCTCGACCGCCGGACAGCGCGTGCGCCGCCGCGCCGACGCCCGCCTGACCCTGGCCGGCCGCGAACACGGCGACGTGCGCGCCCTGGCCCACGCCATGGGCCGCCACGTGCCCGAGGCGGCCCAGATGCTGCGCAGCGGCGAGGTCGACGGCTGGCTGCTGCGCGGCATCAAGCTGCCCGAGATGGCGGTGGCCATGAAGGACCTGGTGGCCGCCTCGCGCGACCACGGCGAGACCGTGGCCGACGCCGACGACTACCTGGTGGCCCGGGCCAGCATGGTGCTGGACCCCTTGGCGCCGATCCGCTTCAAGGGCTTCTCGTTCATGGTCGACGGTTTCGGCCCCGCCCTGGCCCACGCCATGGTGGTCAGGGGCGAGACCCAGGTCCCGGCCGAGGTGCTGGTGCGCAACCTGCCCAAGGCCTGGCTGGCGGCGCGGCCGCACCGGGCGGCGGAATGGGAGGAGCATTTCAACAACCTGCGCGGCATGGTGCAGAACCAGAACCCGGGCTACGGCATCGAACGCTGCCTGTACGAGGCCAACCCCGGCTTCCCCTGCCAGGCGCCGCTGATCGCCCGCGACTACGTGGTGCGCCTGGACGAGCTGCTGCCGGCCCTGGACCGGGCGGTGAAGCGCGGCGACGTCGGGTCGCGGCCCTATGACCGTCACCTGGCGGCCTTCGTCGCCGCGCGCATCGACGAGCGAGTCGACAGCCACCTGCTGGCCGCCGCCGACCCCCGCGACGAGGTCTCCAGCCTGGGCATCCTGAGCGTGCTGGCGGTGCTGCAATGGCGGTTGCAGACGCCGCCCACCTATGCCCTGGCCAAGGCCATGGGCGACCTGGTGCAGCCGGCCGTGGAGGCATACCACAGCCGCACCATCCGCAAGGAGATCGGCAAGGAGAAGGCCAACATCGTGCGCCGCGGCAACCTGGTGGAGCTGTACAACCTGATCGAGAACGCCAAGCGGCGCAAGAAGGACGCCGACGGCTTCGCCGCCGCCCAGGACGCCTTCGCCGCCGCCGAGGACGAGATCCGATCCCTGTCGGCGACCAACCCCGAGCGGGCCCGCGCCATGGCCGAGTCCGGGCGCCAAATGGCGTCCGTCAGCTCGATCCTGCTGACCCTGATCGTGGTCTCGATCCTGCTGATCGTGGAGGTCACGTAGCCGGCCCGCCGGGCCGCGCCGCGGAAATAGGGACATGGCGAAACAGGCCGTCAAGACCGCTGCAGGATCGCCGCCCCGGGGCCAGGCCCGAGGCGGCGGCCGGCGCAAGGGCCTGACCACGGGCCACAAGCTGCTGCTGTTGATCATCGTGGTGGTGTTCGGCGCCATCTGGCCGGCCGTGATCACCCTGGTGGGGGTCGGCATGCTGCCCACCATCGTCGCCTTCCTGGTCGACCGCACGCGGCAGAAGCACGCCGCCTTCTGCGTCGGCGGCATGAACTTCTGCGGCGTCTTTCCCTACGTCCTCGACCTTTGGGACATGGGCGCCGGCATGCACGACGTGATGGAGATCCTGGCCAACGTCTTCACCCTGTTCACCATCTGCGCCGCCGCCGCCGTCGGCTGGGTCATGTACACGGTGATCCCGCCGGTGGTGACCACGGTGACCGGCATCCTCAACCAGCGCCGCATCGCCGCCCTGCGCCGGCGCCAGAAGCAGATCGTGGCCGAATGGGGGGACGGCGTGGCCGGCCCGGACGTGGACCTGACCGCGCCCGACGTGGCGGCGGCGGGGGAGGACTAGGCTTGTTGCCTAGTGCACGTAGCCGATCTGCTCGCTGATGGCGGCGTTGCGCACCGACTTCTGCACCTTCTCGAAGGCGCGCACCTCGATCTGGCGCACCCGCTCGCGCGAGATGCCGTAGACCTGGCTCAGGTCCTCCAGCGTGGTGGGGTCGTCCTTGAGGCGCCGCTCGGCCAGGATGTGGCGCTCGCGCTCGGACAGGGCGCCCAGGGCGTCGGCCAGCAGGCCGCGGCGGCGGGTCAGCTCCTCCTGCTCGGCGAGCATGGTTTCCTGGCTGTCGCCCTCGTCCACCAGCCAGTCCTGCCACTGGTCCTCGCCCGACTCGCGCAGGGGTGCGTTCAGGGAGTTGTCGGGCGCCGCCAGGCGGCGGTTCATGGACACGACCTCGGTTTCCGACACGCGCAGGCGGTCGGCGATGCGGGTCACCTGCTCGGGCAGCAGGTCGCCGTCATCGATGGCCTGCATCTCGCCCTTCAGCTTGCGCAGGTTGAAGAACAGCTTCTTCTGCGCCGCCGTGGTGCCCATCTTGACCAGCGACCACGAGTGCAGGATGTACTCCTGGATGGCGGCGCGGATCCACCACATGGCGTAGGTGGCCAGGCGGAAGCCCTTGTGCGGGTCGAACCGCTTGACCGCCTGCATCATGCCCACGTTGCCTTCCGAGATCAGCTCGCCCAGGGGCAGGCCATAGCCGCGGTAGCCCATGGCGATCTTGGCCACCAGGCGCAGGTGGCTGTTGACCAGCTGGTGCGCGGCCTCGTGGTCGCCGTGCTCGCGCCAGCGGATGGCCAGCATGAACTCCTGCCGGGCCTCCAGCATGGGGAAGCGGCGGATCTTCTGCAGGTAGCGCGACAGGTTGCCTTCCGGCGAAATCTCGATCGGGACGGACAACGGCGTCATTCCAAGTCTCTCCTCCGGGCCAACGGGCGGTCGTGCGGTGCGTAATCCTGGTGCCCGGCGGTCCGGGGTCCGCTTCCCGGTCCCTGGGCTGACGCCATATTAACCAAGTAAAACGGTCAAGTATAGAATTTTCTAGATGGAGCCCAGGATTTCAACCAGTTCATTGAAATCAGGCGGTAAATCGCTCTCGAACCGCAGGGCCTCCCCCGTCACCGGATGGGAAAACCCGATCAAATAGGCATGGAGAGCCTGGCGGGGAAAGGCGGCCAGGGCGGCGCGCGCCACCGCCGGCAGGCCGGCCCGCCGCGCGGCCCGGCCGCGGCCATAGACCGGGTCCCCCACCAGGGGGTGGCCGATGTGCGCCATGTGCACCCGGATCTGGTGGGTGCGCCCGGTCTGCAGCCGGCATTCCACCAGGCTGGCGGCGCCGGCGAAGGCGCGCTCGACCCGGTAGCGGGTGACCGCCGCCTTGCCGCCGCGGGTGACCACGGCCATCTTCTTGCGGTTGGCGGGGCTGCGGCCGATGGCGCCCTCGATGGTGCCGCGCGCCGGCGCCGGCAGGCCCCAGACCAGGGCCCGGTAGGCGCGCTCCAGGCTGTGGGCGGCGAACTGGGCGGCCAGGCCGGCGTGGGCGCGGTCGCTCTTGGCCGCCACCATCAGGCCGCTGGTGTCCTTGTCCAGGCGGTGCACGATGCCCGGCCGGGCGACCCCGCCAATGCCCGACAGGCCGGCGCCGCAGTGGGCCAGCAGGGCGTTGACCAGGGTGTTCTCGGGGTTCCCGGCGGCCGGGTGCACCACCAGCCCGGCCGGCTTGTCGACCACGATCAGGTCGGCGTCCTCGAACACCACGACCAGCGGGATGGCCTGGGCCCGGGGCTCGGCCGGCACCGGCGGCGGCTCGGTCACGGTCCAGCACTGCCCGGCGCGCACCTTGCCTGCCGGGTCGGTGGCCGGGGCGCCGTCGCGGGCCACCCGCCCGGCCGCCATCAGGGCCTGGATGCGGGCCCGCGACAGGGCCGGCACGGCACCGGCCAGGAACCGGTCGGCGCGGAGGCCGGCCTTGTCCTCGGTGACGAGAACGGTGTAAATGACGTCCTTCCCCATCTCACTCATGCCACAGGACGGATCAGCGCATGGATCGCAACGGCCAGACCGACCCGGCAGCCGCCGACGCCGGCGCCATGAGGGCGCTGAAGGGCCTCGTCATCGGCCTGGGGGTGATGATCGTGATCGCCATGGTCGCCCTGGCCTACGCCCTCTACTACAAGTCCCAGAACCCGGACTTTAAGCTCTTTGGCGGATCAAGCCCAGGCACGGAAGCGCCGGCGGCGACCGCCGCGGCGCCCGAAGCCGCGGCCAAGGCCACGCCCGAGGCCGCACCCGAGGCCACCGCCGGCCCGGTGCGGTCCTTCGGCGACATCAACCTGCGCCTGCCGCCGGACGGCCAGGTCAGCCGCCTGGCCGCCGACGGCCGGCGCCTGTTCCTGCAGGTGGACGCGCCGGACGGCGGCCGCATCGTGGTCATCGACCTGACCAACGGCGCCGTCCTGGGCACCATCCACCTGCAACGGTCCCGGCCCTGAGGTGATCACCATCCCGGCCGCCCTGCTGCGCGAGATCCACGCCGCCGCCGAGGGTGCCTATCCGCGCGAATGCTGCGGCCTGCTGCTGGGCCGCCGCGCCGGCGCCGCGGTGGCGGTGACCCGGGTGGTGCCCAGCCGCAACATGGCGCCGGGCGAGCAGCGGGATTCCTTCGAGGTCGACCCCCAGGTGCGGTTCGACGCCATGCGCGCGGTCGCGGGCACGGATCAGGACATCGTCGGCCACTACCACTCCCACCCCGACCACCCGGCCCGGCCCTCGGCCCGGGACCTGGCCATGGCCTACGAGCCCGCGCTGGCGTGGCTGATCACCTCGGTCATGGATGGCCGGGCGGCCGAGACCACGGCCCACCTGCTGGACCCGGCGGCCGGCCGGTTCCGCCGCCTGGACCTGCGGATCGGGGACGGGCCGTGAACTTCCGCAGCGACAACACCACCGGCGCCGCGCCCGAGGTCCTGGCCGCCCTGGTGGAGGCCAACGCCGGCCCCGCCACCCCCTACGGCGCCGACCCCTGGACGGCGCGGGCCGAGGTGGCGGTGCGCGACGTGTTCGAAACCGACTGCGCCGTGTTCCTGGTGGCCACGGGCACGGCGGCCAACGCCCTGGCCCTGTCGGCGATGGCGCCGCCCTTCGGCGCCGTCCTGTGCCATCCCGAGGCCCACGTCATGGTCGACGAGTGCGGCGCGCCCGAGCTCTTCACCGGCGGCGCCAAGCTGATCCCCCTGCCCGACCGCGGCGGCCGCATCACGGCGGCCGACCTGGACGCCTTCCTGGCCCTGCCCGACGGCGGCGTGCACCGGGTGCGACCGGCGGCCGTCAGCCTGACCCAGGCGGCGGAGACCGGGGTGGTCTACGCGCCCGGCGCGGTGGCCGACCTGGCCGCCGTGGCCCACGGCCGCGGCCTGAAGGTGCACATGGACGGCGCCCGCTTCGCCAACGCCGTGGCGGCCCTGGGCTGCACCCCGGCCGAGGCGAGCTGGCGCGCCGGGGTCGACATCCTTTGCCTGGGCGCCAGCAAGAACGGCGCCCTGGCCGCCGAGGCGGTGGTGGTGTTCGACCCGGCCCTGGCCGCCGAGCTGCCCTACCGGCGCAAGCGCGGCGGCCACCTTCTGTCCAAGGGCCGCTTCCTGGGGGCGCAGATGGCCGCCTACCTGGCGGACGGCCTGTGGCTCGGCCTGGCGGCCCGGGCCAACGCCGCGGCGGCGCGCCTGGCGGCGGGGCTTGGCCAGGTCCCGGGAGTCGATTTCGTGTATCCGGTCGAGGCCAACGAGCTGTTCGTCGTCCTGCCGCCCCGGGTGCGCGACGGCCTGCGCGCCGACGGCTTCCAGTTCCTGGACTGGGACGGCCCGCCGCGCCCCGGCGACGGCGCCACCGTGGCCCGCCTGGTCACCGCCTTCGACACCCGCGACGCAGACGTGGACGCCCTGGCCGCCGCCGCCCGGCGCCACGCATCCCCGGGGCCCGCGGGCGCCGGCGGGGACGCCGCATAGTCCCCCTTGCATTCCACCGGGGAAGCCGCTAAAGGAGGGGTTCGCGCCGGGTCCCCTTCGTCTAGAGGCCTAGGACACCGCCCTCTCACGGCGGCAACAGGGGTTCGAATCCCCTAGGGGACGCCATCCACCTCCATCTTCCCGTCAAGCCGGAACGCCGCCAAGGCGGCCGGGTGCCGTCGCCCGCGCCCAGGCCCGCGGCAGGTCTCGCCTTCCGTCCGGCCCCGACAAAATTGCTCTAGAGCAAAATCATTGAACCGGGGTTTTCCGCTTGGTATAGTCGGCGTCGCGCCGATGCCCGGCGGGGCCGGTCCGCCCGGCCCGCCGGGCGCGGCCCGATGCGATGCTTCCGTACAAACTGTCAGGCCCCCTCCATGCCGGTCGCCAACGCGCCCTCCCCGCAGTTCCCCACCTGGTACATCGGCGTCGACTGCGGCGGCACCTTCACCGACCTGGTGCTGGCCGGCAGCGACCACCAGGTTCACGTGTTCAAGGTGCCCTCGGTGCCCGGCGACCCGGCCCAGGGCGTGCTGCGGGTGCTGGACCGGGCGGCCGAAGCCCTGGAGACCACCGTCGAGGCCCTGCTGGGCAACTGCGCGCTGTTCATGCACGGCTCCACCGTGGCCACCAACACGGTGCTGGAGGGCAAGGGCGCGCGGGTCGGCCTGCTGACCAGCGCCGGCTTCCGCGACAGCCTGCAGATCCGCCGCGGCTACCGCGAGAACCCGTTCGACCACCGCACCCCCTTCCCCCCCGTCCTGGTGCCGCGCCACGCGCGCCTGCCGGTGGGCGGCCGCATCGACCGCGACGGCCACGAGATCGAGCCCCTGGACGAGGCCGCCGTGGCCGAGGCCGCCCGCACCCTGGCCGCGGCCGGGGTCGAGGCGGTGGCCGTCTGCCTGTTCAACAGCTTCCTCAACCCGGCCCACGAGCGCCGGGCCCTGGAGATCCTGGCCGCCGCCTGGCCCGAGGGCCCGGCCTTCGCCTCGGTCGACATCGCGCCCATTCTGGGCGAGTACGAGCGCGGTTCGACCGTGGTCATGAACGCCTACGTGGCGCCGCGCACGGTGGGCTACATCCGCCGCCTGGACGACCGCCTGCGCGAGCTGGGCCTGCCCCGGTCCATGCTGCTGATCCAGAACAACGGCGGCGCCGTGTCGGTGGAGCAACTGGCCACCAAGCCGGCCACCCTGCTGCTGTCGGGCCCGGCGGCGGGGGTCGGGGCGCTGGAATTCCACCGCCGCGCCGCCGGCACCGACAACCTGATCTCCATGGAGATCGGCGGCACCAGTTGCGACGTGATCCTGATGAGCGGCGGCCGGGTGGACGTCAGCGACAGCATCCGGGTCGGCGGCTACGACCTGTCGGTGCCGTCGGTGGACATCTTCACCATCGGCGCCGGCGGCGGCACCATCGCCGGGGTCGACCCGGCCGGGCTGCTGTTCGCCGGGCCGGCCGGCGCCGGGGCCGACCCGGGGCCCGCCGCCTACGGCCTGGGCGGCACCGAGCCCACGGTCACCGACGCGCAACTGGTGCTGGGCCGCCTGCGCCCGGGGCCCTATGCCGGCGGTTCGGTGTCGCTGGACCTGGACCTGGCCCGCGCCGCCCTGGAAAGCCGGGTCGCGGCGCCGCTGGGCATCCCGGTCGAGGACGCGGCGGCCGGCGTCATCCGCCTGGTGGAGCAGAACCTGTTGCAGGCGGTGCAGGAGATCAGCAGCGAGCGCGGCCACGACCCGCGCCGCTTCACCCTGGTCGCCGCCGGCGGCGCCGGGCCCATGCACGGAGCCCCGGTGGGGCGCCTGCTGGGCTGCCCGCGGGTCTACGTGCCGCGCCTGTCCGGGGTGTTCTGCGCCCTGGGCATGCTGCACACCAACGTGCGCCACGATTTCGTGCGCGTCCACATGCAGCCCCTGGCCGAGGCCGACCCGGCCGCGGTCGAGGCCCTGTACGGCGAGCTGGAGGCCGAGGGCCGGCGCGCCCTGGCCGCCGGCGGGTTCGCCGCCGAGGACCAGGTGCTGCTGCGCGAGATGGACCTGCGCTACGTCGGCCAGCAGTACGACCTGCGCGTGGCCCTGGGGTCGGGCGGCGGCCTGGACGGGGCCGCCATCCGCGCCGCCTTCGAACGCGAGCACGACCGCCTGTTCGGCCACACCCAGCCCGAGGGCGCCATCAGCATCAATAAGTTGCGCCTAGTGGCCGTGGGCGCCCTGCGGCCGCTGGAGCTGCCGCCGGCGGCGCCGGCGCGCGCCGCCCCGACCCCCGTCGACCGGCGCCGGGTGTGGCTGTCCGAGGCCGACGGCTGGGCCGACGTGGACACCTACCGCGGCGCCGACCTGCGGGCCGGCCACACCCTCGCCGGCCCGGCCCTGGTGGAGGAGCAGACGACCACGGTCCTGGTCGGGCCGCACGACACCCTGGAAGTGGATTCCGCCAACAACTTCCGCATCGACCTGGCGGCTTCCGGGGCCTAGACGGCGCCCCGGCGGCTTGACCGGGACCCGACCCGGGATATCCTGTCCCCCAACCGGTTCCGGCCACCGCCGGGCCAAGAACGAAGGGGATGTCCAGATGGCGAAGCAACGGGCGGCCAAGGCCGCCGACAGCGACCACCGCCGGTGGATCGGCAGCCTGCGCGAGCGGCTGGACGGCGGCGGCAGGCGCGGCGCCGCACAACCCAAGCACGAGCGCCTGAGCCAGGCCCTGCGCGACATCATCCAGGAGCGCCGGGTCATGCCCCACGACCGCCTGCCGCCCGAGCGGATCCTGGCCAAGGGTCTGGAGGTGAGCGTCGGCACGGTGCAGAAGGCCCTGGAGACCCTGACCCTGGAGGGCCTGATCGTGCGCGAGCTGGGGCGCGGCACCTTCGTCTCGGCGCACCGCCTGTCGTTCGCCGGCACCTGGCACTTCCGCTACGTGCGCCCGGGGCAGAGCGAGATCCTGCCGGTGCGCACCCAGCTCGTCTCGCGGCGCCTGGTCCACCGCCCGGGGGCGTGGAGCGACGCCCTGGGCCCGGACCCCGAGGGCTATGTCTGCATCACCCGGCGGATCACGGCGGGGGACGAGTTCCTGTGCTTCAACCGCACCTGGCTGCCGGCGGAATCCTGCCGCGGCCTGCTGGACGTGCCGGCCGGCGAGATCGCCGGCGAGAACCTGCGCGTGACCCTGGGCGAGCGATTCAACCTGCCCCTGGCCAACGCCGTGCAGCTGGTCCGCGCCGACGTCATGGAGCCGGCCGTGTGCCGGCAATTCGACCTGCCCGAGGGGACCGTGGGGCTGATCATGGACGTGACCGGCTATACCCTGGGCGAGCGGCCGGTGTTCTTCGCCTCCATCATCACCAAGCCCGGACCCCTGCGCATGGTGCAGTCCCTGCTGCGCGCGCACTGGAGCTGACCCGGCAACAAGAACGCGGCGGGCACGGAAAAGGCCCGCGCCGGGGCGCGGGCCTGGAAACGCGGAATGCGCGGGACGGGCGCGGTCAGCAGCCGCCCTGGGACTTCATGACCTGGTCCACCAGCTCGGCGCCGAACTCCTTCTTGGCGGTGTCCATCACCGGCTTCATGGCGGTGCGGAACTCGTCCAGGTTGACGTCCGAGAACACCACGCCTTCCTTCTTCAGGAACGCCACCGCCTCGGTGGTGGATTTGGCGTCGGCCGCCCGGTTCGCCGCCTCCGACGCCATGGCGGCCTTGGTGACCACTTCCTGGTAGGCCGCCGGCAGCTTCTTGAAGAACCGCTCGTTGATGATGAACGGGCTCAGCCCCACGGCCACGTTGGCGTAGGACACGTGCTTGACCACCTCGTACCACTTGAACTGCTTGACGCTGGAGATGGGGTTGGCGTCGCCGTCGATGACGCCCTGCTGCAGGGCGCTGAACACCTCGGGGAACGGCAGCGGGGTCGGCGAGGCGCCCAGGGTGCGCCAGGTCATCTCCAGGTACTTGTCGGGGGGCACGCGGATCTTCAGGCCCTTCAGGTCGGCCACCGACTTCACGTCGCGCTTGGTGTTGAACACCTGGCGCATGCCGTAGGTGTACCAGCCCAGGGTGCGCAGGCCGGCCTTCTTCAGCAGCGCGGCCGAGAAGTCCTGGCCCACCGGGCCGTGCAGCACCTGCAGGCCGCAGGCGATGGAATTCACCAGGTAGGGCACGGACAGGACCTGCAGCGGCTTGTGGAACGGGCTGGCGTTGCTGGTCGACACGATGGTCGCCTCCAGGGTGCCGAGCTGCACGTTCTTGGCCATCTCCACTTCGCCGCCCAGCTGCGCCGAGGGGAAGATGCTGACGCTGACGTCGTTGTTGGTGCCGGATTCGACCAGGCGTTTGAATTCCTCCAGGCCCACGTTGTACGAGTAGCCGGGCGGGGTACTGACCCCCACCTTGATCTTGAATTTCTCAGCCGCGGCGGGCGCGGAGAGGGCCAGGCCGAGCACCAGGGCACCGGCGGCGGCGGCAATGAAACGCCCGCCCAAACGCCGGTCCGGGCGTCCGTCGGGGGTCGCGGGTAATTTCATGATTACCTCCCTTGTCCGTGATCGTGTCGGTGATCGTGGCTGATTCCTGCCAGCCGGTGATCCCGCCGCAGGCCGCCACAGGGGTGACACCGGGCCGAGTATAGGTTCTGGGCCGAAGGCCGGCAAGGGAAATTGCTCTAGAGCAAAAACAGGTTGAAATCGGCCCATGCCGATGCTGTAATCCGGGCGTGGACCCGCGCGCCGGCACCCCGACGCCGCGGCGGCGGCCCGTCCGGACCCCGTTGCCAACCCGTCGCCGCCAGGGAGGCCCGCCTTTCCGCCGATGCTGAGCCACCTGAACCGCATCGAAGAATACCTGGCCTGCCTGCTGCTGGTGCTGCTGGGCCTGCTGCTGTCGACCCAGATCGTGCTGCGCTACGGCTTCGGCATCGGCTACGGCTGGATGGAGGAGCTGGCCCGCATCGGCTTCGTCTGGGTGATCTTCCTGGGCGCCGTGGTCGGCATGCGCCGGCACCTGCACATCCGGGTCAACCTGGTGCTGACCCTGGTGCCGCCGGGGCTGCAGCGGGGGCTGGAGATGGCTGGCGACATGGTGCTGCTGCTGTTCTGCATCGCCATCGCCTGGCACGGCGCCGAGCTGGTGTACTCCACCGTGGTGGTCGAGTTCCGCCTGTCGGCCACCGGCATGTCCATGTTCTACCCGTACCTAATCGTCCCGGTCAGCTTCGCCCTGCAGGCCCTGCGCATCGTGCTGCGCTACGTCCAGGGGCGGCCGGAGGCCGAGAATGTTTGAGCTGGCCGGCCCCGGCGAAATCAGCCTGCTGCTGTTCGGCAGCTTCGCCGTGATGCTGGTCATCGGCGTGCCCATCGCCCACGCCCTGGGCGCCTCGACCCTGCTGGTGATCTACGCCCAGGACATCCCCGGCGTGTTCATGCCGCAGACCGCCTACAACGCCACCGACCAGTTCCCGCTGATGGCGGTGCCGTTCTTCGTCCTGGCCGGCTACCTGATGGAGTTCGGCGGCGTGTCGGCGCGGCTGATCGATTTCGCCCGCGCCCTGATCGGCCACGTGGCCGGCGGCTTCGCCTGCGTCACCATCCTGGCCTGCATGTTCTTCTCGGCCATGTCCGGGTCGGGCCCGGCCACGGTGGCGGCCATCGGCACCATCATGATCCCGGCCATGATCAGCCACGGCTACGCCCGCCCCTTCGCCGGCGCCGTGGCCTCCACCGGCGGCACGCTGGGGATCATGATCCCGCCCAGCAACCCCATGATCATCTACGCCGTGGTGGCCAACGTGTCGGTCACCCAGATGTTCATCGCCGGGATCATCCCGGGGCTGATGCTGGGCGCGATCCTGATCGTCGCCAGCTGGTGGGTGTGCAAGCGCCGCGACTACGAGGGCGACAACGAGCGCGCCAGCCTGCGCCAGATCCTGCGCGCCATGCGCGACGCCAAGTGGGCCCTGCTGGCGCCGGTGATCATCCTGGGCGGCATCTACGGCGGCGTGTTCACCCCCACCGAGGCGGCCATCGTGGCCGTCAACTACGCCATCCTGGTCGGCGCCCTGGTGTACCGCCGGCTGACCTTCGCCCTGTTCTACCGGGCCGTGCTGCACGCCGTGGTGGTGGGCGGCACGGTGACCATCATCGTCGGCCTTGCCGGCGCCTTCGGCCGCATCCTGACCCAGAACGAGATCCCGCAGATGCTGAGCCAGCAGGTGCTGGCCATCTCGGACAACTGGTTCGTGGTGCTGATGATGATCAACGCCGCCCTGATCGTGATCGGCACCTTCATGGAGACCCTGGCCACCATCGTGCTGCTGACCCCGCTGCTGCTGCCGATCGTGGTCTCGCTCGGCGTCGATCCCATCCAGTTCGGGATCCTGTTCGTGATCACCTCCGAGATCGGCTTCCTGACCCCGCCCCTGGGGGCCAACCTGTTCGTGGCCATGCCCATCGCGCGGGTGTCCCTGGAGCAGATTTCCCGGGCCGTGCTGTTCTACATCGTCGTCCTGTGCGCCATGGTCGTGGTCCTGACCGCGGTGCCGTCGCTCAGCACCTGGCTCCCCACCGTCATGATGAGATAGAGGAGAAACCCCCATGTCGAACGCCTACTTCCCCGAGACCGGGATGGATTGGCCCGCGGTCGAGGCGGAGCTGCTGCACTACAAGGAGAACGACGCCGACTGGAAGAAGGGCCGCCTGCCCATGTACGTGTTCCACGCCGGTGACGAAGTGCTGGAGGTGGTCAAGAACGCCTACAACATGTACTTCAGCGAGAACGCCCTGGGGGTCAAGGCCTTCCCCAGCACGGCGCGCATGGAGCGCGAGGTGGTGCGCATGGCCGCCGACCTGCTGAACGGCGACGAGGAGGTGTGCGGCAACATGACCTCAGGCGGCACCGAGAGCATCTTCCTGGCCGTCAAGACGGCGCGCGACCACCGCCGCGCCACCAACCCGGTGCCGGGCACCCCCAACCTGGTGCTGCCGCGCTCGGCCCACCCGGCCTACTACAAGGCGGCCCAGTACATGGACCTGGAAACCATCCAGGTGCCGGTGCGCGACGACTTCCGCGCCGATGTCGAGGCCATGGCCGCGGCGGTGAACGAGAACACCATCTTCATCCTGGGCTCGGCGCCCAGCTTCTCGCTGGTGGTCTACGACCCGATCACCGAGCTGGGCGCCCTGGCCCTGGAGAAGAACCTGTGGCTGCACATCGACGCCTGCATCGGCGGCTACATCGCGCCGCACATCCGCGACATCGGCTATCCGGTGCCGGACTTCGACTTCTCGGTGCCGGGCGTCACCTCGATCTCGGCCGACGTGCACAAGATGGGCTTCGCCGCCAAGCCGGCCTCGACCATCCTGTACCGCAACGAGGGGTACTACAAACACCAGGGCTTCCACTTCAACGACTGGCCGCGCGGCGTCTACAGCGTGCCCACCTTCACCGGCACCCGGCCCGGCGGCGCCATCGCCGCCGCCTGGGCGGTGCTCAAGTTCCTGGGCCGCGACGGGTACCGCGACATCGCCCGCAAGGCCATGGACGTGCGCCAGCGCCTGATGGACGGCATCACCGCCATCCCGGGCATGAAGATCCTGGGCAACCCCGAGATCTGCATGTTCACCTACACCTCCGAGGGCTACGACATCAACGCCGTGGCCGAGGGCCTGACCCGGCGCGGCTGGATGGCCGGCATCAACGCCGAGCCGCCGGCCCTGCACATGTTCGTCATGCCCCTGCACGAGGTCATGGTCGAGGACTACCTGCGCGACCTGAACGAGGCCGTGGCCGACGCTCGCAGCGGCAAGGTCACGGTCGACGAGGTCAAGCTGGACTACTGACCCATGGCCCAACCGCAGCAGGCAGACCGTCCCATGGCGCTCGACCCCGTGACCCTGGCCCTGTTCCAGAACCGGCTGGACTACATCTCGCGCCAGATGGGCTGGGTCATGGTGCGCACCGCGCGCAGCCCCATCTTCAACCAGTCGCACGACTTCTCGTGCTTCATCACCGACGGCGCCGGGCGGCTGGTGTCCCAGGCCGACGGCATCCCCATCCACACCGGCGGCGGCGGGTTCGCCGTGCGCGCCCTGCTGGACGCGTTCGGCGACACGGTGGCCCCCGACGACGCCTTCCTGCTGAACGATCCCTACGCCGCCGGCGGCAACCACCTGCCGGACTGGGTGATCGCCCGGCCGGTGTTCCTGGACGGCCGGCGGGTGGCCTTCACCTGCAACCGGGCGCACCAGTCGGACATCGGCGGCGGCGCCGCCGGCACCTACAACCCCCAGGCGCGGGAGATCTGGCACGAGGGCATCCGCCTGCCGCCCCTGCGCCTGGTGGAGGGCGGCAAGGTGCGCGAGGACCTGTGGCAGATGCTGCTACTGAACACCCGCATGCCGCACTACCTGGACGGCGACCTGCGCGCGATGCTGGGCTCCACCCGCATCGGCGTCGAGCTGGTGGCCGAGGCCCTGGACCGCCTGGGCGCCGACACCGGCCTGGCTTATTTCGAGGGCATCCTGGACCACGGCGAGCGCATGATGCGCCAGGCGGTGGCCGAGCTGCCCGACGGCACCTACCTGGGCGAATCGGGCTTCGACAACGACTGTTTCGAGCCCATGGACATCCCCATCCGGGTCGCCATCACCGTGCAGGGCGACGCCGCCACCGTGGACTTCACCGGCTGCTCGCCGCAGATCCGCGGGTTCAAGAACAGCTCGCTGGCGAACACCTATTCCTCGGTCTACTCTGCCTTCTCGTCCTTCTTCGACCCGGCCATCCCGCGCAACGAGGGCACCTTCCGCGGGGTCGACATCGTCGCCCCCCGGGGCACCATCGTGAACTCCGAGCCGCCGGCCCCGGTGACCATGTGCACCGTGTTCCCGGCGCAGCAGATCATGCACGCCTGCTGGCAGGCCCTGGGCGCCGCCGACCCCGAGCGCGCCTGCGCCGGCTGGGGCATGAACATGTTCCCCAACACCTCGGGCCCCGACCGCGAGGGGCGCACGGTGGTCATGTACCACTGGGGCGGCACCTCGGCCGGCGGCGCGGTCAAGGGCCGCGACGGGTTCGACCAGGTTGGCCCCATGTGCACCTTCGGCGGCCTGCTGCTGCCCAACGCCGAGATGAGCGAGCAGCTTTTCCCGGTGCGGGTGCGGCGCCAGGAGCTGCGCTGCGATTCCGCCGGCCCGGGCCAGTTCCGCGGCGGCACCGGGGTCGAATACGAGGTCGAGGTCCTGGCCGAGGCGGAATGGTCGTTCCGCGCCGAAGGGGTGCACACGCCGCGCGCCTACGGGGTCAACCACGGCCAGGCCGGCAAGACCGGCGCCTACCGGGTGCTGCCCCGGGGCGGCGAGGCGTTCGAGCCGCCGGACTACGGCGTCCGCCACCTGGGCCCGGCGCACCTGTGGCTGTCGTCGTCGGGCGGCGGCGGCTGGGGCGACCCCCTGGACCGGGACCCGGACCGGGTGCTGGGCGACCTGCTGGACGGCGTCATCAGCGAGGCCGCGGCCCGGGACTGCTACGGCGTCGTCCTGGCCCCCGGCGGCCAGGCCGTCGACGCGGCGGCGACCGAGGACCTGCGCCGCACCCGGTCGAAACCCTAGGCGACTTTCGGGCGGCTCCTTCCGCCCGCCCCCTGTACCCCGCGGCGGCCTGTCTGTATACCAACGGCCAGGCCCTGCGCGCGCCCGCGCGCGACCACCGACCGACCTGAAAGGCACGCCCCCATGACCGCGACGCCCCCCGCGACCCCGGCCCAGGCCCCTGCCCAGGCCCCTGCCCAAGCCAACGACCTGGAGGCCCTGGACCGGGCCCACGTGTTCCACCCCTCCACCCATCTGGCCCAGTTCGCCCGCGGCGAGGCGCCCAGCCGCATCGTCACCGGCGGCGAGGGCGTGCACATCGTCGACCGCGACGGCCGGCGCAGCCTGGACGGGTTCGCCGGGCTGTATTGCGTCAATGTCGGCTACGGCCGCACCGAGATCGCCGAGGCCATCGCCGCCCAGGCCCACCGCCTGGCCTACTACCACGCCTACGTGGGCCATTCGAGCGAACCGGTGATCACCCTGTCCGAGCGCATCGTGCGCAAGGCCGGCATGGGCATGCAGCGGGTGTACTACGGCCTGTCCGGGTCCGACGCCAACGAGACCAACATCAAGCTGGTCTGGTACGTCAACAACGTCCTCCGCCGGCCGGAGAAGAAGAAGATCATCTCGCGCCAGCGGGGCTACCACGGATCGGGGGTGATGACCGGCAGCCTGACCGGGCTGGACGCCTTCCACAAGGCCTTCGACCTGCCCAAGGCGCCGATCCTGCACACGACCTGCCCCCACTACTACCGGGGTGGCGCCGAGGGCGAGACCGAGGCCGAGTTCGCCCGCCGCTGCGCCGACGACCTGGAGAAGCTGATCCTGGACGAGGGGCCCGAGACGGTCGCCGCCTTCATCGGCGAGCCGGTCATGGGCACCGGCGGCATCATCACCCCGCCCGCCGGCTACTGGGACGAGATCCAGAAGGTCCTGGCCAGGTACGACGTGCTGCTGATCGCCGACGAGGTGGTCACCGCCTTCGGCCGCACCGGCGCCTATTTCGGCAGCCACCTGTACGGCATCCGGCCCGACCTGATCACCATCGCCAAGGGCCTGACCTCGGCCTACCTGCCGCTGTCCGGGGTCATCGTCGGCGAGAAGGTGTGGCAGGTCCTGGAACAGGGCACCGACGACCTGGGCCCCATCGGCCACGGCTGGACCTATTCCGCCCACCCGCTGTGCGCCGCCGCGGCCAATGCCAACCTGGACATCGTCGACGGCGAGGACCTGGCCGGCAACGCCCGCGACGTGGGCGCCCATTTCCTGGCCGGCCTGCACGCGGCCTTCGACGACCACCCCCTGGTCGGCGAGGTGCGCGGCGTCGGCCTGCTGGCGGCGCTGGAATTCGTCGCCGACAAGGCCACCAAGCAGCGCTTCGACCCCGTCGGCAAGGTCGGCCCGGCGGTGGCCGCCGCCTGCCTGGAGGAGGGCCTGATCGCCCGCGCCATGCCCCACGGCGACATCCTGGGCTTCGCCCCGCCCCTGGTCCTGACCCGCGACCAGGCCGACCAGGTGGTGGCCATGACCCGGCGCGCCGTGGACAAGGTCCACCGCGCCCTGTGACCGACCCCGGGGCCGGCGATCCCGCCTATCCCCGGCCGGTCCGTTCGCGCTAGAATCCCCCCTTGGCCGGCCGCGGTGCGGCCCGGCGGGAAAGGTGGGGTCCATGAAACGCGCATTTCTGTTCCTGGCGGTGCTCGTGGTCCTGGCCGGCTGCGAGGAGCCCGACCCGGACCTGGTCTATGGCTATGCCGAGGGCCGGTTCCGCCTGCTGGCGCCCGAGAGCGCCGGCCTGATCGAGACCCTGCTGGTGGCCGAGGGCGAGGAGCTGACCGCCGGCTCGGTGATCGCCCACCTGGACAGCCGGCTCGAGCTGGCGCGCCTGGACGAGGCCCAGGCCCGGGCCGAGGCCGCCGAGGCGCGCCTGCGCGATTCCAGCCAGGGCGGCCGGGCGCCCGAGATCCGCGCCGCGCGCGAGCTGTTGGCCCAGGCCCAGGCCCAGGCGCGCGAGGCCCGCGACGACCTGGGCCGGGTGCGGCCCCTGTTCGACAAGGGGGTGGTGCCGCGCGCTCGCCTGGACACGGCCGAGGCCGCGGCGCGGTCCGCCGACGCCCGGGTCTCGGAGCTGCGCGAGCGCCTGACCCTGGTCGAACTACCGGCGCGGGAGAACGTCATCGCCGCCCAGAAGTCGGACCTGGAGGCGGCCCAGGCCGCCGTGGCCGCGGCCCGCGAGGCCCTGGCCAAGCGCACCCTGGCCAGCCCCGGCCCGGGCCGGGTCGAGCGCCTGCTGCGCGAGCCCGGCGAGATGGCCGGCCCCACGGCGCCGATCCTGCGCTACCTGCCCACGGGCGCCATGGTGGCCATCGGCTTCATCCCCGAGGCGCAACTGGGCCGCTTCGCCCTGGGCGACCGGCTGTCGGTGGCCTGCGACGGCTGCGCCGACGGGCTGACGGTCACGGTCACCAGCATCTCGGAGAAGGCCGCCTTCACCGCCCCCACCATCTTCTCGGACCGCGAGCGGGCGCGCCTGGTGTTCCGCATGGAGGCGCGGTTCGCCGGCGACGCGCCGCCCATCGGCACGCCCCTGCGCCTGCGCCGCCTGCCATGAACGGCGCCGCCGCCTCCGCGGGCGCGGCCATCGAGGTCGAGGGCCTGACCAAGCGGTTCGGCGGCCGCGCCGTGGTCGACGATTTCAGCATCCGCGTGCCGCCCGGCACCATCTTCGGCTTCCTGGGGCCCAACGGGTCGGGCAAGACCACCACCATCCGCCTGATCTGCGGCCTGCTGCGCGCCGACGGTGGGCGCGGCACCTGCCTGGGCCACGACATCATGACCGAGAGCGCCAGGATCAAGGCCCGCATCGGCTACATGACCCAGGCCTTCTCGCTGTACGCCGACCTGACGGTGCGCGAGAACCTGGACTTCATGGCCCGCCTGCACCGGGTTCCGCGGCCGCGCGAGGCGGTGGAGCGGGCCCTGGCGCTGCACGACCTGAAGGGCCGCGCCAACCAGCTCGCCGGCGAGCTGTCGGGCGGCTGGAAGCAGCACCTGGCCCTGGCCGCCGCCGCCATCCACGAGCCGGACCTGCTGTTGCTGGACGAGCCCACGGCGGGCATCGACCCCAAGACCCGGCGCGACTTCTGGGACCACATCCGCGAACTGGCCGACAACGGGGTCACGGTGCTGGTCTCGACCCACTACATGGACGAGGCGGTGCAGTGCGACCGCATCGCCTTCATCGCCTGGGGCAAGAAGCTGATCGACGCCCCCACCGGCGAGGTGGCGGCGCGGGTCGGCCTGACCACCTGGCGGGTCGAGGGGGACGACCTGCACGCCCTGCAGCGGGACCTGTCCGGGCGCCCGGGCATCGACCAGATCGCCCGCTTCGGCGACTCGCTCAGGGTCAGCGGCCGCGACGCCGGCGCCCTGGCCGCGGCCATCGCCCCGCTGCGCGACGACGGGCGCCACCGCTGGCGCCAGGTGGAGACGGGGCTGGAGGACGCCTTCATCTTCCTGATGGCCGGGGTCGAGGACAACTTCCGATGAACGGCCCCTTCAGCCTGGCCCGGGTGGCGGCGATCCTGCGCAAGGAATTCACCCAGATGCGCCGCGACCGCCTGACCTTCGCCATGATGATCGGCATCCCCATGATGCAGCTGATGCTGTTCGGCTATGCCATCAACACCGATCCGCGCCACCTGCCGACGGCGGTTGAGCTGCGCGACGACGGCCCGGCCACCCGCGCCATCCTCTACGCCCTCGAGAACTCGGACTTCTTCGCCGTCACCGACCAGGTCACGCACGGCGGCGAGGCCCGCGACGCCATCGTCCGGGCCGAGGCCCAGTTCGTTGTCACCGTGCCCGAGAACTTCGAGCGCGACCTGATGCGCGGCACCCGGCCGCAACTGCTGCTGGACGCCGACGCCACCGACCCGGTCGCCTCCTCGGCCGCCACCGGGGCCTTCGCCCAGATCGTGGCCTCGGCGGTGGCGCCGCTGCTGGAGGGCACGGCCCTGGAGGGCGATTTGCCCGACCCGGCGGTCGAGACCGTGATCCACCGCCGCTACAACCCGGCCGGGCGCACGGCGGTGAACGTGGTGCCGGGGCTGCTGGGCATCATTCTGACCATGACCATGACCCTGATGACCTCCATCGCCCTGACCCGCGAGATCGAGCGCGGCACCCTGGAAACCCTGCTCGCCACCCCGGCCCGCCCGGCCGAGGTGATGGCCGGCAAGATCGCCCCCTTCGTCATGGTCGGCCTGGTGCAGACGGCCCTGATGCTGGGCCTGGCGCACCTGCTGTTCCGGGTCCCGTTCACCGGCGGCAGCCTCGCCTTCGGCCTTTCGGTGGGGCTGTTCATCCTGGTCAACCTGTCGATCGGGTTCCTGTTCTCGACCCTGGCGCGCAACCAGATGCAGGCCATGCAGCTGACCTTCTTCTTCTTCCTGCCCTCGGTGCTGCTGTCGGGGTTCGTGTTCCCCTTCGCCGGCATGCCGGCCTGGGCCCAGGTGATCGGCCAGGGCCTGCCAAACACCCACTTCATCCGCATCGTCCGCGCGGTGATGCTGAAGGCCGCCGACCTGCCCGACATCGTCCAGCCGCTGCTGTCCCTGGCGGCGATCCTGGTCGTGGTGGCGACCCTGGCCGTGCTGCGCTACCGCCGCACCCTGGACTGACCCGCCCGCGGGGGGAAAGGCCCTACGTCCGGCCCCGCTGGGCCGGGGGCGGCATGGCGGCGCCGGTCAGGATGGCGGCGAATTTCTCGATCGCCGGGTTGACGTAGCACATCTCGAACTCCAGGGCCGACAGGCGCATGGCCGGGCCGAAGTCGATCCGCCGCAGGCGCCCGTCGGCGCATTCCCCGGCCACCAGGCGGTTGGGCAGGGTGCCGACCCCGAACCCGTCGCAGGTCAGGTGCACCATGGTGGCCAGCGAGCTGGAGCAGTGCACCACCGTGGGCGGCAGGCGCGGGTCGGCCAGGATCTGCGCCACCTCGCGCTCGGGCGGCGTGCCCTTGACGAAGGTGATGACGGCGCGCTCGGCCAGGAAGTCCAGGTCCAGGGCCGTGGCCGCCGCCGCGCCGGGCCGCGCCGGCAGCACCGCGGGCGCCGCGTACCAGTCGATCTCCACCCGCTCGACCAGGGTCCCGCGCACGCCGCGCGGGGTCCACTGGTTCATCAGCACGGCGATGTCGATTTCGTCCTCCATCAGGGCCCTGGCCAGCTGCTCGGACACGTCCACGGACAGTTCCAGCCGCACCCGGGGCGCCGCCTCGGCCAGGTGGCGCAGCATGGCCGGCAGGCCGGTGTGGACGATGGTCTCGGCGACGCCGATGCGCAGGGTGCCGCTCAGCCCCTCGCGCGCCGTGATGTCGTCGGCGATCTCGTCGCGCAGGGCCAGCAGGCGGTCCACCTGCTCCAGGAACCGCCGGCCCACGGGGGTCAGCCGCGCCCGCCGCTGCGAGCGGTCGAACAGGCGCGCGCCCAGCATCCGCTCCACCTGGGCGATGCGCGCAGATACCGCCGACGGCGCCACCCCCAGGGCCGTGGCAGCGGCGCGGAACCCCCGGGCCCGGGCCACCTCCGATACGATTTCCGCGTCGCGCAATCCGAACATGGAACCCCTCCCAATGAATGTTCTCTATATCTGAACACTATGTACACAAATTGATCTATTGACCAGAACAAACTTCTGTGGCGCAATATTGGGAAATCCTGACAAGGGAGTGGGCCATGCAGGACCTGTTGGACGGACCGTTCGCCGAAAGCGCCCGAGACTTCCGCCGCCGGGTGCGGGCCGGCGCCTGGACCGGCCAGACCGCGGGCACCATTCCAGGCGCCCAGCAGGTCAACCTGGCCATCGTGCCCCAGGCCGCCGCCGACGCCTTCGCCGCCTTCTGCGCCGCCAATCCCCGGCCCTGCCCCGTGCTGGCCCGCACCGCGCCGGGCGCGCGCGCCATGCCGACCCTGGGCCGCGACCTGGACGTGGCCCGCGACGCCCCGGCCTACCGCGTGTTCCGCCACGGCGAGCGGGCCGAACGGCTGGCCGACCTGGACGCCGTCTGGCGCGACGACTTCGTCGCCTTCGCCCTGGGCTGCTCGTTTTCCTTCGAGGCGGCCATGGAGGCCGCCGGCATCCCCGTGCGCCACGCCCGCCTGGGCAAGAACGTGGCCATGTACGTCAGCAACGTGCCGACCGCGCCGGCGCCGCCCTTCGCCGGGCCCATGGTGGTGTCCATGCGCCCCATCCGCCCCGAACAGGCGGACCGGGTGCGCGACCTGTGCGCCGCCTTCCCCCTGGCCCACGGCGCGCCGGTGCACGTCGGCGACCCGGCCGACATGGGCATCGCCGACGTGACCCGGCCCGATTTCGGCGACCCGCCGGACATCGCGGACGGCGAGGTCTGCGCCTTCTGGGCCTGCGGCGTGACGCCCCAGCTCGCCCTGGTCAACGCCGGCCTGGAGATCGCCGTCACCCACGAACCCGGCCACATGCTGGTCACCGACCTGGATGCGGCCTCGCCCGACCTGCGGCAATGGCTCGCCGCATGACAGCCAACAAAAACCGCTTCAGCCACAAGGAGAGAAAAATGACAGAGAGACGCCTTTCCATCCCCGCCCTGGTCGCCGCCGGGGCCCTCGCCGCCGTCACCGCCGCTGGCGCCGCCCAGGCCGCCGACGTCACCTTCTCGGTGGTCGGCAGCTGGTCCAGCCTGCCGCTGTACAAGCAGTACGAGGCGCCGTTCTGGACCAAGACCCTGCCCGAGGCATCGGGCGGCAAGATCGCCGTCGAGATGACCACCTTCAACCAGATGGGGGTCAAGGGCGGCGACGTCTTCCGCCTGCTGGGCGAGGGCGTGTTCGACGTGGGCATGACCGTGGCCGACTACACCGTCGGCGACGCGCCCGAGCTGGAAGGCCTGGACGTGCCCCTCATCGCCACCACCCCCGAGGCCGCCCGCGCCGCGGTCGACGCGGCCCGTCCCATGGTCGCCGACATCATGCGCGACCGCTTCAAGGCCAAGATGCTGGCCATCGCCCCCTATCCGCCGCAGATCATCTTCTGCAAGCCGGCGGTCAAGGGCCTGGGCGACCTGAAGGGCCTCAAGGTCCGCGGCTCGGGCCGCATGACCACCAAGCTGCTGGACGCCCTGGGCGCCGAGGGCGTGAACGTGGGCTTCTCCGAGGTGCCGGGCGCCCTGCAGCGCGGCGTCATCGACTGCGCCATCACCGGTTCGGGCTCGGGCTACAGCGCCGGCTGGCACGAGGTCACCACCCACGTCATGCCCCTGCCGCTGGGCGGCTGGGACCCGGTGGTGACGGCCGTGAACCTGGACAAGTGGAACGGCCTGCCGGCCGACGTCAAGGCCCTGGTCGAGGAGCAGATCAAGACCAAGTTCGAGGCCCCGGCCTGGGACACGGCCGCCGCGTCGCTGGCCATCGACCTGGCCTGCCTGACCGGCAAGGGTGACTGCCCGCTGGGCAAGCCCGCGGCCATGACCCTGGTCTCGGTCACCGACGCCGACCGGGCCACCGCCCGCAAGGTGCTGGTCGAGACGGTGCTGCCCGACTGGGCCAAGCGCGCCGGCGACGCCTGGAAGGTGCGCTGGAACGACAGCGTCGGCAAGGTCACGGGCGTGCAGATCCCGTAACGCCCGCCCCGGGCGCCCCGCCGCGGCGGGGCGCCCGACTTCCCGCGACCGGACGGCGACGAAAAACATGACCCCATCCGATTGGCACCTGTGGATTCGCCGGATCAACCGGGGCGTGGGCCTGGCCTGCGGCCTGGCCCTGGCGGCGGCCTGCGCCATGATCATCCTGGAGATCGTCATGCGCCGCGTCGCCTTCGGCCTGATCGGCGGCACCGACGAGATCTCGGGCTACGTCATGGCCGGGGTGGTGAGTTGGGCCGCCGGCTACGCCCTGATCGAGCGCGCCCACATCCGCATCGACCTGCTGCACCGGCGCCTGCCGGTGGAGGGCCGCGCGTTCCTTGACGTGGCCGCCCTGGGCGCCCTGCTGGCGACCTCGGTGGTCGTTCTGGTCTATGGCTGGAAGGTGCTGTCCAAGTCGCTGGCCAGCCATTCCACCGCCAACACGCCGCTGGAAACGCCGCTGTGGATCCCGCAGACGGTGTGGCTGGCGGGCTGGGTGTGGTTCGCCCTGGCCAGCGCGGCGCTGCTGGCCCTGACCCTGTGGGCCGTGGCGCGGCGCGACTGGGACGCCGCCGCCGCCATCGCCGGGCCCGAGAGCGACGCCGCGCCCCTGGTCGCCGCCGCCGAGGGTTCCGAGCCGGAGGCGCGGCCGTGATCGTGAACCTGACCCTGGCCCTGCTGGCCTTCCTCATGCTCGCCGCGCCGGTGGGGCTGACGCTGTTCCTCCTCGCCTTCGGCGTCGACACCTTCTATTCCGCCTTCCCGCTGATCCGCGGCCTGGGACAACTGCTGTGGTCGTCCAGCGACAGCAGCCTGCTGATCGCCATCCCGTTCTTCGTCCTGCTGGGCGAACTGCTGGTCCGCTCGGGCGTGGCCGAGCGCACCTACCGGGCGCTGGACGCCTGGCTGTCGTGGCTGCCGGGCGGGCTGATCCACGCCAACATCGCCACCGCCACCTTCTTCTCGGCCACCTCGGGCTCGTCGGTGGCCACCGCCGCCACGGTGGCCACCGTGGCCACGCCCCAGGCCCAGCGCCTGGGCTACGACCCGCGGCTCTTTACCGGCGCCATCGCCGCCGGCGGCACCCTGGGCATCATGATCCCGCCGTCCATCAACCTGATCGTGTACGGCTTCCTGACCCAGACCTCGATCCCCCAGCTTTTCCTGGCCGGCCTGGTGCCGGGGGTGCTGATGGCGCTGATGTTCATGGCCCTCACCGGGGTCCTGTGCACGATCCGGCCGGCCCTGGGCGGGCCGTCCAACCGGGCCACCTGGGGGGCGCGCCTGCGCGGGCTGGCGGACCTGGTGCCCATCGTGTTCCTGTTCCTGACCATCATCGGCTCCATCTACCTGGGCTGGGCCACGCCCACCGAGGCGGCCGCCGTGGGGGTGGCCATCGCCGCCGTCATCGCCGCCGCGCACCGCGGCCTGACCCGCGACAACGTGGCCGCCGCCCTGCTGGGCACGGTCAAGGTGACGGGCATGATCGCCTTCATCCTGGTGGCCGCCTCGTACCTGAACTTCACCCTGGGCGCCGCCGGCCTGGGGCGCGACCTGCAGGCCCTGCTGGACGGCCTGGCCCTGGGCCCGCTGCAGACCATGCTGGCGGTCATCGCCCTCTACATCGTGCTCGGCTTCTTCATCGAGACCCTGTCGCTGATGGTGGCCACCATCCCCATCGTCGCCCCGGTGGTCACCGGCATCGGCTACGACCCCATCTGGTTCGGCGTGATGCTGATCCTGCTGGTGGAGATGGCCCTGATCACGCCGCCCGTGGGCCTCAACCTGTTCGTGGTCCAGGGCGCGCGGCGGGCCATCGGCGCCCCCGGCGGCCTGGTCCAGGTCATGGTCGGGGCGGCGCCCTACGCCCTGGTCATGCTGGCCATGGCCGGCCTGCTGCTGGCCTTCCCGCAACTGGCCCTGTGGCTGCCCAGCCTGGGCTGACCGACGCGAGGACTCCCATGTCGCTGACCTTCGCCACGCCCCACGACGGCACCCTGTCCCTGGACCCCCGCGCCTGCCTGATCGCCGGCTGGACCGGCCGCGACGCCGCCAAGGTGGCCGCGCACATCGAGGAACTGGCCGCCCTGGGGGTGCCCCGGCCCTCGACCACCCCGCTCTACTACCAGGTCCCCGCCGCCCTGCTGGCCCAGGGGCCGGTGCTCGACGTGCTGGGCGACGCCACCAGCGGCGAGGCCGAGCCCGTGGTGGTCGACGACGGCGAACGTCTGTGGCTGGGCCTGGGCTCTGACCACACGGACCGCGGGCTGGAGGCGTCCAGCGTCGCCCACGCCAAGGCCGTCTGCGGCAAGCCCCTGGCCGGCGGCCTGTGGCCGCTCGACGACGTGGCCGACCGCCTGGACACCCTGCACCTGGCCTCGGAGATCAGCGACGACGGCACCACCTGGGCCCCCTACCAGGACGGCACCCTGGCCCAGATCCGCCCCCTGTCCGAGCTGGTGGCCGGCGCGCCCGGCGCCGCCGGCGGCGGCCTGGGCGCGGGGGTGGTCCTGTTCTGCGGCACCCTTTCGGCCATGGGCGGGGTGCGGCCGGCGCCCCGGTTCCGGGCCACCCTGCGCGACCCGGAAACCGGGCGCGAGCTGGCCCTGGAATACCGGACCCATTCCCTGCCCATCGTCGCCTGAGCGGCCGCCGCCTACAGGCGGCCGGGCTCGAAGTGGGGGATGGCCTGGACCAGGGTGCGGGTATAGGCCTCCCGGGGGTTGTTCAGGACCTCGTCGGCGGTGCCCGTCTCGACGATGCGGCCCCGGTTCATGACGATCACCCGCTCGCACAGCAGGCGCACCACGTTCAGGTCGTGGGAGACGAAGATGTAGCTCATGCCCATCTCGCGCTTGAGCCGGTCCAGCAGTTGCAGCACCACCGCCTGCACCGACACGTCCAGCGCCGAGGTGGGCTCGTCCAGCACCAGCATCAGCGGGTCCACCGCAATGGCCCGGGCGATGCCGACCCGCGCCTTCTGGCCGCCCGAGAGCTGGTGCGGGAAGCGGGTCAGCAGGTCCCTGGGCAGGCCCACCCGGTCGGCCAGCTCGTCGATCCGGGCGCCGATCTCGCGGCCGCCGGACATGCCCAGCAGGCGGCGCAGGGGCTCGGCGATGCAGTCCCGCGCCGTGAAGCGGGGGTTCAGGCTGTCGTGGGGGTCCTGGAACACCATCTGGATCTTGCGCCGCTGCGGCAGGCGGGCGAAGGCCGCGGCGGAGAAGCTGGTCACGTTCTCGCCGGCGAAGATGACGTCCCCCGCGGTGGGGTCCAGCAGGCGGGTGATGATGCTGGACGTGGTCGACTTGCCGCAGCCCGACTCGCCCACCAGGCCCAGGCTCTCGCCCCGCTTCAGGGAGAACGACACGTGGTCGACGGCGCGGAACACGGCCTTTTCCGGGTCCCGCTTCTGCCACGGCCAGCGGCCCGGGGCGTCCTGGCGCGGGAACTCCTTGACCAGGTCGATGACCTCCAGCAGGTCGTCGCCGGCGGGCGCGGGGATCGGCGGCGCGACGGGCGCGGCGGGGGGCGCGGCGCCCTCCAGCTCGTCGGGCACGGCGGTCAGGTCGGCCAGCTCGGAATGGGGCCCCGGCGAGGCGGCGATGAGCTTTTTCGTATAGGGGTGGGTGGGGTTGACGAACAGGTCGCGTACCGACGCGGATTCCACCACCCGCCCCTTCTGCATGACCACGATGCGGTCGCAATAGGCCGCCGCCATGCCCAGGTCGTGGGTGATCAGCACCACCGACATGTGCCGCTCGCGGGTCAGGTCGCGGATCAGGTCCATGGTCGCCTTCTGGGTGGTCACGTCCAGGCCCGTGGTCGGCTCGTCGGCGATCAGCAGGCGCGGGTCGCAGGCCAGGGCCATGGCGATCATCACCCGCTGGCACATGCCGCCCGACAGTTCGAACGGATAGGAGCCGTAGCGCAGCTCGGGGTCGACGATCCTGACCTTCTCCAGCATGGCCAGCGCCTTGTCGCGCACGTTCATGCGGCTGGCCTGGGCGTGGCGCAGCAGCACGTCCTCGATCTGCCGGCCCACGGGGCGGATGGGGTTCAGGGCCGCGCGGGGGTTCTGGAAGATCATCGAGATCTCGCGCCCGCGCAGGTCGCGCAGGTCCTTCTCCGCCGCCCCGGTCAGGGCCAGGCCGTCGTAGGTGGCGGCACCATTGACCGCCCGCCCGGCCTCGCCCAGCAGGCCGATGACCGTGTAGGCGGTCACCGACTTGCCCGAGCCGCTCTCGCCGACGATGCCCAGGACCTCGCCCTTGCCGACCCGCAGCGACACGTCCTGCAGCGCCGTCACCGTGCCCTCGCGGGTGCGGAACTGCACCGACAGGGCGTCCACGGACAGCAGGGGCTGGGTGGTCATGGCCGCGCCTCCGTCAGGTCCGCCGCAGGGGGTCGACCAGGTCGCGCAGGCCGTCCCCCAGCAGGTTGAAGCAGAACACGGCGAGCATCAGCGCGGCGCCGGGAAACAGCGCCAGCCACCATTCGCCCGAGACGATGTAGGTGGCGCCCTCGGCCACCATGATGCCCCACTCGGCGTCGGGCGGCCGCACGCCCAGGCCGATGAACGACAGCCCGGCGGCGTTCAGGATCGCCCAGCCCATGTTCAGCGACACCTGCACCATCATCGGCGGCAGGATGTTGGGGAACACCTGGGTCGACAGGATGCGCGTGTCCGAGGCGCCGCACAGGCGCGCCGCGGCCACGTAGCCGGCGTTGCGCCGCACGCTGGTCTCGGCCCGCGCCACCCGGGCGTAGAAGGGCAGGTTGATGATCGCGGTGGCGTAGACGATGTTCTCGATCGAGTTGCCCAGCGCCGAGACGATGCCCATGGCCAGGACGAACAGCGGGAAGGCCATGATGGTGTCCGACAGGCGGCCGATGATGCGGTCGGTCCAGCCGCCCCAGAACCCGGCCGAGCAGCCCAGCGCGCTGCCGGCGGCGAAGGACAGCGCCACCGCCGAGATGGCGATGCCCAGGTCCAGGCGGGTGGCGACGATGACCCGGCTGAACACGTCGCGGCCCAGATGGTCGGTGCCGAAGGGATGGGCCCAGGTGGGCGGCCGCAGGGTCTTGGTGGCCTCCGTGGCCAGGGGATCGTAGGGGGCGATCCAGGGCCCGAACAGGGCCAGGAACACGATCAGCCCCAGCAGCGCGAAGGCCACCGCCGTGACCGGGTTCTCGGCCATGACGTGGCGGAAGTGGCGGAGGAAGCGGGCCATGGGCGGGCGCCTCAGTCGTCCAGGCCGACCCGGGGGTCGACCAGGGTCAGCACCAGGTCGATGGCCAGGTTGACGGCCACGAACAGCAGCGCCATGGACAGCACGAAGCCCTGCACGGCGGCGTAGTCCGACGCCACCAGGGCCTCGATGGCGAACGAGCCGATGCCGGGCCAGGAGAACACCTTCTCGACCAGCACGTTGGCGCCCAGCAGGAACGAGAACACCATGCCCAGCGTGGTCAGCACCGGCAGGGCGGCGTTGCGGAAGGCGTAGGTGCCCAGCACCGTCGCCCGCGACAGGCCGTTGGCCTTGGCCGTGCGCACGTAGTCGCTGGCCAGCGCGCCCAGCATGGCGGCCCGGGTCATGCGGGCGATGGGAGCCAGGGCGAACAGGCCCAGGGTGGCCGCCGGCAGGACCAGTTGCGCCAGGCTGGCGGCGAAGGTCTCCAGGTCCCCGGCCAGCAAGCTGTCGATGGTGTAGAAGCCGGTCACCTGCGGCGGCGACAGGTAGAGGATGTCCAGCCGGCCCAGCGGCGACGGCGCCCAGCCCAGCAGGAAATAGAACACGTAGATCAGAAAGAGCCCGGTGAAGAAGGTGGGCAGGGACACCCCGGCGGTGACCAGCAGCCGGCACAGGTGGTCGATCCAGCTGCCGGGCCGGGTCGCCGCCAGCACGCCCAGCGGCACCGCCACCAGCACCGCGAGGCCCAGGCCCAGCAGGGTCAGTTCGATGGACGCCGGCAGGCGGCTGAGCAGCTCCTCGGACACCGGCCGCCCGGTGCTCAGCGACATGCCCATGTTGCCGTGGGCCAGGTTGTCGACATAGATGCCGAACTGCTCGACCCAGCCGCGGTCCAGGCCCAGGGACTTGCGCACCTGCTCGATGGACACCTTGTCGGCCATGGCCCCGGCGAAGTAGACCGCCGGGTCCCCGGGCAGGGCCCGGGTCAGGACGAAGGAGATGACGATGATCCCGAAGACGGACGGCAGCGCCTGCAGCAGCCGCCGCCCGACCTGGAGGATCTTGGTGCGCAAGGCCGGCGGCCCCGGTCAGGCCTTGTGGATCGCGCGGCAGTCCAACTGCCGGTGGAACCACGAGGCGTAGCCGGTCACGTTCTTCTGCATCGCCGCGTCCAGGTACGGCTGGTACAGCGGGATGCGCGGCACGTCGGCGAAGGCGATGGCGATCATGCGCTTGACGTTGGCCTCGTACTGGGGATTGGCCGTGTCCATGTGCAGGGTCTCGTCCACCAGCTTCTCGACCTCCTCGTTCTTGTAGTTGGACGAGTTGAACAGGTGGCCGTACTTGTAGGCCCAGAAGAAGTAGTAGTCCGGATAGTTCAGCCAGCCGCCGAAGTTCTCCAGGTGCATGGGCAGGCGCTTCTCGACCAGGGCCGCGGTGCGCCAGTTGGCGCCGGGGATCTTGTCCAGGGTCGCCTTGATGCCGACCTTGGCCAGGGATTCCTGGATCAGCAGGGCGGTGGGCTCCTGCCAGTCGGCCAGGCCCAGGTTGAAGGACAGCGTGGTCTCGAACCCGCCGGCCAGGCCGGCCTCGGCCAGCAGGGCCTTGGCCTTGGCCAGGTCGGTGTCGTAGGGGAAGGGCTGCGGCCAGGTGATGTCGGCCGGGGTCATGTCGGCGGCGCCGAACATGGGCTTGCCGCGGCCATAGGCGGCGGCGGCGACGATGTCCTTGTAGGGGATGGCATAGGCGATGGCCTGGCGCACCTTGACGTTGTCGAACGGCTTGTGCTTCAGGTTCAGGCCCAGGACGTGCAGGCAGTTGTCGATGGGCGCGCCCGAGACGGCGACCTTGCCGCCCTCCTTGAACTCCTTGGCGTCCTTGGCCGGCACGTTCATGTACAGGTCGGCGTCGCCGCGCTCGGTCAGGGCGCGGCGGGTGGCGGCCGAGGGCACCTCGCGCACGATCACCCGCTTGACCCCGGGCTTGGCGCCCAGGGCCCAGTCCTCGTTGCGCTCGTAGATGAACTGCTGGCCCGGGTCCCAGCGGGCCATCTTGTAGGCGCCCGACCCGGCCGGGGTCTTGTGCAGGTATTCGGTCGCCCAGGGGTCCTTGTCGGTGGCGTGGGCCTTGGCCACCTTGGTGTTGATGATGAAGGGCACCGGCACCGCCAGGTCCGGCAGGGTCAGCTTGGACGGCCGCGGGATGGTGATGCGGAAGGTCATGTCGTCCACGGCCTCGAACTGCTCGGGCTTGGTCATGGAGCCCGCCTTCATCTGCACGGCGGGGAAGCCACCCAGGCTGACGGCGCGGTCGAACGACCACTTCACGTCATGGGACGTGACCGGCGTGCCGTCCCAGAACTTGGCCTTGGGGCTGATCTTGAAGGTCAGCACCGTGCCGTCGTCGGACACGGTCCAGGATTCCGCCACCTCGGGCTCGATCGTGGTCGAGTCGTAGGCCATGGACCCGTCCTCCAGGGTCTTGACCCCGAACCGCACCAGATGGTCGTAGATGTTGACCGTCACCTGATAGCTGGGCCGGTTGGTGCCCTTGCGGTGCAGGTCCAGGCTGTTGATGCCGTGGCCCACCACCACCACCAGGGTGTCGGCGCGGCCCGCCGCCTCGGCCGGCAGAAAGCGCAGGAACGGCAGGATCGAGGCGCCGGCGGCGACGCCGGCGGTCTTCAGGAAGTCACGTCGGTGCATGGTCGAACTCCTTCGTCCGGTCTGCGGCCGGTGGCAGGGATTGCAGGTGGGCCCGCCAGCCGCCCAGTTGGGTGATGTCCAGGGCCCCGTCGGTGGCCCAGGATTCGCAGAGAAACCCTTTCACGTCCTCGCCGTCCTCCAGGGTCAGGGTGCCGATGGCGAGGGGTTTCGGAACCTGGCGCATGAAGTCGCCGAACCGCGGCGCCGGCAGGGCCCAGACCTCCAGGTCGATGGCCGTGCCGCCGGTGGCGCGCAGCAGCCCCGGCCGGTGCGGCGGCCCGCCGGGCAGGCTGAACAGGCGGTACCCGGGCGCCGTGCGCGCGGCGTACAGGAACCGCCCGCCCAGGTCGGTCAGCTGGTGGTTCAGGGGCAGGCCCGACATGTGGGCGCCGACCACGGCCAGGGCGATCTCGCCGCCGTCGGCGCCGGGTCGCGCCGCCGCCGCCGCCGGCAGAACCCAGTCCGTGGCCCCCAGGGCGCCGCCGGCGGCCCGCTGCAGGGCCGCGCCCAGGGCCGCCAGGCGACCGTCGCCGCCGGCCGGGGCCAGCAGGGTGACGCCGCCGGGCAGGCCGTCGCGCCGCGGCGCCACGGGCACGGCCAGGCCGCACAGGTCCATCAGGTTGACGAAGTTGGTGTAGGTGCCCAGGCGCGCGTTGGGCCCCATGGGGTCGGCGTCCAGGTCGGCCAGGGTAAAAAAGGTGGGGACGGTGGGCACGCACAACAGGTCGACCCCGGCCACCAGCGGCGCGGCGCGGCGGCGCAGGTCCTGCAGGCGGTAAAAGCCGCGGAAGGCGTCGGCGGCCGAGAACTTCTCGGCCGCCTCGATGATGTGCCGGGTCACCGGATGCAGGGCGCCCGGGTCGCGGGCCAGGATGTCCTCGACCACGGTGTAGCGTTCGGCCACCCAGATGCCGTCGTACAGCAGCTCGGCCACCTGGAAGAAGGGGGTAAAGTCGATCTCCTGCACCTGCCCGCCCATGGCCGCCAGGGTGTCCAGGGTGGCGGCGAAGGACGCCTCCTGGTCGGCGTCGCCGAAGAAGGGGCGGGTGGCAGGGTCGGGCACGCCGACCCGGAACCGGGGCGGCGCCGCCGCCGGCGCAGCCGGCCGCGGGAAGGCGCGGGCGTAGGGGTCGTCGCCGTCGGCCGCGGCGGCGGCGTGAAAGGCGGCGTAGGCGTCCTCGACGGTGAGGGCGAAAATGGACACCGTGTCCAGGGTGCGGCAGGCCGGCACCACCCCGGTGTTGGACACCGTGCCCAGGGTCGGCTTCAGCCCGACGATGCCGTTCAGCCCCGCCGGCACCCGCCCCGACCCGGCGGTGTCGGTGCCCAGGGCGAAGGTGACGATGCCGCGCGCCACGGCCACGGCCGAGCCCGAGCTGGACCCCCCCGGCACCAGGGCCGGGTCCAGGGGATGGCGCGGCGGCGGATAGGGCGAGCGCACGCCGACCAGCCCGGTGGCGAACTGGTCCAGGTTGGTCTTGCCGATCAGGATCGCCCCGGCCCGGCGCAGGGCGGCGACCACGAAGGCGTCGGCGGCGGGGGTGTAGGCGAAGGCCGGGCAGGCCGCCGTGGTCGGCAGTCCGGCGGCGTCGATGTTGTCCTTGACGGCGAAGGGGACCCCCCACAGCGGTTTCGCCACCGGGTCGAAGGGGCCCAGGGCGGCGGCCTCGGCGCGGGCCGCGGCGCGGTTGACCAGGCACAGGAAGATGCCCGGGTCCGCCGCCGCCTCGACCCGGCGGAACGCCTCGTCCACCACCGCCGCGGGGTCCAGGCCCCCGGCATAGGCGGCGTGCAGGCTGGCCAGGTCGAAGGGGAGGTCGCGGGTCATGTCTCTGCCGTGTTTCCGTTCCGTCGCGGCGGACCCACCGGGCCGCCTGGAAGGGAGTACAGCAGTTGGCAGTGCTTCGTGATACTGCTATAAAATCACCATCCCGCTGCAATTTTTGCAGCAGTCAGGACTCCGACGGCCCATGCGCCACCTGCTGCCGCTCCGCTACATCGACGCCGTGGCCAAGGCCGGGTCCATCCGCAAGGCGGCCGAGACCCTGGCCATCACCTCGACGGCGCTGAACCGCCGCATCCTGGCCATGGAGGACGAGCTGGGGGTGCCCATCTTCGAACGCCTGCCGCGCGGCGTGATCCTGTCGGCGGCCGGCGAGATCCTGGTCCACCACTTCCGCGCCCAGCTCACCGACATGGACCGGGTCAAAAGCCAGATCGCCGACCTGGCCGGCGAGCGGCGCGGCCACGTGGCCATCGCCTGCAGCCAGGCCCTGCTACCCTACTTCCTGCCCGAGCAGATCTCGCGCTACCGGGCCGACCACCCGGCGGTGACCTTCGGCGTCCACCTGCGCGACCGCGCCGCCGCCGAGCAGGCCCTGGTGGACCTCAGCGCCGACATCGCCCTGGTGTTCGAGCCGGTGCGCCTGTCCGACTTCCAGGTGCTGCTGACCGTGCGCCAGCCGGTCTGCGCCGTGGTGCGGCCCGACCACCCCCTGGCCGGCGAGACCGGCAAGCTGCGCCTGCGCGACTGTTTGCGCCACCCCATCGCCCTGCCCACGGCCCCCTACGGCGTGCGCCACCTGCTGGAGGCGGCGGTGCGGCGCACCTCGCTGACCCTGCAGCCGGCCCTGGAATCGGACAGCTTCGAATTCCTGCGCCACCACGCCATGGTCGAGGACCTGGTGGCCTTCCAGATCGCCATCGGCCTGCCCGCCGACGGCGGCGACCACACCCTGGTGGGTCGCGAGATCGACGAGCGCGACGTGCCTGCCGGCGTGCTGTACATGGGCCAGCTGCGCGGCCGCGCCCTGTCGGTGGCCGCCACCCGCTTCGCCAACCAGATGATGGCCAGCTTCCTGGAGCGGTTCGACTGCGACTAGGCGGGCCCGACACCGGGCACGCAGACCCGGCCCACCCGGCCGCCGCCCAGGTCGACGTCGCGAAGCCCGATGGGGATGCCGTAGGCCGCCGACAGGGCGGCGGCGTCCAACACCTGGGCGGGCGCGCCGGCGGCGGCCACGGCACCGCCGCGCATGAGCACGGCGCGGTCGGCGAAGCGGAAGGCGTGGTCCGGGTTGTGGCTGGACACGACCACCGTGCGCCCGGCCGAGGCCAGGCCGCGGGCCCGCTCCAGGACCCGGAACTGGTTGCCGTAGTCCAGGTTGGCCGTGGGCTCGTCCATGACCAGGATCGGCGCCTCCTGGGCCAGGGCCCGGGCCACCAGCACCAGTTGCCGCTGGCCGCCGCTGATGGCCGTGAACGGACGCCCGGCCAGGTCGGCCAGGCCGACCGCGTCCAGGGCCGCCTCGGCCCGCGCCCGGTCCCGCGCGCCGGGGCTCTCGAACAGGCCCAGGTGCGGCGCCCGGCCCATCACCACCACGTCCAGCACCGGGAACGGGAAGGTACCCTCGGCGGCCTGGGGCACGTAGGCCAGGTCCCGCGCCACGTCGCGCCGCGGCAGTTGGTCGAGCGGCCGGCCGCGCAGCAGCACCCGCCCGGCCTGGGGCGACAGCAGCCCCAGCAAGGTGCGGAACAGGGTCGTCTTGCCACAGCCGTTGGGCCCCAGCAGCATGGTCACGGTCTCGGCCTCGATGGCCAGGTCCAGGCCCCGGCCCACGGCCTGACCGGGGTAGCCGAAGCCCAGGCCCTCGGCGGCCAGGGCCGGGGTGCCGGGTCTTGCGCTCATCGCCATGACCGCCGCGCCCGGGCCAGGATCCACAGGAACAGCGGCGCGCCGATGAAGGCGTTGAGGATGCCGATGGGAATCTCGATCCCGGCCAGCCCGCGCGCCAGGGTGTCCACCGCCAGCACGTAGGCGGCGCCGATCAGCAGGGTCGCCGGCAGCAGGCGGCTGAACTCGGGCCCGACCAGGAACCGGGCCATGTGCGGGATGATCAGCCCGACCCAGCCGACGGTGCCCGAGATGGCCACCACGGCCGAGGTCATGAGCGTGGCGCAGACCACCAGCAGCACCCGAAGGCGCCCGGTGTCCACCCCCAGCGCCCGGGCCTCGTCCTCGCCCAGCGCCATGAGGTTGACCCGCCAGCGAAGCAGGAACAGCGGCACCAGCCCCAGCACCACCGGCGGCCAGGCCGCCTGCAGGTCGGTGACGGTGACGCCGGCCAGGCTGCCCATGAGCCAGAAGGTGATGGCCGGCAACTGGTCGTAGGGGTCGGCCAAATAGGTGAGCACCGAGATCCCCGCCCCCATGACCGCGCCGATCACCACGCCGGCCAGGACCAGGACGAGAACGGGATCATGGGCGCCGCGCACCAGCCGGGCCATGGCGTAGACGACGGCCACCGCCGCCAGGCCGAAGACGAAGGCCATGCCCTGGATCGCCACCACCGGCAGGGACAGGAAGATGGCCACCACCGCGCCGAGGCCGGCGCCGGCCGAGACCCCCAGGATGTCCGGCGCCACCAGGGGGTTGCGGAACACGGTCTGGTAGGTGGCGCCCGAGGCCGCGAGGGCCAGGCCCACCAGCAGCGCCGCCGCCAGGCGCGGCAGGCGGATGCCCAGCATCACCGTGGCCGCCGTGTCGCCGTCCGCCGCCGTTCCGTTCACCCCCCGCCACAGGGCCCCCACCACGTCGCCCAGGGACAGGGGGTACTGGCCCACCGTGGCGGCCAGGCAGAACAGCGCCGCCAGCCCGGCCAGGCCGAGCAGGACCCACGACGCCGTGGCCGGGGCCCCGGGCCTCACCGGGAGTTCCCGGTTCCCGGCCGGGTGCCGGGCCCCAGCACCCGGGCCAGTTGGGCGTCGCTCAGGTCCAGGTGGTAGTAGAGCCGGTAGAATCGCCGGGTCTCGGCCTCCAGGTCGGCGGCGAAGCGGTCCGGGTACAGCACCGCCAGCAGCCAGCGCAGGCCGATCAGCCGGTTCGCCGACGGCGGCCGGTCGAACCACCCGAACGGCAGGGTCGGCGACAGGTAGACCCGCCCGGCGCGCACGGCGCCCAGGGTCCGCCACACGGGATGGGTCCACACCAGGTCGTAGAAGTTGGGGTCCGTGGTCAGCACCACGTCGGGGTTCCAGGCCAGGACCTGTTCCAGCGACACCGAGGCAAGGTTGCCCGACCCGGCCTCGTCGGCCACGTTGCGGGCGCCGGCGTATTTCAGCAGCTCGACGTTGATGGAGCCGCCGACCCCCGTGTGCAGGCCGTCGGCGCCGCGCCCGTAGTACACCCGCGGTCCGCCGCCGGCCGGCAGGGCGTCGCGGAAGGCCGCCAGCGCGGCCACGATGCGCTCGGCCTCGCGGGCCTTGGCCTCGGCATCGCCGGGGCGTCCGATCAGGCGCCCCACGGTGCGGAAGGATTGCGCGATCAGGTCGAACCGCCCGTCGATCAGGGCGTAGGGGATGCCCGTCTGGGCCTGCACCCGGTCGGCCAGGGAGACGTAGGTGGGCTTGACCGAGCCGTAGTCCAGGATCAGGTCCGGCTTCAGGGCCAGCACCGTTTCCAGGTTGGCGCTGCCGCCGCGCCCGGTCAGGCGGCCCACGTCGGGCAGGCGGTCGTAGGGCGGCGCCAGCAGCTCGCGCTCGCCGGGCCGCGGCGGGCGCGGCCAGCCGGCCATGAGGTCCGGCGCCAGCATGTACAGGAAGATGGCCGCCGGCGGCCCGGCCGGAAACACCTTGGCCACCCGCGCCGGCACCGGGACCCGGCGCCCGGCGGAATCCACCAGGGTGTCCCCGGCCCGGGCGACTCCGGACAAGAGGGACGCGGCGGCGGCCAGCAGGGTCCTGCGCGAGATGTCCATGGTGTCCTTCCCCGGGCGGCCGGCACGGCCATTGGCGGTTTGTTTCCCCAACTCCGATATCTATAGTCGACCCCAGGGAAGATCACCAACGGGTTGAACGCATGGCCACGACCACGGCACGGGATGACCGGACACCGGCGGCCGCCCTGCTGGGCGAGCTGTCGGGCGCCGTGGCCGACCTGGGCACCTTCCTGCCGCTGGTCATCGGCGTCCTGGCCGTGGGCGGGTTCGACGCCGCCGGGGTGCTGACCGGGTTCGGCCTGTTCGCCCTGGCGGTGGCGGTCTTCTACCGCCGGCCGGTGCCGGTACAGCCCATGAAGGCGGTGTCGGCCCTGGCCATCGTCGGCGCCCTGAGCGCCGGGCAGGCCATGGCCACGGGCATCGTCCTGGGCCTGGTGCTGCTGGTCCTGGCCGCCACCGGGGCCATCGGCCGCCTGGCCCGGGTCCTTCCCGAATCGGTGATCCTGGGCATCCAGGCCGGCGTCGGCCTGCACCTGGCCCTGCTGGGCGCCCGCCACGTGGCCGAGGGCGCCGCCTTCGGCGTGCCGGGGTTGGTGGCCCTGGTCCTGCTGTCGATCACGCCCCTGCGCAGCTTCGCCGCCCTGGCCGTGGTGGCGGCGGCCACGGCGGTGGCGCTCGGCACCGGCGGCGCCGTGGCCTGGCCGGCGCCGGGGCTGCACCTGCCCCTGCCCGCCTGGCCGGCCCTGGCCGACTTCCGCGACGCGACCCTGACCGCCGTGGTGCCGCAGCTTGCCCTGACCGTGACCAACGCCGTGCTGGCCACGGCGGCCATCGCCGGCGACTTCTTCCCCGCCGACCGGGCCCGCCTGGGGGCCGGGCGGCTGGCGGCCAGCACCGGCGTCCTCAACCTGGCGCTGGCGCCCCTGGGCGCCCTGCCCATGTGCCACGGCGCCGGCGGCCTGGTGGCGCAGCACCGCTTCGGCGCCCGGTCCTGGGGGGCGCCGGCGGTGTTCGGCGCCCTGTGCCTGGTGCTCGGCCTTGGCTTCGGCGACGGGGCGCGGACCCTGCTGGCCCTGGTGCCGCTGGGCGCCGTGGGCGCCCTGCTGCTGGTGGCCGGGGCCGAGATGGCCGCCGGACGCAAGGTCCTGGCCCTGGACGGCCCGGGCCGCGCCGTGGCCCTGGTGACGGCCCTGACCTGCGTCGGGGTCAACGTGGCCGCGGGGCTGGTGGCGGGGCTGGTCCTGGAACTGGCGCGGCGGGCCTGGATGCGGCGCCGGGGCTGATTCCTAGAACGGCTTGCGCGCCAGCAGGCGCGCCACCCGGGCCGGGCCGCGGTGGCGCTCGCCTTCCTCCAGCCAGGTGGTGCCGGTGAAGGCCTCGATGACCCGAAACCCGGGCAGGGCGGCGGTCAGGTCGGCCAGGTCATAGAGGATGTCCGGCTGGCGCGGGCCCAAAAAGGAGTCGTCCTGGGCGCCGGGGGTGAAGCCCTCGGCCACCACCCAGCCGCCGGGGGTCAGCGCCGCGGCGGCCCGTTCCAGGGCGCGGCGGCGCACGTCGCGCTCGCATTGCAGGTACAGCACCACCACCGCGTCCCAGGCGGCGCCGGGCGGCGGCTCCCAGTCCGCCAGGTCGGCCACCAGGCGCGCCACCGCCACGCCCCGCGCCGTGTCCCGGGCCCGGGCCTGGTCCGTGGCCACGGCCGAGATGTCCACCGCCGTCACCCGCACCCCGCGCTCGGCCAGCCAGCCGCCGTTGCGGCCGTCGCCGTCGCCCAGGCACAGGGCCGAGGCGACCGCCAGGTCCGACCGGGCCAGGGCCTGGCGCAGGTACTCGTTGGGTTCCGTGCCGAACAGCGGCACGGGGCTGTCGCGGTATTTCCGGTTCCAATCCACCATCGCGCGTTCCCGCTTGCATTCCTGCCTCACGCGGCCAAGATTCCGCGTTATGATCATCCTATCATATCGACTCGACAGCCGACTCAAGAACGACCACCGGGGAGGACTCCACCATGCGCTTTCTCATCGTCTGCGCCATCCTGGCCGTCCAGGCCACGGCCGCCATGGCCGATAAGGTCAGCCTGTACGCCGCCGGCAGCCTGCGCGCCGCCCTGGGCGACGTGGCCCGGGATTTCGAACGCGCCAGCGGCCACGCCGTCGCCACCACCTTCGCACCCTCGGGCCTGCTGCGCCAGCGCATCGAGAAGGGCGAGCCGGCGCAGGTCTTCGCCTCGGCCAACATGAAGCACCCCAAGACCCTGGAGAAGGCCGGACGGGCCGGGCCGGTGACCCGCTTCGCCCGCAACAAGCTGTGCGCCATCGCCCAGCCGGGGCTGGCGGTCACCACCGACAACCTGCTGTCGGTGCTGCTGGACCCCAAGGTGCGGGTCGGCACCTCGACCCCCAAGGCCGACCCGTCGGGCGACTACGCCTGGAAGCTGTTCGGCCGCGCCGACAAGGTCAAGCCCGGCGCCCTGGCGACCCTGGACGCCAAGGCCCTGAAGCTGACCGGCGGCCCCACCTCGGCCAAGGCGCCCAAGGGCCGCAACCAGTACGGCTGGGTCATGGAGAACCGTCGCGCCGACGTTTTCCTCACCTACTGCACCAACGCCGTGCTGGCCCGCAAGCAGGTGCCGGACCTGCAGATCGTCGCCATCCCCGAGGCCCTGTCGGTGGGCGCCGAATACGGCCTGACCGTGCTCAAGGACGCGCCGCCGGCGGCCCACGATCTGGCCGCCTACATCCTGTCCCCGGCCGGGCAGAAGGTGCTGGCCGCCTACGGATTCGATTCGCCCTGACCGCCTGAGTCCGCCCGCCGCCCTGTCGTAAAACTGTCACGGGGCGGCGGGCCGCGGCTTGGATATCATCGCCCCGATTCGCGCCGGCGGCGGCGCCGGGCCGCGCGCCCGCCCGCCGCCCGCCTTGGGAATCGGAGGCCGCGTTGCCATGGGCTGGTTGTTGACGATCTGGCTGTCCATACCGCTGGTGCAAAGCGACATGGAGGTCCGCATGTGGTTCTCGCGCGAACGCTACTGCACCTTCGCCCGCGAGAAGTTCCTGGAAAACCCCATGCTGCTGTCCACCCCCGACGGACGCCGGGGCGAGGCCCGGGTGCGCGATTCCCAGTGCCGCGAGCTGGGCGCCGACGAGACGGCGCTGATCCCCGAACACATGCGGAACTAGGCGCCGGTGCCCGCCGCCGATCCGATCGCCGGCCCCGGGGCCGGGGGCGCGCCGGTGCCGCCCCGGCGCCGCCGCTCGGCCTGGGCGCGGCTGCGCCGGGGGCTGCGCCTGCGCCTGGTGATCCCCATCCGGCGCAGCCCGCACCCGCCCGAATACACCGCCCGCGGCGTGGGGGTGGCCCTGTTCTGGGCCTTCACGCCGCTGTTTCCGGTGCAGACCTACCTGCTGGGCCTGACCTGGCTGGCGGCGCGGCGGGCGCGGCGGCTGGACTTCCACCCCCTGGTCGCCTTCGCCTGGATCTGGGTCACCAACGCGCTCAACATCGTGCCGGTCTACTTCCTGTTCTACCTGACGGGTCAGGTCTTGCTGGGGCGGTGGGACGACCTGGCGGGCTACGCCGCCTTCGCCGCCCACTGGCACGCCGCCGTGCCCGACGGCGCCGGGTTGTGGGACACCATCACCGCCGTGGCCGGCGGCGTCCTGCGCCAACAGGGCGCGGCCCTGGGCGTGGGCTGCCTGCCCTATGCCCTGGGCGGCGCCTGGCTGGGCTACGCCGGCACCCTCAGGGTCCTGCGCCGGCGCCGGCCGGCACCGAACCCGACTGCCAACGGGGCCTGACATGCACGGCCTGCTGCCGCGCCGCATCGTCATCGTCAGCGACGCCTGGTACCCGCAGATCAACGGCGTGGTGCGGGTCCTGGACACCCTGCGCCTGCGCCTGGAGGCGCGCGGCCACACGGTCGAGATCCTGGCGCCGGACCGCTTCCGCGCCGTGCCCTGCCCCACCTATCCCGAAATCCCGCTGTGCATCCTGCCCGGGCGGCGCCTGGGGCGGCTGCTGGCCGACTTCGCGCCCCAGGCCGTGCACATCGCCACCGAGGGGCCCCTGGGCATGGCCGCCCGGGCCTGGTGCCGGCGCCGCGGCCATCCCTTCACCAGCGCCTATCACACCAAGTTCCCGGAATACGTCCACGCCCGCACGCGCCTGCCGCTGCCGTGGCTGTACGCCGCCATGCGCCGCTTCCACGCGCCGTCGTCGGCGGTGCTGGCGCCGTCGCCGTCGGTGTACCGCGAGCTGACGGCCCAGGCCTTCGCCAACGTGCGGCCCTGGTCGCACGGGGTCGACGCCCAGGTGTTCCAGCCGCGCGGCAAGAACTACCTGGACCTGCCGCGCCCCATCCACCTGTTCGTCGGCCGCCTGGCGGTGGAGAAGAACCTGCCGGCCTTCCTGTCCCTGGACCTGCCGGGCAGCAAGGTGGTGGTGGGCAGCGGGCCGCAGCGCGACGAGCTGATGCGCGCCTTCCCCGACGCCCACTTCCGCCAGGCCCGGGGCGACGGCGAGCTGGCGCGCTATTTCTCCGCCGCCGACGTGTTCGTGTTCCCCAGCCGCACCGACACCTTCGGCCTGACCATGCTCGAGGCCCTGGCCTGCGGCGTGCCGGTGGCCGCCTTCCCGGTTACCGGGCCGCTGGACGTGTTGGGCCTGGACGGCCCCGGCGAGACCCCGGCGGGCTGCCTGGACGCCGACCTGGCCGGCGCCGTCCGGCGCGCCCGCGCCAAGGACCCCGCGGACTGCCGCGCCCACGCCCTAGAGTTTTCATGGGAGCGGGTGGTGGACCAGTTCCTGGCCCACCTGGCGCCGTTCTAGGGCCGCCGGTCCCGCGCCCCCTACTTCAGCTTCTTCTCGTTCTCCAGGGCGATGTCCAGGGCCGTGGCGGCGTCCACCTTGGCGGCGGCCGAGTTGCGCAGGGCCTCGTGGACCTTGGCCTCCAGGGCGGCGTAGCGGTCGGCCTCCATGGCGGCCTTGTCGCCGGTGGTCTGGCAGGCGGCGACGGCCAGCAGGGCGGCGCCGGCGGCGGCCAGGCGCAGGGTCTTGGTGGTGGTGGTCATGGTCTGGTTCCCCTTCTCTTCTGGTCCCTTGGTCGGTTACCGGCGGCGGCGGCGCGCCGCGCCGGGGCGGCCAGCATGCGCGGCGGCCGTTCCAGTTTGTTGTCGGTTGCGGGTCGCAAATATGAAAGGGACAGCCGCCCGGCCGCGCCGGGGCCCGGGAACGGTGTTCCCCCACCACCGCCCCAATGCGAACCCGTCAGGTGTTATGTTCCGATAAGTCCCTCTTTGGAGAACAAGATTCCAAATTTTTCCTCTTCAAAGAAAATTGGTTGTCGAAAATGTCGCATTGCATGGAAAATGGATTTCCGAGGCACGACAACTTCAGCGACAGGTGCGCCATGGACCATCCCCCCGCCCCCGCCCCATCTCCCGCCCCATCTCCCGCCCTGGCCCCCGACAAGCGGCACCTGATCGAGCGGGTGCGCGAGGCCGTCATCGGCGGCGACCACGCCTTGGACGGACCGTTCGGCCGCCGGCCCCTGGTCTATGCCGACTACACGGCCTCGGGCCGGGCCCTGGGCTTCATCGAGGACTACCTGCGCGACCAGGTCCTGCCCTACTACGCCAACACCCACACCGAGGCCTCGGCGACGGGCCTGATCTCGACCCACCTGCGCGAGCAGGCGCGGGCCCTGGTCAAGCGCGCCATCAACGCCGGGCCCGACGACGCGGTGATCTTCGTCGGCGCCGGCATGACCGGGGCGGTGAACCGGCTGATCGCCATGCTGGGCCTGGCCATCCCGCGCGAGCTGGACGACCGCCACGGCCTGTCGGCCCATATCCCCGCGTCCGAGCGCCCGGTGGTATTCATCGGCCCCTACGAGCACCATTCCAACGAACTGCCCTGGCGCGAGACCGTGGCCGACGTGGTGGCCATCGGCGAGGACCGCGAGGGCCGGGTCGACCTCCGGGACCTGGCGCGCCAGCTCGCCGCCCACGCCGGCCGGCCGCTGAAGATCGGCAGCTTCTCGGCCGCCAGCAACGTCACCGGCATCCGCTCGGACACCGGCGCCATCACCGCCCTGCTGCACGACCACGAGGCGCTGTCGTTCTGGGACTTCGCCGGCGCCGGCCCCTATGTGGAGCTGGACATGAACCCGGAAGGAGCCCCCATGGACGCCCTGTTCCTGTCGCCGCACAAGTTCGTCGGCGGGCCGGGCACGCCCGGGGTGCTGGCGGTGAAGAAGGCGCTGTTGCGCAACGCCGTGCCGTCGCAGCCCGGCGGCGGCACCGTGGCCTACGTCAACGAGACCGAGCACCGCTACCTGGACGACCCCGAGATGCGCGAGGAGGGCGGCACCCCCGCCATCGTCGAGGCCATCCGCTGCGGCCTGGTGTTCCAGCTCAAGTCCGCCGTCGGCGCCGCGGCCATCGAGGCCATCGACGACGGCTTCAAGCGCCGCGCCCTGGAATCCTGGCGCGCCAACCCCAACATCGAGGTCCTGGGCAACGCCGACATCCCGCGCCTGGCCATCATCTCGTTCATCGTCCGCCACCAGGGCCGGGCCCTGCACCACGAGTTCGTGGTCGCCCTGCTGAACGACCTGTTCGGCATCCAGTCGCGCGGCGGCTGCTCCTGCGCCGGGCCCTACGGCCACCGCCTGCTGCACATCGACGCGCGCCGGTCCAAGGCCTTCGAGAAGGTGATCGCCGAGGGGGCCGAGGGCCTGAAGCCGGGCTGGACCCGGGTCGGGTTCAACTACTTCTTCTGCGACACCATGGTCGACTACATCATCGCCGCCGTGAACCTGATCGCCGACCAGGGGTGGAAGCTGCTGCCCTGGTACGCCTTCGACACCCACACCGGCCTGTGGCGCCACGTGGAAGGCGCGCCCATGGCGACCCCGGACCTGGGCGCCGTCACCTACGACGGCGGCGGCATGCGCTACGCCCCGGCCGGCGCCCGCCTGCCGGACCCGGACTACGGCGCCTATTTGGACGCCGCCCGGCGCATCTTCGATGAGGCGCGGCGCCGCGCGCCCCAGGCCCAGGCGCCGGCGGCGACCATGGCGTCGGACTGCGAGAACCTGCGCTGGTTCCCCACCCCCGAGGAGGGCCTGGCCGAACTGCGCGCCGGCAATTTGGCGGAGGACGCGCCATGAGCGCCCGGCTGGACGCCACCGACCGCAAGATCCTGGCCCTGCTGCAGGAGGACGCCACCCTGCCCCTGAACAAGGTGGCGGCGCGGGTCAACCTGTCGAAGACGCCCTGCTGGCGGCGCATCCGCAAGCTGGAGGAGTCCGGCGTCATCCGCCGCCGGGTGGCCCTGCTGGACCCGCAGCGGGCCGGGCCGCTGCTGAACGTGTTCGTGCACGTGAAAACGGGCCGGCACAGCGCCGACTGGCTGCGCGACTTCGCCGCCGCCGTGTCGGCCATGCCCGAGGTGATGGAGTTCTACCGCCTGAGCGGCGAGTGGGACTACTTCATCCGGGTCATGGTGGCCGACATCGCCGCCTACGACGCCTTCTACAAGAAGCTCATCGCCGGCGCCGAGCTGGTCAACGTGACCTCCAGCTTCGCCATGGAGGAGATCAAGTACTCGACGGCCCTGCCCCTGTGACGGGGCAGGGCCGCCGGGCTCATGGCCGACAGGCTTATGGCCGCCGGGCTTATGGATCGTGGTGGTAGCGGTCCGGGTATTTGCGCGGTTCGGGACCACTGGAACCGACACAGCCGGCCGCGGTGCCCAGCATACTCAGGATCACGAAAGCCAGCGCCGAGCGGCGCCATCGCAACTGAGGCATGGGAGCTCCTTTCGCTCGAAACCCCTGTTCACTCTTCCCGACGAAAGCAGATGGGAACCGCCCGCCCCGGCGCCAAGCCCCCGGCCCCAGGTATTCCGAGATGCGGAAACCCCCATTGCCGCGCCCTTTTGGAAAAGGTGCCAGGCACCTTTTTATATTTCAATTTAAGTACGAAAATTATTAGAATAAAAGGTGCCTGGCACCTTTTATCGTCTGTTTTCAGGGCCAGAACTGGCTGGGGAGCCACAGGGTCAGGGGCGGGAAGACGACCAGGGCGGCGAGCAGCAGGACCAGGGCCAGCAGGAACGGCGCCAGTTCGCGCACCACCGAGAGCGCGCTGGCCCCGGCCTGGACCGCGGTCAGGAAGATCAGGAACCCCACCGGCGGGGTGATCAAACCGATCAGGGTGGCCAGCACGGCGATGACCCCGAACTGCACCAGGTCGATACCGGCGGCGGCCACCGCCGGCACCATCAGCGGCACCAGCACCACCAGGATGGTCACCGGCTCCAGCACCAGCCCGGCCACCAGCAGCACCACAGAGAAGAGGGCCAGCACCACCACCGGGTCCGCCGACAGGTCGCCGATGCCGGCCGCGAGCGCCCGCGCCACCCCCATGTTGCCGACGATCCACACGAACAGCCCCGCCACCGAGATCACCACCAGCACGGCGCAGGCGTTGACCGCCGCCCGGCGCACCGCCGACCACAGTCCGGCCACGGTCAGCTCGCGGTACACCAGCGTGCTGACCAGCACCGCGTAGAGGCAGGCGAGCGCGCCCACCTCGGTCACCGTCGCCACCCCGCCCACCAGGCCGACCACCACGATCACCGGCATCAGCAGGGCGGTCAGGGCGCTGCCCGTGGCCGCGGCCAGCTCGCGCCAGCCGCCCCAGGGCCGCGCCGGATATCCGCGCCGGTGGCTGATCCAGAACGACACCACCAACAGGAACACCCCCATCAGCAGCCCCGGCACCACCCCGGCCACGAACAGCTTGCCGACCGAGGTCATGGCGAACAGGCCGTACACCACCAGCGGGATCGAGGGCGGGATGACCGGCCCGATGGTGGCCGAGGCGGCGGTCACGGCGGCGGCATACGCCCCCGAATAGCCGGCCCGCTTCATGGCCGGGATCAGGATCGAGCCGATGCCGGCGGCGTCGGCCACGGCCGAGCCCGAGACCCCGGCGAACACCATGCTGACCAGCACGTTGATGTGGCTGAGCCCGCCGCGCACGTGGCCGACACAGGCCTGGGCCAGGCGCAGCAGGCGGTCGCTGATGCCGCCGGTGTTCATGATCTCGCCGGCCAGGAAGAAGAACAGGATGGCGGCGTAGCTGTAGCTGTCCAGCCCCTGCACGAAGCCCTGGCCGATGACCAGGGCCGGCACCTTGGGCCAGAAGGCGATGGTGTAGGCGGCGGTGGCCGCGGCCATGGCCAGGAACACCGGCGCCCCCATGGCCAGCACCGCCAGCATGGTGCCGAACATGACCGACAGTTCGGCGATCACGGCGCGCCGCCCCCGGCGCCCGGCCGGCCGCGCCAGCGCCGCGCCATGTTCAGGGCCGCGGCCAGGGCCAGTCCGGCCCCGCCCGCGGTGATGGGGTAGTATTTCAGCGAGGCCGTGATCTCCAGGCTGCCCATCTCCATGCCGCCGAACACGGTGATGGTCTGGGCGTTGACCCACACCAGGGCCACCCCGCCGACCATGGCCGCCAGGTCCATGAGGTGGGCCAGGGCCCGCTCGGCCCCGGGCCCCAGCAGCTTGGGCACCAGGTCGACGGCGATGTGGCCGGCGCGCAGCCACAGCAGCACGGCGCCCAGCCAGGCGGCCCAGATCAGGGCCATGACCGAGACCTCCTCGACCCACAGCAGGGGGGCCGCGAACAGGTATCGCAGCCCCACCTGGGCCAGGGCCAGGACCAGCATGACCAGGGCGAGCAGGCCGACGGCGCGCTCCAGGAGCCAGCCCAGGGCGTGGTGCAGGCGGTCGATCATGCCGGCGGCATCTGCCTCGTCAGGTCCAGGTCGGGGATCGCGGCGATCCTACTTCATGCCGTGGATCTTGTCGTACAGCCCGGCCGGCCAGGCCTTGCCCTCCATGCCCTGGATCATGGGCTGGGCGGCGGCGCGGAAGGCCTCGATGTCGGGCTGCACGATCTCCATGCCCTTGGCCTTGGCGGTGGCCATCCAGGTCTCGTACTCCTGCGGGAAGGCGTCGTTGGCCTCCTTGTTGGCGGCCGTGGCGGCGGCCATGACCCATCCCTTCTGCTGGTCGGTCAGCGAGGCCCAGCGGGTGCCGCTCATCCACAGGCCGATGCCCGTGCGCATGTAGTCGATGGGCATGTAGTACTTCTGCACCTCGTAATAGGCGGCCTGCACCACGGCGGCGATGCCGTTGTCCTGGCCGTCCACCAGGCCGCTCTGCAGGGCCGAGTACAGCTCCGACGCCTTGACCGGGGTCGGGCTGGCGCCCCAGGCCTTGAACACGCCGGTGATGGCCGGGTTCAGCGGCGTGCGCACCTTCAGGCCCTTCAGGTCGGCGGGGGTCTTGACCGGGGTGTTCTTGGTGGTCAGGGCGCGCGGCGGGCGGTCGCCCAGGGGGCCGACGAACTTGATGCCGGTGCCTTCCTCGACCTTGCCCATCATGTCCTTGAAGGTGTCGCTGGCCAGGAAGGTGTGCCAGTGGGTCTGGTCGCGGAACAGGTAGGGCATGACGATGATGAAGAAGTTCCGCGCCTCCTTCATGGGCAGCATGGCGCCGATGTCGATGACGTGCATGTCCAGCGTGCCGGCGCGCAACTGGGCCCAAAGCTGCACCAGGTTGCCCAGCGCCCCGCCGCCGATGACCTCCACCTCCATGGTGCCGCCGGACATCTCCTTCAGGTGCTTGCCGAAGCGTTCGGCGTTGATCTGGAAGGACGCCGTGGGCGGCGCCACGTGGGCAATCTTGAGCGTGACGTCGGCGGCCTTGGCGCCGCCGGCAAACGGCAGCGGCAGCATCACGAGGACGGCCAGCGTCAGGGCCAGCCGGAACAGGTTGCGTCGCATCTTGAAGCCTCCTCTGTTGTCGTTTCAGGTCCTTGGTCGGTGTCTCATCCCATGCGGCAGCTCAGCCCGCCGTCCACCGGCAGGGTCACGCCGTTGATGTAGTTGGCGTCGTCCGAGGCCAGGAACACCGCCGCCGCGGCGATGTCCCAGGCGGTGCCCGACTTGCCCGTGGGCGACATGGCGTCCCGCGCCCGCACGAACGCCGCCTCGTCGCCGCCGAAATGTTCGCGCATCTGCGCCGACTCGCGGGTCATGGGGGTGTCGATGACCCCCGGCAGGATGGCGTTGGCGCGGATGCCCTGGGCCGCGTACTGCACCGCCACCGACCGGGTCAGGTGGTCGAGCCCGGCCTTGGACGCGTAGTAGGCGGCGTAGGGGAAGCGGCCGATGCCCAGGCTGGCGACGGACGAGATGTTGGTGATCACCCCGGCGCCCCTGGCCACCATGGATGGCAGGGCGTGCTTGCAGGCCAGGAAGGCGCTTTTCAGGTTCACGTCCATGACCCGGTCCCAGTCCTCCTCGGACAGCTCCTCGGGGCCGCCGAAGGTGCCGATGCCCACGTTGTTGTGCAGGATGTCCACGGCGCCGTAGGCCTCCATCGCCGCGCCCACGGCCTTGGCCACGTCGGCCGACCGGGTCACGTCGGCGGTCAGGGCGATGGCCTCGCCGCCCTCGCCGGCGATGATGTCGCGGGTCTCCCAGGCGGCGTCGCGGTTCACGTCCACGGTCACCACCCGGGCCCCGGCGCGGGCATAGGCGACCGCCGCCGCCTTGCCGTTGCCCCAGCCCGGGCCCACGGACCCGGCGCCGAACACCAGGGCGGCGCGGCCCGCCAGGCGCCCATCGCCGGTCATGCCACCAGCCCCCGGCGGCGGGCGTAGTCCGCATACGGCGTGCCGTTGCTGACCATCATGCCGCCGTCCACGTCGAGCGTCGCCCCGGTGCACATGGCGGCGCCGGGGCCGGCCAGAAACAGGATCGCCGCGGCCACGTCCTCGGGCGCGATCCAGCGGCCCAGCGGCACCAGCTTCGCCGTCACCGCGCGCTCCTCGGCGGTGGTGCTCTCCTCCACCAGGGGGGTCAGCACCGGGCCGGGGCAGACGGCGTTGACCCGGATGTCGTGGACCGCCAGTTCGAAGGCGGCGTGGCGGGTCAGGCCCAACAGCCCCGACTTGGCCGCCGTGTAGTCGGGCCCGCCGTGGTAGGACATGCGATGGGCGGCGATGGAGGCGACGTTGACCACCGCCCCGCCGCCGCGCCGGCGCAGGGCCGGCACCGTCGCGCGCAGGCAGTTGAAGGGCCCGCCCAGGTTGACGGACAGGGACCGTTCCCAGGCGTCGTCGGCCAGGGTCTCCAGGCTCGCCGCGTGGCCGATGCCGGCGTTGTTGACCAGAACGTCGACCCCGCCCAGGTCGCGTTCCACCGCCGCCACGGCGGCGTCCACGGCGGCGCGGTCGGCCACGTCCACGGCATGGACGGCCGCCGCCGGCAGGTCGGGCCCGACGCCGCGCAGGTCCAGGGCGGCGACCCGGGCGCCGGCGGCGGCGAAGGCGCGGGCCGTGGCGGCGCCGATGCCCCGCGCGGCCCCGGTCACGATCACCACCTTGCCGTCGAAGGCCCCGGCCATTTCCGCCGCCTCCTCTCCCCTAGGCCGCGGCGGCCGCGCGGGCGGCCTCGGCGATGCGCCCGGCGTCGGGCAGGTACAGCTTCTCCAGCTCGCGGTGGAAGGGCACCGGCACGTTGGGCGGCGCCACCCGGGCGATGGGCGCCTTCAGGTGGGCGAACCCCTTCTCCACCACCAGGGCCGCCACCTCGCTGGCCGAGCCGCCGGACTTGACCGCCTCGCAGGCCACCACCAGGCGCCCGGTGCGGGCCACGGACTCCAGCACCGTCTCCTCGTCCAGGGGCGCGAGGGTGCGCAGGTCCACCACCTCGGCCTCGATGCCGTCCTGGGCCAGGATGTCGGCGGCGGCCAGGGCGCGCTTGGTCATCAGGGCGCTGGCGACGATGGTCACGTCCCGGCCCCGGCGCTTGACGTCGGCCTTGCCCAGGGGGATCACGTACTCGCCCTCGGGCACCTCCTCGCGGCCGGCGTGGTAGAGGCCCATGTGCTCCATGAACAGCACCGGGTTGTCGTCGCGGATCGACGCGGCCATCAGCCCCTTGGCGTCGGACGGGGTCGCCGGCGCCACCACCTTGACCCCCGGCACGTTCAGCAGCCAGGAGTGGAAGTCGTAGGCGTGGCCGTGGAACGGGCCGACCCCGTACTTGGCGCGCACCACCAGGGGCACCTTGGCCTTGCCGTCCGAGTAGTAGTGCATGGCGCCGCCGTCGAGGCCGAACTGGTGGATCACAAGGCCCATGAATTCGAGGAACATCAGGTCAACGATGGGCCGCTTGCCGGCCAGGGCGGCGCCGACCCCGGCGCCGACGAAGCCGCCCTCGGAGATGGGCGTGTCGATGACCCGGCCCTGGGCGCCGAACTCATCCCACAGGCCCTTGCACGAATGCAGCGGGCCGCCGAAGGCGCCGATGTCTTCGCCCATGATGAACACGTTCCGGTCGCGGCGCATCTCGTGGGCGATGGCGGCGACGGTGGCCTCCTGGAAGGTCTGGCGGGCCATGGGGCGTTCTCCTCGCGCTGCTCAGGCGTAGACGTCGTCGGCGCCGAGCACGTCGGCACCGGGTTCAGGGTCGGTCTGGGCCTGGGCCATGGCCGCGGCCACCTGGTCGCGCACCTCGGCGTCGATGGCGTCCAGGTGGGCCGTATCGGCGACCCCGTCGCCGGCCAGGCGGTCGCGGAACAGGCGGATCGGGTTGCGCGCGCGCCAGGCCTCGACCTCGTCCCTGGGCCGCGGGTCGGCGGCGTCGGACACGAAGTGGCCGCGGGCGCGGTAGGTCAGCCCCTCGATCAGGCTCGGCCCCTCGCCGCGGCGGGCGCGGGCGCGGGCCTCGGCCACGGCGTCGACCATGGCCACGGCGTCGTTGCCGTCCACCTGGACCCCGGGCATGCCGTAGCCGAGCGCCCGGTCGGCCACGGTGCCGGCGACCCGGTCGCGCGACGGGGTCGAGATGGCGACCTGGTTGTTCTGGCACAGGAACACCACCGGCAGCTTGAGCGACGCGGCGAAGTTCATGGCCTCGTGGCAGTCGCCGCGGCTGGACGAGCCGTCGCCGAACACGGCCATGGCCACGGCGTCGGTGCCGTCCAGCTTGGCCGCCAGGGCGGCGCCGGTGGCGTAGGAGAGCGGCGGCCCCAGGGCGCCGGAATAGAGGCCGATGACGCCGAACTCGGGCGGGCCGCAGATGTCGCTGCGGTACCGCCCGCGGTTGTAGCTGGTGGCCTTGCCCATGATGCCGGCGAACAGGCGCGCCAGGTCGGCGCCGCGGGCGTAGGCGGCGACCAGGCTGCCGCGGTAGTGGGGCGCCACCGTGTCGCCGTCGCGCAGGCCCATGTAGGCGGCGGCCACCACCGCCTCCTCGCCGTCGCAGCCGTGCCAGTGGCCGTCGATCTCGGACACCGCCAGGTCCACCTCGCGGGTCACCACCATCAGGCGGTACAGGTCCAGCAGGGTCTCGTTGCTTTGCGTCATGACCTGTCCCCTACTCTTCGATTCGCCCGATGACGGTGCCGATGCGCACCTCCTCGTCGGCGCCGTGGATGATCTCGCCCAGGACGCCGCCGGCCGGGGCCTCGACCTCCATGCTGGCCTTGTCGGTCATGATCTCGACGATGACCTCGCCCGCCGCCACCGGGTCGCCCACCTGCTTCAGCCACGCGACCACGGTGGCCTCGGTGACGCCCTCGCCGACGTCGGGCATGGTGATGTCGATGCTCATGGGGATGGGTCTTTCCTCGTGCCTAGAGTCCAAGGTCGATGTCGTCGGGCCGCGCCAGCAGGCCGTGCAGGTCGTCGACGAAGCGCGACGCCGGCACGCCGTTCAGCAGCCGGTGGTCGAAGGTCAGGCTGGTGGGCAGCAGCCAGCCGGCGGTCACCTGCCCGTCGCGCACCACCGGCGCCCGGCGCAGGGCGCCCAGGCCCAGGATCGCCGCCTGCCGTGCCGGGATGATGGGGGTGGTGAAGCGGGTGCTGGGGATCATGCCGGCGTTGGTCAGGGTGAAGGTGCCGCCCGACAACTCGTCGCGGGTGAACTTGCCGCCCGGGCGGTCCTCCGCGGCGGCGATCCAGGCGGCGACCTCGGCCACCGGGCGGGTGTCGGCGCGGCGCAGCACCGGCACCACCAGGTTGCCGTCGGCCAGGGCCAGGGCCAGGCCGATGTTGATCTCGTCGTAGACCTGGGCCGCGTCGTCCTCGAGGGCCGCGTTCAGGTGCGGGTGGCGGCGCAGGGTCTGGGCCACGGCCTTGAGCACCAGGGCGGTGTAGGTGACGCCGTCGAGGCGCGCCTTCAGGGCCACCAGGCCGTCGGCCTCGGCCTCGCCGAACAGGGTTACCGCCGCCGTCTCGGCGTGGCGCCGGGCCAGGTGCGCCGCCGCCATGCGCTGCATGGGGCCCAGCGGCCGCACCTCGCGGAGCGGGACGCCGCCCAGGCTCTGCGCCTGCGTGGGCGATGGATCCGACAAACGCCAGCCTCCCGGTTCCGGCCCGGATGGACCCGGTGCCGCGGCCCGTTGCGGGCCGATTTAGTAACAATTGTTAGTAATTTTCGGTAAAAGTCAAGCCCGTTTGCGAAGGATTCGCACCGGCGGCGGGCGGGGTACGGGGGCTCAGTCGCCGTTGGGGGCGGCGCGCATGCCGGCGACGACCTTGTCCAGCAGGCGGATCAGCGTCTCGGCCTCGCCCTCGGTCAGGCTGTCGCGCAGTTGCGCCTCGCGCTGCAGGGCCGAGGGCGCCAGGCGGCGGAACACCTCGCGCCCGTCCTCGGTCAGGCGCAGCAGGTAGCGGCGCTGGTCGTGGGGGTCCACCGTGCGCTCGACCCGGCCCATGCGCTCCAGCCGGCGCACGGCACGGCTGACGTTCATCAGCAGCATGCCGGCCAGGTCGCAGATCTCGCTGGCGGTCAGGCCCGGCCGCTCGGCCAGCAGGAACATGACCCGCCACTCGTTCAGCTTCAGGGAATGCTCCTTGGCGTGGCGGGCGAAGAACGGCTTGGTGATCAGGTTGACGGCCAGCAGCAGGGGGAACACCAGCGACGCCTCGGTGCGCAGGCTGATGGGGGCGTCCTCGGTGGTCGCTTTCGGTTTCTTCGCGGTGGCGGCCACCGGCACCTCTCCCTCGGCCACCCCGGCGGCGCGGGCCGATCCCGGCGCCGGGGTCCGGTCCCTATTTATAGGCTCGCCATGGGATTGTCACGTGGGGCGCCGCCGCTGCCGCCCCTCAGCCCTTGCCGCGCCGGTCGGCACCGCGCGGGCGGGGCTTGGCGCGGCGGTCCATGCCGCTGCGCCGCTCGGACAGGGCCTGCGGGTCGGCCGGCGCCTCCACCGCCTCGGCGCGCACCACGTCGTTGCGCCGGCGCAGGTCGGCGATCAGCCCGTCCACCTCGTCGGGCGGCGCGTAGTACAGCATGTCGCGGAAGGTGTGGGTCTTGCCGTCCCACCGCTCGCCGCCGCGCAGCAGCGCGCCATGGGCCTCGGCGATGGTCTGGAATTCCTCGCTGACCGGGCTGTTGCGCCCGGACCGCACCCGCATCGTCACGGTCTTCAGCATGGTGCCGCTCCTTCCCGTCCCCACGGGACCGTCCCCGCGGATTCTGCCCGGGGACCGACTCGATTCTAGCACCCGGCGCCCGGCGATCCCAGCCTTTCGCGCCACGGTGGCGGCGCCGGCGCGGCGGTGAAGGGGTGGGATTCCCAAGATGGTTCTGTGGTATGCTGGTGCCACGCGACGGAAGAGGGAAGCGCGTCGAATGCTCCTGGGGACTCATCCATGGCGCGGCCGCGGGCCGCTGGTGGCGCTGCTGTGCGCGGGCCTTGTGCTGGCCGCCTGCATGGAGAACCGCCTGCCGCCGCGCACCCTGGCGCCGTCGCCCGCCCCCGCCGCCAGCCCACCCGCCGCCGACACCGGCCCGGCGGCGCCGCGCAAGGTGCGCCGGCGCGAGCTGATGGCCGACCAGGCGCCGCCCGCCGCCCCGGACCGCGGCGATGCCGAAACCCGTGCCGACAGCCGCCCCGACACCGGCACCGACACCGGCGCCGGCACCGGCGACCGCCCGATCCCGGACCTGCCCGACTTCACCACCGCCGCCGGCGAGGCGCCCAGCGCCGCCGGGGCCGAACACTACATCCGCGACCTGGGCGGCGCGGTGCTGGCCAAGCTGCGCGACCGGTCCGCCGACCGCGAAGAGAAGATCAACTACTTCAGCGCCCTGCTGGCCCGCGACCTGGCCGTGAACCTGATCGCCCGCTTCGCCCTGGGCGACCACTGGATGCGGGCCACGGCGTCGCAGCGCGCCGCCTACATGGCCGTGTTCGGCAACTTCATCGTCTCCAGCTACGCCCGCCGCCTGGGCGGGGTGCGGGTGACCGGGTTCGAGGTCATCGACTCGCGCACCGTCGGCCCCCACGACATGGTGGTGCGCACCCGGGTGCGCCACGACAACGGCGACCTGGTGCGGGTCGACTGGCGCCTGCGCTACAACTCCCGGCGCTACCGCATCATCGACCTGTCCGTGGGCGGCATCAGCATGGCCCTGACCATGCGCCAGGAGTTCGCCGCCGTGATCGCCGACCAGGGCGGCATCGACGGCCTGGTGGAAACCCTCAAGACCCGCACCCGGGATTCGCTTTAGGCCGCCGCGCCGGGCGCTCGGGATTCGCTTTCGGCCGCCGCGCCGGGCGGCGGCGGGGCTATTTTTTCCGCGAGTCCAATTCCGCAAAACCCCGCATAAAGGATTTGACATTGATATTAGATTTTACTAAATTAGTCATAATGAATATGGCTTCTTCCCCGTTCGGAATCGGCCACGACGGCGCGAAGTACCGGGGAGCCATGGTTGGGTTTCCGGGAGCAACCCCTCCTTCCGGCGACCAAAATTCTAAGAGGGTGGGAACAGTTCTTTAAGGGTGATGACAATGAAGACTCTTCTCAAGACTTTGGCGGTCGCCGGTATCGTTGCTGCCGTTTCCGTGCCCCTGAGCGATGCGAAGGCCTGGTGGGGCGGTCCGTGGGGCGGTGGCCCCTGGGGCGGCGGTCCCTGGAACGGCTGGGGCGACGGCACCGGTGATTTCAACATGAACTTCAGCGGCCGCGGCTCGGGCTACGGGCGTGGCTACGGCAACCCCTACTACGGCGGCTATCCCTATGGCGGCTATGGCCCCTGGGGCGGCTACGGCTATCCCTACGGCGGCGGCTACGGCTACCCCTATGGCGGCCCCTGGGGCTATGGCGCGCCCTACTACGGCGCCCCCTACGGCGCCCCGGCCGCTCCGGCCGAGAAGAAGGACAAGTAAGACCCCATTCCGGGTCTGACGGAGAACGCCGCGCGGTTCGCGCGGCGTTTTTCTTTGCCCCCTATCCGCGCCGGCGGAACAGCAGCGACAGGGCCGGGGACTTCTTGGGGAAGGCCCTGGCCAGGTCGAAGCCGTAGCCGTCGAACACCCGCGCCAGGTTGTCGCGGGTGAACCACTGCAGGTGCTCGGGCGGGCACATCTGGTCCCAGGCGTAGATGTCCGCCGGCACCGCCGGGTGGCCGGCGTCGGGGGTCGCCACGTAGACCAGGGTGCCGGGTTTGGACAGGGCCTGGATCATGGCCATGCAGCCGTGCGGCCCGGGGATGTGCTCCATCAGCTCGGACGTGAACATGAAGTCGAAGGTCAGGCCGCTGCGCGCCATCTCGTCGAAGTCCATGCAGTGGAAGGTGCAGCGCGGGAACCGGTTGCGCGCAAAGGTGATGGAGTTGACGCTGATGTCCACCCCGTGGGCGTCGGCCCCCAGGCGGCGGAACGCGTCGACCATCACCCCGCCGCCGCAGCCGATGTCCAGCACCCGCCGCCCCACGGCGTAGCGCAGGAAGCGCAGCGACTTGACGAAGGCGCGGCGGCGGCGCGAGTTCAGCTTGGGATAGAAGGTGGCGGTGGCGCCGCGGTAGTTGTCGGAATAGTACCGCGCCAGCTCCTCGGCCGTGGGGAAGGGGTGGACGAACAGCAGGTCGCAGGCGCCGCAGCGGAAGACGGCGTAGCCGTCCTTCTCGCCGTCCGGCGCCGAGGCGCCGCCGCAGGCGGGGCAAGCCGCCGCGGCGTCCTGTTCGTGCGTGTCTTCCAAGCCGCCCCCTCGTGCCGGCGATGCGGTTTCCGAAGGGGCGACTTTACCCGGCTAATCCCGCTCCGGCCAGTCCTTCCCGGCCGGCCCCTGCGGGCTAGCCCAGATGCTGCTTGAAGAAGTCCAGGGTGCGGGTCCAGGCCAGCTCGGCGTCGGCGGCGTCGTAGCGGGACTGGGTCGGATTGGCGAAGGCGTGGTTGGCGTCGTACCAGTAGTTCTGGTACGGCTTCTTGGCCTCGGCCATGGCGGCCTCGAACTTGCCCACCATGGCCTTGTTGATCCACTGGTCCTGGGTCGCGAAGTGGCCCTGCACCGGGCCCTTCAGGCGCGCCAGCCGGTCGGCCGGCTGGTCGACCTTGCCATAGTAGACCACGGTGGCGTCCACCGGCTCGGCCATGGAGGCGTTCAGGGACCAGCCGCCGCCGAAGCACCAGCCGACGGTGCCCAGCTTGCCGTTCACCTTTTCGTTCTTCTTCAGCCAGCGCAGCCACGAACGCAGGGTGTCCACCGCCGTGTCCGGGTCCTTGCCCACCATCTGGGTATAGGCGCGCGCGTCGTCGGGCGTGCCGGCCACCTTGCCGCCGTACAGGTCCACGGCCAGGGCCACGTAGCCCTGCTTGGCCAGCTCGGCGGCCACCGACTTGATCTGGTCGTTCAGGCCCCACCATTCGTGGATCAGCAGCACCGCCGGCGCCGGCGTGGCCGCCGGCAGGGCCAGGGCGGCGCTGACGGACTTGCCGCCTTCGGTGGTGATGGTCACCGTTTCCAGGCCGGCGGCCGCGGCGCGGGCCAGCATGGGGTTGGCGAGCACGGCGGCCAGCGTTGCCGTGGCCGGCACGCCGCCGACCACCAGACCCTTGACCACGTCGCGGCGCGACAGGGCGATGTTCATGGTGTCTCCCTTATCCTGTTTGCGGTTGTGCCGGGCCCGAACCCCGGCCCGATTTGTGCGGACAGACCCGCGCCCGCATGATAGTCACAGGCGAAACGGCAATTCAGTCAAATTTTGGTGATGGGATGCCCCGGCCATGCTGACGCGAATCCTGGTGGCCCTGCTGCTCGGCCTGGCCGCCGGGCCGGCCGACGCCGCGCCGATCGAGATCACCTCCTCGCCCGTCGACCTTTACCCCGACAACCCCAGGCGCCAGACCATCGGCAAGCTGCGCTACATGGGCGGGCTGGTGCTGCGCTCGCCCGAGCGGCGGTTCGGCGGGCTGTCGGCCCTGCTGGTGGACGGCCTGCGCCTGACCGCCGTCAGCGACCGCGGCGACCTGCTGCGCGCGGCCATCGAGCTGGACGGCGACGGCCGCCTGGTGGGGCTGCGCGACGGCGACCTGGCGCCCCTGCGCGACGGCGACGACCAGCGCCTGCTGGACAAGGAGTCCTCCGACGCCGAGTCCCTGGCCCGCGGCGACGGCGGCGCCCTGTGGGTGGGGTTCGAACGCAACCATCGGATCATGTCCTTCGCCCCGCCCGCCGGCACGGCCCCCGCCGCCGCCGCCCACGGAGACCTTGGCCCGGGCCGCCCGGTGGACGCGCCCCGGGCCCTGGCCCTGGCCCCCAGCAACGGCGGGCTGGAAACCCTGACCCGCCTGAACGACGGCCGCTACCTGGCCATCGCCGAACGCATGGCCGGCACCGACGGCAACGCCGCCTGGATCGGCGGCGGCGGCCAGCCCTGGCGGCCCCTGGCCTATGCCGTGTCCGACAACTTCTTCCCCACCGGCGCCGCCACCCTGCCGGGCGGCGACGTGCTGGTGCTGGAGCGGTTCTTCACCCTGGTGGCCGGGGTGGCGGTGCGCCTGCGCCTGCTGGCCGCCGCCGACCTGAAGCCCGGCGCCGTGCTGCGCGGCGAGCTGCTGGCCGAGTTCGCCGCCCCGGCCACGGTGGACAACTTCGAGGGCGTGTCCGTGGGCCGCGGCCCCGGCGGACGGGTGATGGTCTACATCGTCTCCGACGACAACTTCAACGTGTTGCAGCGGACCTTGCTGCTGGCCTTCACCCTTGTGGTAGACTGACGCGCGCCCCGCCGCCGGGGCGTCGATCCGGGTTGGAAACGAGATGTCCCTGCGCTCGCCGCGACTGCTGTTCCTGAACGTGGGCCACTTCGTGGACCACATGTGCATGCTGATCTTCGCCAAGGCGGCCTTCACCGCCGGGCTGGCCTTCGGCCTGGCCCCCGACGGCGCCTATGCCGAGATGATCCCCTACGGCATCCCGTCCCTGGTCCTGTTCGGCGCCGCCGCGCCGGTGGCCGCGCACCTGGCCGACATCTGGAGCCGAAACGGCATGATCACCGTGTTCTTCATCGGCATCGGCCTGTCGGCCATCGCCACCAGCTTCGCCCAGACTCCCCTGCAGGTGGGCGCCGGCCTGGCGGTGCTGGGCCTGTTCGCGGCCATCTACCACCCAGTGGGCATCGCCATGGTGGTCGAGGGCGGCGGCAACGTGGGCACCCGGGTGGGCGCCAACGGGGTGTGGGGCAACATGGGGGTGGCGGCGGCGCCGCTGGTCACCGGATTCCTGCTGGCGGTGCACGACTGGCGCCTGGCCTTCGCCCTGCCGGGCGCGGTCGCCGTGGCCATCGGCATCGGCTATGCCCTGGTGGCGCGCAGCGGCCGCCTGCGCCCGCCGCCGTCGACGGCGCGCGAGAAGGCCCTGGTGGGCTTCGCCCCCGGCTGGCAGCGGGCGCTGCTGTCCATCGCCCTGGCCACCACGGCGGGCGGGTTCGTGTTCGGGGCCCTGACCTTCCTGGTCCCGCGCCTGTTCGAGGTGCGCCTGCCGGGGGTCAGCAGCGACGTGGCGGTGACCGGCGCCCTGGCCGCCGCCGTCTATGCCGTGGCCGCCTTCGCCCAGGTCTTCGTCGGCCGCCTGATCGACCGCCGCCGCCTGAAGCCGGTGCTGCTGGCCGCGGCCGCCGGTCAGCCGCTGTTGATCGGCCTGATGGCGGTGCAGACGGATTGGGCCCTGTTCCTCGCCGCCCTGCTGGCCATGGGCTTCGTGTTCGGCCAGATCCCCATCGCCGACACGGTGCTGGCCCGCTACGTGCCCGACCAGTGGCGGGCCAAGATGGTGGCGGCCAAGGTGGGGCTGAACCTGGTGGCCGGGGCCGGGGCGCTGATGGCGGCGCGCTGGATCCTGGCCTCGGGCGGCGGGTTCGAGACCGTGCTGGGCCTGCTGGCCGTCTGCGCCGCCTGCGTGGTGGCCGCCGCCCTGCTGCTGCCGGCCCGCTCCGGCGCCGAGTTGGACGCCGCCCCGGCGCCGGCCGAATAGGGCCGGCACCGTGGCTCCCCCCGACACGGACGGCGCCGCCGTCCCCGCCGGCTTCCACCAACTGCCCATGGACGAGGGCTTCGTCGGCCTGGTGGGGCCGCTGTACGTGCGGCCCGGGCCGGGCGGCGTGTTCGGCTTCCGCGTCGAGGCCCGGCACGCCAACCCGGTGGGCATCTGCCACGGCGGCATGGTCATGACCGTGGCCGACATGGCCGTGGGCTTCGCCGCCCTGCTGGCCAGCGGCCGCAGCGCCTTCCCGCCGTCCATCAACAACACCTTCGACTTCCTGGCCCCGGCGCGGATCGGCGACTGGCTCGAGACCCGGGTCGACTTCGTGCACCCGACCCGGCGCATGGCCACGGCGCACGGCCTGGTGCACCGGGACGGCGAGGCCATCGTGCGCTTCAACGGCATCTGCCGCCTGCCGCGCGACGACGACCCGCGGTTCGCCGGCGACGGCCGGTTCCAGCGCATGATGGACCTGCTGCAAGGCGCGGGCGGGTGATGGCGCCGGGCGGGCCCGACCTGGCCTGGGACGCCGAGGAGGCCTGCGCCAACGCCTGGCCGTCGCCGCGCCAGGCCGTCGTCGGCGGCTGGCTGCTGCGCGCCTCGGGCGGGCCGACGCGGCGGGTCAACTCGGTCAACCCCCTGCGCGGCGGCCCCACGGACCCCACCGCCATCCTGCCCTTCGCCGAGGACTTCTACGCCCGCCAGGGCCGCGACCCGGTGTTCCGCGTGCCCACCCTGGTGCCGGCCATGGACGCGCCGCTGGCGCGCCGCGGCTATGTCGCCGAGGCCGAGACCGTGACCCTGTACGCCGGCCTCGCCGGCCGCGCCATCGCCAGCCCGGGCCCCGTCCCGGCCGCGCCCGACGCCGCCTGGCTGGCGGCGCGGCGCGCCTTCGCCGGCGCCGACGACGCGGCCATGGCGTCCTTCCGCGCCACCGTGGACGCCATCGCCCTGCCCCGGGCCTTCGTTTCCCAGACCGTGGACGGGCAGGTGGCGGCCATCGCCTATGGCGTGCTGTCGGGCGGCCTGCTGGTGATCGAGGCCGTGGCCACCGACCCCGCCCAGCGCCAGCGGGGCCACGCCCGCCGCGCCGTCGGCCGCCTGCTGGACTGGGCCCGGACCCAGGGCGTCGACGCCGCCTGCCTGCAGGTCATGGCCGACAACCCCCCGGCCCTGGGCCTGTACGCCGGCCTGGGATTCGAGCGCGAGTTGTACCGCTACCACTACCGGCGCAAGGGGTGAGACCACCCCTTTCGAAATGTCGTCACCCCCGGGCTTGACCCGGGGGTCCACGTCTTTCCTGCGACGAAATTTTGCGCGGACATCCTGGATGCCCGGATCAAGTCCGGGCATGACATAATTCATTGATATGTATACATTTTTTGTCATGGCCGGGCTTGACCCGGCCATCCGCGCGCCCTTTCCTCCTCCCCTGCCCAACCGTCGTCCCCGCGCAGGCGGGGACCCATGCCGTCGCCATGGCGGCCAAGGGCGGCCGTGCGGATTGGCCGCATGGCCCGGCTTGCGTTTGCCGACACCCGTCGTCCGCAATCGAAGGCGGAATGGGTCCCCGCCTGCGCGGGGACGACGGCGGTGTTTTTGGCTGACGGTCGCTTCTCAGCAGGCCCCCTACGCCTCCCGCGCGAACGGCACCAGGTACGGCCCCTCGGGGATCACCGCCAGCTCGGGGTCGTTGTGGCGGGCGATGCTGGCGGCCACGGCGGCGGCCACGTCGTCCACCGCCTCGACCCCGGTCACGGCCAGGTCGTCGGCGCCCAGGCCGCCGGTGTAAAGCTGGATGCGGCCGATGCGCATGGGCTTGAGCTGCATCTCGGTCTGCCACTCGTCGATGTCGGCCAGGTCCTTGCCCGAGATGGCGGCCAGGAAGGCGTCGGGGCCCAGCTCCACCAGGCGCCGCTGGGCGTCGCGGAACTCGGCCGAGCCCAGGCCCTCGGAACAGCTCGAAGCCACGATCAGGGTGCCGCCCGGCGCCAGGATGTCCATGGGCACCACCATGCCCTTGACGGTCTGGTAGTAGGTCTTGTCCAGGGGGTGGCCGGCGGCCGAGGTGACCACCGTTCGGAAGCGGCGGCCGACCGGGATCTCCACGTTGCCGCGCACGAAGTCGACGGCGGCGCGGTGGCTGTCGATGACCGCGCCGAAGGAGACGAAGGCCAGGTTGCGCGCCTCGTCGATGACCGTGTTCAGGCCCAGGATCGGCCGCGCCGGGTCGCGCGCCTCGACCATGCGCACGATCTCGAGCTGCTCCTCGTGCAGGGGGTTGCCGGCCAGGTTGCAGGACGCCGCCAGGGGGTCCTCCATGAACCGGGCGCTGTGGAAGGTGCGGATGGTGGTGTGGTGGGCGACGCCGGGCGCGATCACCTTGCGCCCGCCCGAGTAGCCGGCCATGAAGTGGGGCTCCACCAGCCCTGTTGCGATCTTCACGTCGGCGTCCATGAAGCGGCGGTCCAGGCCCACGGGCACGCCGCGGGTGGCGGTGCGCCCCAGCATGACGTGGGCGTCGTCGTCGCGGGCGAAGTGGTTCTCCACCGCCACGGTCGCCAGCACCCAGGGATCGCCCACCACCTCGGCCAGCTCGTCGCCCTCGTTGGGGCGGTGCAGGCCGGTGGCCACCAGCACGGTGATCCCGGCCGCCGGCACCCCGGCGGCCATCAGGCGCTCGATCATGGGGCGCAGGAACAGGCCGTTGGGCACCGGCCGGGTGATGTCGCAGATCAGGATGCAGGCGCTGGCCGCGCCGCGCGCCAGTTCCGTCAGCGGCGCCGCCGCCACCGGCCCGTCCAGGGCCGCCGCCACCAGGGCGCCGGGGTCGGCCGGGATGGGCAGGGGCGGCTTGCGGATCACCGTCGGCCGAGCCTGGGCCGGCAGGTCCACGGACAGGCCGGTCTTGCCGTAGGCCAGTTCGATGCGCATGGGAGGCTCCCTACCGGTGACGCGGACCGGGGAGCATAGCACCGTCAGGCCGGCAGGTCGTCCTCGAAGGGGGTTGGGGGGGCGGGGGAAAGCGGGTCGGCGGCCCGGCCCCGGTCCCGCCGCGGTCCCCGCCCCGCAACAGGGCCCTTGAACGGCGCCGGCCGTTCCGTGCTACAAGGGCCCGGGTTCGCTTGCAAGGAAACCGCCATGGCCCTTTCGTTCCGTCCCGCCCGCCGGCGCCTGCTGGGCGCCCTGCTGTGGGCCGGCATCCCCCTGCCCGCCCTGGTGGCCCTGGCCCGCGGCGCCCGCGCCATGTCCCGCCGCCCGGTGGCGCCCGGGGTGCAGGAGATGGAGGGCGACGTGCGCATCAACGGCCGGCCGGCGCGCCCGGGGCAGCAGGTCAAGCCCGGCGACGTGGCCAGCACCGGCGCCGGGGCGCGGCTGGTGATCGTGGTCGGCCAACACGCCTTCCTGCTGCGGGAGCGGAGCGAGATCGAGTTCTTCCCCGAATACTTCACCGACGAATCGGGCGCCGTGGCCGGCACCCTGCGCGTGGTGCAGGGCGCCATGCTGTCGGTGTTCGGGCGCACCCCGGGGGTGACCATCGACACGCCGGTCGCCGGCATCGGCATCCGCGGCACCGCCTGTTACGTGGATTCGCGGCCGGCGCGCACCTATGCCTGCGTCTGCTATGGCCGCGCCGAGCTGCGCGCGGCGGGTACCGGCGGGGCGCCGGGGCCGCTGCTGGAAACGGTGACCACCACCCACCACGACCAGCCGCGCTACATCTACCCGCCCGGCGCGCCGGCGGCCATTGCCCCGGCCCCGGTCATCGACCACCGGGACGCCGAGCTGCGCATGCTGGAAGCCCTGTTCGACCGCCGCCCGCCGTTCGACACCGGCGGGCAGGAGACCGACCGCTACTGAGCCGGGTTCACACCGCCTGCGGCTTGACCGCCCGGTGGTGGGCCAGGATGCCGCCAGGCGCGCTGTCCGAGGTGACCTGGTGGAAGCCGATGCCGTTTAGCAGGCGGGTCAGCTCGGCCTCGGAATAGAACAGCTCGATGGCGCGCACGAAGTAGTCGCGGCAGCTGCGGGCCTCGTTGCCGCTGCCGAACATCATGGCCGTGCCGGCGACGCAGCCCTTCAGGTACATGCCGTACAGGCGGCGCACCGCCGGGTTCTCGGGCTTCAGCATGTCGCAGTGGTAGAAAGCCCCGCCCGGGCGCAGGACACGGCGGATTTCCGAGAACACGTCGATCACCCGCAGGTGGCGCGAGGCGAACTGCAGGGTCACCACGTCGAAGCTGTCGTCGGGGAACGGCAGCTCGTGCACGTCGTCCACGTGCGATTCGATGGAGAAGCCGCGGGCCTTGGCGCGGCGGCCGCCCTCGGCCTGCATGGCGGCGCTGCGGTCGATGGCGGTGACCTTGATGTCCGGCTGCCGGGCCAGCAGCGCGATTCCGACACCGTTGGTGCCGGCGCAGACGTCCAGCACCCGGTCCCCCGCGCCGACGCCGATGGCGCGGGTGAAGCGGCGGCGCCAGGCGCTGCACAGGCCCAGGCTGGCAACGTCGCTGGCGATGTCATAGTAGGGCGCCACGTCGGCGAAGACCGCCTCCAGGGTCTCGTCCCAGACGGGCGCGAATTCCCGGTGCCGGTTCTGCTCGCGCAGCTGGAAGTCCTGTTCGATCTCGCTGTTACGGGTGAAATTCATCCGATACCCCCATGTTGGATCCCCTGAGCCGCCCCCTTCCCACGGGGACTTGTGGCGTTTGGACTTGATCTAACTATCGATCTCCGTCCGTGGCCAGCAAAAAAGGCGCCGCCGCCCGTTCAGTCGCCGGCCTCGGCCGGCACCAGGGCCATGTCGCCGCCCAGGATCTGGCCGTGCTTGGCCTGGGCCTCGCGGCGGAAGACCAGGTTGGCGGCCAGGTAGTACCCGGCCCGGTGCAGGTTGCGGATGTTGGTGTCGCGGTCCCACAGGCGGTGGAAGATGGACCCGGCGGTGTAGAACTGGGTGCGCGCCCAGTGGCAGCCGTCGGTCAACTGGCGCGGCGTCATGCCGCGCGGCACGAAGGTGGCGTTGCCATAGCGGAAGTCCGGGTCCAGCCACCAGCGTTCGTGCAGCAGCCGCCCCTCGTCGCGCAGACGGTCGTACAGCTTGGCCCCCGGGGTCGGCATCAGGCCGGCGAAGTTGCCCAGGAAGAAGCGGTTGCGCACGGCGAAGTCCACGGTCTCGGCGAAGCTGTCCGGCGTGTCGGCGTCGTAGCCGAACACGAACGAGCCATAGATCATGACCCCCGCGTCCTGCAGGATGCGGATCGAGGTCTCGTAGTCCTGGCGCTTGACCCCCCAGCCCTTGCGCATCTGCTTCAGGTTCTCGGGGTTCAGGGATTCGAACCCGATCAGGGCGCCGGCGCAGCCGCTCTTTTCCAGCAGCTTCATCAACTCCCGGTCCTGGGCGATGTCGATGGACATCTGGCACGACCAGGTGACGTTCAGGGGGATCAGGGCGCGGAACAGCTCCTTGGCCTTGTCGGTGTCGACGAAGATGTTGTCGTCGATGAAGAAAACGTGGCGGTGGTTCATGCGCTCGATCTCGTCGACCACGTCGGCCACCGGGCGCTGGCGCAGGCAGGAGCCGTAGAAGGCCCGGATCGAGCAGAATTCGCAGTTGAACTTGCAGCCGCGGCCGTACTGGATCACCGTCGCCGGCGCGTATCCCTTGCCCTTGAAGATGGAGCGGTCGAGCCGCAGGTCGGCCAGGTCGGCGGTCTCGGTCTGGGTGTAGACGGACCGCATGCGCCCGGCGCGGAAGTCGGCCACCAGCTCCTCCCACACCCCCTCGGCGTCGCCGCGGACGATGGCGTCGCAGTGGGACAGGGCCTCGTCGGCCATGAAGGTGGGGTGGTGGCCGCCCATGACCACGGCGGCGCCCAGGGCCCGGTACTGGCGCGCGATCTGGTACGCGCGCCGCGCCGTGTGCGTCTCCACCGTGAGGGCCACCAGGTCCACGGTCGGGTCCAGGGGCACGTCTTCCCGGCGCTCGTCCCAGAACACCACCTCGACGTCGTCGGGGGTGCGGGCGGCCAGGATGGCGAAGACCAGGGGCTCGATGGCGTCGAACGCCCGGGTCTTGAACATGTTGGGCACCACGAAGGCGATCTTCATTGCGTTCCCTGTCGCATGGCGGCGCGCCGGCCGCCGGTTCGGTCCCCTCCGTGCCGGGCCCAGCATAGCGTGGCGGCCGGCGGGCCGGAACGGTTTTGTGGCCCGTTTCCGGGCACCTCGGCCGGCGCCAGGATACACCACTGAAAATGCAAATTAAATTCCATTCAGTGTCACCCGGCGGCGGTCGCGCCTTTCCCCGGGCGGCGTCCCGGCCCCGGTCGAGCGAATCCGCCGGCACCGGCCGGAGGCCGCGAACCGCAGGGGTCGACGCGGTTCCGCCGCGGCGCGCGGAATGGGGTATGATGGACCCGTGGCCAGGCGCCGCCCTCCGGGGCGCCGCGGGCCACGGCACCAGGAAACCAGGGAACCGGCGGGGACAGGCCATGACCAGGAAGACCACGCGCGTCGTGCTGGACTGCGAGAAGGAATTCGGGCCCGAGTGGAACTGGATGCCCAAGACGCTGGCCGACCTGATCCCCTGGGCCGAGAAGTACCTGGCCCTGATCCCCGAGGACTACCGCGCCACCGCCGCCTTCGAGACGGTGGCCTTCCGCGACTCACGCCAGGACCACTGGCTGAACGTGAAGGTCCACTACCTGCGCCCGGAAACAGACGACGAGATGGCCGACCGCCTGGAAGCCGAGGAAAAGGAGAAACAGGCGCGCCAGGAACTGGAACGGCAGAAGCTCCAGGAGTTGAAGGAGCGGTTCAGCGACCGGTGAGGGGCGGCTTTTCCGGGCCATGGCGCCGCCCCGCAACGGGCACCGGCAAGCGTGAACCACAGAGACCGCAGAGAAGCACAGAGAAGCCACAGAGGCTCCGCTGCGCGGAGCGGAACCCCCGGCGCGCAGCGCCCACTCAATTCTTCTCTGTGGAATCTCTGTGAAACTCAGTGTTCTCTGTGGTGAATTGAAAACAAGCGCCAATTAAGTATTGTGTCCCCATAATTCTGCAATTAAGTATTGTGTCCCCATAATTCTGTGTCCCCATAATTCTGCAACTGGCATTAATTAGGAAAACTGAACGAATGGCTCTGAAGTGGAAGGTTCTGATCATCGTCGTAGCCGTTCTTTGCTTTCTGGGGATTTTCCCGCCGACGGGGATTTTTTTGCGGTTAATTCTCGCGGATCTGACCTCGATTTTTGATCATGAGCCGTCCTTCTTGGCCAAGCTGGACGTCGATTTGGATGTCAACGGTCGGCCTGTTCATTTCGAGCGCATCCTAGAATGCGAGACCTACGAGGCGCCGGCAGGCGGAATCGGCGATAGGCCGACCAAGCTGTTTGGACGTTTGTCGACCCGCTACGCCGTTAACGTCGGAGCACTGGGGTACCGACTACCGGACGGCAGCGCGGTAATAATGTGGACGCCCTATCTCTGTGCGCACAAGGTGGTAGAGGAATCGTGGTGGCGCACCGTTCGAAAGCCTTTGCCGCTACCGGATGGCGTCATCCCCTACATGGCGTGGGCCCCCAACGCCGATACACTTGAGAAGTTGGAGGTCTATGTTTCGCCCAGCTATTTCGACCAGCCGAATGCCAGGATCAAAATCAAACGGGTACAAATCTCCGAGGCGCCTCAACGCGCTGACGCCGATCCACCAGACGAATTCGAGTGGTTCACGACAAAACCATTGCCTAATGAAGAGCGGAAACATCTTCCGCGGTTCAAAGCGTATTCGCGTGTGGTATTGGCAGAGAAGGAGTGGCGAGGTCAGAATTCCGAACTCGATACACTGCTCGACACCATTAACGAGCCGACGGTTATTCAAGGTGCCGAACTACCCGGCGGAGAAACCGTCGATCTTGCGGTAAAACGAATATTTGAAAAGCATTTTGGTCGTCTTTCTACCCATACTAATCGACAACCTCGTATGCGATACGACAACGAAGGCACAGGCCGAAACATGTTCATGGGAAAGCGAAGCCGATTTCTAGACAAAATCGCTTCGGTGTCGATAAAATCCGATGGCATAAATGTTGATAGAGTATTGAGTCAAGGTTTTTTGGCGCTTACGCTCGAAGGAAAATTCGAAAATCCGTCAAAGGTAGTATTCAAAGAATCAATTATCTACCGTTACCTAAAAACCGATCATTTTAACGGATTTATTTATGATCCAGAGTCTAAGAGGATTCTCTATGTGTTCAACAATACGAGATATTTTAGGGCTCGAAGAGACAGCGCGATCCTGCATCGCATATCCGGGAAATAACAATTCCGGGGACACAATACTTACAAATCCAGGGACACAATACTTATCCACCGTGCCGGCGTTTTTGCCAGGCTAGCCAGTAATGGTGAGTTGGTGACCGGAGCATCGTCGGCGAAATGCGGTGTCCGGGATTGTTCTTGTTTGCGCTCAAGCGCCGCTCCGCCCTCCGGGCTCGGCTTACGGACCTGCGGCCCGGGGTCCTCGCTGCGCTCGTCCAGGCCAATCCGCTCCACCGCGCTTTGGGCCGGTGCCCTGCCGGCCAGCGGTTGAGCGGGTGACGGGCGTTGGCCGGGCTCTGTTTCCGGGTCCGGCGGACCCGGCAAGCGCGACCGCGCGCCCGAGCTTATGCGAGGCAAGCCGAGCCCGGAGGGCGGAGCGGCGCTTGAGCGCAAACAAATACCCCTAAAACTCCCTCTCCACCGCCCGCGACAGCAGCATGTAGAGCTTCCCCACATCGCTCATCAGGAACGTCGTTTCCAGAATCCCGTCGTGGTCCCACTTGCGGGCCTCGTGGAGGAAGTCGCCGAAGTCGGACAGGTAGCGGCCCACGTAGTCGCGGAACTGGCGGTCGTCCTGGTATTTCTGGCGCAGGGCGGCGAGGCGTTCGCGTTGGCGGAAGCCCAGCATCTTGGCCACGAAGATGCCGCGCTCGCCCCTGTTGAAGCGGCGCCAGTCGTCCTCGCCCACCGAGGCGTCCATGACCCGGGCCATGTCGATGGCCATGGACTGCAGGCTCTCGGACAGGAAGGTGGCGCGGCGCAGGAAGCTGGCGTCGCGGGTGGTGCGGGCCTCGCGGCGCAGGTCGTCCAGCAGGTCGTCGGCCTGCTGCGCCTCGCGGCGCAGGTCGCCGGCGCGCTCGTCCAGCAGGCGCACCAGGCCGCTGGAGGCCTCCTCCACCTCGCCGGCGGCGTCGCGCCAGGTGCGGGTGCGCTCGCCCAGGGTCCGGTCCCAGGCCTCGACCTTGGCCAGGGCCTCGCCCGAGACCCGGCCCACCTGGCCGCCGGCGCGCTCCAGGGCGCCTTCCAGCATCTCCAGGCCCTTCTCGGTGCGCTCCCAGGTGGCGCCCAGGGCCTCCATCTGCTGGCGCAGGCCGTCGTTGCCGGCGCCGACCCGGGCGACGATGGCGTCCGCCTCCTGGGCGGCGCGGGCGGATTCGCGGCTCAGCAGCTCGGCCAGGTTGGCGAGCCGCGCCGCCGCGTCGTCGCCGCCGCGCAGGGCCTCGGCCGTGCGCGCGGCCAGGGCCTCGCCGGCCCGGTCCAGGCGCTCGGTGGCCGAGTCCGTGGCCGCGTCCAGGTCCCGCGCGCCGCGGGTCACGGTGTCGAGCACCCCGTCCAGGCGCTCGACGGCGCCGTCGGCGCTTGTCCGCAGGGCCTCGGCGCGGCCGTCCAGCTCGCCGCCCACCCGGCGCAGGTGCTCCAGCGCCCGCTCGCTCAGGGCGCCCAGGTCGCGGGTGCGTTCGGCCAGGGCGGCGGTCACCGTGTCGACCTTGCCGCGGGCCTGGTCCGACGCCGCGGTCAGGTCGTCGGAATGGCGCTGGATGGCGCCGGTGACCAGCGACATGAGCTTGGCCGCCTGGTCCACCGCCATGGTCACGGCGTGGGCGCGCTCGTGCAGGCCGTCGCCGACGCGGGCCAGCCGCGCCACCGCCTCGTCGCTGACCCCGCCCAGGTCGGCGGCGCCGGCGTGCAGGGTCTCGGTGAAGGCGCGCACCTGGGCCGCGGCTTCGTCCTGGGCCGCGCGCAGGTCGCCCAGGCGCTGGCGCAGCAGGTCGCCGACCTCGGACAGCTGGCCGCCGGCGCGGGCCATGGCGCCGTCCAGCTCGCCGGTGCGCTGGCCCATCAGGGCGGCGATGTCGTCCAGGCGGCCGGCCACCCGGTCGGCGGCGGCGCTGGCGTCCTCCACCGCCTGGCCGGTGCGCTCGCCGACGGCGCGCAGGCGTTCCAGCGCCGCCTCGGCGGCGCCGCGCAGGCGCCCGTCGGCGGCCCCGGCGATGGCCGACAGGCCGCCCTCGGCGGCCTTGACGGCCTCCAGCACCCGGTTCTGCAGGTCGCCGGCCAGGTCGCGCAGGCGCCGCGCGCCGCCCTCGACGGCGCCGTCCACCTGGCCGCCGGCGGTCTCCAGCCCCTGGCCGGCGTGAACCAGGGCGCGGGCCGCCTCGTCCAGGCGCCCGGCGGCGCGGTCGGCGGCGGCGTCCAGGTCGCGGGCGCGGCGCGCCATCTCGCCGCCCACGGTTTCCAGTCGGCCGCGGGCGCCCTCGGTGGCCGTGTCCAGGTCCCTGGACTGGCGGGTCAGGGCCTGGGTGGCGAGGGCCAGCAGGGCCGCCGCCCGCTCGGCCGCGGCCGAGACCTGGCGCGACCGCTCGCCCATCTCCTGGCCGACCCGGGCCAGGCCGTCCTGGGCCCGGGCGCCGCTGCCGTCCAGGCCCTCGGCGGCCTGGTCCAGCGACCGGGTGGCCGACTGCACCCTGCCCTCGGCCTCGTCGGCGGCGGCGACCAGGGACAGCAGGCGCAGGCGCATCTCCTCGCCCAGGGCGCGCAGGCGCGCCTCGCTGCCGTCGGCGGCGCCGGAGACCTCCTCGGCGCGGCGGCGCAGGGCGTCGGCGGCGTCCAGGATCATCTGCGTGGTGCGGGTGGTGGCGTGGTCCATCTGCGCCACCCGGTCGTCCAGCAGGCGGGCGCCGCTGCCGATGCTGGCCTCGGCCAGGTCGCGCGCCTCGCCCAGCTTGCGCGCACCCTCGAACACCGCCTCGCCCAGGGCGCGGATGCGGCCGGCGGCCTCCTCGGTGCCGGCGGTGGCCTCGCCCACCTGGCCGGCGAAGGCGGCCACCAGGCCGCCGGTGCGCTCGGCCAGGGCGTCGACCCGGTCCAGCCCGCCGCGCAGGGCCCGGTCGGTGGCCTGCAGGTCGTGCAGGCCCTTTTCGGCGGCCACCGACAGGTCGCGCGCGCTCTGGTGCAGGGTGTCGCCCAGGGCGCGCACGTGGTCGCTGGCCTTCTCGGACGTGGCGCCCAGGTCGATGGTCTGGCGGCGCAGGCCCTCGGCCACCATGCGGATGCGCAGGATCGCCTGCTCGCTCAGCTTGTCCAGGGCCAGGGCGCGGCGCTCCAGGGCCTCGCCGGCGCCCTCCACCTTGCCGGCGGCGGCGTCGGACAGGACCGAGAGGTCGGCCGTGCGCTGGTTCAGCAGCTCGCCCAGGCCCTCCATGCGGCGCACGGCGGTGTCCGACACCTGGGCCAGGTCGCCGCTGGCCCGGCGCAGCACCTCGCCGGCCTCGCCGGTGCGGGCCACGGTGCGCTCGGTCAGGTCGCCCAGGTCGCGGGCCTGGGCGCGGAAGGCCTCGGCGCTGTCGTCGATGTTGGCCACCACCTGGTCCGAGGTGGCGATCAGGTCCTGGGCCTGGTCGCGCAACTCGTCGCCGATGCCGCGGATGCGCCCGGCGACCCGGTCCGAGGTCTCGGTCAGGTGCGCGGTCTGTTCGCCCAGCCGCGTCTCGATGCGGGTCAGGCGCGCTTCCAGCAGGCCGCCCACCTCGTCCAGGTCGGCGGCCTGGCGGCCCATGGCCTCGCGCATCTGCTCGGACTGGGCGGCGGCGCGGTCGGCGCGGCGGCTCAGGTCCTGGGCCTGGTCGTGCAGCAGGCCGGCGCCGCCGCGCACGGTCTCGGCCGCCGCGTCCGAGGCGCGGACCAGGGAGTCCAGGCGGTCGTGCAGGAAGGCGCCGACCTCCTGGGCCTTGTCGGTGGACTCGCGGGCGGCGCTGTCCAGCTCGGCGCTGCGCTGGCGGAAGGTGTCGGCCGTCTCCTGGGCGCGGCGGGCCACGGCGGCGGCCACGTCGTTCAGCTCCCCGCCGCGGTCGCGCAGCACCTCGCACAAATCCTCGGCCCGGGTCGAGGCGCGCTCGGACGACGCCGCCATCTCGCGGCCGTGGCGCAACAGCAGGTCGCCCACCTCGCGCGCCCGGCCCAGGGCCTTCTCGGTGATGGCCGACAGGTCGTCGGTCTGGCGGCGCAGGGCCTCGGCGATGGCGCGGGCGCGCAGGTCGGCGTCCTCGCCGGCCTGGTTCAGCTCCAGGGTGCGGGCGCGGATCTGGTCGTTGGCGCCGCGCGCGCGCTCGGCCGCCTCCTCGGACGCCCGGGTCAGGTGGCGTGCCTGGCGGCGCAGCTCCTCGGTGATCTCGCGCACCCGGTGGCTGGCCGGCTCGGCCGGGTAGGTGAGCTGGCGCAGTTGCCAGCGCAGGGACTCGGTCTCGCGGCGCAGGGCGCGGCCACGCTCGAAGAAGGCCACCACCATCCACACCAGGGCCACCGGGGTGAACACGCCCGCGGCCATGCCGCCGGCCTCGTGCGGCACCAGGTACAGGACCTGGTCCCAGCCCATCTGCAGGTGGATGTAGCCGACGCACAGGCCCAGCCAGGCCATCGACAGCACCAGGCCGAACAGCAGCGGCAGGCGGTAGCGCAGGTACCAGGGCGGGGTCCAGTCGGGCGGCACGATGGCCTCGGCCGGCGGGGTCTCGGCGGCGGCGGGCCCAGTATCGAGTGCGGCATCGGCCATCGCCTCGGGCGCGGGTGCGGGGGCGGTGCCGGGCGGGGGCGCGTCCCCCGCCTGCTGGTGTTCCGGGTGGTCGGCCATGGGTCCCGTCCGATTGCCTGGGGGGCGCCCCTCCCCAGGGCGCCCTGTCATCCGGCCGTCATCTTAATCCACCGACATATGGGGCGACAATAGGAACAGACCCCAACATATTGTGGATAAGTCGGGGTATAACCGCGGGGATAACCTGTGGACGGGCGGCCCCGGCGCCAGGCCGCGCCGGGTGCTGGGCCGCGCCGTGCGCTAGGCCGCGCCGCGGGCCCGGGCCAGGGCGGCGCGGGCCAGCAGGCGGGTCGAGTCCAGGGTCGGCAGGGGCGAGTTGCTGTCGTCGATGATCAGCGGGATCTCGGTACAGCCCAGGACCACGGCGTCGCAGCGGACGGCGGCGAGGCCGGCGATGACCTCCTGGAACGCGGCCACGGACTCGGGCCGGACCACCCCGGCCACCAGCTCGGTCATGATGATGCGGTTCATGGTGTCGCGGGCCGGGGCGTCGGGGCGCACCGCGTCCATGCGCCGGGCCTCCAGCACGTCGGTGTAGACCGGGCCCTCGACCAGCCAGCGGGTGCCGGTGATGCCCAGGCGGCGGAAGCCGCGCGCCTGGGCGGCGTCGGCCACCACCTGGGCGATATGCAGCCAGGGCAGCGGCGAGCGCGGCAGCACCCCGGGCAGGGCCTGGTGGATGGTGTTGTCGGGACAGATCAGGAAGTCGGCCCCGGCCCGGGCCAGGCGGGCCGCCGAGTCCAGCATCAGCCCGGCCACCCCGCCCCAGTCGTGGCCGGTCAGAAAATCCTCGTAGGCGGCCAGGGAGTGGCCGTGCAGCACCACCGGCGGGTGGCCGTGGCCGGCCCCGGCCTCGCCCTCGGCGCAGATGGTGCGGTAGCACAGCGCCGCGCCCTCGGCCGAGCAGGCGACGATGCCGATGGTCTGGGTCATGGGCGGTCCTCGAACTTCATGGGCACGGTGCTATTCCCCCTCGCCGCGCAGGGCCAGCCTGGCGTCCTTCAGCGGCACCACGCGGCCCGACCGGTCGACAAGCTCGACCCGCAGCGGCCGGCCCTGGCGGCGGTCGGTCACCACCACCGGCGCCGGCCCCTCGATCACGTGGTCCTCGCCCCATTGCGCCAGGGCCAGCAGGGTCAGGGCCAGCCCCTGCCCGGCCTCGGTCAGCACATAGGCGTCGCGGCGGCGGCTGCCCGGCTCGTGGTACGGGCGCCGGGTCATCAGGCCGCGCGCCACCAGCTTACCCAGCCGCTCGGTCAGGGTCGAGCGCGGCGCGCCCAGGTCGGCGCGCATGTCCTCGTAGCGCTGCACGCCGAAAAAGGCCTCGCGCAAGATCAGCAGGGTCCAGCGGTCGCCCAGGATCTCGGCCGCCAGGGCCATGGGGCAGGCCTGGCGGGGGACCGGGGCGCGGCGGCGGACCGGCGCCTCCCGTGACGGCGATGGCGAGTCTGGGTTTGACATTCGGTACTAGGTAGCGCAAAAAGAGCTGAGTCCAAAATACGGTATCAGATAGGGATGGGGGAACGGAATGGGCACCGAGCGGAATCTTTTCACCGACGACCCGCTGCACGACTTCGAACCGCGCGACATCACCCTGGACGGCGAGACCCGGCGCGTCCACGTGGCGGGATCGGGGCCGGCGGTGATCGTCATGGCCGAGATGCCGGGCATCAGCCCGCACGTCGCGCGCTTCGCCCGCTGGGTCCGCGACGCCGGCTTCACGGTCTACATGCCGTCCCTGTTCGGCCGCGACGGCGCCGTGCCAACAGCCGAGGACGGGGTGGCGGTGTTCCGGCGCGCCTGCGTCAGCGCCGAGTTTCGTGCCTTCGCCGGCGAGGGTGATGGTAATGGCGCCAGCCCCGTCACCCGATGGCTGCGCGCCCTGGCCCGCCACGCCCACGGCGAATGCGGCGGCCCCGGGGTGGGCGCCATCGGCATGTGCTTCACCGGCAACTTCGCCCTGTCGATGATGCTGGAGCCGGCCATGCTGGCGCCAGTCCTGTCGCAGCCGTCGCTGCCCTTCGACCGGCCCGACGGCCTTGAAAGCCCGCCCGCCGAGCTGGCGGCGGTGCGTGCGCGGCTGGAACGCGAGGACCTGACGGTGCTTGCCTACCGGTTCGAGGGCGACCCCATCTGCACGGCGCAGCGGTTCGCCGCCTATGCCGAGGCCCTGGGCGAGCGGTTCCGTCCCCGCACCCTGCCCGACGCCGCCGCCAACACCGACGTCGCCCCCTTCTTCGCCACCCACGTGCCGCGCCCGCACAGCGTGGTCACCCAGCACCTGATCGACGCCGCCGGCCAGCCGACGGCCGCCGCCCGCGACGAGATCCTGGACTTCTTCGCCGCCCGGCTGCGCCCGTAACGGGCGCGGCCCTCAGAACATGTGCTGGCCGCCGGTGACCCAGACCTCGGTGCCGGTGACGTACTGCGAGTCGTCCGAGCACAGGAAGAAGACGGTGCCGGCCACGTCCTTGGGCGAACCCATGCGGTCGAGCGGGATGCGCGGGATCAGGACCTCGTATTCGGGGCCCACCATCTCGGTCTCGATCTCGCCCGGCGCCACGGCGTTGACCCGCACGTCCAGGGCCGCGAACTCGTTGGCCATCTCGCGGGTCAGGGCGCTGAGCGCGGCCTTGGAGATGGAGTAGGCCGAGCCGGCGAAGGGGTGGATGGCGTGCCCGGCGATGGAGGTGACGTTGACGATCGCCCCCTTGCCCCGGTGCAGGGCCGAGGCGAAGCCGCGCGACAGGCGCAGCGGCGCGAAGAAGTTCAGCTCGAACACGTCGTGCCACGCCTTGAGGTCCCCGTTCAGGCAGCCCAGGCGCTCCTTGAACGGGGTCTTGGGCGACATGCCGGCGTTGTTGACCAGGCCGTGCAGGGGCGCGTCGCCCAGCACCGCGTTGGCCTCGCGGATGAAGTTGTCCAGGCTGGCGCTGTCGCCCAGGTCGGTGGGGATGTGCCGGGTCCAGTTGCGGTCGCGCTTGCACTCCTCGGGCGTGTCCTCGCGCGAGCAGGTGATGATCTTCCAGCCCCGCTCCAGGAACATGCGCGCGGTATAATGCCCGATGCCGCGGCTGGCGCCGGTGATGATGACGGTCTTGCGTTCCTGCGGTTCGACCAGGTCGGTCATGACCCCACCCCTTCTTGCCAAGCGCCCCGTGCGTGACAATAGTTACCCCATGTGCTCCCGTTTTGAAAACCGCGCGTCGCCCGAGGACCTGCGCCGCCGTTTCGGCCTGCGCGAATTCCCCCAGTTCCCGCCCGCCGCCGAGCTGCGCCCCACCGACGCCGCCCTGGTGATCGCCGCCGCGCGAACTCCTCGGGTCCTGCGCTGGGGCCTGCCGGCGCCGTGGGACGGCAAGCCCCTGATCAACGCCCGGGCCGAGACCCTGGCCGAGAAGGCCACCTTCCGCCCGCTGCTGGAGTCCCGCTGCCTGGTGCCGGCCACGGCCTATTTCGAATGGCGCAAGGCCGACGGCGCCAAGCTGAAGAACCGCATCGCCCCCGCCGACCCGGCCGCCGTGCCCTTCGCCTTCGCCGGGCTCATGGACGGCGAGCACTTCACCCTCGTCACCTGCGCTCCTGCGCCCAGTGTGGCGCACGTCCACACCCGCATGCCGGTGATCCTGGCCGCCGGCGCCGAGGACGCCTGGATCGACCCCGGCACGCCCTTCGCCCAGGCCGGCGCCGCCCTGGTTCCCTATGGCGAAGGTCCCCTGGCGGCGGTCGAGGACCTGCCCCCGCCGCCGCGCCAAGGGAGCCTTTTCGGCTAGGCATCTAGCGGCGGCCGCCCATGTGGCCCCAGTCGTACATCTGCGCTTCCGGCGACAGGCCGGCGCTGCGGCGGCCGTGGTCACTAACGGGGGACAGAGGCTCGTCGGCTTCGCGCTTGGCGAAGACGGCGGCGAGGAATTTGACCAGACGGCTGGTGAAGCGGACAGGGCCGTGCAGGGGGGCGGTGAGTTCGAGGACGGTCATACTTTCCTCCGGCGAGATCGGTCTGGTTTGGGTGAACTGTGATTTGTCCCCATTGTCCCCGCCGGCAGTCACAACGGCGTCGATCAGACCCACCCGGCGCCGTTAATACGGCGTTATTCGCCGTCAAAAGCGGTGCAAAACCTGGATTCACGTCATTCCAGCCCATAAGATCGACCGGCGTCCGCACCAGAACGTGACGCCCGGGGAACGGGGTGGGAATGACCCTCGCGCTGCAGCTGTTCGGCAAGTTCCGGCTGACCGCCGACGGGCGGGACGTCCCGGTGCGCAGCCGCAAGGGACAGGCGCTGCTGGCCTACCTGGCCCTGAACGGCGAGCGGGCGCAGCCGCGCGAGCACCTGGCGACCCTGCTGTGGGGCGACCGGTTCGACGACCAGGCTCGGCGCAGCCTGCGCCAGTGCGTGTTCGGCCTGCGCAAGGACCTGGGCGACGACGCCGAGGCGCTGCGCGGCGAGCAGGAGCTGTCCCTCGGCCTTGACCGGGTCGACGTGCGCGACTTCGAGAACCTGCTGGCCGAGGGCCTGCCCGCCTCCCTGGAACGCGCCGTGACCCTGGAGGCGGAACTGCTGTTGGCGGGATTCGCGATCAAGGCCGAAGCCTTCGACGATTGGCTCGAGCGCGAGCGCCGGCGCCTGCGCGCCCTGGCCGGCGACGCCCGCGAGCGGCTGGCGCGGTACCACCTGGAGGACGGCGATTTCGCGCGCGCGGCGGCCGAGGCCGGGCGCCTGATGGCGTTCGATCCCCTGCGCGAGGAGGGCGTCCGCCTGGCCATGCGCGCCGCCCATGCCGCTGGGCGCCGCGCCGAGGCGCTCAAGCTGTACGATACCTGCGCCGAAAACCTGCGTCGCGACCTGGCCACCGAGCCCGAGCCGGCCACGACACGGCTGAGGGACGCAATCCGCGACGGCGCCCCGCCCGCCGAAAACCGGCCCGACCGGGGCCTCGACCTGCCCGGCGCGAGCGTGCTGCCGAGGCCGGAGCGGATCTCCATCGCCGTGCTGCCGTTCACGAACCTCAGCGGCGACGTCGAACAGGACCTGTTCGCCGAGGGAATCGCCCACGACGTCAACCTGTCGTTGTCGCACGTCCAGGATTTCTTCGTCGTGTCGTACCAGTCGTCCCTGGTCTACAAGGACCGGCTGATCGACCTGCGCCAGGTCGGCCAGGACCTGAACGTCCGCTACGTCCTGCAGGGCAGCGCCCGCATCGCCGGCGAACGGGTAAGGGTCAGCGCCGGGCTGACCGACACCAAGACCGGCCAGCGGATCTGGGGTGAGCGGTATGACAGGGCCCTCGGCGACCTGTTCGCGCTGCAGGATGACCTGACCCGCGAGATGGTCACGGCCCTGACCTCGCAACTCCTGGCCGGCGAGTTCGCCCGCCTGTGGCTGCGCTCGACGGACAATTTCGAGGCCTGGTTCTACGCCCTGAAGGGCTCCGAAATGATGACCCGGTGGACCCCCGCCACCGCCATCGAATCGGTCGATCTGTTGGCACGGGCGGTCGACCTCGACCCGGACTTCGCCGACGCCTGGGCCCTGCTCGGGTTCTGCTATCTGACAGTGAGCATGCTGATTCCCGTCGGGACCGTGACCCGCAAGGCGGCGGTCGAAGACATCATCGAACGGCTGTTCCGCGACGGCCCGCCGCGGCCGCGGGCGCTCATGCTCAGGGGTTGGAACCATATTTACCAGAACCGCCACGCCGAGGCCGCCGCGGACATGGAACTGGCGGTGGCCCAGACGCCGCGCGATCCCGCTGTACGCTTCGGCCTCGGATTCGCCCTGTGCGGCGTCGGCCGTTTCGAGGAGGCGGAACAGCACGTGCGCGAATCCATTCGCCTGAATCCGAATTATCCCATCGGCTACGCCGGGATCCTGGCACGGACCCTGTTCGAGCAGGGGAAGGAAGCGGACGGCCTGGCCATCTGGGAGGAGATCGGCCGCACTCACCCCGACCATTTGCCCATTCCGATCCGCCTGGCCGCCGAATACGCCCTTGCCGGCCGCCTCGGCGAGGCCCGCGCGCAGGCGGCCGAGGTGCTGCGCATCGACCCCGAGTTCCGCATCGCCACCGCGGCGCCCTGGTATCAGTCGGTCGATCCGAAATGGCGCATGCGCCTGCTCGAAGGCCTGCGCGTGGCCGGGCTGCCGGAGTAGCGGGGCATGACGTTCGACGTGTTGACGGCCGTGGCGGTATTCGCCGCCGTCTATGTCGGCATGGCGCTGGGCCGCTGGCCCGGGCTCAAGATCGACCGATCGGGCATCGCGCTGCTGGGGGCGATCGTGCTGTACGCCACCGGCGCCATCTCGGGCGGCGGGGCGCTGGCGGCCATCCAGTTTCCCACCTTGGTCGTGCTGTTCGGACTGATGATCCTGTCGGCGCAGTTCGCAGCCTGCGGCTTCTACGACTGGTGCTCGGCCCGGATCACGGCCAGCCGCGCGTCACCGGCGGCCCTGCTCGGGCTTACGGTCGCGGTCGCCGGGGGCCTGTCGGCGGTGCTCGCCAACGACATCGTCGTGTTCGCCATGACACCCATGCTGATCGCCGGCCTGTCGCGGCGCGGACTGGACCCGCGGCCCTATCTGATCGCCCTGGCCGGCGGGGCCAACGCCGGATCGGCGGCGACGATGATCGGCAACCCCCAGAACATCCTGATCGGCCAGGTCGGGCACCTGGACTTCTGGAGCTTCGCCGCCGTCTGCGGGCCGCCGGCCGCGTTCGGGCTGGTGATCGTCTTCGCCGTGGTCTGGTCCGTATGGCGGCGACGGCTGCGCACCGGCGCCGGCGGCGAAACAGGGCGCGACGTCCCGACCGTCGACCGTGTCGGCGTCGGCAAGGCGGTGCTGGCGACCATCGCGCTGCTGGTCCTGTTCGGTCTGCCGCTGTCGCAGGTGGCGGGGGTTCTCGCGGTGACCGGCGTGCTGCTGGTCAGCCGGCGGCTGGCGACCCGCGAGATGTTCGGTTTGGTCGACTGGCACCTGCTGGTGCTGTTCGCCGGGCTGTTCATCGTCACCGCCGCCCTGGACCGGACCGGCCTGCCGCGGGACCTGGTCGCGGCGCTGGCCTCGGCCGGCATCGACCCCACGGGCCTGCCGTCGCTGGTGGTGCTGGCCCTGGCCGGCAGCAACGTCATCGGCAACGTCCCGGCGGTCATGCTGCTGCTGGCGGTGCTCAAGGACCTGAACCCCGAGTCCCTCTACGCGCTGGCGGTGCTGTCCACCCTGGCCGGCAACCTGCTGATCGTCGGCAGCCTGGCCAACATCATCGTCGTCGAGCGCGCGAAGCAGTCCGGGGTCGTCCTGGGGTTCGCCGAGCACGCCCGGTGCGGCGTGCCCATGACCCTGTGCTCGGTCGTGGTCGCCCTCGCCTGGTTTGTCGTCCGCGGCTGGATCGGGCCCTGAAGCCGGGCGCGGCTACGCCGCCGCCAGGGCGGCGCGGCGGCGGTTCAGGGTCAGGAACAGGGCGCCGACGATGAACAGGTTGACCACCCCGGCCAGGGCGGCGTTGGCGTAGGTCAGGGTATAGTCGCCGGTCAGGTCGAAGAAGAACCCGCCCTGGTAGCCGCCGATGCCGTGGCCCAGCCAGCCGAACAGGCCCACCGCGCCCATGGCGAAGGCGCGCCGCGCCGGCGGGATCAGCTCGCGCACGCAGACCAGGATGCTGGTCATGATCCCGGCGTAGCCGAAGCCGTAGATCACGGCCAGGGCGTAGAACGACGGCAGGTCGTGCATCTGGATGAAGGCGAACACCAGCACCGTCTGCCAGCACGACGCGATCCAGTAGGCGCGCACGGCGCCGATCACGTCGGCCAGCCTGCCGAAGGCGACGCGCCCGGCGATGGCCACCAGCAGCATGACGAACATGACGCTGCCGGCGTCCTCGAGCGCGATGCCCCGGTCCTGGATCAGCGGCACCAGGTGCATCAGCGGCACCGACATGCAGGTGCAGCAGAACACCACGGCGATGCCCAGCCAGGCGATGGTCACGTTGAGCGGCAGCAGTGCCGGGTCGGTGCCGCCGCCGCCGGCGGCCCCGGCGGCCGGCGGCGCCTTGGCCGGTTCGCGGATCAGCAGGGCCAGGGGCAGCATCCCGGCCAGGGTGACCGCCCCGGCCACGGTCAGGGCGCCGCGCCAGTCCGAGCCCGAGATCAGCAGCGCCAGACCATAGGGCACGCCCCCCTGCCCCAGGGCCTGGCCGGCCGAGGCGATGCCCAGGGCCAGCCCGGCGCCGGCGCGGAACCAGTTGCCCACGTTGGCCACCAGCGGCGCGAACAGGGCCCCGGCGCCCAGCAGCCCGGCAATGAAGAACAGGGCGTAGAGTTGCCACAGGGCGTCGGCCCGGGCGGCGGCCAGCAGGCAGGCGCCCAGCACCACGGTGCCCATCAGGCTCAGTTTGCGGGTCAGGCCGCGGTCGGCCAGGCGGCCCATGAGGATGCCGCCGATGGCCATGCCCATGAGGCCGGCGAAGTTGACCAGCGAGACCGCCCCCCGGTCCCAGCCGAACTCGGCGTGCAGGGGGATGATCAGCACCGAGGCACCGTTGACCATCATGCCCATGCTGACCGCCAGCATGACCGCCGAGGCGATCACGATCACCCAGCGGTAGGCGGGTTGCGGGTCGGCGTCGCCGGGTGGCGTCATGGGGCGGGTCCTTTCACGGCCTGGGCGGCGGCGGTCAGAAGGAATGGGCCACCAGCTCGCCCTCGGCGGCCATCAGGTCGCGCGCCGTGGCGACGGCGGTGTCGGCGTCGAAGCCCTTGCAGGTGTAGACGAGGATCGAGAAGAACCCGGCGGCGGCCCAGAAGTAGCCCGAGATGCCGCTGTCGATCAGCGGCACGAAGGCGTCGAATCCGGCATTCTCGTCCTTGCCCATGCCGCTGTCGGGCTGGAACACCACCGGCTCGCCATAGGTGCGCAGGTCAAGCGCCGCGGCCAGGCCGAGCAGGCTGTCGCGCACCCGGGCCTCGGTCATGGCGCCGCCGTAGAAGCCCTCGACCAGCAGGCGCTGGCGGAACACCCCCGGCGCCAGGTCCTTGAGGGCGGCGCGGCTGGCGCTGACGGGCGGGCCCGGGTTGGTGGCCGGCATGGTGGTCTCTCCTTCCCTGGTCCGGATGCGGCGGCAGCCTACCACGGCCGGTCCGGGGCCATCAAATTGAAGCCGCGCCGGCCCCGGCGCCAATGGCCCGCCAAGGTGGTGTGAAGGCGGACCTGTTTCAATTTATTCTTTGTTTTCAATAAACTGAAAAACCGTGTGACGGCGCGCACAGCCCGCCCGGGCATATTCGAGTATGCTCGTCGGCCATGGAAAGTCCCGGGAATCGGACACGGGCCCGGGGCGAGGAGGAAGAGCCATGCCCACCACCGCTGGGCCCGGCGATTTTGACGCCATCAAGGTTCTGCTGGTCGACAGCCACTGGCAGCTCCGGTCCACCTTCGCCGCCAGCCTGCAGGCCCAGGGCTTCCGCGACGTGGTCTCGACGGCCCGGCTGGAGACCGTGCGCCGGATGCTGGCGGCCACCCCCATCGACCTGCTGATCGTCGACCTGGAGCGGTTCGAGCGCGAGATCTGTACCCTGGCCGGGCGCCTGCGCAGCGGCGAGAGCGACCTGAACCAGTTCACCATCATGATCGCCCTGGCCGCCGACACGGGCATGGCGCGCACCATGCGCATCATCGACGCCGGGTTCGACGACCTGCTGGTCAAGCCGTTCTCGCTGGAGGACCTGCACCGGCGCATCGGCCGGTTCCTGCGCATCCGGCGCCGATTCATCGTGGCGTCGGACTACATTGGCCCGGACCGGCGCCACAAGCCGCGCCACGCCTGGGGCTCGGACCCGGCCATCGAGGTGCCCAACACCCTGGCCGAGAAGGCCGGCGGAGCCCCGGTGGCCACGGGCCTGCGCGCCCGCATGGCCGCGGCGCGGCGGGAAATCGACCGGGTGCGCATCGAGCTGTGCGCCGGCCAGATCGCCTGGCTGGTGGACCGCATTCGCCTGTCCCACGCCGACGGCCCTGGCGACTCCGGCGGAGGCGGCACCAGCATCGCCGTGCACATGCGCGAGCTGCGCCGGGTGGTCGAGGAGGCGCTGGCGCGCGGCCAGCGGTCGGGCCTGACCACCGGCCTGCCGGCCTGCGAGGACATCCTGCGGGTCGTCGACGGATTCGAGGCCGTCACCCGGACCAACGCGGCCACCACCCTGGGCGGCCTGGCCGTGGCCTCGCGCCGGTTCCTGAACGCGCTGGGCACGCACCCCGACCACCTGCCGGGCGACGATTTCGCCCGCACCTTCTCGACCCTGCACTGGCGGGTGTGACGGGCGGGTGTGACGGGAGGGGACGCGCCCCTCAGTGGGCCATCAGCACCGGGATCTTGGCGTTGTCCAGGACGAAGCGGGTGACGCCGCCCATGATCAGCTGGCGCAGGCGCGAATGGGTATAGGCGCCCATGACCAGCAGGTCGGCGTCCACCTCGCGGCATACGTTCAGCAGCACCATGCCGGGGCCCTCGCCGTTCTTGCTGCGCACCTGGGCCTGGATGCCGTGCCAGGCCAGGTAGGCGGCCACGTCGGCGGCCGTGGGGGTGACCTCGCCGCGGGCGTCGATGGTGACCACGGTGACCGCGTCCATCTTCTTCATCAGCGGCATGGCCGTGCGCACGGCGCGCGCCGCCTGGGCGCTGCCGTTCCAGGCGATGACGGCGTGCCGGGTGGGCAGGCTCGCCCCCTCGTGCGGCGCCAGCAGCACCGGCCGCGCGCTCTCGAACAGGGCCGCGTTCAGGGTCAGGGTAGCGGACACCTCGGACTCGGACCCGGGCCGGGTCATGACGATCATGTCGGCCAGCAGGGCACGGGTGGCGGTCACCTCGTCCTCGCGGCCGGTCTCCTCGCGCCACGAGATCGAGGCCTCCTCGACGCCGTCGGCGGCGTCCTTGACGGGAATCGACTGGGCGCCGCAGGTGCTGTCGAACATGGCGCGGGCCGCCTTGGCCCGCTGCGCCGCCTCGGTCTCGGCCATGTCGATCATCTCCTCGATCATGGCCCCGGACATGCCCTCGCCCAGCAGCGGCACCGCGTCCTTGGCGTCGGCGCGCACGTGCAGCACCTCGACATGGGCGTGGAAGGCCGGCGCCAGCTTCAGGGCCATCTCGATGGCCGGCTTCGACGCATCGGTGCCGTCCGCGGGGACCAGAATCGTCCTGATCGGCATTTCCGTTGTTCTCCCTTGCAATGCAGGACCGGCCCCCTGCGGGACCGCGCAGTCCGCTCCGTGTTGTCACCCGCCCTTAACGTAGCACCCCGGGCCCCGCCGCCGAAAGGCCGAAAAGGGTTCTCGCCCGTTCCCACCCCCGGTGATCATACGCCCAGAATCTTGCGCCCCCGCGCCAGGGTCCGGTTGCGCGGCGCGTCGCTGTCCACCACCGGCCAGGCGATGTCGCCCAGGTCGTAGCCGAGCTGGCGGCGGACCACCCCGGCGTCGGCGTCCGAGGCATTATTCTGGCGCGCCGTCACCCGCGCCACCATGACCTCGGGCGGCGCCTGCAGCCACAGGCCGGCGAAGGGCACCCCGGCGCGGACGGCGGCGGCCTCGGCCGCGGCGCGCTCCTCGGGGCGGGCGAACACGGCGTCGACGATCACCGAATGGCCGGTCTCGGCCACCGCCACCGCCTCGTCCATCAGCCGGTCGTACACCGCGCGGCTGGCCTCGGCGCCGTAGTGCGCGGGCGCCAGGCGGGTCAGGGGGCCGACCCCGGCCAGGCGCTTGCGCAGCACGTCGCTGCGCAGCACCCGCGCCCCCGGGGCGCCGCCGACGAAGGGTGCGATCTCGCGCGCCATGCGCGACTTGCCGCTGCCCGACAGGCCGCCCACGGCCACCAGGCGCGGCGGCGGCGGCGCCAGGTAGGTCAGCGCCAGGTCCAGGTAGGCGCGGGCCTCGTCGCGGGCCGCCGCGGCGGCGTCCGGGTCGTCCAGGCTGTTGGCGGTGGAGGCGCCGACGTGGGCGCGGATGGCGGCGCGCACGGCCAGAAAGAGCGGCATGGCCGCCAGGCCGCCGTCGCCGGGCCGGCCGTGCAGGGCCAAGTGGTCCAGGTACCGGTTCAGCACCACGTTGGCCAGGCGCCGGCGGCCGCGGTGGTCCAGGTCCATCAGCAGGAAGGCCAGGTCGTACAGGACGTCGATGTTGGCGAAGCCGGGGTTGAACTCGATGGCGTCGAACAGGGTCGCGCGGCCGTCCACCAGGCAGACGTTGCGCAGGTGCAGGTCGCCGTGGCAGTGGCGCACCCAGCCGGCGTCGCGGCGCGTGTCCAGGCGCCGGCCCAGGACCTGCAGGAACGCCCGCGACATGGCCTCCAGGGCCGCGACCTTGGATTCGTCCAGGTTGCCGGGCGCGCATTCGTCGAAGGTGCGGGCGTTGCCGTCCAGCACGTTCTCGATGCCGGCGCGGCCGCCGAAGCCGGCGCAGACCTCGGCCTCCAGGTGGAAGCCGGCGATGGTCTCGGCCAGGTCCTCCATCATGTGGCGGTCCAGGGCGCCGCGCTGGGCCAGGCGGTCGAACAGGGTGTCCTGGTCGAACCGGTGCATGGCCACCACCCAGTCCACCGGCGCGCCGGCGCCGTCCAGGGCCAGGGTGCCGTCGGCCTCGCGGGTGATGGCATGGACGCCCCGGTACAGGCCGGGCGCGGTGCGGCGGTTGACCGCGACCTCGGCGTCGCAGGCGGCGCGGCGCAAGTCGGCGGTGGAGAAATCCAGGAACGGGAAGCGCACGGCGCGCTTCAGCTTCAACACCCGCGCGCCGCACAGGAAGACCAGCGAGATGTGGGTCTCGACCCGCTCCACCGCCGCCCCGGGGTCGGCGCCGAAGGCCGCCGGACCGGACAGGAATCCGATCACCTTGCCCTGGTCTTCCACGATCACGCCGGTGTCTCCCGCTGCGCCGCCCTGCCCCCGCCGCGGGTTGTACCACGGCGGGCGCGGCGGGCAAACGGGAATGGCCGGCGGCGACCGTGAACCTGCGGTGACAGCGGAACCGGCGCGCCATGCTTCGAGACGGCCCTGCGGGCCTCCTCAGCATGAGGACCTTCGCGCGCGGAACCTCGCCCTGAGGCGCCCGCGCAGCGGGCCTCGAAGGGCGCCCGCCCTACCCCGTCATCGGCCCGTCATCGCTTGGCCGTCGTCGCGCAGCAGCACGTAGATGGCCGGGATCACCAGCAGCGTCAGGGCGGTGGACGAGGCGAGCCCGAACACCAGCGAGATGGCCAGCCCCTGGAAGATCGGGTCGGCCAGGATGAAGGCGGCGCCGATCATGGCCGCCACGGCGGTCAGGAAGATCGGCTTGAAGCGGATGGCGCCCGCCTCCAGCAGGATGTCGCGCAGGGCGCGGCCGGGTTCGCGCAGGTGGTTGATGAAGTCCACCAGCAGGATCGAGTTGCGCACGATGATGCCGGCCAGGGCGATGAACCCGATCATGGAGGTGGCCGTGAACGGGGCGTTGAACAGCCAGTGCCCCAGCATGATGCCGATCAGAGTCAGGGGCACCGGGGTGAGGATCACCAGCGGCACCTTGAAGCTGCCGAACTGGGCCACCACCAGCAGGTAGATGGCCAGCAGGGCGAAGGCGAAGGCCAGCCCCATGTCGCGGAAGGTGACGTAAGTGATCTCCCACTCGCCGTCCCACAGCAGGGTCACGGCGCCCTCGTCGGTGGGCTGGCCGTGGTAGCTGACGGTGCCGGTCCAGCCGGCCTTGTGCAGTTCCTCCTCCACCGCCAGCATGCCGTAGACCGGGGCCTCGAAGCGGCCCGCCAGCTCGCCGGTCACCATTTCGGTGAAGTGGCCGTTGTGGCGGAACAGGGGGTAGGACGCACGCTCGCGGCGCAGGCGCAGGACGTCGCCCAGCTCGACCACGGCGCCGGTGTCGGCGGCCTCGCCGGGCGCCGGGATGGGGGTGGACAGCAGCCGCTCGCCCGGGGTCAGGCCCGACTTGGGCAGGCGCACGGCGATCTCCACCGGGTTGACCCCGTGGCCGCGGTGGGAATAGCCAACGCTGACCCCGCCGATCAGGGCCTGCAGGGTGTCGTACACGGCCTGTTCCTGGACGCCGTGGAACTCCAGGTTCTCCTGGTCGATCTCGAACCGCACCCGCTCGGGCGGGGCGCCGAAGGAATCGTCCACGTCGACCACGAAGTCCACGGCCTCGAAGGCGGCGCGCACCTGGCGCGCGGACTCGCGGCGGGTCTGCTCGTCGGGGCCGTAGATCTCGGCGATCAGGGTGCTCAGCACCGGCGGGCCGGGCGGCACCTCGACCACCTTGACGCTGGTGCCGGCCGGCACCGGCAGGTCGTGCAGGCGCCGGCGCACCTCCAGGGCCACGTCGTGACTCTGGCGGTCGCGCGCGTGCTTGGGGGTCAGGTTGACCTGCAGGTCGCCCTCCCAGGGCTTGCCGCGCAGGTAGTAGTGGCGCACCAGGCCGTTGAAGTTGAACGGCGCCGCCGTGCCGGCGTAGGCCTGCATGTGGGTCAGCTCGGGGATGTCCTTGATGCGCTCGGCGGCGGCCATCAGGACGCGCTCGGTCTGTTCCAGGCTGGCGCCCTCGGGCAGGTCCACCACCACCTGGAACTCGGACTTGTTGTCGAACGGCAGCAGCTTGACGGTCACGTCGCGGGTGGCGAACAGGACCAGGCTGCCCAGGGTCACCACGCCGACCAGGCCCAGGAACAGGCCCGAGCGCCAGCGCCCCACCAGCAGCGGCCCCGCCACCCGGCGGTAGAAGCGGCCCATGGCGCCCTCGTCGTGGCCCTCGACGGCCTCGTCGTGGGGGGTGCCGTGGTGCTCGTCGGGCAGCGGCGCGCCGGCCGCCGGCAGGTCCTTGCCGCGGCAGCCGATGGTGCACAGGAACCAGGGCGTGACGATGACGGCGATGAAGAACGAGAACAGCATCGCCGCCGAGGCGTTGGCCGGGATCGGGCTCATGTAGGGCCCCATCAGCCCCGAGACGAACATCATGGGCAGCAGGGCGGCGACGATGGTCAGGGTGGCGACGATGGTCGGGTTGCCGACCTCGGCCACGGCGGCGATGGTCGACTGGATGGGGTTGCGGGTGCCGCCCATCTTCCAGTGGCGGACCACGTTCTCGACCACCACGATGGCGTCGTCGACCAGGATACCGATCGAGAAGATCAGCGCGAACAGGCTGACCCGGTTGATGGTGTAGCCCATCATCCAGGACGCGAACAGGGTCAGCAGGATGGTGGTGGGCACCACCACCATGACCACCAGCCCCTCGCGCCAGCCCAGCATGACCGTGATCAGCACCACGATCGACACCGTGGCCAGGCCCAGGTGGAACAGCAGCTCGTCGGCCTTCTCGGCCGCGGTGGCGCCATAGTCGCGGGTGACGCTGACCTCGACCCCGTCGGGCAGCAGGCGGCCGCGCACGGATTCCAGGCGTTCCAGGATCTGCGCCGCCACGTCGACGGCGTTGGCGCCCTTGCGCTTGGCCAGGGCCAGGGTCACCGCCGGCAGGCGGGTCAGGGCGCCGTCCTTGCCGGTCTCCAGGTGCCAGACCCGGTGCTCGACCGGCTTGGCGCCCACCACCACGTCGGCCACGTCGCGCACATACACGGGGCGGCCGTCGCGGGCGGTGATCAGCAGCAGGCCGATGTCGGGCACGCCCTGCAGGGTCTGCCCGGCCACCGCCGGCAGGGTGCGCCCGGCGTCGCGCAGGTCGCCGATCAGGAACGAGCGGTTGGCGTTGCGCACCTTGGCCACCAGTTGCTCCAGCGTCACCCCGTACAGGGCCAGCCGCTCGGGGTCCGGCTCGACCCGGATCTGGTCGGGGCGGCCGCCGGCGATGAAGGTCAGGCCCACGTCGGGCACCTTGACCAGTTCGAAGATCAGCTCCTCGGCGATGTCGTACAGGGCGTTGTCGTTCCAGCGCGCCGCCTGTTCGGGCTTGGGCGACAGGGTCAGGGTGACGATGGGCACGTCGTTGATGCCGCGGCCGATGATCAGTGGCTCGGGGATGCCGATGGGCAGGCGGTCCAGGTTGGCGCGGATCTTGTCGTGCACGCGTACGATGGCCACGTCGCCGGCGGTGCCGACCTTGAACCGGGCCGTGACCACGACCCGGTCGTCCTGGCTCTGGGAATAGACGTGCTCGACCTCGTCGATGCCCTTGACGATGTCCTCCAGGGGCTTGGTCACCAGCTCGACCGCGTCGGCGGCCTTGAGGCCGTTGGCGTCGACCATGATGTCGACCACCGGCACGCTGATCTGCGGCTCCTCCTCGCGCGGCAGGGCCATCAGCGCCAGCACGCCCAGGACGATGGCCGCCATCAGCATCAGCGGCGTCAGCGGCGAGGCGATGAAGGATCGCGTCAGGACCCCGGAAAATCCCAGCTTCATGGCCGATCCCCTACTCGGGCCTGACGACGACGTCGCCGGGGCGCAGGCCGGACAGGATCTCGACCCCCGCCGCCGTGGCGGGGCCGGGCTGGACCACGGTCTCGGTGCCGTCCTTGAGGCGGGCGAAGGTCACGCCGAAGCGGGTGAACAGGTAGTCCCTGGGCACCACCATGGCCTGGCGGGTGCCGACGGGAACCAGCACGCTGACCCGTTCGCCGACGAAGAAGCCGCCCAGGCCCGGCAGGGTGGCGTCGGCCACCACGCGGCCGCGCTCCAGCTCGGGGTACACCTGGGTGATCCGGCCCACGCGGGGCGGCGAATCGGCGGTGCGGATCTCGTCGCCGGTCTTGAGGAAGCGGGCGTGGCGTTCCGGCAGGCGCAGGCGCAGCAGGTAGTCCCGCGCCGCCAGCTCGGCCACCGGCTCGCCGGCCAGGACCACGGCGCCGGCGGTGACCCGCACCTTCAGCACGCGGCCGCCGGTGGGGGCGTAGACGGCGCCCTCGCGCTGCTGCTGGTCGATCACCTCGCGCTCGGCGCGCACGGCGGCCAGCTCGCGCTGCGCCACCTCCATGGCGGTCTGGGCCTCGTCCAGCTTGGCCTGCGGCAGGGTGCCCGAGGCCCGCAGCTTGCGCGCCCGGTCCAGCGCCGTGCGCGCCAGGTTGTTCTGCGACACCAGGGACTTGATGCGCTCGTTCACGGCCTTGGTCCGCAGGTCCAGCTTGGCGTCCACCACCCGGGCGATGAGCTGGCCGGCCTCCACCTGGGCGCCCTCGTCCACCAGCAGCTCGGTGACCGTGCCGCCGATGCGGGTGCGGGCCAGGGTGACGTCGGCGGTCTCCACCGTGGCGAACACCGCCTTCAGGTCGGCGGTCTCGGCCAGGGAGACCGTGAAGTCGCCGCCGTCGGCGGCCGCGGCCGGGGTCGGCACCAGGGCCGGGGCCGCCAACGCGGCGGCCAGCAGCAGGGTCCGGGCGAGGGTCTTGGTGATCATGTGCTTCAGCCTCTTGAAACGCGCCGTGCCAGCGCATTTGCCTGTTGACAAATATATTAGCACTTTCTAAATTAACAATCACTAATATAGTGCACCGCCGCGGGGATGCAAGCGCCTTCGTTCCATGGCCGCCGCGCTCCCCGCACCGGCCGCGAAACCGCCCCACCCGGGGCAGACACGACCCAAGAACAAGGAGCGCCCCCCATGTCCATCGACCGCATCGTAATGGCCTTTGCCGGAATCGTCATCCTCGCCAGCCTGGCCCTGTCGCAGCTGCACCACGTGTACTGGCTGTACCTGACGGCCTTCGTCGGGCTGAACCTGCTGCAGGCAGCCTTCACCAAGTTCTGCCCGCTGGCCATGATCCTGAAGAAGATGGGCGCCCGCCCGGGCGTGGCGTTCAGCTAGGCGGTCGGTCGACCGGGCGGCCGGGGGTCAGTCGAACTCCTCGCGCCGCTCGTCGATCCCCTCGGGGTCCTGGTGCACCAGGACCTCGGCGTTGGGGAAGGCATCCTCGACGGCCACCATGACCCGCTCGGCGATGTCGTGGGACCGGCGCAGGCTCTGGCTGCCGTCCATCTCCACGTGCAACTGGATGAACACCTGGGACCCGGACGACCGGGTCTTCATGTCGTGCACGTCCAGCACCCCCTTCTGGGCCAGGGTGATCTGGCGCACCCGCTCGCGGTCCTCGTCGGGCAGTTCCCGGTCCATCAACATGTTCAGGGACTGGATGCCGATCTGCCAGGCCCCCCACACGATGTAGCCGGCGATGGCCAGGGCGAACAGGGGGTCGGCCAAGGTCCAGCCCAGGTTGGCCACCAGCAGCAGCGAGACGATGACGCTGCCGTTGACCAGCAGGTCGGCCTCGTAGTGCAGGGAATCGGCGCCGATGGCCACCGACCCCGTCTTGCGGATGACGTAGCGCTGGAACCCCACCAGCACCAGGGTCAGGACGATGGAGACCCCCATCACCCAGACCCCGATCTCGGTGTTGGCCAGGGCCCGCGGATGGATCAGGCGCTGTCCGGCCTCGACCACCAAGAACAGGGCCGAGCCGCTGATGAACGCCGCCTGGGCCAGGCCGGCCAGGGCCTCGGCCTTGCCGTGGCCGAACCGGTGCTCGTTGTCGGCCGGCTGCAGGGCGTGGTGCACGGCGACCATGTTGACCACCGACGCCGCGGCGTCCAGCAGCGAATCGATCAGGGTCGACAGCAGGCTCACCGACTCGGTCGCCAGGTAGGCCCAGAACTTGACCCCGATCAGCACCAGCGCCACGCCGACCGAGGCGTAGGTGGCCAGGCGCATGAGCCGGGCATCGGGGTTCCCATGGCCGTTCGGGGGCAGCAGGTTGGGGACGACGGTATCGGGCATGCCGGCCCTCCGTTCAGGGATACTGGCGCTCGGCCGTCCAGGCGTCGCCGTCCAGGGTATAGATCACGCGGTCGTGCAGGCGGTAGGGCCGGTCCTGCCAGAACTCGATGCGCACGGGCGCCAGGCGGAAGCCGGACCAGAAATCGGGCCGGGGCACCGTGCCGACGTTGAACTTGGCGGTGTACTCGGCGACCCGCCGCTCCAGCACGAAACGGCCCTCCAGGGGCTGCGACTGCTTGGACGCCCAGGCGCCGATCTGGCTCAGGCGCGGGCGGGTGGCGAAATAGGCGTCGGCCTCGGCGTCGGAAACGGGCGCCACCGCCCCCTCGACCCGGACCTGGCGGCGCAGGCTCTTCCAATGGAACAAAAGCGCGGCCTGCGCGTTCTGCCCCAGTTGCGCGGCCTTGCGGCTGCCCAGGTTGGTGTAGAAGGTGAAGCCGTGGTCGTCCACGTCCTTCAACAGGACCATGCGCACGGACGGACGGCCCTCGGGCGTGCTGGTGGCCAGGGCCATGGCGTTGGCGTCGTTGGGTTCGCCCTGTTCCGCCTCGGCCAGCCATTCCTTGAACTGGGCCACCAGTTTTCCGGTTGTGATGGCGGTCACGGTGTCCATGCGGTAGAATCCTTATAACCGGACGTTAACGTTGAAAAGTGTAGAAACCTTTCCATATGGATTGCGACTCATGGGACGGAACGGGACCCGATGGTCGGGTCGCCGGCCGAACGTTCCCCCTGTCCACCCCCTGTATGTAATGAATCGGCCAACCGGAGATCAACCAATGAAGTACCATCGCCTCGCCTGTGTGGCCATTGTCGCCGTCGCCCTGGCGGCCTGCCAGGGCAGCGGACCGAAGCAAACCGGCGGCACCCTGATCGGCGCCGGCCTGGGCGCCCTGGCCGGCTCGCAGATCGGCGGCGGCTCGGGCAAGCTGGCGGCCGTGGCCATCGGCGCCCTGGGCGGCGCCTGGCTGGGCAGCGAGATCGGCAAGTCGCTGGACCGCGCCGACCGCTCGATGATGGAGCGCAACGCCCAGTACAGCCTGGAAAACAACCGCACCGGCGCCACCTCGACCTGGCAGAACCCGGATTCGGGCCATTCCGGCACCATGACCCCGACCAACACCTACCAGACCTCGTCGGGCAACTATTGCCGCGAGTACGAGACCACGGTGATCATCGACGGGCGCGAGGAGCGGGCCTTCGGCCGCGCCTGCCGGCAGCCGGACGGTACCTGGCAGGTCGCCAACTGACCCCTGCCCCGCGGGGTGGGAATCCGGGCGCGCGCGGGCACCCCGCGCGCGCTTTTTCATGCCCGCGCGGCGCCGTCCGGGCCCGGAAACCGGGCCGCCGGCCGCCCGGCTTTTGACTTTTCCGGGTTTCGTGTAGGATGCCCCGCGTCGCGGCGCGGCGCGGCGCGGCGATCCATTCCGAGAAGAAGAAATTAGGGGTTTCCATGGTTGCTACCGGGACTTTGATGGCGGGCAAGAAGGGCCTGATCATGGGGGTCGCCAACGAGCGGTCCATCGCCTGGGGGATCGCCCGGGCCGTCCACGCCCAGGGGGCCGAACTGGCCTATACCTACCAGGGCGACGCCCTGAAGAAGCGTGTCGTGCCCCTGGCCGAGCAGACCGGCGCCGACCTGGTGCTGCCCTGCGACGTGACCGACGGCGCCAGCATGGACGCCGTGTTCGCCACCCTGGCGGAAACCTGGGGCAGGCTGGATTTCCTGGTCCACGCCATCGCCTACGCCGACAAGGAGCAGCTGAAGGGCCGCTACATCGACACCACGGCGGAAAACTTCGCCATGTCGCTGAACATCTCGTGCTTCTCGTTCACCGAGGTCTGCCGCCGCGCCTCGGCCATGATGACCGACGGGGGCAGCCTGCTGACCCTGACCTACCTGGGGGCCGAGCGGGTGATGCCCCACTACAACGTCATGGGTGTGGCCAAGGCGGCGCTGGAGGCCAGCGTGCGCTACCTGGCCGAGGACCTGGGCAAGGACCGCATCCGGGTCAACGGCATGTCGGCCGGGCCCATGAAGACCCTGGCGGCGTCGGGCATCGGCGATTTCCGCTACATCCTGCGCTGGAACGAGTTCAACTCGCCGCTGCGCCGCAACGTCACCCTGGACGAGGTCGGCGGCGCCGGCATGTACCTGCTGAGCGACCTGTCCGCCGGCGTCACCGGCGAGATCCACCATGTGGACTGCGGCTACCACGTGGTCGGCATGAAGGCGGTCGACGCACCCGACATCACCGTCAGCTAATGCCCGGCAACAGCTTCGGCCAGGCCTTCCGGGTCACCACCTTCGGCGAAAGCCACGGCCCGGCCATCGGCTGCGTGGTCGACGGCGTGCCGCCGGGCCTGGACCTGGCCGAGGCCGACATCCAGGTCTTCCTCGACAAGCGCCGCCCGGGCCAGTCCCGCCACACCACCCAGCGCCAGGAGGCGGACGCGGTCCGCATCCTGTCCGGCGTGTTCGAGGGCCGCACCACCGGCACCCCCGTGGCCCTGCTGATCGAGAACACCGACCAGCGGTCCAAGGACTACGGCGCCATCAAGGACCTGTTCCGCCCCGGGCACGCCGACTACACCTACTTCAAGAAGTACGGCATCCGCGACTACCGCGGCGGCGGCCGGGCCAGCGCCCGCGAGACGGCCATGCGCGTGGCCGCCGGGGCCATCGCCCGCAAGGTGCTGGGCACGGACGTGGTGATCCGCGGCGCCATGGTGCAGATGGGCCCCCACGCTATCGACCGCGCCGCCTGGAACTGGGACCAGGTGGCCCGCAACCCGTTCTGGTGCCCCGACGCCCAGGCAGCCTCGGCCTGGGAAACCTACCTGGACGGCATCCGCAAGGCCGGCTCCAGCACCGGCGGGGTGATCGAGGTGGTGGCCGAAGGGGTCCCCGCCGGCCTGGGCGAGCCCCTGTTCGACAAGCTGGACGCCGAGCTGGCCAAGGCCCTGATGGGCATCCCGGCGGCCAAGGGGGTGGAGATCGGCGCCGGCTTCGCCGCCGCCGCCCTAGAGGGGCCCGACAACGCGGACGAGATGCGCATGGACGGGGACAAGGTGACCTTCCTGGCCAACAACGCCGGCGGCATCCTGGGCGGCATCTCGTCGGGCCAGGACATCGTCGCCCGCCTGGCCATCAAGCCCACCAGCTCGATCCTGACCCCGCGGCGCACGGTGTCGGTCCAGGGCACCGACGCCGAGATCGTCACCAAGGGCCGCCACGACCCCTGCGTCGCCATCCGCGGCGTGCCGGTGGCCGAGGCCATGGTCGCCTGCGTCCTGGCCGACCACCTGCTGCGCTTCCGCGGGCAGTGCGGGTAGGGTCGCGGCCTCCGCCTCCACCGCCGCCGTTCCCGCGCACGCGCCACCGGATGCACGTTTCCCCCGGCCGGCCGAAATGCCGAAAACCAGTCGAAAACAGTGTCATCCCCGCGAAGGCGGGGATCCATTCCGCCGTCGTTTCCGGTCAACCGGCAGGTGCAAACAGGCACCGGGCCTTGCGGCCAATGCGATCCGTTACCCATGACCGCCATGGCGACGGAATGGGTTCCCGCTTTCGCGGAAACGACGGCATGGAATCTATCCTTGCGGCTCAGCCCGCCCGGCCCATCCGTTCCAGGAACCGCCGGCCGGCGTCGGTGACGGCGACCTCGCCGGCGTGGCGGTGCACCAGGCCGTGGTCCACGGCGTCCTCCCAGATGGTCAGGCGCGGGCACGAGGTACGCCAGGCGGCCATGACCTCGTCGTAGGGGCGGGGCGCGTCGGCCACCCAGGCCACCAGGTCGGCGATCAGGGCTTCGTTGTCCATGGCCGTCAGGGTATCAGATGGCGCCGGCGGCGCGAAGGGCCGCGACCTCGCCGTCGTCCAGGCCCAGCCACTCGCGCAGCACCGCGTCGGTGTCGGCGCCCAGTTCGGGGCCCAGGTGGTCGATGCGGCCCGGGGTCTCCGACAGGCGCGGCAGCACCGCCGGCACGGTGATCGGGCCCAGGCCGGGCACCTCGAGGGTCACCAGGTTCTCGCGCGCCGCGAACTGGGGATCGGCGAAGATGTCGGCGATGTCGTTGATGGGGCCCATGGGAACCTGGTGGGCGACGCAGCGGGCCAGCAGGTCGTCGCGGTCCAGCGACCCGGTCCACTGCGCCACCAGCCGGTCCACGGTCTGCCGCGCCGCCAGGCGCCGGGCCTGGACGCCGAAGGCCGCGGCCAGGTCCGGCCGCGCCATGGCCCCGGTCAGGCGCGCGAACATCTTGTCGGTGGTGCAGGCGATGGCCACCCACTTGCCGTCGCGGGTGGGGAAGTGGCCGTGCGGGCAGGCGTTGACCGTGCCCGCCCCCTCGGGCCCGCGCACGGTGCCAGTGCGGGCGAACACGGGGGCGATCTCGTCCAGCACCCGGAACACGGATTCATAGAGCCCGATGTCGATCACCTGGCCGCGCCCCGTGCGGTCGCGCTGGCGCAGGGCCACCAGCACCCCGACCGCGCCGTACAGCCCGGTCATGTAGTCGCCCAGCGAGGTCGAGCCAGGGGTCACCGGGGTTTCGCCGGGCATGCCGGCCAGGTGGGTCAGGCCGCCCACGGCATGGGCGATGCGGGCGAAGCCGGGCCGGTCGCGGTAGGGCCCGGTCTGGCCATAGCCGGTGACCCGCAGCACCACCAGCCCCGGGTTCAGGGCGCGCAGCCCGTCGGGCCCCAGGCCCCACTTCTCCAGGGTGCCGGCGCGGAAGTTCTCGCACAGCACGTCGGCCCCGGCGGCCAGGCGCCGGAACAGGTCGCGGCCGGCCTCGGTCTTCAGGTCCAGGGTCAGGGATCGCTTGTTGCGGGCCTCGCTGAGCCAGGCCAGGGTGGTCTCGGGGCGTTCCGTGGGGGTGCCGAAACGGCGCAGGGGGTCGCCGGTGCCCGGCCGCTCCACCTTCACCACCTGGGCGCCGAACTCGGCCAGGATCGAGGCCGCATAGGGGGCGGCGATGAAGGTCGCCGCATCGAGGACTTTCAGCCCATGTAGGGGAAGTCCATCAGGGGGAAGCTCCGCCATGTCCGCGACCCGTGTCTCCGATCGGCCGTGACCCCGCGGTCACGGCCCATCCATAGCACGGGCCGGGGGCGGTCAGTCCAGCCGCTCGTTGACCGCCGTGGCCCAGTGGTGGGGCACCACCCGCCTGCAGTCGCGGAAGGCGTCGCGCGCCTTGTTGCGCAGGGTCACATGGATCGGGCGACCCTTGGCCAGGTCGGCCATCTCGCCGGGGCGCAGGTGGCGGCGCATGCAGCGGTCCATGCGGTCGTCGAGGACCTGGAACACCTGCCATTCCGCGACTTCGGCGTCGCTGACCCCCGAATGGGTCTGGGCCGAGGCCACCTGCATCTGCGGGGTGGCCACGGCCAACTGCGGGTCCTTGCCGTCCGTCTGGGTCACGCCAAGGGTGATGAACAGGGCGAGTACCGTGATGGGAAACATGGTGAATGATCCTGTTTTATGATTTTCCCACTCCGCCCGGAGGACGGAGCATCCTCGCCCAATAGGAGACCAAAGCGGCATTTCGCATTTATTTCAAATACATCCCGTTTGTGTTTCGAACTTGAAACGAAATTGCCGAAAATCCAAGGCATCGGGGGCCGCTTCGGGCGCCGGGCCGGGGCCACGCCCATACCCATATTGCATAGCAGCAATGACGGACTTTCCGCCGCTCGAAACAGAAGCGAATTCAAATATATCGTATAATTGTGCACTGCAAAATCCACGCCCACCGGGGCGCCGGAGGTTCGGGCCGCTCTACAGGCTCATTCCCGGGGCCCATTCCCAACGGAGGCAACCATGTCCGCCATGACTCGCGCACGCCGCTGGCCGGTCGTATTCGGCGCGGTGCTGATCCAACTCTGCCTGGGCGCCATCTACGCCTGGTCGGTGTTCACCCCGGCCCTGAAGGCCGCCGGCTGGACCCGCCTGGAAACGCAGGTGGTGTTCGCCGTGGGGCTGATCGCCTTCGCGGTAACGATGGTCTTCGCCGGGCGCAAGCTGGAGAGCTGGGGCCCGCAGCGGCTGTCGATCCTGGGCGGCCTGACCCTAGGCGGCGGCTACATCCTGACCGGCCTGGTCGGGGCCACCGACTTCTGGACCGTGTGCCTGGGCGTCGGCCTGATCGGCGGCATTGGCATCGGGCTCGGCTACGTGGTGCCCATCGCCGTCGGCATGCGCTGGTTCCCCGACCACAAGGGCATGATCACCGGCCTGGCCGTGGCCGGCTTCGGCTTCGGCGCCATGGGCTGGGTCAAGATCGCCGGCACCTGGGGCGACCTGCTGAACGTGATCGGCCTGGGCCAGACCCTGGTGGTGTACGGCGTCGCCTTCGCCGCCCTGGTCCTGGTGGGCAGCCTGTGGATGCGCATGCCGCCCGCGGGCTGGCTGCCGGCCGGATTCGTGCCGCCGCGCCAGACCGCCGGTTCGGGCGGCGAGGACTTCACCGCCGGCGAGATGCTGCGCACGCCGCAGTTCTACCTGATCTTCCTGACCTTTGCCGTCAGTGCCGGCGCCGGGCTGATGTCCATCGGCCTGATGAAGCTCTATCCCATGGAGGCCCTGCAGGCCGCCGGGTACGGGCCGCTGGAGGCCAGCGCCATCGCCGGCACGGCCATGGCCGTGTTCTTCAGCCTGGCCAACGGCATCGGCCGCATCGTTTGGGGCACGCTCAGCGATTCCCTGGGCCGCAAGTGGTCGGTGGTGACCATGGCGGCGACCCAGGGGGCGATCCTGTTCGCCTTCACCTTCATGGCCGGCAACGAGTACCTTCTGTACCTGGGCGCGGCCCTGATCGGCTTCAACTTCGGCGGCAACTTCGCCCTGTTCCCGGCCCTGACCGCCGACGAGTTCGGCAACGGCGCCGTCGGCCGCAACTACCCCTGGGTGTTCCTGTCCTACGGCGTCGGCGGCATCGCCTTCCCGATCCTGGGCGGGGTCCTGGGCGACATGGGCAACTTCCCGCTGGCCTTCTCCATCTGCGGGTTCGCCTGCCTGGTCGGGGCCATGGGCTCGCTGATGCTGGTGCCGCCCGACCACGCCGAGGCCCACCGGCCGCTCAGCGTGCACGGCTTCCTGCACCAGCTGCACCTGTTCGAGGCCGGCCACCTGACGCTCATCCCGGGCGGCAGGCAGGAGTCCGCGGGCGAGGACGAGCCGCGCAAGGCGGCCTGATCGCCCCTACAGCGGCGGGGTCGGCCGCAGGCGGAACAGCACCGCCGACTTGACGAAGGCCGGCCCCTCGCGCAGGGCCGCGGCCAGCCAGGGCCCGCGGCCCTCGCCGCCGCGCCCGGCCACGGCCCGGCCCTGGGCCTCCATCCCGATCTTGCGGAAAATGTACAGCGCCCGCGGCAGGTGGAAGGAATCCGTCACCACCAGCAGCCGCCGCCAGCCCCGCGCGGCGGCGATGGCGCGGGTGTTCAGGGCGTTCTCGTAGGTGTTGCGCGAGCGGTCCTCCAGCACCAGGGCCGCCGCCGGCACGCCCAGGCCGCGGGCCAGGTCGGCCATCACCACCGCCTCGGGCGTGGCGTGGCCGACGGCGCCGCCGCTGAGCACCAGCCACGGCGCCGCGCCGGCGTGGAAGTGGGCGGCGCCGCCGCGCACCCGCCGCGCCAGGGCCTGGCTGGGCCGGCCGTCGGCCAGCACCGCGGCCCCCAGGACGACGATGGCGTCGTGGGACGGGTCGGTAGTCCGGTCGGCGGGGTCCGCCATGGCCAAGCCCTCCGCGCCGTTGCGGTCGTCGCCCCCATGGATGGCCCCGGCGCCGGGCCCTGTCAACCACGACGCGGCCGCCACCCCCATGGCGCGAGGAACCCAAGACATTGATCGCTGTCCAGGATATACTTGCGCCATGGCGAACGGCGGCGGCACGGCGGCGCGCATCGGCGTCCTGCTGGTCCACGGGGTGGGCGAGCACCGGCGGCACCAGCACCTGGATGCCGAGGTGCGGGCCATGGTCACGGCCCTGCGCGCGCGCATCGGCGACCACGACGCGGGGCAGCAGCGGGTGCGCGTGCGCGCCGACTCGGGCCCCGACGGCGAATTCCTGGCCGAGAACGAGATCTGGCGCGGCGGCCGCCGGCCCACGGTCAGCGTCGACCTGTACGACGACGACCTCGCCCGCCCGCGCCTGACCCACACCATCGGCTTCCACGAGGTCTGGTGGGCCGACCTGGACGAGGCGCCCGAGCGCCACGGCTTCTTCGCCACCCTGCGCTGGTACCTGCAGTTCTGGTACTGGGGCCTGTCGCAATGGGCGGCGCAGCACTACCCGGCCCGGGTCAGCAGCCTGGCCGGCGCCACCCGCATCGGCCAGCCCGGCAACGCCGCGCGCGGCCGCCCGCCCAAGCCGACCCTGCGCGACCGGGCCTACCTGTTCGCCGTGGCCTGCTTCTTCCTGCTGCTGGGGGTGACCTGGGAGGCGCTGCGCTTCCTGGCCCGGCGGGTCAACCTGGCCGGCCCGTCGTCGTCCATCCTGGTGCGCTACGTGGGCGACGTGAAGCTGTACCAGGCGCGGCGCTACGACGCCTCGCCGTCGGTGGACGGCATGGTCGAGCGGCCGCGGGTGGCGATCCGCAAGCGCATGGTGCGGGCGCTGGCGGCCATGGCCCTGGCCGACTACGACCGCTGGTACGTGGCGGCCCACAGCCTGGGCACGGTGGTCGCCCACAACGGCCTCAACGAGCTGGCCGAGACCCTGCCCAACTACCTGGACGAGGAGACCCTGAACGAATGCCAGGCCCGCGGCATCGCCACGGTCGACCCGTCCGCCGACACCGCGCGGCGCATGATGCCCCTGCGCCCGGCCTGGGCCGGGGACGGGGTGGTGATCGACCGCGACCGCCTGTTCGAGAAGCTGCGCGGCTTCCTCACCTACGGCTCGCCGCTGGACAAGTTCGCCACCCTGTGGCCGGCGATCGTGCCCATCAACGCCCACCCGCCGACCCCGGCCGGGGGCGGGTTCGAGTGGATCAACGTGCACGACCCCATGGACGCGGTGGCCGGGTCGCTCGACTTCTTCGCCGGCCCGGCGCCGCCGGTCAACCTGCCCTATGCCGCCAGCTGGTGGTTCCTGCTGGCGCACATCAGCTACCTCAACCCCAAGCCCGACGGGCTGGGCGAGCGGCTCATGGACTGGGTGATCGGCGGCGAGCCGTTCGACCGGTCACCGCGCCCGGGCCTGTGGCTGGATGCCGGCGAGGCCCGCGCGCGCAAGGGCCATCACGTCGCCTGGTGGGTGTTCCTGCTGGCCTTCCTGGCCACGGCGGCGGCCTGGGCCTTCCCGCTGCTGTTCGAGGGCCTGGGCGCGGCGGTGGGTTCCTGCGGGTCCGATGCCTGCGCCGACGGCGGCGGCTGGGGCCAGGCCCTGGCCGACCTGTGGGCCTGGTTCCCGGGCACGCTGCCGGGGCTGCACTGGCGCCTGCTGGGGACCGCCGCCGGCACCGTGGCGGTGGTCGGCCTGCTCGGCCTGGTGCGCATCCTGCGGCGCCCGCCGCGACCCGACCCGGGGTCGAAAAAGACGTAATTTCAGGAAGTTGAAGCGGTCTGTTGCCTCAGGCCTCGATGTCCAGCACGCGGTTGGACTTGTTGGCCTGGGCCAGGTTGTCGGTGGACTGGCCGATCAGGTCGGCGACGGCGGCCTCGGCCTGGGCGCGCTGTTTCAGGACTTCGACGGAAAGCTCGGTGGCGGCCTGTCCCTGGTTCAGGGTGACCGCGGCGGCGGCCAGGCTGGAGACGTCCATGTTGGTTCCCCTTCTGAGGATTTGTGGCTTCTGCACTGATTCTAACAAGATTTTTTCAGCGAAGGCAATCATCCATCCAGGGCACGCGCTTAAAATGCGCGCAGGCGTGGAACATGCGGCCGCGGGTCAGCGCCCGGTGCACCAGGTTGACCAGGGCCGGGCCGGGGCCCGACCGGGCCATGACGTCGTGCAGGGCGGCGCAGCGCAGGCGGGTGTCGATGCGGGCCAGGTCGCCGGGCCGCCCCAGGGCCCATCCCGGGCCGTCGCCGGGGCGGCGGCGGCGGCGCGCCATCAGGGGGCTGGCGTAGTCCAGGGCCAGGTCCAGGTGGGCACGGCGACGCTGGGCGCCGCGGCAAAGGGCGGCCACCACCGCCTCGGCCGCGTCCGGCGCCAGCCGCATCATCACCCCCTCGGCCCGGAACAGGGCCGGCTGCCGGTCACGCCAGCCCAGGGCGTCGATCCAGCCTGGCCAGCTTAGATCACCCGCCACCGCCCGGGACAGGTCGACGCCGAGGCCGTCGGGGTGGCGGTGGCGGAAGTCGTGGGCCACGGCGTCGAACCACGCCGCCCGCGCCGTCGCGGCGCGCCGGGTCAGGTAACCTTGCCTGGCAGGAATTGCACCAAGGTCCGGTGACGGGGCCTGCGGGGTCGCGGTCGGGACGTGGGGGCGAAGGCTGTCCGCGGGCGGGCCGGCGAAGGCGTCGGCCGAGGCGGACCGGGTGTTGCGCATGGGCGGGTCTCCGCTGGCAGGAATAGTCGCGCCGGTCCGGCCCCGCACGGGCCCGCGGCGGGGCCGCGTTCCGGGAGGGACCGGGGGCGTCGGGTCGGCGGCGTCCCCGTGCGTGTCGCGAAGGGCCGAACCGGCGCGTGGCGCCATTATATTTGCGAATGCGTCGCAATTGCAATTATATTTTCCACGGCGCCGCTCCCCTGCCCCGGTGTCGGTTCCTCCCGCCTCGGCCTGTTCCGCGCAGGGGCCTTTTCCGCCTGGGCCGCCTCCGGCCTCGGCCCTCGCTCGCTGCCGCCGGCCCCGTCAGCCGGCCAGGATCGCCGCGTGGTGGCGGATGTGGTCGGCCATGAAGGTGGCCATGAAGAAGTAGCTGTGGTCGTAGCCGTCGTGGCGGCGCAGGGACAGGGCCTGGCCGGCGGCGGCGCAGGCGGCCTCGAACAGCTCGGGGCGGAGCTGCTCGTCCAGGAACCCGTCGCCCAGGCCCTGGTCGACCAGGATCGCCGGGCGCGCGGGCCCGCCCGCCGCCGCCGCCATCAGGGCGCAGGCGTCGTGGCGGTTCCACACCGCCGGGTCGTCGCCCAGGTAGGCGGCGAAGGCCTTGCGGCCCCAGGGCACCTGGGCCGGCGCGACGATGGGGGCGAAGGCCGAGGCCGAGGTGAACAGGTCCGGCCGCTTCTGCCACAGGGTCAGGGCCCCGTGGCCGCCCATGGAATGGCCGAAGACGCCCTGGCGGGCCGGGTCGCCGGGGAACTCGGCGAACACGGCGCGCTGCAGGTCGCGGGTGACGTAGGTCTCCATGGTGAACGGTCCGGCCCAGGGGGCCTGGGTCGCGTCCACATAGAAGCCGGCGCCCTGGCCCAGGTCGTAGGCGTCGTCGTCGGGCACGCCGTCGCCGCGCGGGCTGGTGTCCGGCGCCACCACCATCACCCCCATCTCGGCGGCCGGGCCGTAGGCGCCGGCCTTGGTGGTGAAGTTCTCGGCCGTGCAGGTCAGCCCCGACAGCCAGGTCAGCACCGGCACCGGCCCGGCCGCCGCCGCCGGAGGGGTAAAGACGGTGAAGCGCATGGTGGTGCCGGTGGCCTCGGCGGCGTGTTCGGCATAGGTCAGGGTGCCGCCGAAGCAGCGGTGCTCGGCGGTGCGGGTCACGGTCATGAAATCATCTCCTCGCAGGGCAGGTCGGGTCGGGCCGGTCGGGGGCCGGACCACAGGGTCGATGGCGGCGACGGTGATCTGCGGCCCGGTGATGGCGCCAAGACGGCAATGGCGGACCGGTCGCGGCAGGCCGTGCTCAGGTCCAGAACGGCTCGTGCCCGGCGAAGGTGTCCCACAGGTCGAACAGGTCGTTCTCGTGCACCGCCAGCACCTTGGTGTGCCAGCCCACCACCAGGCCGGCGGCGAAGGCCGCTTCCTGGCGCCGGTCCGGCGGCGCCGCCGCGGCCAGGCCGCGCAGCAGGCCGCGCGACACGGCGATGTCGTTCAGCAGGCCCAGGCTGTCCTGCAGGGCCGACAGCCCGGCCAGGAAGTCCTTGGTCCGCTTGGCCGGATAGAGCGAGGCGAACAGCTCGGCCGCATATCGCATCTTCTTGATGGTGATGCGGAACTGGTGGCGCTCCTCGGTGGTCATTTTCTTGATGTGCTTGCCGGCCTTGGTCAGCTTGCGGTACCGCTTGGCCAGCATGATCTCGGCGAACCGGGTGGCGGGGCTGAACAGCAGCGCCGAGTCCTCGGTCAGGTCCTGGCGCCGCCAGCCGCGGGCGTGCAGCCAGGCCACCAGCTCGATCAGGGTGGCGCCGTAGGCCTTGGAACGGATCATGGCCGCGGCCTGGACATAGGCGGCGTCGCGCTGCTTCTCGGCCTCGGCGCGCAGCACCTGCATCGCCTCGTCGTCGGCCAGGTAGTCGGTCACCGGCTTGAGGGTCTCGTCCACGAACACGTCCCAGTCCCGGGCCGGGCCCAAGCCCGAGATGACCTGCCGCATCATGTCGTTGATGCGCGCGTAGTCCGGGGCCGGCAGCAGGTCCTTGTACACGTTCAGGGCCGAGCGCAGGCGGCGGCAGGCGACCCGCATCTGGTGCACCCCCTCGACGTGCATGCGGGCCAGGACGCAGGCCTCGTTGGCCATGATGTGCTCGACCGCGCGCGACACCGTGGCCGCCAGGGCGTCCTCGCCGGTGGCGGCGGGGTCGAGGGTCACCTTGTCCGCCTTCTGCCACCAGACCCGGGCCCCGTTCAGCAGCTCGAACCCCCGCGCCGCCTTGGACGAGGTGTTCAGGCGCACGGGCGCCGTGTCGGCGACGCGGCGGGCCAGGTCGAACAGGGACTCGAGGCGGCCGGATTTCAGCTCCAGCTCCAGCTCGTAGACCGGGCGCACGCGCTCGCGGGTGCGGATCTCGCCCGAGTCCAGGTCGGCGGCCACCTCGCTGCCGTCCTCGGTCACCAGGCGGCGCGAGGTGCGCCGCATGTCGGTCTCGAACACAAGCTGCAGGCGGTCCACCGTGGCGGCGGGGATCAGGGCGTTCAGCTCGGGGTCGTTGCGGATGGCCTCGGGATCGACGGCGCGGGTCGGCACCGCCACCTCCCACTCGCGCCGGGTCACCGAGGTCTCCAGGTCCGAGCCGCGCACCTTGACGCACTGCACATAGCCGCGCCCCTCCTTGCGCACGCGCAGGGAGATGCCCCGGCCCTTCAGCTCCAGGTCCGGCGTGTCGAAGTAGCAGGCGTGCAGCTTCCGGGTCCGCGTCGGCCCCTGCTGGATCGCCTTCAGCCACGGCGCCGCGCCCAGACGCCGCGCGTGCTGGGGCTCCAGGTCGAATTTCAGCTCGATTTCGACGTTGGCCGAGTCGGCAACGGTCTCACCCATGTCCCCTTGATCCCCAAAACCCAGGCACGGCCGTGTGACGGCCGGCGCCAAAGTACCCCCTGGCTGGGCAGTGTACAACAACTGTCATAAAACTGTCACAAAACTTTCACGCGATTTCACGGGGTTACGTCAAAAGGCGGCAAAAACAGTCAAATCTGGCCCCAACGGCCGCCGCCCATTGGCCGTTGCCAAGCCCCGGCGCCGTGGGATAATGGCGACGGGATGGGGCGACCGGGAATCGGTCGGAAAATGGGGGCCGGAACCCGGGCCGGGGAGCCGGCCCGGCCCGGCCTGGCTAGGGGAGAGTTCGGCCATGAGTCTGCGCAGACCCTATCTGCTGTTCGTCGGCGACGCCCGGGACGACCTGGCGGCCAAGACCGCCCACGGCATCCTGGACTGGCGCCGCGACTGGTGCCTGGGCAAGCTGAGCCTGCCCGGCTGCCAGGCCCGCCTGGACCTGCCCGAGGTGTCCATCGACGAGGCCGCGGCCCGGGGCGCCGGCACCCTGGTGGTAGGCGTGGCCGTGGCCGGCGGCGCCCTGCCCGACACCTGGGTCGACACCCTGGTGGCGGCGGTGGAGGCGGGCCTGGACGTGGCCAACGGCCTGCACCAGCGCCTGGTCGACATCCCGCGCCTGGCCGACGCCGCCGAATCCTGCGCCCGCCTGCTGTTCGACGCCCGTCATCCGCAACGCGCCTTCGGCGTCGGCACCGGTGCAAAACGTGCCGGCAAGCGCCTGCTGGCCGTGGGCACGGACTGTTCCGTGGGCAAGATGTACACCGCCCTGGCCATGGAGCGCGAGATGCGGGCGCGGGGCATGAAGGCGACCTTCCGCGCCACCGGCCAGACCGGCATCTTCATCGCCGGCGAGGGCATCTCGGTGGACGCCGTGGTGTCCGACTTCATCTCCGGCGCCATCGAGTGGCTGGCGCCCGACAACGACCCCGACCACTGGGACGTGATCGAGGGCCAGGCGTCGCTGTTCCACCCGTCCTTCGCCGGGGTCACCCTGGGCCTGGTGCACGGCGCCCAGCCCGACGCCATGGTCCTGTGCCACGAGCCCACCCGCACCCACATGCGCGGCCTGCCGCACCGGGCCCTGCCGGCCATTGCCGAATGCATCGAGGCCCACGAGTACGCCGCCCGCATGGTCAACCCGGCGGCCCGGGTGGTGGGGGTGGCGGTCAACACCCGGGCCCTGGAGCGGGCGGCGGCCGGCGACTACCTGGCCCGGCTGGCGGACGAGCTGGGCCTGCCCTGCGTCGACCCCCTGGCCACCGGGGTGGGCGCCATCGTCGACCGGCTGCCATGACCCGGCGCCTGTTCGCCCGCGCCGAGACCTGGCCCCTGGCGCGGCCCTTCGCCATCTCGCGCGGCACCAAGACCGAGGCCCAGGTGGTGGTGGCCGAGGTCGCCGACGGGCCCCGCCGCGGCCGCGGCGAATGCGTGCCCTACGCCCGCTATGGCGAGACCGTGGCCCAGGTCCTGGCCGACATCGAGGCCATGGCCGGCGCCGTGGCCGGCGGGCTGGACCGGGACGCCCTGCGCGCCGCCATGCCCGCCGGGGCGGCGCGCAACGCGCTGGACTGCGCGCTGTGGGACCTGGAGGCCAAGGCGGCCGGCCGCCGCGCCTGGGACCTGGCCGGCCTGCCCGCCCCCGGCCCCGTGACCACCGCCGAGACCATCGGCGTCGACACCCCGGCGGCCATGGGCGCCCGCGCCGCCGAGCTGGCGGCGCGGCCGCTGCTGAAGGTCAAGGTGGACGGCGCGGCGGTGGTCGAGCGCCTGGCCGCCGTGCGCGCCGGCGCCCCCGGCGCGCGCCTGGTGGTGGACGCCAACGAGGCCTGGGACCTGGACCTGCTGCGGTCGGTGGCCGGGCCCCTGGCGGACCTGGGGGTGGAGATGATCGAGCAGCCCCTGCCGGCCGGCGCCGACGGCGACCTGGACGGCTACGCCGGCCCGGTGGTGCTGTGCGCCGACGAGTCCGGCCACGGGGTCGCGGACCTGGACCGCCTGGCCGGCCGCTACGGCATGGTCAACGTCAAGCTGGACAAGACCGGCGGCCTGACGGCGGCCCTGGACCTGGCCGCCGCCGCCCGCGCCGCCGGGCTGGCCGTCATGGTCGGCTGCATGGTGGGCACGTCGCTGGCCATGGCGCCGGCGCTGCTGCTGGCGGCGGACGCCGCGGTGGTGGACCTGGACGGGCCCGTGTTCCTGTCCCGCGACCGCGCGCCGGGGCTGGTGATCGACAACGGCACCATCCACCCGCCGCCGGCGGACCTGTGGGGCTGAGCGCCATGGCATCCATGGCATCCAAGAACGTCATCCTCACGGGCGCCACCGGCATGATCGGCGGCCTGGTGCTGGACGCCTGCCTGGCCCGCGACGACGTGGCCGCGGTGACCAGCATCCTGCGCCGCCCCTCGGGCCGCGCCCACCCGCGGCTGACCGAGGTGGTACACGGCGACTTCACCGACTTCTCGGCCATCGCCGCGCACTTCGCCGGCCAGGACATCTGCTTCTTCTGCCTGGGGGTCTATACCGGCCAGGTGGACACGGCCCAGTTCCGCCGCATCACCATCGACGTCACCCGCGCCTTCGCCGGGGCCCTCGAGCACGGCAGCCCCGGCGCCGCCTTCTGCTTCCTCAGCGGCCAGGGCGCCGACCCCAGCGGCAGGAGCAAGGTCCTGTTCGCCCAGGCCAAGGGCGTGGCCGAAAACGACCTGACGGCGCGGCCCTTCCGCACGCACATCTTCCGCCCGGGCTACATCTACCCCGTCACCCCGCGGGCCGAGCCGAACCTGTTCTACCGCCTGGCGCGGCCGCTGTACCCGGCCCTGTCGCGGGTGTGGCCGAACCTGGGCCTCACCTCCGCGGACCTGGCGGCGGCCATGGTCGCCGCCGGCTTCGACGGTTGCGACCTGACCGTGCTGGAGAACGCCGACATCCGCCGCCTGGCCGCGGCGGTGGCCCAGACCGTGGCCCAGACCGTACCCTAGACCGTGGACTTCGTCTGGACCTGGTTGCGGCCGCCTTCCTTGGCCAGGTAGAGGGCGTCGTCGGCCCTGGCCAGGACCGCGTCGGGACTCTCGTCCGCGGCCTCGAACGCCGACACGCCGATGCTGACCGTGAAATTGACGGTCTCGCCGCCGGGCAGCGGCACCGCCAGGCGGGACAGGGCCTCGCGCACGTGGTCGGCCTTGGCCCAGGCCGCGTCCAGGTCCGTGTCGGCGAACAGGATCGTGAATTCCTCGCCGCCCCAGCGGGCGAAGGAATCGGATTCGCGCAGCATCTCCGTCACCTTGGAAACCAGGGCCTTGAGGACCTCGTCGCCGCCGTCGTGGCCATGGCTGTCGTTCATCGACTTGAACCTGTCGGCGTCGATCAGCGCCACCGCCGAGGCGATGCCGTTGCGCTTGAACCGCTTGAAGTCGATGCGTACCCGCTGCTCGAAGGCGCGCCGGTTGCTGGCGCCGGTCAGCGGATCGGTCAGCGACGCCGCCTCCATGGCCTCGGCCTTGGCGGCGATCGTCTTGAAGAACCCGTAAATGAAGAAACCCAGGGCGACGGCAAGGCCGATGCCGAAGAAATAGATGGTCAGGTAGGCGCGCCGGAATTGGGCCAGCCGCTGGATGAAGTCGCGGACGTTGAAATCGACCCCGGAAAACCCGGCGATGGACCCGTCGCCGGCATAGAACGGGGCATGTCCCGACAGGAAGGTGCCGTAGTCGTCGGTTTCGAAGTTCTCGTTGACGTAGACCTTGCCGGCATAGATGACGTCGACCCACCGGTCCGACGGGTCGAACTCGAACTCCTCCAGCATGCCCGTGGGCTCCAGGTCGTTCGCCGTCTTCAGCCCCGGCTGGTCCGTGGTGTCCAGGACATAGAACGTGCGGCCGTCGACCGCCACCATGGTGTACATGTAGTAGACGTTCGGCAGCAGGTTGTGGAGGTCCACCAGGGGGGCCACCGCCTGCCGGTATTCGGGCGACTCCTTGGTCGCCTTGGCGATTACCCGCTTGTGCAGGTCCCCGTCGACGGCGTTGGCCGTGACCGCCGCCAGGTCGCGCACGTGGTCGCGCAGCATCTGCAGCACCAGGTTCTCGGACCTCTGCAGGTGATAAAGCATGCCGCCAGACAGGGCCGCGACAATAAATACGACAATCGCGATGGAAGAAATAGTCGGATAGCGCGTAAGGAAAAGCACGAGTAGTTTTCGCTCAAAATACTAAGATCATTGAACTTCAAAACTATGCTTCGGAAGCAGATGTTATTCAAGATCATACTCGGCCGGTATTCGCCCCAAGGTTGGGGTTGGGGTTGGGCCCCACCAGCCGGACCACGGCCGCGTAGTGGACGGCGCACAGCGCCACCAGCGACGCCAGGTCAGTGACCGGGCTGTAGGTCTGGGCCACCAGGACCGGGGCCCCGTCCAGGGAGTCGCCGGGGCTGCCGATCACCAGGGACAGGGCCAGGTTGATGCCCAGGTGCAGGCCGGTGGACGCCTCCAGCCCGTCGCTGCGCAGGGTGACCCAGCCCAGGTACAGGGCCACCAGGGCATACTGGGCCACCGCCCAGCCGCCCCAGGCCTCGACCTCGGGGTTGCCCAGGTGGACGGCGAAGAAGGCCGCCGCCGGCACCAGCAGGCGCACCGCCGCCCGGCCCGTGAACCGCCCCACCAGTTGCAGCAGGTAGCCGCGGAACAGGACCTCCTCGCCCAGCACCTGCAAGGGGGTCAGCAGCAGGCAGACCGGCAGGAAGGCGAAGAACCGGTCGCGGTCGAAGGCCCAGCGGATGTCCGACAGGCCGAGCGCCAGGTTCACGGCCACGGACGCCGCCATGACCGCTGCCACCACCGCGAAACCGGCCGCGAACAGGCGCCAGCGGAACCGCGGCCGCGCCGTCACCACCGTGCGCCAGGTCCGGCCGTGGACCCAGCGCACCACGGCGTAGACGGCCGGCGCCAGGGTCCCCACCGAGGCCAGGGTCAGCGCCATGTCCACCACCGGTTGCCGGCCCAGGTCCAGGTCGCCCCGGGCCAGGGAATCCGGGTCCACGCCCAGGAGCCCGGCCCACACCCCCTGCACCGCCAGCAGCAGCGCCTGCATGCCCACCACCAGCACCGCCAGCACCGCCACCCCCAGCAGCCACACCCACCACCGGCTGCGGCCGGCCCGGCCCAGGTCGGCGAAGGCCGCGGGCGGGGCGGCGGGGCCGGTCATGGCGCGCCGTGGTCCCAGGCCATCAGCGCCACCTCCTTGGCGCCGCCCTCGGTCTGCTGCCGGCCCACCTCGCGGAACCCCAGGCGGGCGTGGAAGGCCAGGGACTCGGGATTGGGCGGGCGCAGGTTGACCTCGCAGGTGATGCGCGGCGCCCGGCCGGCGGCGAAGGCCGCCAGGTCCCCGTACAGGGCGCGGCCCAGGCCGCGGCCCTTGGCCGCCGGCGCCACCAGGATGCGGTCGCAGTAGACGAATTGGGCGTAACGGTCGCGGAACCACAGGAAGTTGGGGCTGGCATAGTCGGCCCCGGGGGTCAGGGCGATGAGGAAGCCGGCGATGGCGCCGCCGTCCTCGGCCACCTTGAAGTAGTCGGCGGTGTCGGCGAAGCGGGCCATGGCCGCCAGGTCGACCCGGCCCAGGTGCGGCACCTCGGCCTCGTTCAGGGCCAGGACCGTGGCCAGGTCGCCGGCGCGGACCGGGCGCAGGCGCGTCACACGGTCTTCCGGGTGTACAGGTTGACGCGCATGGGCTGCTCGAACTCGACCCCGTCCTCGCCGACCGTGCCCAGGTCCTCGAACAGGCGCCGCAGCTTGGGCTCCAGCACCTCCATGGTGTCGGCGATGTGGGGGTTGATGGCCTGCATGCGGTCGCGGAACCGCTCGAAGTTGGCATAGCGGATGGGGTTGATGTGGCGGAACTCGGCGTCGGCCTGGAATCCCAGGGCATCGGCGCGGCCCAGGGCCTCGTAGGCGGCGGCGCGGACCACGGTCTCGTCGTGGGCCGGCTTCTGGATCTGGAAGTGCGAGCCCTCGGCCAGGGGCTCGGACACGTACAGGCGCCCGCCCGGCTTCAGCACCCGCGCCGTCTCCTTCAGCGCCAGGTCCATGGCCTCCACGGCCACGTGGTGCAGGCTGTTGAAGAAGATGACGATGTCGAAGGCGGCGTCCTCGAACGGCAGGTCCTGGGCCGCCGCCTCGTGGTAGTCCTCGTCGGCGACCGTGCCGGCGGTGCGCGCCCGCTCGAGCTGCGCCCGGCTCACGTCGACGCCGGTGGCCCGGGCGCCGCGCTTGGCCGCCAGGCGCACCAGGGCGCCGTCACCGCAGCCGATGTCCAGCACCCGCTTGCCGTTGAAGTCCAGGGTCTCGGCCAGCACGTCGGCGTTGCGCCTGATATCCATGTTGTTTCTCCCGCGCCTGCGTTGCGTCAGTTGCCCCGGCGCGGCGGATAGGCCAGGACCGTGACCAGGACCAGGGCGCCGAACACCGTGTAGACGGTGGTAAATACCCAAGTCGGACCCTGGTAGTAAAGCAGGCGGTTGAGCCAGGTCTCGATGAAGCTGGTTCCCACCCCCTCCTGGCGGGCCAGGTGGCGCAGGTCGTTCTCCCAGATGGTCAGCGGGCACATCTGCCCCATCCAGGACTGCACCACCACGAAGGCGATGGCGGCCAGGTGGCCCAGGCGGAACCAGATGTTGCGGGTCCAGCCCCAGCCGGCGGCCCAGCCGACCAGCACCGCCGCCAGGCCCAGCACCACGAACAGGACGAACAGGAAATGCACCGCGCCGACGATATCGGCCAGCAGCCCCGGGTCCATGCCGAACGTCATGGCTTTTCCCTCCCACTCCAGTTTCCCTCGTTGCCCATCCTGGGGCCGAAAGGCGGCCATTTCAGGGTCGCGCCGTGGCGGCTTCGGGGCAAGCCCGCGGTGGCCCCTTCCGGCTATATCGAAATTGTATAAACTGGCGCCATGGACGTCCGCCAACTGCGCACCTTCCTGCACGTGGCCGAGCTTGGCAGTTTCAGCCGCGCCGCCGAGCGCCTGCGCATCGCCCAGCCGGCCCTGGGCCGGCAGGTGCGCCTGCTGGAGGAGGAGTTGGGAGTCCGCCTGTTCACCCGCCACGGCCGCGGCGTGACCCTGACCCCGCCGGGCAAGGTGCTGCTGGACCGGGCGGCGGCGATCCTGCGCCAACTGGAGCGCGCCCGGGTCGACGTGGCCGCCGAGGGCGGGGCCGAGAGCGGCCACGTGGTGGTCGGCCTGCCGCCCACCGTGGCCGACATCCTGGCCGGGCCCCTGGTGGCCCGGTTCCACGACGCCCACCCGCGCATCTCGCTGCGCGTGGTGGTGGGGTTCAGCGGATTCCTGCAGGAATGGCTGCTCAGCGGGCGCATGGACCTGGCGGTACTGTACACGGCCCGGGTGGCCCGCAACCTGCGGGCCGAGCCCCTGTTGACCGAGAACCTGTTCCTGGTCGGGCCCGGCGGCTGCGGCCTGGCGCCGGACGCCGGCGTCCCCTTCGCCGACCTGGCGCGGCGGCCCCTGATCCTGCCCAGCCCCAGCCACGGCCTGCGCGCCCTGGTGGACGAGACGGCGGCGGCGCGGGGCATCGACCTGACCGTGCCGGTGGAGGCCGACGGCCTGCGCATCCTCAAGGACCTGGTGGTGCGCGGGTTGGGCTACACGGTGCTGCCGCTGGCGCCGATCCACGCCGAGGTCACGGGCGGCCTGTTCGCGGCGGCGCCGATCGTGGCCCCGGACCTGACCCGCCGGGTGGTCCTGGCCGGGGCCGTTGCCGGGGCCCAGGGTCGGCCCGCGCCGCCGCCGGTGGCGGCCTTCGGCCAGGTGCTGCGCGGCGAGGTCCGGCGTATGGTCGAGGCCGGGGAATGGTCCGGCGTTCTGCTATAAAATAATTATCTAGCTCATAGGCGCCGAATGTTCTGGCCCGGCGGCCCGGGATTCGCTACGCCAGATGCGCGGACACGACGAGGAAGGCTGCCATGAATCACGACTACCTGGGCAAGGACGATCCCTATGCAGACATCCGGGAATCCGTGCAGAAGCTCTGCGCCGACTTCCCCGGCGAGTACTGGCGCCAGCTCGACGCCGAGCGCGCCTACCCCACCTCCTTCGTCCAGGCCCTGACCGACAGCGGCTTCCTGTCGGTGCTGATCCCCGAGGAATACGGCGGCGCCGGCCTGGGCGTGGGCGCGGCGGCGGCGATCCTGGAGGAGATCCAGAAATCGGGAGGCAACGGCGGCGCCTGCCACGCCCAGATGTACATCATGGGCACGGTCCTGCGCCACGGCAGCGAGGAGCAGAAGCAGACCTACCTGCCCAAGATCGCCAGCGGCGAGCTGCGCCTGCAGGCGTTCGGCGTGACGGAGCCCACCAGCGGCACCGACACCACCCGCATCCGCACCACGGCGGTGCGCGACGGCGACGAATACGTGGTCAACGGCCAAAAGGTGTGGACCAGCCGCATCGCCCACAGCGACCTGATGCTGCTGCTGGCCCGCACCACGCCCCGCGACCAGGTGGAGAAGCGCCACCAGGGCATGTCCGTGTTCCTGATCGACATCCGCGAGGCCCAGGGCAAGGGGCTGACCATCCGCCCGATCCGGGCGATGATCAATCATTCGACCACCGAGGTGTTCTTCGACGACCTGCGCATCCCCGCCGACTCCCTGATCGGCGAGGAGGGCAAGGGCTTCCGCTACATCCTGGACGGCATGAACGCCGAGCGCATCCTGGTCGCCGCCGAGTGCATCGGCGACGCCCGCTGGTTCATCGACAAGGCCAGCGCCTACGCCGCCGAGCGCCAGGTCTTCGGCCGCCCCATCGGCCAGAACCAGGGCATCCAGTTCCCCATCGCCCGCGCCTATGCCCAGACCGAGGCGGCGGACCTGATGGTCAAGCGCGCCGCCCACCTGTTCGAGGCGGGCGTGCCCTGCGGCGCCGAGGCCAACATGGCCAAGCTGCTGGCGTCCGAGGCCTCGTGGCAGGCCGCCGACACCTGCCTGCAGACCCACGGCGGGTTCGGCTTCGCCGAGGAATACGACGTCGAGCGCAAGTTCCGCGAGACCCGCCTCTATCAGGTGGCGCCCATCTCCACCAACCTGATCCTCAGCTACGTGGCCGAACACGTGCTGGGCCTGCCCCGGTCCTATTGACCGGAGGTCCCGGCCGGTGGCCGTGAAATGAAATGACAGATTTATGACGACTCCAGTACAGTCGATTCATGCATGGGTTGTTCGCCAGTTGCCTGCGGCAGGTGCGGGCCGATCGGCGGCTGCGGGCGACCGTCCTGGTCGCGGCCGGCGGCACGGCCCTGTTCTTCGCCCTGCACCTGGCCAACGTGCTGGCGGGCACGCGCTTCGACCCGGACAACCTCTTCCTGGCGGCAGGATTCAAAGACCGCGCCTTCTCGCTGACGGCCGACAACGGCTACGCCGAGATCTTCGAGTACCTGCTGCTGGCCCTGATCATCCTGGCCTTCGCCCGCCTGGCGATGACCCTGCGGCGGCCGACCTTCGCCGCCTTCACCTTCATCTTCGTCTACTATCTGGCCGACGATTCCCTGCGCATCCACGAGCAGACCGGCCGCTTCCTGGTGCGCACCCTCGACCTGCCGGCCATCGGCGGCCTGCGCGGCCAGGACCTGGGCGAGCTGGCGACCTGGGCCATGGTCGGGGTGCCGCTGCTGGGGTTCCTGGCCTGGTCCCTTTGGCGCAGTTCGGGGCGCGAGCGGGCGGCCGGCCTGGTCCTGACCGCCTGGTTCTTCGCCCTGGCGTTCTTCGGCGGCATCGTCGACATGCTGTCCATCATGGTCCGGCACGACAAGTACCTGCACCACGTGATGGCGTTCCTGGAGGACGGCGGCGAGATGGCGGTGATCGTGGTGATCGTCGCCCTGGTCCTGTCGCTGCCCGGCTACCTGGACCCGGGGGGTGGGCCGGGAGATGAGCGACCCTAGCTTCTGGGACGAGAAATTCGCCGACGACGCCTACATGTTCGGCACCGAGCCCAACGAGTTCCTGGAAACCCAGGCCCCCCTGTTCCGCCCCGGCATGGCCGCCCTGGCGGTGGCCGACGGCGAGGGGCGCAACGGCGTCTGGCTGGCGGGCCGGGGGCTGGAGGTGACCTCGGTCGACTTCTCGTCGCGCGGCCTGGACAAGGCGCGGCGCCTGGCCGCCGAACGGGGCGTATCCCTGCACACGGTCCGCGCCGACCTGCTGCACTGGGACTGGCCGGTGGCCGCCTTCGACGCCGTGGTGTCCATGTACATCCACTTCGCCGAACGGGACCGGCGGCGGGTCCACGCCGCCATGGTCGCCGCCCTGCGCCCCGGCGGGGTGCTGGTGCTGGAATCCTTCAATCCCGACCAGGTGGGCCGCGGCAGCGGCGGCCCGCCCACCGCCGACCTGATGTACACCGCCGACATGCTGCGCGGCGACTTCGCCGCCCTGGAGATCGACATGGTCGAAGAGCTGACATTCCCGCGGCCGCGCGGCCGCCACGCCGGCAAGGACGTCTCGATCGTGCGCCTGGTGGCGCGCAAGCCATGAGCGACGCCCCCGGCAACAAGGGGCCGCTGGACGGGGTCCTGGTGCTGACCCTCGAACAGGCGGTGGCGGCGCCTTTCTGCTCCTGCCGCCTGGCCGACGCCGGCGCCCGGGTGATCAAGATCGAGCGCCCCGTGGGCGACTTCGCCCGCGCCTACGACCGCGTGGTCCACGGCGAGGCCAGCTACTTCGTGTGGCTGAACCGGGGCAAGGAATCGCTGATCGTGGACATCAAGGACGCCGCCGACCGCGACCTGATGTACCGCATCCTGGCGCGCGCCGACGTGTTCATCCAGAACCTGGCGCCCGGGGCCGCGGCCCGCGCCGGGTTCGGCTCGGCCGACCTGCGGGCCCGGTTCCCGCGGCTCGTCACCTGCGACATCTCGGGCTACGGCGAGGACAACACGTACCGCGAGATGAAGGCCTACGACATGCTGGTGCAGGCGGAAAGCGGCCTCGCCTCCATCACCGGCGGGCCCGAGGCGCCGGCCCGGGTCGGCGTGTCGGCCTGCGACATCGCCACCGGCATGTACGCCCACGCCGGCATCCTGGAGGCGCTGTACGCCCGCGAGCGCACGGGCAAGGGGTCGGGGGTGTCGGTGTCGCTGTTCGATTCAATGGCCGACTGGATGGCCGTGCCGCTGCTGCACCAGGACTACGGCGGCAGGGCGCCGACCCGGGTCGGCCTGCGCCACCCCTCCATCGCCCCCTACGAGGCGTTCGAGACCCGCGACGGGCACCCGGTTCTGATCTCGATCCAGAACGAGCGCGAGTGGGCGCGTCTGGCGGGGCAGGTCCTGGGCCATCCGGAATGGGCGACCGAGGGGCCGTTCAGCAGCGGCGTCTCGCGCGCCGCCCACCGCGACGACCTGAAGCGCGAGATCGACGCCGTGTTCGGCCGCCACACCCGCGACGAGATCGCCGCCAAGCTGCGCACCGCCGACATCGCCTACGGCTTCGTCAACTCGGTGGCCGGCCTGTCCGAGCACCCGGCCCTGCGCCGGGTGCGGGTCGCCTCGCCGACCGGCGACGTCGACATGCCGGCGCCGCCCCTGCGCCACGCCGGCGGCGAGCCCGCACTGCGCCCGATCCCGGCCCTGGGCGCCCACAACGACGCCATCCGCAAGGAGTTCGAGACATGACCCCGCAAGCCTCCACGCCCCTCGACGTCGACCACCTGCGCGGCTGGGTCGGCAGCACCGAGGAGACCCACGAGCTGATCGCCGCCGCGCCCCTGGCCGGCCTGGCGGCGACCCTGGACCGGGACGAGCCCATGCCGGCGGACGGCGACCCGGTGCCGCCGGGGGGCAGTTGGCTGTTCTTCCAGCCGCGCGTGGCCATGGCCGGGCTGGGCCGCGACGGCCACCCGGCCCGCGGCGGGTTCCTGCCGCCGGTGCCCCTGCCGCGGCGCATGTTCGCCGGCGGGCGGTTCGAGTTCGCCGCCCCCCTGCGCGTGGGCGTGGCGGCGCGGCGCGTGTCCACGGTCAAGACCGTGGACGCCAAGGACGGCGCCTCGGGCCCCCTGGTCTTCGTCACCGTGCGCCACGAGGTGTTCGACGGCGCCGACTTCTGCCTGTCGGAGGAACACGACATCGTCTACCGCGAGGACCCGGACCCGGCCAACCCGCCGCCGGCGCCCAAGGCCCTGCCCGCCCCGGGCACGGCGGTGTGGCGGCGCACCGTGCACCCGACCCCGGTGATGCTGTTCCGCTATTCGGCGGTCACCTTCAACGGCCACCGCATCCACTACGACCGCGACTACGCCACGGGGGTCGAGGGCTACCCGGGGCTGGTGTTCCACGGGCCGCTGACGGCGACCCTGCTGATGGACCTGTGCCGGCGCGAGAGGCCCGAGGCGACCATGACCGGCTTCTCGTTCCGCGCCCGGCGGCCCCTGTTCGACACGGCGGACTTCACCATCGCCGGCGAGCCCGCCGCCGACGGCGCCTCGGCGCGCCTGTGGGCCCTGGACCCCGAGGGCGCCCTGGCCATGGACGCCACCGCCACCTTCGCCGCCTGAGGACGTCCGGTCAGAACAGCCGGCTGACCCCGACCAGGCCGTCGTCGCCCACGCGCAGGCCGAAGCTGATGCGCCGCTGCTCCAGTTCGGGGCCGCTGTGGACGCCGTAGATGTCGTACATGTCCGCCTTGCGCGGCGGGTTGACGGGCACCCCCGTGGGGTCCCAGGCGAACAGCAGCCTGGCGAACGACGCCTGGGCCCGGTCGAAGGCCGGCGACGGCCACTTGTAGGCGGCGAAGTGGAAGCGGCCGGCGACACAGGCGTTGACGATCCAGAAGAAGTTCTCGCCCTGCATCTCCAGCCCCCGGGGCGCACCGTCGAAAACCCCGGCCGACCCCATGGCGCCCAGCATCTGGCGCCAGTCCTGGGGCCGCAGGCCGACCCGCTCGACCTGGCCGCGCCAGGGCGTGAACAGGTCGCTGGGCTGGCCGATGGCCAGTTGCGTCAGGTTGGGCTCGCCGCGCACCTGGACCTTGAGGGTGGGCGGGCCGCCGGCGGTGTCCAGGTCGTAGATGCGGAACTGCTCCTTGTAGATGCCGTTGTAGACGAACCGCGCCCGGTCCGGCGCCCCGTTGGCGCACTGGCCGCGGATGTCGTCGCCGTTGAGGAAGCTGTAGATGGAGAACTTCAGCACCGCCGGATTGTCGGCGCCGCCGCGGTAGGCGCAGGCGGCGAGCAGGCCGGCCGCCAGCAGCAGCACCAGGCCGGAGGTCGGGCGGGACGCGCGGAATCGGGGCATGGGGTCGTTCCTTGTCGCAGGGTGGTCCGCATCAAGCCTACCACGAACGGCCGGCAAGGCCAGCCGGTTGCGGCCCGGCGGCGCGGCGCGTAAAGTCGCGGCTTTTCCGCCGGAAACCCGCGCCGTGAGCGACCGCCCCCCCACCGAACCGCCGCCCCGCGACGGCGGCACCGCGCACCCCTACCTGCTGCTGGTGCTGACGGTCCTGTTCTGGGCCGGCAACGTCATCGCCGGGCGGTTCATGGCCGACACGGCGCCGCCCATCACCCTGGCCTTCTGCCGCTGGTCCCTGGCGCTGGTGCTGGTGCTGCCGTTCGGCCTGGCGCACCTGCGCGACACGGCGCGGCGACTGGCGCCGCACCGGCGCCTGGTGGCGGTGCTGGGCCTGCTGGGGGTGACCGGGTTCAACACCTTCCTGTACGCCGGGCTCAACCACACCACCGCCATCAACGCCACCGTGGTCGGCACGGCCACGCCGGCGGTGATCCCCCTGATCGCCTGGATCGTCCACCGCACCCCGGTCCGCGCCGGCCAGGCGTGGGGCATCGGCCTCGTCACCCTGGGCGTGTTCGCGGTGATCCTGCAGGGCGACCCGGCGGCCATCACCCACCTGCGCTTCAACCTGGGCGACCTGCTGGTGCTGTGCTCGGTGCTGGTCTGGGCCACCTATTCGGTGCTGCTGGTGTTCCTGCCGCCGGGGATCAACCCCCTGGCCTTCCTGTCGGCGGTGTTCGCCGTCGGCTGGGTCGGGCTGCTGCCCCTGGTGGCCTGGGACTGGAGCCAGGGCCACCGCCTGCCGGTGACCGCGGCCACCCTGTCGGCCATCGGCTTCACGGCCGTGTTCCCGTCGATCCTGTCGTTCCTGTTCTGGATGCGCGCCGTGGCCCGGGTCGGGCCGACCACGGCCGGGTTCTTCATGAACCTGGTGCCCGTGTTCACGGCCCTGCTGGCGGTGGCGCTGCTGGGCGAGACCCTGCACCTGTACCACCTGGCCGGGCTGGCCTTCGTGTTCGCCGGCATCCGCCTGGCGACCCGGGTCCGCGGGGACCCGGCCTGAACCTCGCCCCTGGGGGCGTCAGTCAGCGCCGCCGGGCAGGGGGCCGTGCCAGTGCGCCAGCACGTCCAGGACCCGTTCGGCCTCGTGGCCGGAACGGGAATAGAGGATGCGGTGGCCGCTGCGCCGGGTCGCCACCACGCCGGCCTTGCGCAGCTTGGCCAGGTGCTGGGACAGGCAGGACTGCTTGGTCCCGGTGGATCGGGCCAGGTCGGCGACCGAGTGCTCGCCGTCCGACAGGCGGCACAGGACCTTGAAGCGGATGGGATTGGAAAGGAGCCGCAACAGGCCGCTGGCGCGCGCGGCGTTGGCCTGCAGCGTTTCGACGTCGTTCATTGAAGGAAACCCTTCTTGTTCTGTTGTTACCTGACGAATCGGTCCTTCCTTGCATTCAGAATGGGGAAGCGCCGGGCCGAGCGCAAGTCATGGCCGCCATGCGCCAACCGCAACCCGCGGTTGGAAGTCCACAAATTCCGTTGAATGGGACCGTTAGAAGGCCCCGGCCGCCTCGCGGATGACCCGGGCCGTGGCCTCGGCGGTGGCGTCCCACGAGAAGTCCCGCGCCCGCGCCAGGGCCCGGGCCGACAGGTCGGCGCGGCGGGCGTCGTCGTCCAGCAGGGCTTCAAGCACCGCCCCCATGTCGGCCTCCGAGCGGGGGTCGAAGAAGGCGGCGGCGTCGCCCAGCACCTCGGGCATGGCGGCGGCGCGCGAGGCGGCGATGGGGGCGCCGCAGGCCATGGCCTCGACCAGGGGGTTGCCGAAGGTCTCGACCAGGGACGGGAACACGAACAGGCGGCAGGTGCGGTACAGGTCCACCAGGTCCGCCGGCGCCACGTGGCCCAGGAAGCGCACCCGGTCCGCCAGCCCCCGGGCGGCGACCAGGGATCGCAGCGCCGCCATGTGGCCCGGGTCCAGGGCCCGGCCGGCGATGCGCAGCTCCAGCCCCGGCCGGGCGCGCAGCACGGGCGCGATGGCCCGCACCAGGGCCGGGAAGTTCTTCTGCACGTAGATGTCCGAGACCGCCAGCACGAAGTCGCCGCGCGGCGGCGGCGGGTCGCCGGGGCTGAACAGGTCCGCCACCCCGTGCGGCACCACCCGGACCTTGCCGCGGGCGAAGCCCAGCAGGCCGCCGCCCAGGGCGCGGCGGGCGTAGTCCGACACGGCGATGGCGCGGCGGCAGGTGGCCAGGGCCAGCCCCGTGGCCAGGGTCAGCAGCAGCCAGTAGGCGACCTTGCCTGGCCGCCGCTCGACCATGCCCACCTGCAAAGCGTTGCGCAGGACGATCACCCCGCCCGGCGCCAGGAACGGCCCGAAGTTGGCCGGCGAGAAGGTGACCCGGGCGCCGATGCGCCGCGCCAGGCGCGGCACCGCCGCCTGCTCGCGCCACAGCAGGCGCCAGAACCCGGACGCGCCGTCCAGGGTGTGCAGGGTCAGGTTTTCAGCCGGCACACGGGCGGCGTGGTCGGCGCCCACCAGCAGGTGCAGGTCCAGGTCCGGCCGCGCCGCCAGCCGCGGCACCAGGTTGGCCAGGTAGGTGACGCCGCCGCCGCTCTTGGCGTGCAGCCCGTTCACCAGCACCGTGATCCGTTCGTCGGCCGCCGTCACCTTCGCCTCCGCGCCGTCCGGCCCGACCATAGCGCGAACCCGGGCCGGCGGCGAGGTCCCAGTGGCGGCGAGGTCCCAAGGGCGGCAAGGTCCCTGTGGCGGCGCCGCGCCTTGACCCCCCCGGTCGCGGCGGTTTAAATCGCCGGCGAAGCGGTTCAACCTCAGAAAGGGTGATTCCCCATGGGTTTCGAAGTGACCGGCCTGTTCAGCCTGCTGATCCTGATCGCCGACGTCTATGCCATCGTCAAGACCGTGGGCAGCTCGGCCTCGACCGGGTCCAAGGTGCTGTGGATCGTGGTGATCCTGGTGCTGCCGATCCTGGGCGTGCTGCTCTGGCTCATGTTCGGGCCCAAGTAGGGCGGCCCGACCGCGGACCGGCATGGCCCCGCGCGGCCGAAGCCGGTATCATCCCGCCCCATGGCGCACCGGCAAGGGCGGGGCATGGGACTGGACCACCGCATCGCATACGTTCTCGGCCTGCCGCCGCGGGTGGCCCTGGCGCGCACCTGGGCCTTCGCCCGGCGGCGGCTGACGGCCCTGGCCGGCGCCGCCGCCGACCGGCGCCGCTGCACCCATGCCCCGGCCGTGGCCGAGCCCCTGGCGCGGCTGGCGGCGCCGGTGCCGCGCGCGGCCCTGGCGGCGGCGGCCGAACCCCTCGCCTTCCTGGCCGGCCGGTTCCTGGAGCACCGCTTCGACCTGCTGGGCTCGGGCTGGGTGCGGGTGGCGCCGGGGATGGCGGCCGCCGGCTTCCTGGGCCACGCCTATCCGCCTGACCCTCCCGCCGACCCCGTTTCCGCCCTGTCGCCGGGCAACCGCGCCCGGGCGCGGGCCATCCGCGGCCTGATCGGGCCCGGCTACGACCCCATCGACTGGCAACTGGACTTCCGCAGCGGGTACCACTGGTCCGCGGGGCAGGCCGCCGCCGCCGTGCCCTACGGCCACCGCCCGGGGGTGGACATCAAGGTGCCGTGGGAGCTGGCGCGCCTGCAGCACCTGCCCGTGCTGGCCCTTGCCCACGCCGCCGCGGCCGAGGGCCTGCCCAGCTTCGCCGCCGCCGAAACCTACCGCGCCGAATTCCGCGACCAGGTGCTGGACTTCCTGGCCGCCAACCCGCCCCGGTTCGGGGTCAACTGGCGGGTGGCCATGGAGGCGGGCATCCGCGTCGCCAACATCCTGCTGGCCCTGGACCTGTTCCACACCCACGGGACCACCTTCGACGGCCCGTTCCTGGCCGAGGTGGCGGCGGCCGTCCGGGGCCACGGCCGCTTTATCATGGCCAACCTGGAGGACGCGCCGCGGCGCCGGGGCAACCACTACCTGGGCAACCTGGCCGGCCTGGCCTTCGCCGGCGCCTACCTGCCGGCGGACGTCGAGTCCGACGGCTGGCTGGCCTTCGCGGCGCGGCAATGGGCGGCCGAGATCCGGCGCCAGTTCCAACCCGACGGGTCCAACTTCGAGGCCTCGGTCCCCTATCACCGCTTCACCGCCGAGATGGCCCTGTTCGCCGTCGCCCTGCTGGCCGGGCTGGACGACGGCCGGCGCGCGGCCGCCGCCGGCCTGGTCCCCCTGCCCGCCGACATCGCCGACCGCCTGGCCCGGGCCGGCGCCTTTTCCCGCGACGCCACCAAGCCCGACGGCCACGTGGCCCAGGTGGGCGACAACGACAGCGGCCGCCTGTTCAAGCTGCACCCCGACGGCCATTGGGACGGTGACGGCGACTGGTGCGAGGATCACCTGGACCACGCCGGCCTGGTGGCCATGGTGGACGCCCTGGGCGAACCGGCGACCCCCGACCGCCTGGACGTGGCCGTCCTTGTCGGCCTGCTGCGGGGCCGGGACTTGAAGCTCCCGCGCGCGGAAACCGCGGCGGCCGTGCCGTTCGTCGAGGTGCCGGAGGCCCCGGTGCCGGCGGCGCGCGAGGTCGTCCTGTCCCTGCCCGACCCGGCCCTGACCGAGGGACTGGCCACCGCCGCCTACCCGGACTTCGGCCTCTACGTCTGGCGTTCGGCGCGGTTGTTCCTGTCGGTGCGCTGCGGCCCCGTGGGGATGGAGGGCGAGGGGCCCCACGCCCACCACGACCAGCTCGCGGTCGAGCTGCAGGTGGACGGCGTGGACTGGCTGGCCGACCCGGGCACCTTCACCTACACCGCCGACCCGGCCCTGCGCCGGGCCTACCGCTCGGTCCTGGCCCACGCCGCGCCGCGCCGCGGCGACGCCGAGCCGGCGGCCGCCGACCTGGGCCTGTTCAACCTGGCGGACCCCGGCGCCCGCTGCCTGGGCTTCGACGGCGGCGGCTTTTTGGGGGTGCATCACGGGTTCGGCGAAGCGGTCTACCGCCGGGTGGCCATCGAACCCGGGCGCATCGTCCTGCGCGACGCCTTCGGCGGCCCGCCGGCTAGCGGTCCCGCCCGCCGAACAACCGTCGCCACCACGGCCGCCGAGGCCTGCTCGGCCTTCGCCCTGACCCTCCCCTTCTCGCAGGGCTACGGCCTGCGCCGCTGAGCCCCCCGTACCCGGGATCGTCGCCCGGACCGGGCACCCAGGCGGCCATGACCTCGCGCTCCAGGGTCGCCACCAGGGGCGGAAAGCCGGCGCCGGCGGCCGTTTCCGCCGGCGCCGCCATGCCCAGGCGCACCAGGGCCATGGCCTCGCCCTGGGGCAGGAATCGGTCGATGCGCAGCATGCGGGTGGGCGGATCGTCCGAGGTGTCGTCGTACTCGGTGCGGAACAGCAGCCGGGCCGGATCGTCGGCCTCGGCCACCGCCGCGCCATAACGGTCGGCGTACATGCGGCGCAGGGCGCCCATGTAGCTCTTTGCCAGGGCCGTGGGCGCCTCGGCAAGGACGTCTTCCAGGCCCTCCTGGGCCGCCAGGTCGCCGTACAGGGGGTCCTTCTCGGCCTCCAGGTGCAACAGCATGCCCCAGTCCGGCGCCACCAGCGCGGCGCCGCCGTCCGCGCCGTCCGCCGACCGGCGGGGCTCGAAGGCCGCGGGCAGGCAGATGTGCAGGTCGCCGGGCAGGATGTGGGCGGCCAGCGCGAACCCGTCCAGGGGCGGCGCGTCCGGGTCATGGTCGGCGCCGGTGAGGGACAGGGTCCGGAGCTGGCGGTCGAACAGCTCGATCAAGTCCGCCGTCTCCGGGTCGCCGCGCATGTCCTGGGGCACCATGAACACGCAGCGCATGACCGCGCGCAGGTCGCCCCGGTCCAGCACGGCGTGGCGGTGCAGCACCGCCACCGCCGTGCCCGCCGCCTCGCCCGGGTGCTCGCCGCGGACCATGGCGCCCTCGGGGTGGTCGCCCCGCTCGGCCGAAACCGGCGCCGGCATCCCGTGCAGAACCTCCTTTTCCCGCGCCACCACGGCGTCCAGGTCCAGGTCGCCGTGGATGTCCTGGCCGATGCGCACGGCGGGCAGGCCACCCGGCGCCAGCCAGATCCACGACCCGTCCCCGGCGTCGCGGAACTCCCAGCCCGCCGGCACGTCCATGGTGAACAGCCCGAAGGTGACCCGCTTGCTGTCCATGGCCACTGTCCCTTCTCTCCGTTCTACAGAATCCGTGCCGCCTCGATCTCGCGGGTCACGGTCTGCACCAGTTCCACCATCTCCGGGTCGTCGGCCTGGGATTCCAGCAGGACCAGGTTGAAATGGAGGATCAGGACGCCGCGCTTGCGCGCCAGGAACCGGTGGCAGCGGTGGAAACGCAACTCCTCGCCGTCCTCCTCGGCGTCGTGGGTGATCCACAGAACCCCACCCTCGTCGGTGTCCTCGGAGCGGATCACCACGTGGGGCCCGAACTCGCCGGCGAAGCGGGTGGCGGCGCGGTCCCGCGCCCGCCGCGCCGCGGTGACGGTGCGATCCCGGCCCACCTCTTTGCCGGCCGACAGGAAGTCGTGGTCCACCCACATCACCCCCGAGTCCTCGGTCCCGTCCCTGGGAAAGAACCCCCAGGCCCCGTCCGACTGTTCCCAGATCCAGCGCCGGGGCACGCAGATGTTGAGGAAATCGAAACAGGTCTGGGCGCGCAGGCGGTGCAGGTCGAACCGGCGCGCCGCGTCGTCCAGGGCCGTCGCGCCGGCCGGCGGCGGCGGAGCCAGGTCGGCGCCGCGCACGGAGCGGTCCAGGACCGCCACCAGATCCCGATAGGCGGGGGCGTCGACCTGGTGCAGGGGCACCATCAGGTCGAACCCGGCGGTCACGATGCCGCCTTCCACCACCTGGGCCCGGGCCCAGGTGAAGCTGCGCACGGGCATGTCATCGCCCTCGGGCGGGTCGTCCAGGGTTCCGACGTCGCAGGTGTCATGGCGCAGGCGGCCGCCGGGAAGGTCTTCCGCCACCGAGGAGCGCAGTGGCTGATCCTCGGTCAGAATACCGGCCACCTTGTCGGCCGAGGCCGTCAGGCTGCGCGGCAGGTCCAGGGTATCGGGATCGCCGGCGGTCCAGAACAGGGCCAGGTTGAGGGAGCCCATGAACTGGTCGCTGGCGCACCACCAGACCCGCGGCGCCTGCCGGCGCACGATCCAGGCCAGGGGGATGTCGCAGGTGACGGCGCCGGCGAAGGTGGCCCGGCGCAGGCCGGCGAAGGCGTCGGCCGGCGGCCGGGCAGCCCGGTCGCCGGGCGGCCGGCGGCGCACCGCCAGGGCCTGGTTGTGGAACAGGCCGTCCAGGGTCCGGGCGCGGTCCGTGTCCAGGTCCGCCTCGGCCAGGTTCAGGCGCAGGCGCAGCATGGGCGCCGGGCCATCGCCCTCGGGCACCAGGATGGTGTACCAGCGGATCTCGGCCACGCCCTTGGGGTCCGGGGCCAGGACGACGCGGACCACGGCACCCTCGGCATGGGGGATGACGTGCAGGCCGCGCACCCAGGGCTTGTCGCCGAAGGCCTCCCGGATGGCGTCCAGGGCCGGCCGTACCCGTTGCCCGACCGGCGCGCCGGGCGGGCCCACGGGGTAGCGGTCCCACCCCATCTGGACCCCGGGCAGTCCCGCGCCCTCGCCCCACCACCAGACGTGCTCGTCCAGGCGCTCGAACCCCCAGGTGGCGGGCAGCTCCATGGTGAAATCGCCGAAGGTGACCGCCTTGGTTTCCATGACTCCCCTTTCCCTTGCCGCGCCTAGAGAATGATGGCCGCCTCGATCTCGCGGCCCACCGTCTCCACCAGTTCCACGAACTCGGGGTCGTCGGCCTGGGATTCCAGCAGGACCAGGGAGAAGTGGACGATGTACAGCCCGTCGGGACGGGTCAGGAACCGGTCGCAGCGGTAGAAGCGCAGCATCTCGCCCTTTTCCTCGGCGCTGTAGGTCCGCCAGATGGCGGTGCCGTCGTGCAGGTCCGTTTTCTCCGCCCCGTCGGAACCCCGCTGGCCCTCTCCGCCATAGACCTCCATGGCGTCCTGCAAGGCCGTGTCCGCCATTGGGGCGGGCGCTCCGACCTCCCCTTCCTTCAGGCGATAGGCGTTCCAGTCCACCCAAAGCGTGCCGGATTCCTCGTCTTCATCCTCGGCGAAGAAGCCCCAGCTTCCCTGCCACTCGTCCCAGATCCAGCGTCGCGGCACGCAGATGTTGATGAAGTCGAAGCAGGTGTGGGCGCGCAGCAGGTTCATGTCGAACTGGCGCGCGTCGTCGTCCAGCGGCGGCGGCGGTTGCGGACCCGGCGGCGCCAGGGCCGCCGTGCGCACGGAGAGGGCCATGTCCTCGACCAGGTTCCGGAACACCGGCGCGTCGGCATGGGCGACGGGGAACATGAGGTCGAAGCCGGCCAGCACGATTCCGCCCTCCACGGCACGGGACAGATGCCAGAAATGGGTCCTATGAGGCTCGTCGTCCGGTTCCCTCTCCGGGTCGTCCTCCGTGTCGTCATAGGTGAAGTGTGCCACGGCCCACCCCACCCCCGACTCCAGGTCGATCCCCACCTCCCGCCGGTCGTCCAGCATGCGGCGCGCGGCCGCCGACGCCGTCTCGGCCAGGGATGCCGGCACGTCCACCTCGTCCAGGTCCATGGGAAACCAGGAGTAATAGACATTCATGGAGCCCAGGTACTGGTCGCTGGAACACCACCAGATGCGGTTGCCCTTGTGGCGCGCGATCCAGGCCAGGGGCAAGTTGCAGGTGACGACACCATCGAAGGTCACCCGCCGCAGGGGGCGGTAGAACCCGTCCGGCGGCCGGGGCGCGCGGTCGCCGTAGGCGCGCAGGTGGAACACCATGGCCTGGTCGTGGAACAGGGAGTCCAATGCCGTGGCCAGGGGCGTGTCGCGGTGGGCGCTGCGGAAAATCAGCTTGATGCGGGTAACGACCGCCGTCGGTTCGTCTTCCAGGACCAGGACGGTGTACCAGCGGATCTCCCAGATCCCGTCCGGATCGTCGCCCAGGACCACCCGCACGACCAGGCCCTCGGCATGGGGAAGGACGTCGAAGGACCGCAGGCCCGGCATGTCCCGGTGGACCTCGTGGATTTCGTCGGCGACGGCCTGGGCCTTCTCCCGGTCATCGCCCGCCGCCGGATCGACGGAACGGCTGTCCCGGCCGATCAGGACGCCGGGATGGTCGCTCGGGTCCCCCCACCACCACAGCCCGTTTTCCTGGCGCTCGAACCCCCAGGTGGCGGGAATTCGCATGGTGAAATCGCCGAACGTGACGACCTTGGTGGGCAGGTAAAAGGCGTGCATGGCAGCCCTGTGCGGGTGGTGCGAAGTCTTTCCTCACCCATACATAGCATCGTCAAATGATTGCGTCCACGCCTAATGACACACTAATAAAGTGCAATCGTCATATGGCGACCCGAAGCTCCGTCACCTCGCGGAAGCGCACCCGTTTGGACAGCCTGGCCGGCCCCTCCAGGCGCAGGGTGGGGAAGCGGGCGAACAGTTTGCCGAAGGCGATCTGGCCCTCGATGCGGCCGAGCGAGTTGCCGGCGCAGATGTGGATGCCCAGGCCGAAGGACAGGTGCCGGTTGGGGCGGCGGCCAATGTCGAAGGTCTCGGGGTCGGGGAACTGGGCCGGGTCGTGGTTGGCGGCGCCGATCATCAGGTGGACCATGCTGCCCGCCGGCATGGCCACGCCGCCCACCCGGGTGTCGCGCACGGCGCGGCGGTTGTTGATCTGGATCGGCGCCTGGTAGCGCAGGATCTCCTCGACCGTGCCCTCGATCAGGGCCGGGTCGGCGTGCAGGCGCGCCACCTGGCCGGGGTTGCGCAGCATCTCGTGGACACCGTGGGAGATCATGTTGGTGGAGGTCTCGTGCCCGGCGTTCAGCAGGAAGATGCACTGGTGCAGCAGCTCGATCTCGGTCAGCTTCTCGCCGTCCTCCTCGGCCTCGATCAGGGCGGTCAGGATCTCGCCCGGGCGGCCGCCGCCGGGGTTGGCCTTGCGCTCCCTGATGCGGTCGCGCAGGTAGGCCTTGAAGTCCTCCACCGCCGTGCAGCCGGCCTGGAACTGTTCCGGGCTCAGCACCGGTTCCAGCGCGCCCAGGATCAGCAGCGCCCATTCGCGGATCAGGGCCCGGTCCGAGGCCGGCACGCCGAGCATGTCGCAGACCACCTCGACCGGCAGCTTGAACGAGAAGTCGGCCACCACCTCCATCTCGCGCCGGTCGGCGAACGTGTCCAGATAGCCGTCCACCAGGCTGTGGATGCGCGGCTCCAGGGCCGCCAGGGCCTTGCGGGTGAAGGCGGCCTGGAACAGCTTGCGGATGCGGGTGTGGTCGGGCGGGTCGCGGAACACGATGCTGGTGGTGTGGTGCTCGTACAGCGGCGAGTCGCCGAACTTGGGCTTGAAGTCGACCCGCTTGTCCGAGCTCCAGACCTCCGGGTCGCGGTACACCTGCACCAGGTCGTCGTAGCGGGTCAGCACGAACGAGCCGTCCGAGTTGCGGTGCACCGGGCTGCCCTCGCGCAGGGCCCGGAAGTAGTCGTAGGCCCGGGGCACGAAGTCGTCCGGCAGGTTCATCAGGTCGAAGGCGGCGATGTCGACGCCGCCCGCATCGGTGTCCATGGATTGTCCGCTCCCTCCTGCCCCGGTGCAAAATCTGTCACGAAGCTTCGCGGGCTGTCAAACGGACTGGTCGGCGCAGGCGGACCAGGCGGTCCAGGTCTCCGTCGGTCCCGGGGGCCGTGGGCTCGACCATCGGCAGCGGACTGGCCGACAACGTGACCGGGCGCGGCGGCGGCGGCCGGCCTGACCCGGCCGCCCGGTCAGGTCAGGCTCAGCACCACCATGCCCACCAGGGTGACGGCACGGGCCAGGTCGGCCCAGCACCGCTCGCCCCCATAGCGCGCGGCCGAGCGCCACACCCCCACCGTGGCCACCAGGTTGTAGGGCACCGCCAGGGCGTAGCCGACCACCAGGGCGGCGACCACCCGGTCGGCGGTCAGCAGCAGCAGCGACGCCATCGTGGTCACCAGGTTGACGGCCAGCCCGCCGGCCACGGCCCAGTCCCAGAACGCCCGTTCCAGCGGCAACTCGCCGCGCCACAGTGCGATCATCCGTTTCATGGCCGCGGGGCGCCCACCCGTCAATCCTCCCGCGCCACGAACTCCAGGGACTGGCGCGCCGTGCGCAGGACGTGCTTGCGCTTCAGCGGCGAGTGCAGGAACCGGTTCAGGGCCGCCAGCAGGTCGCCGCGGGCCGGGGTGCCGGGCGCCGCCGCCAGCTCGCGCCGCACCGCGGTCAGGGTCTTCACCAGGTGGGCGGGGACGATGTATTCGGCGCTGCCGTGGTCGAACAGGCCGCGCAAGGCGGCGTCGAAAAAGGCGTCGGCGTCGTCCACCCGCCAGTCCGCCACGTCCTGGTCCAGGTCCACGTAGCGGGCGTTGCGGCCCAGGAAGCAGCCCATCTGCAGAAGGCCCCGGGGCCACAGGTCGGGGACCCGCCCGCACAGGGCGCGCACGGCGTTGGCGAAGGTCAGGGCGTGGGTGAAGCCGAGCCAGGTGACGTTGTCCTGCACCGGGTTGTCGGTGCGCCCCTGGCGCGCCAGGTCGAAGTGCAGCATGGCCCGGGCGGCGGCGCCCAGCAGGGCCTGGTACAGCTCGTCCCGGCGCCGGCCCGAGTGCAGGATGCGCGCCAGCGCCGCCGCCACCCCCAGGCCGTCGAAGTCCGCCGCCGCCACCGGTTCGTCGCCGGCCCCGTGCCAGCGCGCCAGGGCCGGGCCGTATTCCCGGAACTCGGGGATCAGGTCCTCGCGGCTGCCGTAGATCAGCATGCGCACCAGCGACAGCAGCACCGGCTCCAGCACCCCGGGGCCCAGGCGGTCCACCGCCTCGCCGGCCTTCAGCACGTAGATGGCGCCGTGGCCGAAGTCCAGGTAGTGTTCCAGGGCGGCGCGGGCCAGGGGCTGGGCGAAATCGTCAAAACCCGCCCCCGCGGCGACGCCGCCGCGCACCAGGGCCGCGGCCCGGCCCTCGTCCTCGCCCTCGATGGCGGCGAACAGGGCGTCCGGGTCCCAGTCCAGGCGCGCCGGGGTGAAGGGATGGCTGGGCGCCCGCTGCGAATCCCAGGCCAGGTAGGCCACGGCCTCGACCACCGGCACCAGGCGCTCGGCGTCGTCGCGGGCGTGGGCCTCGCCCAGGGCCAGCCAGTCGGGCAGCGCCGCCAGGGCGTGTGTCATGCCGAACTCGAACCGGTCGTGGGTCCAGGCCACGGCGGCGCGGACCGCGTCCAGCGGGTCGCCGCCGGCCTTGACCAGGCGCGCCGTCTCGCGCGCCATGCGGCCGTAGTCGTGGTCGTCGAAGCTGTCGCGCAGGCCGGCCAGGGCGCGGTCCCGGCGCTCCTCGGCCGTGGGGCCCGAGACCTCGACCCACACCTGGCCGTCGGCGACGCGGGTGGGATAGACGGTCACGGCGTCGCCGCCCACCAGGGCCGCGCCGCTGTTCAGGTCGAATTTCCAGTTGTGCCAGTTGCAGGTCAGGATGCAGGCGTCGCCGCCGCCGCCATTGCCCCCGGCCGCCGCCAGGTCGCCCTCGGCCAGGGGATAGCCCTCGTGCGGGCAGCGGTTGTTGCAGGCCAGGACCCGCGCGCCGTGCAGGAACAGGGCGATCTGGCGCCCCGCCGGCTTGACCACCAGCCGGCCCTTGTCCGCCAGTTCGTCCAGGGTGGCCACCCGGTGCCAGCCGTCCATGGTCCGTCTCCGCTTCCGTGCCTCGCCCCCTGCATATGGCGAAACCGGCCGCGGCGCGCAAGGCGCCTAGGCCGGGTGGGCCGACGGCCCGACGATGTAGCCGCCGCCGGCCACGTCCAGGCAGACGCCGGTGATGAACGACGCCTCGTCGGACAGCAGCCACAGGATCGGCGCTGCCACCTCGTCGGCCTCGGCGATGCGCTGCAGCGGGATCGAGGCGGCGATGGCCCGGGCCCGTTCGGGGTCCGAGGTGGTGAACTCGGTCATGTCGGTGCGGGTCATGCCCGGGCGCACGGCGTTGACCCGGATGCCGTCGGGCGCCGCCTCGCGCGACAGGCCCAGGGTGAAGGCGTCGATGGCGCCCTTGGAGGCGGCGTAGTGGCTGCTGTAGGGGCGCCCGCCCGTGGACGCGGCCAGGGACGACAGGTTGACGATGGCGCCGCCCCGCCCGCCGTGGCGGGTGGACATGCGGCGCACCGCCTCGCGGCAGCACAGCAGGGTGCCGACCACGTTGACGGCGAACAGCTCGTGCAGCATGCCGGCGTCGAACTCGGGCACCGGCTGGCGGCCCAGGGTGACCCCGGCGCTGTTGACCAGGGCCGTGGGCGTGCCCAGGTGGGCGCGGGTCTCGTCGAACAGGTCGACGATGTCGTCCTCGCGCGCCACGTCGGCCTGGATCGCCACGGCGCGGCCGCCGCCGGCCTCGATCTCGGCCACCAGGGCCTGGGCGGCGTCGGCCCGGGCGCGGTAGTTGACGGCCACGGCGTAGCCGTCCCTGGCGGCGCGACGCGCCACCGCGGCACCGATGCCGCGCGAGCCGCCGGTGATGAGTATGACCTTGTCCATGGCTGGGCCCCCTGTCCGTGCCGTCTCTTTCCGGACGCCGATCCTAGCTGCTATGGTGGGTCCTTGGAACAGGCAGGGCCGGCGACGGGAGAACGCCATGACGGTCACCGGGGCATGGCGGTTCAGCGACCCCTATCGGGACGCGCCCCGGGACGCGGCGCGCCACCTGATGCTCGACCGGGCCGCCCTGGCGCGCCTGGCGGTGGCCACGGCCGAGGTCTTCCGGGCCGCCGATGCGGGGCTCGACGGGCAGATGGCGGCGGCGCGGCGCATCATGGACGCCCACCGCGGCGCCCTGGACAAGCTGGCCGAATAGGTTGGCCGGTCACGGCCCCGCCAGCAGGTCCGTGCCATAGGAGTTGTCGATCAGGCACAGCCAGCGGCCGTCGCCGCCGCGGCGGAACACGTAGGTGGCGCGGCGGGTGGTCTCGGTCACGGCGCCGCCGGGGCCCGGGGCCTCGACCAGGGTCTCCATGATCACCAGGGCGGTGTCGCCGGCCTCCAGCACCTCCATGCGGCCCTGGCGCACGGCCAGGCGGTGGCCGAAGTGCGCGGCGATGGCCTCGAAGGCGGCGCGGATCGGCCCCTTGCCGGCCACGGTGCGGCCGGGCTGGATCACCAACACGGCGTCGTCGGCGTAGATGTCCATCAGCGCGTCGAAATCCTCGGCCGTGATGGCCCGGTCGGCGGCGGCGATGACCTGGTGCAGGGGGTGGCTGGACATGGGTGTCTCCCGGGCTGGCTGGAAGCGGAGACGGGCTGCAAAAAAACCCGCCTCGCGGCGGGTGGTGCGGCCGGTTCACGGTCGAACCTCCTAGCCGCGGACGGGCCCGCCTGTCAAGGCGGCCGGCCGGCGGGAACCGGGCGCGGGCGACCCGAAAAAAAGGCCGGGCCCGTGGGCCCGGCAAGGTCGACAATGTCGCGGGTCTCACAGGGAGGAAGACCCGGGCCGGGCGGGGAAGCCCGGCGGCGGGGCCCGCTGGGGAAAGGGGCCCCGCGCCAGAATCCATAACCAGCGGTTGTTTCAGGTCGATTTCGGCCCGGCACCGGTGCCGAAACGGTGGTAACGGGCCGGCGGCCGCTCAGCCGCGGCCCGGCTTGGCCCGCGCCGCCTTGGCCGCGCGCTCGGCCCGGCGCTTCTGGGTCTGGCGCTTGTCCGCCCGGTGGTCCTGGCGCTGCCGCGGGTCGTCGTCGTGCTTGCGATACTTCAGCATGGGGGTGGTCCCGGAAATCGATCCGGCGCATGTCCGCCGTCACCGCCCATGAGGGCCCCAATCGGCCCATTTGTAAAACGAATTTTATAGAAGCTTCATATTGGAATATTCGCTGCTCGATTACCCCTCGTCCTCCAGGGCGGCCACGTAGCGCAGGCCCTGCAGGGCGGTCTCGAAGCGGGCGCCGTCCTCGGACTCCAGGTAGACCACGAACACCGGCCGTGCGAAGGCGCCGAACTCCTCGGCCACGAGCAGTTCACCGCGCGCCACGTAGGGCCGCACCAGGCGCACCGGCAGGTAGGCCGAGCCGCCGTTCTCGCGGATGTACTGCAGGGCCAGGGGCCCGTAGGTGGTGGTCAGGGTGGCGGCGTTGGCGTCGGGGAACCGGGCCGAATGGTCGAGGCGGAATTCCGGCCCCCAGTCGACGAAGATGTAGTCCTCGCTGCCGGGCCCGGCCGGGCCGGGGGCCGAGGACACGAACACCAGCGGCTCCTCCATCAGGTGCTCGACCACCAGACCGCTGCGGTTCTGCGGCGTATAGGTGATGACCAGGTCCAGCAGGCCGTCCACCACCTGGCGCATGAGGGCCTCGGACGAGCCCACGTCGGCGCGCACGGCGTAGTCGGGGATGGCCTGGCGGATCCACGGCAGCCAGCGGGCCAGCAGCCGCTCCCACAGGGTGAACTGGACGCCGATGCTGAGGCGCGAGCGGAACCGGTCGGGCAGCCCGACCTCCTGGCGCGCCTGCTCCCAGGTCTGCACCAGGCGCTGGGCGAAGGGCTTGAACTGGACCCCGGCCGAGGTCAGCGAGGCCCCGGCCTTGGTGCGCACGAAGAGGGGCTGTCCCAGCTGGTCTTCCAGCACGCGGATGCGCGAGCTGACCGTGGACTGGGTGACGTAGAGTTGTTCGGCGGCCTTGACGAAATTGCCCCACTCGACAATGGCGAGAAAGGTGCGCGCCAGGGTGATATCCATGGTGTTCTCCGGGGGAGGGTGAAAAGGTGGCGCACCATATAGAAGATTTTGATTTCATCCTATAATTAAATTCGTTTGCGCAATCTTTTTTTCCGCCGTATTAGATGGCCTGTCCGGTCCAATGGCCGGGCCCCGTTTCCCCTGGAGGAAGAAATGAAGCATTCCGTCGCCTGGGCGACTGCCGCCCTGATCGCCCTCGCCCCCCTCGCCGGCGCCAAGGCCGTGGAGATCGTCAACGAGGACAACACCGACTACGCCCTGACCGTCGACGATGGTGACGCGGTCACCAACGTGTTGGTGCAGGCCGGCGGCTCGCTGCAATTGCAGTGCAAGAAGTGCCTGGTCGGCCGTGACGGCGAAGCCGCCGTCGAGGCCGTGGACGACGAGGTTGTCGTGATCCGCGAAGGCAAGCTGAGCGTCGGCGGCTGATCACCGCCCGCCCGCGTCGCCTCACCTTGAGTTGACCGTGGCCCGCGCGGCCGCGCCGGAGAAAACCGGCGCCCGCGCGGGCTTCGCGTTTCCGGGGGCCGGACGTTCCGCCACCGCCTCCCTGCCCGCCCCCATCGCCACCCCATCCCCGCCCCCATCGCCACCCCATTCCCGCCCCGTCGCCGCCCCGTTGCCACCCCGTTGCCAGGCCGCAGGCCGCCGCGTCCGTCGGCGCCGCGCCGGCGCTCTTGGGCACGTTATAATTGTGATTGTATTTTTTTTGTAACTACCCTTAAATATTGTCCTGCGACGCCCCGCGAACCGAGGACTCCGAGCACCTTGCAATCCCGCGACACATCCCCCGTCCCCCCCACGCCCCGGGCCGCGCCCGACCGGGCCGACGAACAGGTCGAGGCGCTGCGCCTGAAGATCCACGACGCCATCGGCGACTGGCTGCAGGAAAGCGTCGACCGGCCGGAAACCGTCACCCCCTCGGCCCTGGTGAACGCCACGGCCATCAGCGTCGGACAGGCGCTGGCCCTGTTCCTGGAACCGGAGGAGCTGGGGATCGTGGTCGACACGCTGGCCGCGAACATCTTCGCCACCGCCCTGGTCAACTACGCCGACCACTTCATGGCCGGCACGCCGTCGGCCCGGGCGGACGCGGTGCGGCGCATCTCGCGCCAGGCGGTGGCGGAAATCGGCGGCCTGGAACAGCGCTACGACCGCGGCGAGGGCCGCCACGTGTTCCCCGAGATCGTCGCCGCCTTCAAGAACGCCGCCGGCGAGGCGCACTGACCGGGTTTTTCTAGCGCAGCGTCTCCATCAGCCGGATCAGCAGCCGCGCCCGCGGCTCCAGCGACGACACCAGGATGTGCTCCCAATGGGTGTGGGCGCCGGCGCCGTCGGCGCCCAGGCCGTCCAGGGTCGGCACCCCCAGGGCGGCGGTGAAGTTGCCGTCGCTGCCGCCGCCGGTGTGGGTGTCCACCAGCTCGAAGCCGATCTCGGCGGCCAGGGCCCGGGCGTGGTCGAACAGCGCCGCGATGCCGGGCCCCTTCTCGAACGGCGGGCGGTTGAGGCCGCCCGTAACCCGCACCTCCACGTCCGGGCCCACCGGCGCCAGGCCCAGGATGCGGGCCACCATCTCGTCGCCGGTGGGGCCGTCGGGCACGCGCATGTCCACCTCGGCGCGGCAGGCGAAGGGCACCACGTTGACCGCCGTGCCGCCGTGCACCATGCCGACGCTGACCGTGACCCCGCGGTCGTAGTCGGTCATGGCCTCCAGGGCCAGGATCTGGTGCGCCATCTCGCGGATGGCGCTGCGGCCGTCCTGGTGGCGCGACCCGGCGTGGGACGGCCGGCCGGTGATTTCCAGGTCGAACCGCGCCACCCCCTTGCGCGCGGTGACGATCTTGCCGCCGTCCCGGGCCGGCTCGGCCACCAGCACGTATTTGGCCCGCGCCGCCTCGGCCTCGATCACCTCGCGGCTGATGGGGCTGCCCACCTCCTCCTCGCTGACCAGCAGCAGGGTCATGGGCAGGGGCGTCTCGACCCCGTGGCGGGCCAGGTGGCGATAGGCGTTGTAGCCCAGGTAGCTGCCGGCCTTCATGTCGTAGATGCCGGGGCCGAACACCTTGTCGTCCTCGCGGCGGATGGGGTTGACGTCGGCCTTGGTGCCGATGGGGTGGACCGTGTCCAGGTGGCCCAGGAACAGCACCCCCGGCCCGTCGCCGCCCCAGGGGCTGCGCGCGCGCAGGATGTCGCCCCAGCCGTCGCGGCCGGGCAGGCGGTCGACCCGGGCCCCGTGCACGCGCAGGTCCGTCTCCACCAGGTCGACCAGGGTGTTGACGGCGGCGGCGTCGTGGCTGGGGGTTTCCAGGTGCACCCACGAAAGGATGCCGTCCAGGATCTCCTCGGCGTCCACGGGGCGGGGGTCGGCGGCGGGTTGGGCGGTGTCGGACATGGCGTTGACAGGCTCCGTCAGGACGTGGAGGAAGGCGACCGGGGGGAAGGCGGCCGGCCGGCCCAGCCGGTGACGGCCAGGGACAGGGCGCCCAGCACGGCGAAGGCCACCACCAGGGGCAGCACCGTGCCATCGTAGGCCCGCCCCACCAGGATTCCCAGGACCACCGACAGCAGGGTCTGCAGCGACCCGACCACGGCCGCCGCGGTGCCGGCGATGTGGCCCAGGTGCTCCATGGCCAGGGCCTGCAGGTTGCCCATCAGCAGGCCGATGCAGAAGAACGACACCGCCATGTAGGCCATGGTGGCCCACAGCGGCGGCACCCCGCCGGCCAGGGCGGCCACCGGCACGAAGGCCACCGACACGGCGATCAGCACCACCTGGGCGCGGACCGACAGCAGGCGCATGCCGAACCGCATCACCAGGCGCGAGTTGACGTACGAGGCGGCGCCGATGGCCAGGGCCAGGCCGCCGAAGTAGAACGGGAACAGGTCGCCCAGGCCGTAGGTCTGCTTGAACACCTGGGCCGAGGTGTTGAGGTAGCCGACGAAGGCGCCGAACACGATGCCGCCGGCCACGGTATGGCCCAGGGCGGCGCGGTGGGTGACCACCTCGCGCACCGCCAGGGCGACCCGCAGGGGCGAGAACGGGCGCCGCCGCTCGCGCCGCAGGGTCTCGGGCTGGCGCAGGGCGAACCACACCAGGCCGACCAGGGCCAGGGCCAGCAGCAGGCCGAAGATCCAGCGCCAGTGCGCCACCGCCATGACCCCCTGCCCCAGGATCGGCGCCAGCACCGGTACCAGGATGAACACCGCCATGACCAGGGACATGATGCGGGCCATGGCCCGGCCCTGGTATCGGTCGCGCACTACGGCGACAATCACCGACCGCGGCCCGGCGGCGCCCAGGCCCTGCAGCAGCCGGCCGGCCAGCATGGTGGCGAAGTCCTGGGACAGGACCGCCAGGCCGCAGCCCAGGATATAGAGGGCGACCCCGGCGTAGATGGCCGGCTTGCGCCCGATGCTGTCGGACACCGGGCCATAGACCATCTGCCCCAGGCCCAGGCCCAGCAGCAGCACCGAGACCACCAGCTGGGTGTCGTTGGCCGCCGCCACCCCCAGGTCGCGGCCGATGTCGCCCAGGGCCGGCAGCATGGCGTCGATGGACAGGGCGACGAGGGAGATCATCAGCGCCATCAGGACCACGAACTCGGCGAACGCCGGCCCGCGGCCGGCAGCCTGTTCGTCCGTGCGGTCGGTCGCCATGTCCCTGCTCCCCGGTGGAATCGGCGCCCTATTTGGCACCAACGGCGCGGGGTGTCCAGTGCGCCAGCCACAGGCCGCCGGCGACGCAGGCCAGCCCGGCCAGGAACAGGCCGGTGACCGGCTCGTCCAGCAGCGCCGCCCCCAGGGCCGTGGCGGTGACCGGCCCCAGGGCCAGGAACATGGAGGTCCGGGTCGGGGTCGAATGCTTCAGGGCCCACAGCCACAGCACGTATCCGGCGCTGCTGCTGGCGCCGATGAACACCACCGCCGCCCAGCCGCCGGGGGTGAAGGTGGGCAGGGCGGCGAAGAACCCCTCCGCCGCCGCCGGCACGGCCAGGAACAGGACCGAGGCCAGCATGGCGAAGGCGCCCACGTGCAGCGGCGGGTAGCGGCGCAGGTAGGGCCGGTACAGGACGCTGCACAGGCCGCCGGTGGCGGCGCTGGCGAACACCGCCGCCACCCCCAGCCAGACGCCGGCGCCGCCCGCCCCGGCCGGGACCAGCACCTTGGCCCCCAGGGCCAGGCCCACCCCCAGGATGGTCAGCAGCACGCCGCCGGTCTTGGCCGCCGACGGCAGCTCGTGGCCCCACAGGGCGCCGAACCCCACGGTGAACAGGGGGAAGGTGGTGAAGATCAGCGCGCCGAGGCCCGAGCCGATGTACTGCAGGCCATAGTTCAGCAGCGCGATCAGGACGCCGAACTGGCCGATGCCCAGCGCCGCGATGGGCAGCAGGTCGGCGCGGGCGAACCGCACCCGCGCCGCCAGCAGCACCGGCGGCACCAGCAGCAGGACGCCGATGGCGTAGCGCAGCAGGGCCAGCGAGATGGGGTCGGTCTGGCCGATCACGTAGCGGGTGGCGACCATGGTCGAACCGACGAAGATGCCGGTGGCGGCGCCGGCCAGGACCGGCAGCGCCGGCGCCGGGGCGCTCATGGGCCGGGCGGCGGGGCCGTCCCCTTGGCGGTCAGGTCCAGGTCCCAGTTCTGGCCCACCAGGTCCTTGCCGAAGCTGTGGTGGGGTTCCTCCTCCACCAGCACGAATCCGGCGGCCTCGTAGATGCGCCGCGCCGCCGCCAGGTTCTTGTTGGTCCACAGGGTCAGCTTGCGGTAGCCCCTGGCGCGGGCGAAGCGGATGCACTCGTCCACCAGGCGGTGGCCGATGCCCAGGCCGCGGGCGGCGGGCTCGACCAGCAGCATGCGCAACTGGGCCACCCGCAAGGACTTGCGCACCACGAACACCGAGCCGGCGATGGCGCCGTCCACCTCGGCGATCCAGCAGCGTTCCCAGTCGGGCTGGAAGTTGTCGATGAAGTCGGCGGCGATGCGCGCCACCAGGGCCTCGAAGGTGTTGTCCCAGCCCCATTCCTCGGCGTACAGCACGGCGTGGCGGTGCACCACCCAGCCCATGTCGCCGGGCTGGTGCGGGCGCAGCAGGTAGGGTGCCCGGCGCGGCATGTCGTCGCCCAGCAGCCGCTGGATGGTGGCCATGGCGGCGGCCAGGCGGTCGCGGTCGGCCGGCGCCAGGTGGTCCAGCATGGCGCCGATCTGGGCCCGCGAGCGGGCGTTGAGCTGGGCGAAGGCGGCCTGGCCGGCGTCGCTGAGGGCCAGGATGGTGCGCCGGCCGTCCTCGGGCGCGCGGCGCCTTTCCACCAGGCCCTGCTTGTCCAGGCCGCGCAGGATGCGGCTCAGGTAGCCGGCGTCCAGGTCCAGCTCGCGGCACAGCTCGCTGGCCGAGGTCTCGCCGTGGTGGGCCAGCTCGTAGATGACGCGGGCATGGGCCAGGGGATGGGGGCTGCGCAGCAGGCCCTGGTTCAGGACGCCGATGCGCTGGGTGTAGAAGCGGTTGAAGCGGCGCACCGCCTCGATCCGCGCCTGGCCATCGGTCTTTCGGGGGCTCCGGGACATGTTTGATATCGTCAATCAATTACTTGATTTTGTCAACTATTCGTCGGCCTGCCGGCGCGGCGACGGAACCGGCCACGGCAGGCTGCCGAAATACCCGTCGGGGCCCTTCGAGGCTCGCTCCGCTCGCACCTCAGGGAGAGGCGAAGAATCGGTAATTTTTTGAAAAACCTCAGCCTGAGGTGCCCGCAACGCGGGCCTCGAAGGCGATGATGCCGGGCACGGTGACTTTTCAGCAGGCCCTAGGACGCCAGCAGGGTGCCGGCCAGTTCGGCGAAGGCGTCGGCGGGCACGGGGCGGCCGAACAGGAACCCCTGGGCCATGTCACAGCGCAGGTCGCGCAGGAAGTCGTACTGCGCCTCCTCCTCGACCCCCTCGGCGATGACCTCCAGGTCCAGGCTGCGGCCCATGGCGATGATGGCCTCGACCAGCTTGGCCTCGCCGGTGTCGTCGATCACGTCGCGGATGAACGACTTGTCGACCTTCAGGGTCCGCACCGGGAACCGGCGCAGGTAGCTGAGCGACGAGTAGCCGGTGCCGAAATCGTCGATGGTCATGCGCACCCCCTTGGCGGCCAGGCGGTGCAACTGGTCCTCGATGTCGCGGAACTCCTCCATCAGCACCGATTCGGTGATCTCCAGATTCAGGCAGCCGGGCTCGAGGCCGCAGGCGTCGAGGGTGTCCAGCACCAGGTCGACGAAGTTCTTGCGGTGGAACTGGCGGCTCGACACGTTGACCGAGATCCACGACAGGGACAGGCCGGCGCTGCGCCAGGCCGCCATCTGGCGGCAGGCCTCCTGCAGCACCCAGGCGCCGATGGACGCGATCAGGCCGGTTTCCTCGGCCACCGGGATGAAGGTGTCGGGCGCCACCTGGCCCAGGTCCGGGTTGTTCCAGCGCAGCAGGCTCTCGGCGTGGTGGATGCGGCCGTCGGCGACCTGGACGATGGGCTGGTAGTTCAGGGTCAGCTCGCCGTTTTCCAGGGCGTGGCGCAGGCGGTTCTCGACCTCGATCCGGGTGCGCGCCTGGCGGTCCATCTCGGGGGTGAAGAACCGGTACCCGTTGCGCCCCGACTGCTTGACCCGGTACATGGCCGAATCGGCGTTGCGCATCAGGGCGTCGGGGTCCTCGCCGTCGTCGGGGTAGACGGCGATGCCGACGCTGGCCGACACGTAATGGTCGAGGCCGTCCAGCACGAACGGCTCGTTGAACCGGCCGACCAGCTTTTCCGCCACCACGTCGGCGTCCAGCGGGTCGGCCAGGTCGCCCAGGATGATCATGAACTCGTCGCCGCCCAGGCGCGCCACCGTGTCGCCGCGCCGCACCTGGTCGGCGAACCGCTTGCCGGCCAGGCGCAGCAGCTCGTCGCCGCAGGCGTGGCCCATGGTGTCGTTGACCATCTTGAAGTTGTCCAGGTCCACGAACAGCACCGCGATCTTGCGCTTGTTGCGCCGGGCGCCGCCGATGGCCTGGCCCAGGCGGTCGACCGCCAGGAACCGGTTCGGCAGGCCGGTGGTGTGGTCGAAGGTCGCCCGCTGCACCAGCTTGGACTCGTACTCCTTGCGCAGGGTGATGTCTTCCTTCAGGCACAGGTAGTTGGCGATGCGGCCCTGGTCGTCGTAGATCGGCGACATGGCCGCCTGTTCCCAGATCATGCTGCCGTCCTTGCACTTGTTGTGCAGCTCGCCCTGCCACTGCCCGCCGGCGGAGATGGTCCGCCACAGTTCCTCGTACACCGCGCGCGGGGTGTGGCCCGACTTCATGAAGCGCGGGTTGCGGCCCAGGACCTCGGCGGCGGCGTAGCCCGAGCTCTGCTCGAACTGCGGGTTGACGTACACGATGCTGCCGTCGGTGTCGGTGATGACCACCGACACCGGGCTCTGCTCGACGGCCTGGGAAAGCTGGCGCAGGCGCGCTTCGGTGCGGCGCCGCTCGGTGATGTCGGTGCCGATGGCCTGGAACGAGGTCACCGCGCCGGCGTCGTCGAAGAAGGCATGCTCGCTCCACAGGTGCCAGCGCGCCTCGCCGTCGGCGCCGCGCGCCTCGCGCTCCAGGGTGCGGAAGGACCGTTCGGGCGTGAACTCGGCCAGGTGCGCCAGCAGGATGCGGCGGCCGTCGTCGTCCAGGGTGTCGGCCATGCGGGTGCCGACCAGGCTTTCCGGGCCGGCGCCGTAGAACCGGGCGTAGGCCCGGTTGACGAAGGTCAGGGTGGTGTCGGGCTCGAACCGGCAGATCAGGTCCGACTGGTCCTCGACCAGGGCGCGGTAGCGCTGCTCGCTGGTGCGCAGCTCGGCGGCGGCGCGGCGGCGCTCGGCGATCTCCCGCTTCAACAGCTCATTGGACGCGATCAGGCCGCGGGTGCGGGCCGCCACCACCTCCTCCAGCTGGTCGTGGGCCCGCACCATCTCGGACGCCGTCTCCTTGTCCGCCGTCACGTCCCGGGCGGTGGCGTAGATGTGGCCGAGGGTGCGCTCGGTCCGCGCCGACCAGTTCAACCAGCGGTAAGTGCCGTCGCTGTGGCGGCAGCGGTTCTCGAAGCTGCTCAGCGGGTTCTCGCCGGTGCGCAGGGATTCGAGCGCGGCCTCGGTCCGGGCGTGGTCGTCGGGGTGCATGAAATCCATGAACGGCCGGCCGGTCAGGTCGGCGGCGCTGTGGCCCAGGACCCGGGTGAACGCCGGGTTGACCTGCAGGAACCAGCCGTCGAACGTGGCGACGCACATGGGGTCCACCGCCATCTCGAAGGCCCGCGCCAGGTCCGCCGCCGCCCGGACGTCACGATCCATGGGCACGCCCCCCGCGCGCCGGGGCACCCGGATCGCGCCCCTGGCGCCGACCCGTCCCGGCGCGCGCCAAGGGGCGGACTGCGTGGAATCCGTCCGAGGGCACGGGACGCCCCCTCCTTCCCCTCAGAAGAAGCGTGAACACGGCTTTTCCCCCAGTTTCGGCGCCGGTGCGAGGATCGGTCCGGCGCGCGGAATCCCGGTCTTATACCAAGTTTTCGCCCTGGCCACCACGCCTTACTGGCCGGCGGGCGGGCGGGCCGGGCAACGGTGCCGGGGGGCCGGCGGCACCGGTGTATGATCGTTAATTTCGATTATTATTCGAAATATTACTCGTTTCACCAATTTTTCGTCCGGCGATACCATCCCTGCAACGACCACCCACACCCAGGAGGGATGCCATGACCACCACCACCGCGCCCAAGTCCGCCAAGTCCGCCAAGGCCGTCACCGCCGCCGGGACGGCGATCGACATCGGCATCTCGGAACGGGACCGCGCCGCCATCGCCGCCGGCCTGTCGCGCCTGCTGGCCGACACCTACACGCTGTACCTGAAGACCCACAACTTTCACTGGAACGTGACCGGCCCGATGTTCAATACGTTGCACCTGATGTTCGAGCAGCAGTACACGGAACTGGCGATGGCCGTCGACGAGATCGCCGAGCGCATCCGCGCCCTGGGCTTCCCGGCCCCCGGCTCCTACGCCCAGTTCATCGAGCTGACCCGCATCATCGAGGAGACGGGCCTGCCCACGGCCGAGGCGATGATCGCCCAGTTGGCCAAGGACCAGGAATCGGTGGCCCGTACGGCGCGCGAGGTCTTCCCCCTGGCCGACGCCGCCAACGACCAGCCCACCGCCGACGTGCTGACCCAGCGCCTGCAGGTGCACGAGAAGACCGCCTGGATGCTGCGCAGCATGCTGGCCTGATCCGCCGGCGCGCCGCCGCCGGCCCGGGGCAACGGCGTGGCGGGTCGGACGGACCGCTCCGGCGGTCCGCCTGGCCCAGGGCAACGGCGTGGCGGGTCGGACGGACCGCTCCGGCGGTCCGCCCGGCCCGGTCCGGGAAGCGGACCTTTCCCGGGCCCGACGGGGGCCCCGGCATCCCGGTGCCGGGGTCCCCTGGCGCGCCGCGGGCGACGCAGGTGCCGGCGCCGGCCGGATCAGCGATCGCTGCCGCCGGACCCCGGCGGGCGCGGTGGGCGCGGTGGGCGCGGGGGCGCGGCAGGGCCCGTGGCCCGGGTCTCCGTCGCGCGCAGGGCCGCGACCTCGGGCGGCAGGCGGCCCTGGCGGCGGTAGGTGGCCATGGCCTCGCGCACCAGCTCGTCGTCGCTAAGGTCGCGGTCGGCCAGGGGCACCCCGCCCAGGCGGCGGATCAGGGCGTCGCGTTCCTTGCCCATGGTGCCCTCTCCTGCGGTCCGTCCGCGCGGCCCTACCAGACGCTCATCCACTGCGCCAGGGTGATCACCTGGGGCGGCTGGCCGTTGTCGCGCACCCAGGAGTCCACGGCCCACAGGGTCGAGGTGGCCAGCTCCTCGATCACCGCCGTGTTGTGCGGCCAGCGGAAGTCCAGCAGCGAGCCGCGGATCACCGGCGCCCGCACCCGGTGGTAGCGCAGCAGGCCGTTGCGCTCGGCCATCAGCAGGTAGCTGGTGGTGTTGACCGTCTCGTCGATGCAGTCCTGCTGGTCGGCCTCGCCCCAGCCGCGGATGCGGCGCAGGCCGCCCTCGTCGTTGGAGGTGCCGGCCAGGGGCCCCACCACCTGCTCGACCCGGGCGATGGCCAGGCGGATGGACTCCCGCTCCTGGTCGGCGGTGTCGGCCGCGCCCATGACCTCGCGCAGCACGTCCAGGATCAGGGTGTTGTCCACCGCGGTCTGGTAGTAGCAGCTGAAGCCGTGGCAGACACGGGTGTGCGCCGCGTCGGGCGGGCTCGCCTTGAGGCGGCCGTAGTAGTCGTCGATGCTGTCGTAGGAGTACGAGCAGGCGCCGCCCGCCAGGGGCAGGACCGCCGCCAGAACCAAGACCCGCGCCCGCGCGAGCGCCCGCGTTCGTATCGCCATGGGTGTCCCCCAGTGTCTCCCCGGTTGGTGCCCGGAATCCGCCATGGCCGTTGCCCGGCCTTGCCCCATGGTAACCGGCAACGGCCCGTCCGCCCAGCCCCCTTGCGGGGCGGCGTTCAGGCGGCGTCGCCGGCGCCGCCGCCCAGGGCCTCGGCGGCGGCGATGGCCTCGTCGTGGCGGGCGAAGCGGTCCTCGGCGGCGACCGGCTTCAGGATGCCCAGGCGGTCCAGCACCTGGGCCACGGGCGCGCGCAGGCCGGCCACCAGCACCCGCACCCCGCGCTCCTGCGCCTTGGCCACCACCTCGCCCACGGCAAAGGCGGCCGAGGTGTCGACGAAGGTGACGCCGGTCATGTCCAGGATGATCACCGTGTGGTGGCTGCCCACCACCAGGCGCTTGGTCAGGCCCTTGGCGGCGGCGAAGGTGACCGGGCCGCCGAAGTGCACGTACAGCACCCGCCCGGCCAGGGCCTGCAGGCGCGCGTGCTCGTCGTCCGACAGGGGCATCTCGCCGAAGCCGCCGTCGCCGGCGCGGATGGTCTCCAGCTGCAGCACCGACATGCGGTGCACCATCAGCAGGCTGGCCGCCGCCACGCCGACGCCGACGGCGATGATCAGGTCGACGAACACGGTCAGCACCAGCACCAGCAGCATCACCACCACGCCTTCGCGCGGGGCCCGCAGGGCGACCCGCAGGAACGGCCAGTCGATGATGTCGTAGCCGACCTTGAACAGGATCCCGGCCAGCACGGCATGGGGGATGTGGCCGGCCAGGCCGCCCAGGCCCAGGACCACCGCCACCAGCACCACGGCATGGACGATGCCCGACACCGCGGTGCGGCCGCCGGCGCGCACGTTGACCACCGTGCGCATGGTGGCGCCGGCGCCGGGGATGCCGCCGATCAGCCCGGCCACCAGGTTGCCGATGCCCTGGCCGATCAGCTCCTGGTCCGAATCGTGGCTGGTGCCGGTGACGTTGTCGGCGATCAGCGAGGTCAGCAGGCTGTCGATGGCCCCCAGCAGGGCCAGCACCAGGGCCGAGCCCAGCATGTCCGGCAGCGCCTCCCAGCCCAGGGTCGGCAGGTGGACCTGGGGCAGGCCCTGGGGGATGTCGCCCAGCACCGGCGCGCCGGGCAGCACCGTCCACACCAGCGCCGTGCCCGCCACCAGGGCGATCAGCGGCGACGGCAGGCGGCGGCTGATGGAGGCCGGGCACAGGGTGACGATGGCCAGCGACAGGGCGCCCACCGCCAGGGCGTCCCAGTGCACCCCGGCCACCAGGTCCGGCAGGGCGCGCAGGGCGCCGATGGTGCCGCCGCCGGGGCCGGGCTGGCCCAGCAGCGGCGCCACCTGCAGCAGGATGATGATGCAGCCAATGCCCGACATGAAGCCCGAGATCACCGTGAACGGCACCAGGCTGACGAACCGGCCCAGGCGCAGCACCCCGAACAGCACCTGCAGCGCCCCGCCCATGATCACCACGGTGAAGGCCATGGCCGGGTCGTGGGCGTATTTCATGACCACCGCGGTCATGACCACGGTCATGGGCCCGGTGGGGCCGGAGATCTGCGACGGCGTGCCGCCGAACAGGGCGGCGAAGAAGCCCACCGCGATGGCCCCCCACAGGCCGGCGATGGGGCCGGCGCCCGAGGCCACGCCGAAGGCCAGGGCCAGCGGCAGGGCGACGATCGCCGCGGTGACCCCGCCGAACAGGTCGCCGCGCAGGTTGCCCAGGCTCAATTCATTGAAAATCTTCATCTTTCAAGGTCCAGATCGGGTTCGGGGACCGGTGGCCCCGTTTTCGGGGGAATGAGTCCCAATGATTGCAGATTAGGACCCCGTGCCTGTCACCGCAACGTAAACCCGGCCCGCCTTGGCGGCGGGGGTGCGGCCGGTCTACACTGGGCCGGCACCCTCCCCTTCGCAGAACAGCACCACGGAGTTCCCCTTCCCCATGCAGACGCGACGACTGGGCCGGGACGGCCCCCTGGTCGGGGCCATCGGCCTCGGCTGCTGGAGCTTCGCCGGCTCCTACGGCCCCACCACCGCGGCCGAGAGCCACGCCACCCTGGCCCGGGCCCTGGACCTGGGCGTCACCTTCCTGGATACCTCCGACGTCTACGGCCATGGCGAGTCCGAGCGGGTGATCGGCGCCTTCATCAAGGACCACCCGCACCGCTTCACCATCGCCACCAAGGGCGGCATCCGGCGCAAGCCGGGCGAGACCGCGCGCACCTTCGACAACAGCCCCGACTACCTGCGCCAGGCCCTGGAGCAGTCCCTGCGCAACCTGGGGGTCGAGCACGTGGACCTGTACTACATCCACCGCCGCGAGGCCGAGCGCCCGGTCGAGGAGGTGATGGAGGCCCTGGTGCGGTTCAAGGAGGAGGGCAAGATCGGCGGCATGGGTTTCTCCGAGGTCTCGCCGACAACCCTGCGCCGCGCCGCCGCCGTGCATCCGGTGACGGCGGTGCAGAGCGAATATTCCCTGTGGACCCGCCTGCCGGACCTGGGCATGGTCCAGTGCTGCCGCGACCTGGGCACCGCCTTCGTGCCGTTCTCGCCCCTGGGGCGCGGCATCCTGACCGGCGACCTGCCCGACCCGGCCACCTTCGGCAAGCTGGACTTCCGCCGCCCCAATCCGCGCTTCCAGGAGCCCAACTTCGCCCGCAACGTGGCCGCGGTGGCGCCGTTCAAGGCCCTGGCGGCGGACCTGGGCACGACCCCGGCGCGCCTGGCCCTGGCCTGGGTGCTGTCACGGGGCGACCACCTGATCCCGATCCCCGGCACCCGCAGCGCCGACCACCTGGCCGACGACGCCGGCGCCGCCGACCTGGACCTGTCCGCCGACACCCTGGCCGAGATCGAGCGCATCCTGCCGCCGGGTTTCGCCTTCGGCGACCGCTATTCCGAGAACCAGTGGGTGGGGGCCGAACGCTACTGCTGACGGTCCGGCGCCGGGGACGCGGGGGTCGACCGGGGCGGCGGGAACGGCACCGCGTTGAACGGCGTGTCCGGGTCGTCGGCGGCGTCGCCGAAGGCCAGCACCCCGGGCGGCGCCGCCCGCGGCCGCCACGGCACCACCAGGCGCCGGTAGCGGGCCCAGACCGGCTCGCCCTCGGCCGGGTCGACCAGGGTCAGCACGTGCTGGTACAGGGGCCCCTCCACCAGGGTGCGCTCGTAGGCGCCGTACACGCGGCTGGCGTGGGCCGAATCCTCGCGCAGGATCCCCGGCCCGCGCCACAACAGGGCCGAGCAGAACGGATTGCCCATCAGGTGGCGCAGGTACTGGCGGCCGCCGATGTAGGTGGGCAGGTATTCGCGCCCGCCGTCCTTGCGGGTGCAGATCAGGGCCTCGGGCGCCAGTTCGGCCATGGCCTCGGTGCCCGGGTGGCGGCCGGCCCGCTCCCAGACCTCGAACAGGCGCGCCAGCTTGGGGCTCTCGGCGGCCATGTCGGCCAGGTCGCGGTCGACCACGTGGTGGCGGGTGGCCATGGGGACGCCGCGGAAGGCGGACAGTTCGGCCACCCGCCGGGCCAGGCGCCCGGCACTGGTGACCTCCTCGCGGGCCCAGCCGGCGAGGAAGAAGTGCAGGAAGTAGCGGGCCATGGGCGGCCGCGCCATCAGCCGCGCCACGGCGGCGTCCAGGGCCCCGTGCGCCACCGCCCGCACGTCCCACGACAGCACCGCGGCGCCGCCGTCCAGGCGCAGGGTGGCGTGGGCGGCGCCGCGCTGTGCGGCCATCATCTCGGGCGCCAGGCGGCCCGGCTCGGGGGCCGGCGCCGGCGGCGGCGCCACGGCGTCGTTGGCAGCCAGATTTCCGGGGGCGGCCCGGTTTCCGGGGGCGCCCAGGTTTCCGGGGGCGGCGCCCGGCGCCGGCGCCTGGACCGTTCCGGAGGCCGTTCCCCGGTCCTTTCCGCGGGCGTTCGCGGGTGCGCCGCCGCCGGCACCCCCGCCCAGGGTGCCGACCAGGCCGGCGCCCGGTATTGCGTTTCCGTCGTCTGCGGCGCCGGGGTGGGCACCGTTGCCGGGCCCCGGACGGGGGCCGAAAATGAACTCTCTCACATCACCTCGCTCGGAAACCGGCTCCCCCATGGGAGCGGCTTCCCGCTCGTCCACCTCGTTGCGGGCAGCCGCGCCACAGCCCCTTGCACGGCCCACCGCGCCGGCCCCCGGCTTGCGCGGTTGCCCCCGCGCGCCCGCTCCGGCGCCGGTATTGTACACTGCAAAGGTGCGGGAAGCGACAGCTTCGTGTAGCCCCGGGAAATTCACCCGCGGCACGTGCATGCCCCGCCGGTCCTTTCCAGCATGGAGGACTCGCGGGGCGGCGGCGGGCGGGCGCCGCATGGTCCGCGGCGGCCCTGGAAGCGTCGGTTTTGTTGACAGTTTCGCGCGCCTTGGCGGCCGGACGCCTCGCGGCATTCGCATAACCCGTTAATCCGGCTCGTTTTCCCATTCCAGGAACGGTTCTTGCAAGCGCCCATTGCCCGCTGCAGAGGACCGGCCCCGCGAGGGAGGGAACCGGCCCCGGCACCATCCCAGGGGCCGACCCGGGAATGGCGCGCGCGAACCTGGCCGTCGAACGCCGACGGCGCACCGCACTGACAAGGGAGAGCACCGCGTGACACCGAAACTTGCAAGGACGCCCCTGATCGGGCTCGCCTTCGTTCTTGGCCTGGCCTGCGCCCTGCTGCCGGACCGCGCCGCCGCCGTCGTGATCAACACCAAGGCCACGGGCTATCTGGGAACGGTATCCGCCTTCCTGAACCCGCCCCTGGCGTCCGACAGCGTCTTCACCCTGGACGTGACCTTGGACATCGGCGGCCTGCACGGCGTGGAGTCCATGACCGGCACCGACATTTCGGGGACCTTCGACGTCGACGGGATGACCTACAACCTCTCGACCTTCCTGGGCGGCGGCGCCACGACGACCAACCTGGACGGGACCGCGCGCGAGGTCGGCGTCTTCCTGGGCGGCAGTGGCCCGTCCATCAACGGCCTCGTTTTCTCCAACCTGGCCCTCTACTTCGCCGGCAACGTCCCGCCCCTGCCGGTCGGCGGCGCGTTCAGCGACTTCATCCTGGCCAACGACATCGACCTGCAAAACCTGTCCGTCTTCCTGACCTTCGAGCAGACCGTGCCCCCCTTCCTCTCCGCCTCCGCCGACAACCTGGTCTACGACAACGGCTTCCGGCGCCTGAACGAGACCTATTCGACCAACGCCGTGCCGGAACCGGCGACCGCGGCCCTGCTGCCGCTGGGCCTCGCCCTGCTGGGGTTCGCGCGGCGGCGGCGGCGGGATGGGTAATACCGGGCCGCAACAACATTGACCTGTTGAGACGGCCTGCCTGCGCCGTCGGCAAGGAGCGTACGACGCCGCGATGCGGGGCAAGCCGTGCGGGACGGCGTCCGGCGGGCCTGGCGGGGACCACATGGTCCGACCAGGGGCCTCCGGCGGGGCGCCCGTCACATGATCCCGGCCAGGCGGCAGATGGTGCGCATCTGGATCTCGTTGGTGCCTTCCGAGATGGGATAGAGCCGCGCGTCGCGGAAGAAGCGGTTGATGGGCGACTCGTTGATGTAGCCGGCGCCGGCGAAGATGCGCATGCCCTGGTCGGTGATGGAGACCGCCGCCTCGCTGGCCACCAGCTTGGCCATGCAGGCCTCCATCAGGGTCGGCGCCCCGGCGTCGTACTGGCGCGCCGAGTCGTAGACGTGCAGCTTGGCCGAGCGGAACTCGGTCAGCATCTGCGCCAGCTTCATCTGGATGATCTGGTATTCGTTGATCTTGCGGCCGAAGGTCCTGCGCTGGGACGCGTAGTCCACGGCCAGGTCGAGCGCGCCGCGGGCCACCCCCAGGCTGCGCGCGGCGTGGGTGATGCGCCCCTCCTCCAGCAGCTCCATGATGTTGGGCATGGCCTGCCCGGCCTCGCCGAGCAGGGCCGAGGCCGGCACGACGCAGTCCAGGAACACGGCGCCCGTCTCCATGGAGCGGTGGCCGAGCTTGTCCATCTTGTGGATCTCCACCCCCTCGGTGTCGGTGTCGACAAGGAACAGGCTCAGCCCGTCGCGCCGCTTGTCCCGGTCCGTGTAGGCGACCACGATCATGTAGTCCGAGCAGGGTGCGCCGGTGGCGTAGAGCTTGCTGCCGGTGATGCGCCAGCCGTTGCCCTCGGGCTTGGCGGTGGTGCGCAGGGCCAGCACGTCGGACCCGGCGTCGGGCTCGGTCATGGCGAAGGCCGAGCCGGTGTCCCCGGCCAGGGTGGGCTTCAGGTAGCGTTCCTTCTGCGCGCCGGTGCCGACCCGGACCAGCATGCGCGCGCCGAGCCCGTTGAGCCCCGAGGCCAGCCCGGCGCAGACGCTGGCGAACTCCTCGATGGCGATGCACTGGAACACCATGGGCGCCCCGGCCCCGCCGAATTCCTCCGGCGCCGTGATCCCCAGCAACCCGGCCTTCCCGGCGATCTTGCGCAGCTCCCGGGGGTAGACCCCCGTCCGTTCCGCCGCGTCGATGCGCGGCGCGATCTCCTTGGCCGCAAATCGGCGGCAGACGTCGCGGAACTGGGTTTCCTCTTCCGATTCGAGCATGGGGGAGTCCTTCTTGGTTGTGGTGCGGGGCAGCGCGGCGTGCCGGACGGCGCCGGGGGAGTCTAGCGGGGAACGGGGGAAATGCGCAGGCCGGGCCATTTCATTTTGCCACGATCCCTCCGGCAAGGGGGTTTCCCGGGACACGGAAGGGACGTACTCTGGGCCAACGGGACCCGGAACGCGGGACCCGGAGAGCGGGAGGCGGGGACATGGGGAACACCGGCAACCGGGGCGCCCCGCGCGCCCGCCGCATCGCGGCGCCCGGGGGACGCCCCAACCCCAACCGGGGCCCCGCCTGGCTCGCGGCCACCTGCCTGATGCTCGCCTTGGCCGCCTGCGGCGACCCGCGCCAGGAAGAGCTCGAACGCCAGTGGGCCCAGGCGGTGCGGCAGGACACCGTCGCCGGGTACGTGGCCTTCCTGGCCGGCCAGCGGAAAGGCGAGGACGGCGCCGTGGGCGAGCACCGCCTGCACGGCAACAGCGGCGACCGGCGGTCCCGGGTCGCCGCCGGGCGCATGTTCGAACTGGCCCTGGACACGGCCCGGGGCGCCTGCCCGTTCAGGACCGTTTACGTCGATCTGCGCCAGGACATCCGCAACGTGGCCCCCCCGTTCGCCCTCGACCGGTCCGGCCCCGGCGAAGTCATGGCCCAAATGGGGGTCGACTTCACCGTGGGCCGCACCTTCGACCGGGCCGAGGCCGACGAGGTCCTGGTCCTGAGGCTTGGCGGCACCGGGGAGAAGCTGACCTACGGCGGCTTCGGCGACGGCAAGGGCACGGTGACCATGGTCGGCGGCGGCACGGTCCAGGGCGAGATGTGGTTCGCATCGCGGCCCCGGTCCAAGGCCGCCTTCAAGGGCAGCTACCGCCAGGCCGTGGCCAGCCGCGTGGAGGCCGACCACGCCGCCAGGGTCTTCCCCCGTGCCCTGGAGCTGGCCCTGGACAACGCCGGCTTCGCGGCGAAGTTCGCCGGCCTGGTCTACGACCTGTGCGGCCCGGCGGCGGGCGCCCTGGTCTATTTCGGCACCGCGGTCCGCGCCCACCGCCCGTCGAAATCCGTGGACCCGGGCCTGGAACGCCGCATGGCCGCCGACCTGGACCGCGTCCGCCCCGCCGCCACCGCCGCCGCCTTCGGCTCCCACGGCCACATCCTGCCCTACGACCGCTCGGACAAGGCCGGCCGGTTCCTCCTGAACACCGTGACGGACGGCAAGGACACCCTCGCCGCCGCGCTCAAGAATACGCACCCCGGCGGTAAGCTCCCGGAGTGGCTGGCGGCGGAAGCAAAGTGAATGGAGCACGTACGCACCAGAGATCGGGAAGTGTCAAACCTGCTGATCCCGTTCCCGGTGGTCGTCCTGGGTCACCGACCCTATGCCGGCAAAATTTTTTAGGACATGTTCAATTTAGCTTCTTTTAGGTCAATTCGTGCCTTGTGCCCGTGTTTTTCAAGCAAATGCAATAAATTCGAACCATTTAGCAAAGTTATCGGCTTTCCTTTTGCAAATTCGTAAGCATCAGGGCCATAGTTTGCTGTTGTTACAAGTATTCCTTTTGTAGCACCTTCATTCATAATTGTTCCATAAAGATCTCGTACTGATGAAACACCAACAACGTTAGTATATCTTTTTGCCTGAATAACAATCTTTCCACCTCTAATTGGATCTGGATCAAAAGCAATTGCATCCACACCACCATCTTTACTTGCTTGTGTGATTTTGACTTCACCGCCTGACAACAAAAACTCCTTCTCAAAGATCTCGCGAATCAAATTTTCAAAATCTTTCCAGTCCATTGACGCCAAATTGTCAGATTCATCCATTCCATCAGCCACACTATATGCTGAAATAAAACGCCGATCTTCTTTGTTTATATTAATAATTGGAGCCACGGGTGACAAACCATGCAATTTGCTACTTCCTACACCCTTGAGCTGATTAAAGCATGCTTTAGGATCAACTCTCTCAAGATTGATTGCAAGGAACTCATCTCTTGAAGCCTGGACTGACATGATACACGCCCGAGCATCTTGACCGGTTGCTTTATCGATTGAATCAATCCATCCGTTAAACACAATGGACTTGATGGAATCAATTAAATCCGCCTCATAGAGTTCGTGAATCGTGCGCAACGAAATTTGATACAATAGGGAGTCATAGATCTTATTCACTGCGGAATCGGAAAGTCTTGATTCGTTAAATTCATCCTTTGAAGCCACATATTTTACGGCCTTTACTGAAGGAATTATTGAGATATCTGGCAGGGAGTAATCCAAAACCAAAACCCCCGTTTCAGGCTGCCATTCGATATCCCATTCTTGTGGAAAATAATCTGGATACTTAGAATTCGCCAACACCATTTCGCAATAGTCTAGAATCGCGTCGGATACGTGATTATTGTATTGTTCTTTCTTACGCATAATATCTTCATTTCTTTTTTGTTGTTCTTCTTCGTATTTTGCTCGATCATTTTTCCATTTATCGACGTTAATTTCATAGTCTTTTTCATTTTTCTGATTTCGAGATTCTATTTGTGCCTTTTCCTTTGTCCATCGCTGCCAAGCAGAATCAAATTTATTTTTTGCCTCTTCTTCTTTCTTTTTTCTCTTTCCGGAAAAAAGTTTATCTAGGAATCTAATGTCTGCCTTAAACTCTTCGTCTGTTATTTTCGGTTCTTTGGGAGTTTCAAACAATTTTCCTGAAGAGGGCATTTTTTCTTGAAATGGGGTGCTATCGAGCAGAGAATCCCAATCAATCGCGTCATTGATGCTAAGAGTTTGCAATAATACGCCCTGCAACTCCTCGATTAATTTTTCGGCCTCTAGGGTTTTTTGAGCTGCCAGAGCTATTTTTTCTTCTTTACTTTTTAATGCCTTTTCCTTTTGCTTTCTTGTTTTTTCAACTTTTTGTTTCTTGCGCCACATTTCATCCCAAGTACGCTGCTGTGCAATCGCTTTTTGCTCCACGACAGACCGGTCTGTCCCTTTAATATGGCGATACTTGTTGAGACCATCATGATGTATTTCAATTTCCCAAAACTGTCGATACGCCATGATCTTGACCTCTCATCTGTAATGGTAAACGCAGAACTCAGTCTTAGTTCGCTGCGGGGATTGCGAGACACACTCCTGAATTCTACCGCCTCTATTCCATGGCAAAAAGGACAAGGGGTCTCAGACTCGGTCCAAGCTGCCGGGCTTTTGCCATTTCCATCCGCCCGATTTGCAAAATTTGACTACTTCCATGGCCTTCTCCATTTTTGACGCGAAATTCTGGCATTTCTTGCGATCTCTGGCAATCTTGCCATGTAAACATTGGCAAGGCTTGAAACGGGATCGATTCGGACTATATTCCTCTCAGCTCTTTGCCATTGTAAATCAGGTAGTCGCCGCCGGCACGATCCGCGGGGTTTGGTGGGTTGGCCGGCGATGGATGGGAGATGGCGGGCCGCCGGGGTTGGCGGCCGGGGCCGTTCATTCGTGTTGATCCGTGTTCATCCGTGTCGAATTCACCGAAGCCGGCCGGCCTGGCGCGGGGTGTTTGGACGACAAATGACGACATTTTCTCGACGAAAACGGCGGGTTTTTCGTGTTCTCAGGGGGTTGTCATGACGACATTGGGGTCAAAACCGGGTCGAAAGAGGCCGAAACGGGGCCGAAAGGGAGTTTGACCGCAACAAATTGGGGGGAACCACAGAGGCACAGAGACACAGAGAAGATAAAGAAAGCGCTGCGCGCGGCCTTTCGGTCTCGCTGGCCCTTGCTCTGTGCCTCGGTGTCTCTGTGGTTCAGAAAAAAAGGGCGCCCCAGCGGAGCTCGTGATCCGTTTGTTTTGCGCTCAGGCGCCGCTCCGCCCTCCGGGCTGGGCTTGCGCGCCAGGGCGCGCGGCGGCCGGTCGGCCTTGCCGGGGCCCGGTTGGGCCCCGGTCTGGAGCCCTTCCGGCGGGGATAGGGCGCTGGCCGGCTCTGTTAGCGGGTCCGGCGGACCCGGCAAGGCCAAGGGCCGCCCGAGCCTATGCGAGGAGCCTAGGGGTCACAGACCCCGCCCGGCGCTTGAGGGGCAGAAAGACTACTCCTTCACCACCCCGCGCCGGATCTGGTCGAGTTCGATGCTCTCGAACAGGGCCTTGAAGTTGCCCTCGCCGAAGCCCTCGTTGTCGCGGCGCTCGATGATCTCGAAGAAGATCGGGCCGATGACGTTCTCGGTGAAGATCTGCAGCAGCAGGCCGCCGCCCTCGGTGGGGGCGCCGTCGACCAGGATCGAGAGCTCCTTCAAGGGGTCCAGGTCCAGGCCGTGGCCGGGCAGGCGGGTGTCCATGAGCTCGTAGTAGGTCTCGGGGATGTCCAGGAAGCGCACGCCGCGGGCCGAAATGGCGCGGATGGACTCGACGATGTTCCCGGTCGCCAGCGCCACGTGCTGCACCCCCTCGCCGCGGTACTGGTCCAGGTACTCCTGGATCTGGCCGGGCTGCTTGGCGTCGGCCTCCTCGTTGATGGGGATTCGGATGCGGCCGCAGGGGCTGGTCATGGCCTGCGAGCGCAGGCCGGTCACCTTGCCCTCGATGTCGAAGTAGCGGATCTCGCGGAAATTGAACAGGCGCTCGTAGAACCCGGCCCACTGGGCCATGTGGCCGTGCTCGACGTTGTGGGTCAGGTGGTCGATGTACAGCAGGCCGGCGCCGGCGGGGCGCTCCTCGGCTTCCTCAACGGGCACGAAGTCCACGTCGTAGATGGACTGCTCGCCGTAGCGGTCGACCAGGTAAAGCAAACTGCCGCCGATGCCCTTGATGGCGGGGATGTTCAGCTCCATGGGCCCGGCCTGGCCGGCCACCCCCTCGGCGCCCTTCTCGACGCAGCGGCGGTAGGTGGCGGCGGCGTCCTTGACCCGGATGGCGAAGGCGTTGATGCAGGGGCCGTGGGCGGCGGTGAAATGCTCGGCGAAGCTGTCGGGCTCGGCGTTGAGGATGAAGTTCACGTCGCCCTGGCGGTAGAGCGTCACGTTCTTGGAGCGGTGGCGCGCCACGGCGGCGAAGCCCATGTCGGCGAACAGGGCCGCCAGCTTGTCGGGCTCGTGGGTGGCGTATTCGATGAACTCGAAGCCGTCGGTGCCCTCGGGGTTGTCCCAGAGGTCCTGGTGGCCGGTGTCGGCGTGGCCGTGGACGAAACCCATGGTGATCTCCTTCACAGCGCCGGCGCACGATCTGTGCGTCCCTGGCGGATGAAATGGCGGAACGTCTCTAATGATAGGCGTTCGCAGGCAAAATGTTGTTGCATTCTGGGGCGCAAACGGAGGTATTCTTTCATGGATTTCGCGCGTTTTGGCCGATAGGCGCACAGATCTTGCAGAAACGCCCCCTGGACCCCACGGATGTCCGGATCCTCGCCGCCCTGCAGGCGCACGGGCGCATGTCGTCCATCGAGCTGGGCGAGGCCGTGCACCTGTCCGCCTCGCAATGCCACCGTCGCATGAAGCGGCTGGAGGAGGACGGGGTCATCGCCGCCTACACCGCGGTGCTGGACCCCGAGGCCGTGGGCCTGGGCCTGCTGGCCTTCATCGCCGTCACCCTGGCGCGCCACGGCGGCGAGCCGGCGCGCCGGTTCGAGGACGCGGTGCGGCGCCTGCCCGAGGTGCTGGAATGCCACTCCATCAGCGGCGAGGCGGACTACCTGCTGCGCGTGGTGGCGCCGGACCTGAAGGCGTTCTCGGACTTCATGATGAACGACCTGGTGGCCATCCCGGGGGTGGCCTCGGTGCGCTCCAACATCGCCCTGCAGCCGGTCAAGCGCGGCGGCGCCCTGCCGCTGGCGCACCTGGCCGGGGGGGCCGCGCGCACTGCCCCGGCGAAGCGGGGGCCGCGGTGACGGCGCGCTGGCGCGCCCCCGGCGGCACCGAGGCCCTGGGCCGCCGGGTGCGGGCGGCGGCGCGCTGGCGCCTGTGGCTGGGGCTGGTGGCGGCGGCGGCGGTGCTGGGCGGCGCCTACTCGACCCTCACCAACCTGGTGGCCGACCACCCGCTGCTGCCCTGGTACGTGATCGAGGGCCTGGCCTACGGCGCCCTGATCGGCGGCGTCTGGGGCTTCTACCACCTGTTCCTGGAGCAGGGCGCCCTGCTGGCCGGCATGCGGCGCCTGTCCTTCGCCGCCAACGTGGCGGTCAGCGCCATGGCCTCGACGGCGGTGGTGGTCCTGACCTACCTGGCGGCGCGGGTGCTGATGACCCCCGTGGCCCGCGACCTGTTCGGCATGGACGGCTCGGGCCACCCCCTGTTCAGCGAGGCCACCCTGCAGGACATGGTGTTCGCCCTGCTGGCCATGCTGTTCCTGGAAGCGGTGCTGCGGGTGCGGCGCATCATCGGCGCCCGGGTGCTGGCCAACTTCGTGCGCGGGCGCTACCACCGGCCCCTGCGCGAGGAGCGGGTGTTCCTGTTCATCGACCTGACCGGCTCCACCCGCCTGGCCCGCGAGCTGGGCGACGAGCGGGCCCAGGAGATGGTGACCCGCTTCTTCTTCGACGTCGACCAGGTGACGACGGCCTTCGGCGCCGAGACCCACCGCTACATCGGCGACGAGGTGGTGGTGACCTGGCCGCTGGACGCCGGCCGCCGCGATGGCGCCTGCCTGGCCTGCCTGGCCGCCGTGCGCGCCCGCCTGGCGGCCCGGGCGGCGGACTACGAACGGCGCTACGGCGCCGCGCCGCGCTTCCGCGCCGCCCTGCACGGCGGCCCGGTGGTGGCCGCCGAATGCGGCGATTCCAAGCACGAGATCGTCTATTTCGGCGACACCATCAACACCGCCGCCCGCATCGCCGCCCAGTGCAAGGCCCTGGACCGGTCCTGGCTGGTGTCGCGCTCGCTGCTGGACGGCATGGCGCTGCCGCCGGGCCTGGGCGCCGAGACCGCGGCCCGGGTGACCCTGACCGGCCACGCCCACGAAACCGAGCTGGTGGCCATCGCCGAGGTCACGGACGATTGATTCCGCCGGCCGCCTCCCCTAAGTAGGGGGCCATGGAACATCACGCCCCCCATCCGCCCCACCACCCGCCGCCCGAGCACGCGCCCGAACCCATGGGCGCGCCCCTGGCCTGGCTGACGGTGCTGGTGCGCGGTTTCCGCCGCCGCTGTCCCCACTGCGGCCGCGGCCACATCTTCGCCAGCTACCTGAAGCTGCGCGACTGTTCCGACTGCGGCGTCGGCTATGCCCACATCAACGCCGACGACGCCCCGCCCTACTTCACCATCGTCATCGTCGGCCACGTGATCGTGCCGTTCCTGCTGTTGATGGAGCGCTACGCCCCCATCCCCATGTGGTGGACCATCGCGCTGTGGTGCGCGGTGACCATCGCCCTGATCGCCTTCCTGCTGCCGCGGGTCAAGGGCGCCGTGGTCGGGGTGATGTGGAACCTGGGCCTGAAGGGCGACGAGTACCAGTAGCCCGCGCGGCCCGGTCAGCCGCCCTTGATGGGCGGCAGCACGGTCACCTTCTCGCCGCCGGCCAGCACGTGGCCGGCCCGCTCGCCCTCGGCCACGGCCGCGTCGTCCACCAGCACCGCGTAGCCGCCCTCGTCGGGCAGGGCCAGGCGCGCCAGAAGCTGCGCCAGGGTGGTGCCGTCGGGCAGGTCCAGGGCGCCGTCGGGGCCCAGGGGCAATGCCGCGTCCACGGACACCAGGCGCACCGTCACCTTCACCGGGTCGGCGCCCCTAGCCGAGGCCCAGGCGGGTCAGGGTCTGCCCCCGCGGCACGCCGTTCTCGTCCCAGCCGCGCAGCGCGTAGTACTCGGGCAGCATGACGTCGAGCCGGTTGACCCAGCCCTTGCCGGCGCCGGTCTTGGCGGCGTCCTTGAGGAGCCGCGCCGGCAGGGTGTCGTCGGCGGCGGTCAGGCCGGCGGCCAGGTTGAACAGGCGCTCGACGTTCCAGATGCGCTCGCCGATCTCCATCATGCGCGCCTCGTCCCAGGCGCCGCCCACGGCGCCGGCCACCTGGGCGGCGTAGTCGCCCAGGGACAGGGCGTTGCCGGCGAAGGCGCACATGCCGGTGGAATCCACGGCGGCGGCCCGGTGCTGGGTTTCCATCACCACCTGGGCGCGGCCGTCGGTGCCCACCTTGGCGAAGTCGGCGGCATAGGGGCTGGCGCGCATGTGGCAGGCGCCGCGGTTGCTGGTGGCGTAGGCCAGGCCCATGCCCTGCATGGCGCGCGGGTCATAGCCGGGGAACTCCTGCCCCTTGACCCCCATGAAGAACTCGGGGTGGCCGTACTTGTCGCACAGGCGCTTGGCGCCCAGGCCCAGGTCGGCGCCGAAGCCCTCGCCGCTGGCCGCCCACTCGGCGCCGCGCACCAGGGCCTCGGCCGAGCCGAAGCTGAAGTCGACGCCGTGGGTGTGCTCGGTGGTGATGACCCCGGTCTCGAACAGCTCCATGGCCGCGGCGACGGTGCCGCCCAGCGAGATCGGGTCCATGGAATGCTCGTTGCACACGAAGTTGGCGAAGGTGGCGGCCTCCAGGTCGTCGACCCCGCACATGGGGCCGAAGGCGAAGCCGCTCTCGTACTCCAGCCCGCCGCCGGCGGCCAGGTAGCGGTCCTTGCCCTGGACCGAGAAGTGGCTGGGGTCGATGCGCGACACCCGGCCGCAGCCGATGGTGCAGCCGAAGCAGGCCTTGTTGGTGATCAGGTTGGCGCGGTGGTCGCTGGCGCGCACCTCGGTCATCTTGGCGGCGTTGATGTGGGACGTGTTCTCGAACTGCACGTCGCGGCAGTTGCGCGTCGGCAGGCTGCCGAACTCGTTGGTCACGTCCATCATGGGCATGGTGCCGCCCTTGGCCAGGCGCGCCCGCGCCGGGTGCGGCTGCAGCTTGCCCTTGGCCGCGGCGACGGCTGCGGCGAAGGCCGCCGGGTCGGCCGGGACGACGCCGCGGGTGCCGCGCACGGCCACGGCCTTCAGGTTCTTGGACCCCATCACCGCGCCCACACCCGAGCGCCCGGCGGCGCGGTCGCGGTCGTTGACCACGCAGGCGTAGCGCACGCCGATCTCGCCGGCGCGGCCGATCGAGGCGATGCGGATCTGCGGGTCCTGGTGGCGGGCGCGGATCCAGGCCTCGGTGTCCCACACCGACTTGCCCCACAGGTCGGCGGCGGCGTCCAGCAGCTCGGCCCGGTCATCCTCCAGGTACAGGTACACCGGCGTCTCGGCCCGGCCCTCGAAGATGATCATGTCCCAGCCGGCGAACTTCAGCTCGGCGCCGAAATAGCCGCCCGAGTTGGAAGCGGCGATGGCGTCGGTCAGGGCGCCCTTGGTGACCACCGACCAGCGCCCGCCGGTGGGCGCCGGGGTCCCGGTCAGGGGCCCGGTGGCGAAGATCAGCTTGTTGGCCGGCGACAGGGGATCGGCGGCGGCGTCCATCTCGGCCTGCAGGTAGCGCGAGGCCAGCCCCCGCTGCCCCAGGTACTGCTGCGCCCAGTCCATGTTCAGGGGCTCGCCGGTGCAGGTGCCCCGGGTCAGGTCGACCCGCAGGATCCGTCCTTGCCATGCCATTCGAATTCTCCGTTGCTGCCGCCTGTGCCGCCGCGCCGCCCCCGCACGCGTTCGCACGCATTCGCCCCTATGTCGGCCCTGGCCCGACGCGAGTCAAGCGCCATCCCCCCGCACGGGAAAGGTCCGGATCGGCCGCAATGGGCGAGATGGATATAAATGGGTGATGGACGATCAATTTTGATCTATTATTAAGTGTGGGAAAAACAGAGTGCCCATCCAGGGCCCGGACCGAACAACTGCTGAAAATGTCGCCGCAAAAGCAATTGATGCATAGTCGATGCAAAACACGGAGATGATGAATACAATCTAAATACTAATCAGCTTTTCCGAAACATAAAATCCTAATTCTTTTTAACAATACGAGCGTTCGGAAATCTGTATTTCGTTTGTGTTCTGAGTTTCAAATGCGGACGGCATGAGCAACTATCTTACAACATTGCTTGAAGGATTCGCGAGCCTGGTCACCCTGATGGGGCTGACCCTGGTCCTGGTGCTGGTCCTGCGCCACCTGCGCGCCCTGTCGGTGCTGCGCCAGCGGGTCGCCTTCGGCTGTGCCTTCGGCACCATCGCCATCGGCGCCATGCTGGTCCCGTTCGAAATCTCGCCCGGCGTGTACGGCGACATGCGCAACGTCGCCGTGGCCACGGCGGTGTTCACCGGCGGACCCTGGGCCAGCTTCATCGCCGCCGCCATGGCGGCCACGTTCCGGCTGACCGAGGGCGGCGAGGCCCTGGGCGGGGTGATCGGCATCTTCGGCTCGGCCGCCGCCGCCTCGGTGCTGTACCAGACCTGGTTCGCCCGCCACCGCCGGCCGGGCGTGCTGCACTTCGCCCTGCTGGGCGCGGCGCTGGCCCTGGTCAACGCCCTGGCGCCGCTGGCGGTCTCGCTGCCGGCCGGCATGCCCCTGGAAAAGAACCTGTTCATCACCCTCTTCATCGCCGGCGCCGGCCTGCTGGTCTATCCGCCGACGGTCCTGATGGTGGGCAAGTTCATCGACCTGGAGGCCCGGCGCATCGACGACGAGAACGACCTAAAGCACCTGAACGCGCGCCTGGCCAGCCGGTCCGAGGAGCTGAAGAAGCTGAACGAATCCCTCAACCACGAGATCGCCGAGCGGCGCCAGGCCGAGGCCCGGCTGCACCGCCTGTCCCAGGCCATCGAGCAGAGCCCGTCCTCGGTGCTGATCACCAACGCCGAAGGCACCATCGAATACGTCAACGCCGCCTTCCAGCGGCAGACCGGCTATACGGCCGACGAGGTCATCGGCGGCGACCCCCGGGCGCTGGGCCTGATGGACACGTCGCAGTCCCGCTTCTCGCCCCTGTGGCAGACCGTCCGCAGCGGCCGGGTCTGGCGCGGCGAGATGTTCAACCGCAAGAAGAACGGCGACCCCCTGTGGGAGTACACGACCATCGCCCCGGTCAAGTCCCAGTCCGGCACGATCACCCACTTCGTGGCCATGAAAGAGGACATCACCCTGCGCAAGCAGTACGAGGACCAGCTGCGCCGGCAGCTCAACTTCGACACGGTCACCGGCCTGCCCAACCGGGTGCTGGCCATGGACCGCCTGAACCAGGCCCTGCTGCGCGCCAACCGCCAGCACCGCTGCGTGCTGCTGCTGTCCATCGACCTGGACCAGTTCAAGAAGATCAACGACGTCCTGGGCCACGAGCAGGGCGACCAGTTCCTGAAGGAGGCCGGACAGCGCCTGGCCACCTGCTTTCGCGAGGGCGACACGGTGGCGCGCCTGGACGGCAACAAGTACGCGGTCATCATCCCCGACCTGGCCGACACCCTGGAGGCCGGCAAGTTCGCCAACAAGGCCTTCGCCGCCTTCGACCAGCCGTTCACCTACGACAACCACGAATTCTTCATCACCGCCAGCATCGGCATCTCCATGTCGCCCGACGACGGCGAGACCTCCGACACCCTGCTGCGCAACGCCGACGCCGCCATGTACGACGCCAAGCGCCAGGGCCAGAACAGCGTCCGCTTCTTCAAGCCCGAGATGAACGAGCGCGCCGTGACCCGGGTGCGCATCGAGGCCGCCCTGCGCCGCGCCCTGGCCAACGGCGAGCTGTACCTGCGCTATCAGCCGCTGGTCTGCCTGCGCGACGAGAAGGTGATCGGGGTCGAGGCCCTGGTGCGCTGGCACTCGGCGGAGCTGGGCGAGGTGCCGCCGGACGATTTCATCCGGGTCGCCGAGGAGATCGGCGAGATCGTGCGCATCGGCGACTGGGTCCTGGAGACGGCGGTCAGGCAGTTCGTGCAATGGCGCCACCGCGGCCTGGACCTGGCCAAGATCTGCGTCAACACGTCGTCGCGCCAGTTCCGCGACCCCACCCTGCTGGCCACCCTGCGCCGCCTGATCGACCACCACGACCTGTCGCCGGGCAGCATCGAGCTGGAGATCACCGAAAGCCTGCTGATGCAGGACAACCCCGAGGCCAAGCACGCCATGGACGCCATCGGCGAGATGGGGGTCGACCTGGCGGTGGACGACTTCGGCACCGGGTTCTCGTCCCTGGCCTACCTGCGCCGCTTCCCGGTCGACACGCTGAAGATCGACCGCTCCTTCGTCGGCGACCTGGTCACCAACCAGGGCGACGCCGAGCTGGTCACCACCATCATCCGCCTGGGCCAGACCCTGGGCATGCAGGTCATCGCCGAGGGGGTCGAGACCCGCGAGCAGATGGAGTTCCTGAAGCGCCTGGATTGCGACATCGGCCAGGGGTACTACCTGTCCAAGCCGCTGATGGCCGACGAGATCGAGGACTTCGTCCACCGCTGGAACGGCCGGCGGCGCCTGGTGGCCGACGGCTGAGCGGCCGCCCCTACCCCTCGATGCCGTAGCCCCGGGCCCAGGCCAGGCCGGCCCGGGTGTCGCCCCGGGGCCGGTATTCGGCGCCGCACCAGCCGCCGTAGCCCAGGGCGTCCAGGCGCGCCAGCAGGACGTGGATGTCCAGCTCGCTGTCGTCGGGCTCGTTGCGGTCGGGCACGCCCGAGAACTGCACGTGGCCGATCATGTCCAGGCGCGCCGCCAGGGTCCGGGTCAGGTCCCCCTCCATGATCTGCATGTGGTAAAAATCGTACTGCAGGGCCAGGTTGGGCGCGCCCACGGCGTCGATCACCCGGGCCGCCTGGGCGCTGCGGGTCAGGGCGTATCCGGGCATGTCGCGGGTGTTCAGCGGCTCGATCATCAGGGTCACGCCGCGCGCCGCGGCCACCGGCGCGGCCCAGGCCAGGTTGGCCACCAGGGTCGCCTCCAGGCGCGCCGGGTCGGGGCCGGGGACGGTGCCGGGGACGGTGCCGGGGTCGGCGACCCCGGACATGACGTGGACCCGGCCGCAGCCCACGGCGGCGGCGTAGTCCAGGGCCCGGTCAAGCGAGTCGCGGAAGTCGGCCTCGCGCCCCGGCAGGGCGGCGAAGCCGCGCTCGCCGGCCTCGGAATCGCCGGGCGGGGCGTTGATCAGGACCTGGGTCAGGCCGTGGTCGGCCAGGCGGCGGGCCACCTCGGACGCCGGCCAGTCGTAGGGGAACAGGCACTCCACCCCGGCGAAGCCGCAGGCCGCGGCGGCGGCGAAGCGGTCCAGGAACGGCTCCTCGGTGAACAGCAGGCTCAGGTTGGCGGCCAGGCGCGGCATGGTGTCGGCGCCGCCGTCAGTCGGCCACGAAGGGGTTGGTGCGCCGCTCCTGGCCGAAGGTGGACATGGGTCCGTGGCCGGGAATGAACGACACGTCCTCGCCCAGGGGCCAGAGCTTGCCGCGGATGGAATTGATCAGCGTCGCATGGTCGCCGCGGGGGAAATCGGTGCGGCCGATGGAGCCCTGGAACAGGACGTCGCCGACCACCGCCAGGCGCGACGGCTGGTGGAAGAACACCACATGTCCCGGCGTGTGGCCGGGGCAGTGCAGCACGTCCAGCGTCAGGTTGCCCACGGTCACCGTGTCGCCGTCGTGCAGCCAGCGTTGCGGGGTGAAGGCCCGGGCCGGGGGAAAGCCGTACCCGGCGGCGGCGTCGGGCAACTGGTCGATCCAGAACTTGTCGTCCTCGTGCGGGCCCTCGATGGGCAGGGCCAGGCGCTCGGCCAGTTCGGCCACGCCGGCGGCGTGGTCGACGTGGCCGTGGGTGACCAGGATCTTCTCCAGGGCCACGCCCTGTCCCTCGATCCCCTGGATCAGGCGGTCCAGGTCGCCGCCCGGGTCGACGACGGCGCCCCGCATGGTTTCCTCGCACCACAGGACCGAGCAGTTCTGCTGGAACGGCGTGACGGGCAGGATGGCGGCTTTCATGGGCGGCTCCGGGACGCGGGGTTTCGCGGCCATGGCTACACCACCGCGCGGCGGAACACAACCGGGCGGTCTATGTGCGCCCGCAATATCGCAGCACCAGGCGCACGGACTCGGCCAGGGACGCGGTCGGCAGGTCGAAGGTGTCGGCGCGCCCGATCCAGTCCACCAGGCCGCGCACCTGGTCCTGGTCCAGGGCCGTGGAAACCACGATGCACTCGGCCAGCAGGCGGCGCAGGGCCTCGTTCTTGGCCAGGGGGCGCAGCTCGGTGGGGCCGTCGGGGTCGTACCGGGGGAAGATCACCGCCGTCGCCGGCAGGCCCTCGGCCGGCACCGGGTCGGCGTTCACGGGCGGCGGCAGGTACTTGACAATCTTGCCGTCCATGCGCTCGTGCGCCGGCAGGCCGGCCAGGTCCGGGTACAGGGGCGCCAGCAGGTCCCAGGCCGTGTCCTTGACGCACAGGGCCAGCGGCATGGGCCGGGCGCGGAAGGTGCCGGCCTCCAGCAGGGCGATCTCGTCGGACAGGTACTGCATCCCGGCGTGGCACAGGGCCGCGGTCAGGGTCGACTTGCCGCTGCCGGCGGCGGCCGGCAGCAGCAGGCAGCGGTCGCCGGCGCCCACCACCCCGGCGTGGAAGTCGAACAGGTAGTCGGCCCCCATCACCGCGCAGTACCACACCAGGCCCTTGACCTTGTGCGCCAGCAGGCCCATGCGCGGGCAGTCCATGGCCGCCGCGCCGTCGCGGTACAGGGCCATGGTCCCGTCGCCCAGGGCGACGACGTCGATCACCGTCTCGTCGCCGGCCGGGTCGTCCGATTCCAGGTGCGCCAGCAGGGGGTGCACGCAGGCCTCCTGGTCCGCCGCCGTGAAGCGGATGCGCACCGCCGTGCGCGCCACGCGGTAGCGGCGCTGGGCCACCACCGCCGGCTCCCGGTGCGGCGGCACCGAGTCCGGGTCGAAGCGCGACCGGCGGGCCGGCGGATCGGCGGCCGCCGGCGCCGTCCCCGCCAGCAGGCCGAGCCCGGTCCAGGACGCCAGGGCCTGGTCCACGTGGTCCCGGGCCTCGGCCCCGGTGCAGGCGAAGGTTTCGGCATAGGCCCGGGCGATGGCGTCCGGCGCCAGCCCCTCCTCCATCTGGCACCAGATGTAGGTGGCCGAGGTGTTGAAGGCGAAGATGTCCTGGCTGGCCTGCGAGAACACCACCCCGGCGTCGTCCAGGATGTGCAGGGCGCAGCCCGGCGCCGGCCGCGGCGGCGCCGCGGCCGTGTCGGTGCCGGGGGAACCGGCCACGGGGGTATCCGCCCGCCCGCTCACGGCCGCGCCGGCACCAGGCCGTGGCGGCGCAGCTTGCCCATGGCCGACATGCAGTGCTGGGTGATGTCGATGCGCACGTAGATCTGGCTCCAGCCGGCCAGGAAGGCGCCGGCGTTGTCGGCCAGGCGCGGCGCCTCCAGGCGCACGTCGCCGGCCAGGTCCAGGACCCGCGTGCCGTCGGGGATCTGCAGCGACAGGTTCTTGGCCATCTCGGTGCCGACCCGCTTGGCCAACCGCTCCACCAGCCGCGCGTCGGCGGACTTGCCGTCGCGCAGGGTCGCCAGGGCCGAGCCCAGGCCCTCGATCAGGCCGCAGGAGTTGTAGTTCTCGTAGACCTTCTCTGCCTGGCTGGCCAGGGCCCAACGGGCCTGGTCGGCGGAGAAGTCCACGAACCGGGGGTCGCCGGTGGCGGCGCGGCGCAGGTTGGCGGTGATGGCGCCCCAGTGGAAGAAGCCGTTCGCGGGGTCGGCGGTGTAGGTCGCGATCACATAGTCGTCCAGGTCCGCCAGCCGCGCCTCGAACGCCTTGTCGCCGGGGTACTCGGCGGCATAGGTGGCGAAGGCCAGCCAGGTCTCGCCGTTGGCGTAGGCGGACTCGAACAGGTCGTTGGGGTTCTCGCGGATGCCGGCGCCGGGCAGGTGCAGCATTTCCAGGCCGCGGCGCCAGGCCAGCCGCGCGCTGGCGAAACCGTCGTCGCCGCTGGCCTTGGCGTAGTTGATCTCGGCCAGCAGGGCCAGGGCGGTGATCCCGGCCCAGGCGGTCTCGTGGCGGCCGTCGGGACTCAGCAGCAGCCCCTCGCCGCGCGGCAGGTACAGCAGCCCGGCACTGCGCAGGGCCGAGCGCAGCTTGAACTGGGCGAACGGCAGGCGGTGCAGGCGCAGGGCCTCCACCGCCGTCTGCAGCCCGCCCTTGCCGACCGGCACCGACAGGCGCACGAAGGCTTCCAGCAGGCGCTTCAGGGGCGCGCGCAGGGACTCGTCCCGGCTGTCCCGGTAGTACTCGGCCAGGCCGAAGGCGCTGCCGGCCTGGCGCGCCAGGTTGGCCTCGGAAATCTCCTTCATGTCCTCGCCCTTGTCGGCCAGGAAATCGAAGTCATAGCGCAGCAGCCCCGACGGCAGTTGCAGGCTGATCTGGTGCAGGGCCGCCCGGGCCAGGGCGTCGTCATAGCTGTCCGGGGCGGCGGCGGCCGGGGCCGTGGCCGCCAGCAGCAGGGCCAGGGCGCCGGCGCCGGTGCCGGCGGCGGTGGGATGCGGGAAAGACAAGGCGGCTCCTCCGTCCGTGCGCGGCGGTCGTGACGAAGCGTCGGACCAACCCGAATCGAAGTCAACCCCGCGGCGGCGCGGTGGCGGGCGAACCCGACGCGCGGACCCGCAATCTGCAAATTTGCAGATATATTTTTCAATAAAAAGTATTTTCGCAGACACACGAACGCGCCACCATGCCAGCGGGGCTCGAATCACCGGGCCGGCGCGGGGCGAAAGGTTGTCCCGCACCGGCGCTGGCGGCCCCGTGCCACGCCACATCCCCGGAGACCCCGCCATGACCGCACCCCAGACCCTGTTGGCCCTGTCCGGCGCCGACACCACCCCCGGCCGCCTGTCGCGCGCCGCCGTCGTGCTGATCGACTGCCAGATGGAATACCTGGACGGGGCCCTGCCCCTGGCCGGCATCGACGGCGCCCTGGCCGAGGTGGGCCGCCTGCTGGCCCGGGCCCGGAACGCCGGCGCGCCGGTGATCCACGTCGCCCACCGCGGCGGCGCCGGCGGCCCCTTCGACCGTGCCGCGCCGCGCGGCCAACTGGCCCCGGCGGCGGCCGCGGCCGACGGCGAACCGGTGGTCGAGAAGGGCCTGCCCAACGCCTTCGCCGGCACCAACCTGGCCGGCGTGCTGGAAGGCACCGGCCGGCGCGAGATTGTCGTCGCCGGCTTCATGACCCACATGTGCGTCAGCTCCACGGTGCGCGCGGCCCTGGACCTGGGCTACCGCACCACGGTGGTGGCCGGCGCCACGGCGACCCGCGACCTGCCCGACGGCAACGGCGGGGTGGTGGCGGCGGCGGACCTGCAGCGGGCCAGCCTGGCCGCCCTGGCCGACCGCTTCGCCGTGATCGCCGCTACCGCCGCCGACCTGCCGGACTGAGCGGCGCCGCTACAGCACCTTCCAGATGATGACCACGGCCGAGCAGGCGCAGACCAGCAGCACCAGGGGCCGGAAGCGGCGGTCGACGAAGCCGGTCAGGAACTTGGACACCCAGCTTCCCAGCAGGAAGGCCGGCGCCAGGCTGATGGCCAGCCACAGGTCCTCGGCCTCGACCTGGCCCCAGGCCAGCAGCGCCAGGACCGAGACCAGGGCGCCCAGGGCGAAGAACACGTTCAGCGTCGCCCGCACCCGGGGCCCGGGGCTGTTCTGGTAGACGATGCCCATGGGCGGCGCGCCGACCGAGGTGATGGTGCCCATGAAGCCCGACACGAAGCCGCCGGTCAGCAGCGCGCCGCGGGTCGGCTGCACCTTCCACGAGGTCACGCTCAGCACCACCGCCAGCAGGATCAGCCCGGCGAACAGCAGCGAGAAGGCGGCGCTGTCGGCCAGCACGGCAACGAGCTGCCCGGCCACCAGGGCCCCGGTGACGCGCCCCGCCAGGGCGACGCCCAGGTCGCCCCGGGCCACGTCGCGGCGGTCGCGCACGGCGCCGAACAGGGCCACGGTCATGCCCATCAGCAGCACCGCCACGGGCACGAAGCGCGGATCGATCAGCAGCAGCAGCGGCGCCGCCACCTGGCCGAAGCCCATGCCGGTGGTGTTCTGCACGATGGCCGCCGCGAACACGGTGGCGGCGGCAAGGGCGAAGATCAGCGTGCCGCCCTCGCCGAACGGCCAATGGGGCATGGGTTTCGTTGTCCTCTGTCTAGCCGCCCGGCGTCTGGCGCATGTGGTCGGGCAGGTAGGTGGCGAGGTCGGGGAACCAGATCAGCACGAACACCATCAGCACCATGATCAGGAACATGGGGATGGCGGCCCTGGCGATGTAGCCCATCTCGTGGTGGGTCATGCCCTGCAGCACGAACAGGTTGAAGCCGATGGGCGGCGTGATCTGCGCCATCTCGACCACCACCACGATGAAGATGCCGAACCAGATCACGTCGATGCCGGCCTGGCGGATCATCGGCTCGACCACCGCCATGGTCAGCACCACCGACGAGATGCCGTCCAGGAAGCAGCCGATGACGATGTAGAAGATCAGCAGCACCATCAACAGCTGGAACCGGCTGAGGTCCATCTCGGCGATCAGCTCGGCCAGGGCCTTGGGCAGGCCGGTGAAGCCCATGGACAGGGACAGGAACGCCGCCCCGGCCAGGATCAGGGCGATCATGGCCGAGGTCCGGGTCGCCCCCATCAGGCTTTCGGTGAAGGTGCCCCAGGTCAGGGACCTCTGGCTGGCCGCCAGGATCAGCGAGCCGATGACGCCGAAGGCCGCGGCCTCGGTCGCCGTGGCGATGCCCAGGTACATGGACCCGATCACCACCGTGATCAGCAGGATCACCGGGATCAGGAAGCGCGAGTTGGCGACCTTCTGGGCGAAGGTCATCTGCGGCTCGGGGTTGGGCTTGTACTTGCGCGAGGTCTTGGAATAGATGGCCACATAGCCCATGAACAGGGCCGCCAGAACCAGCCCCGGCAGGATGCCGGCCATGAACAGGCGCGAGATCGACTCGTTGATGGTCACGCCATAGACGATCAGGGTCAGGGACGGCGGGATCATCAGCCCCAGGGTGGCGGCCCCGGCCAGGGTGCCGATGACCATGTTTTCGGGGTAGTCGCGGCGGCGCAGCTCGGGGATCGACATCTTGCCCACCGTGGTCAGGGTCGCCGCCGACGAGCCCGACACGGCGGCGAACACGGTGCAGCCGACGATGTTGGTGTGCAGCAGCCCGCCCGGCATGCGCGCCAGCCAGGGCGACAGGCCACGGAACATGTCCTCGGACAGGCGGGTGCGGTACAGGATCTCGCCCATCCAGATGAACATGGGCAGGGCGGTCAGCGTCCACGACGACGAGGCGCTCCAGATCGTGGTGATCATGGTGTCGCCCACCGGGCGCGAGGTGAACATCTCCATGCCCACGAAGGCCACACCCAGCAGCGCCAGCCCGACCCACACGCCGGTGCCCAGCAGCAGGAACAGGATGAACAGGAAGATGGCGATCAGTTCAATTTCGTTCATGGCGCCGGCTACTCCCCGTGGCTCTGTTCGACCACTTCGGCGACGATGCGGTGGTCGCCCGAAATCAGGACGTGGATCAGGTGGTCGGTCAGGGCGATGGCCAGCACCACGCTGCCGGCGACCATGCCCGACTGGGGAATCCACAGCGGCGTGGCGTCCTGGCCCTGGCTGATGTCGTTGAACTTCCACGACCAGTAGGTGGCCTTGGTGGCGTAGTAGACCAGGTACCAGCCCAGGCCCGTGGCGATGGCGAAGCACCACACCTCGAGGGCCCGGCGGAAGCCCGGGCGCACGGCGTTCAGCAGCATGCTGACCCGGATGTGGGCGCCGCGGTTCAGGGCGTGGGCGAAGGCGAAGAACGACGCCGCGGCCATGCAGTACCCGGCATAGTCGGGGGCGCCGGGGAAGACCTCGCCGGTCCAGCGGGCGACCATCTGCAGGACGATCAGCACCAGGATGGCGATCAGGAACAGCGCCGCGACGACGCCGCAGGCGAAATAGAGTCCGTCCAGGAAACTCCGGAACGACAGTGCGATCTTGCGCATGGCCGACCCCCGTTGGCTAGGCGGTGCCCCCCCGGGCATGTGGTCCGTGAAAAAGGGGGGCCGGGACCGGCCCCCCTTTTCCGGGCGCGACGGTTAGTTCATCTTCTTGTAGGCGTCGATGATGGCCTTGCCCTCGGCACCGGCCTTGTCCAGCCATTCCTTGGTCATGATCTCGCCGAACGCCTTCAGTTCGTCCTTGAGCTGGGCGCTGGGCTTGGTCACGGTCATGCCGCCGGCGCGCAGCCCGTTCAGGGTGAACTGGGTGTACTCGATGGCCCGCCAGGTGCCGGCGTATTCGGCCAGTTCGCCGCAGCCCGTCAGCACGCCCTTCTTGGCCGCGTCCAGGCCGTCCCACACGTCCTTGTTGACCATGATGTAGTTGCGCGGCAGCCAGGCGTCGACCTCGTAGAAGTGGGTCAGGCTCTCCCACACCTTGCGGTCATAGCCGGTGGCGCCGGACGAGATCATGGACTCGGCCACGCCGGTGGCGAAGGCCTGCGAGATCTCGGCCGCCTCGATGGTCACCGGCAGCATGCCGGCCAGCTCGGCCAGGCGGGCGGTGGCGTTGTTGTAGGAGCGGAACTTGATGCCCTTCATGTCGGCCACCGAGTTCACGGCCTTCTTGAAGTACAGGCCCTGGGGCGGCCACGGCACCGAGTACAGCAGCACCAGGTTCTGGCTGGCCAGCAGCTTGGTCATGGCCGGCTTGGCCGCCTTCCACAGCTTGGCCGCGTCGTCGAACGAGGTGGCCAGGAACGGGATCGAGTCGACGCCGAAGATGGCGTTCTCGTTCTGGTGGCCGGACAGCAGCCGCTCGCCGATGGGCGCCTGGCCGGTCTGCACGGCGCGCTTGATGTCGGCGCCCTTGAACAGCGAGCCCGACGGGTGGGTGACGATCTCGATGGCGCCGCCGGTGCCCTTGGTCACGCACTTGCCGAACTCGGCGCCGGTGGCCGAGTGGAAGTTGGTGGCCGAATAGGCCATGGGCATGTCCCACTTCTCGGCCGCCGCCAGGCCGGCGGACAGGGCCAGGCTCACGGCGCTGCCCAGGATGATGGTCGCAAAACGTTTCATGGTTTCGATACTCCCTGTCTGTTTCGGCCCGGGCGCCTTGGCCACCCGGTCCCTCTCGCGAAGCCTTGGCCGCCGCCACGGGGCGCCGGCCGGATGAAGCCCGGGCCGCCTGGCCCGGTCCGCGGATGGCCGCCGGTCGGTCCCGGCCGCGCCCCATCCCGTTCCGCGGGTTTCCACGGGCATGCGCCCGTCGACGTCCTCCCTTCCCTCAAAATCCGGCGGCGAATTCCGCCAGCCGGTCTTCGTCAACCTCGTATCCAAGACCCGGCCCCGTGGGCACGACCATCTCGCCCCCGTCGATGGGGAACGGCTGCGCCAGCAGGTCGTGGGCCACGTAGTACTTGGCCTGGTAGAATTCGGCCCCCAGGCTGATGTTGGGTGTCGCCGCCGCCATGTGCAGGCCGGCCAGGTGGGCGAGCCCGGTCTCGAACATGTCGCCGCCATAGCAGGCGATGCCGGCGCCGGCGGCCACGGCCGCGATCTCCTGGCCGCGGCGCATGCCGCCCGACTTCATGACCTTGATGCTGAACAGGTCGGCGATGCGGGCGCCGGCGGCGCGCACGGCGTCGGCCACGGTGAACACGCTCTCGTCGGCCATGATCGGCGTGTCCAGGACCGCCGTGTAGTGGGCCATGGCGGCCCATTCCTTGGCCGGCACCGGCTGCTCGATGAAATCGGGGGCGAAGGCCTCCATGTCGCGCAGGCGGCGCAGGGCCTCGTGCGGCGCCATGCCCTGGTTGTAGTCGATGCGGATGCGCATGTCGGGCGGCATGTTGCCGCGCAGCCATTCCAGGCGGGTGACGTCGAAGGCATGGTCGGCGAAGCCGGTCTTGACCTTGACGATGCGCACCCCGTCGGCGACCAGGCGCCGCGCCAGGTCCTGGTCGGCGGCGAAGTCCGGGTTGGCGAGCGAGACGCTGAGCGGCACCCGGTCGCGGCACCGCCCGCCCAGCAGTTCGGACACGGACAGGCCCGACGCCTTGCCCAGGATGTCAAAGAGCGCCATTTCCAGCGCCGCCTTGGCGTCGCCGTGGCCGACCAGAATGCGGTCGGCCCGGGCCATGATGTCCGAGATGCGGCGCGGGTCGGCGCCCGTCACCAGCGGCCGCAGGTGCACGTCCAGCGCCGCGGCCGCGGCCTCGGCGGTGCCGGTGAACACCGGCCAGGGGCAGGCCTCGCCCCAGCCCACCAGGCCGTCGGCCGTTTCCAGGCGCAGCACCACGTTGCGCATGCCGCCCGACACGTCGCCGACGCCGTGGCTGCGGGTCGAGACCACGGGCACGTTGATGGGATAAACGGAAAGGCGCGCGACGGGACCCACCGACAGGCCGCCGGCCGGCCGCGAGATCGCCGATTCCTCGTTTGCCGCGTCCACCGTCAACCGCACCCCTGCCGCCAAACCTTGCCTCCCTGCGCCTTCAGGCGCCTTGTCCGAACCGGTCCGGGCGGTAGGCGCCCAGGTCCAGGTTCAAGCGAAGTCCAGCCACCAACTGGGCCACCAGCCGCCCGGTCTTGGGCCCGGCGGTCAGCCCCACGTGGTGATGACCATACGCGAAAAAAACCTTGTCGCACAATGGCGAACGGCCGATCACGGGCAGGCTGTCGGCGGGCGCCGGCCGGTGGCCGAGCCAGGACTTCTCCTGCTCGTAGGTAAGCCCCGGCAGCAATGCGCGCGCCCCGCGCTGCAGCAGCGCCACCGGCGCCGCCGACGGCGGCGCGTCCAGGCCGCCGAACTCGACGATGCCGGCCAGGCGCAGGCCCGCGTCCACCGGCGTGGCCACGAACTTGCGCGCCGCGTCCATGACCGGAACCCTGGGCCGGGCGCTGGGCCCGGTCAGCTCCAGGTGGTAGCCGCGCTCGGATTCCAGCGGCACGTTGGCGCCGAAGCGCCGCGCCAGGGGCCCCGACCAGGCGCCGGCGGCCAGCACCGCGGCCGCCGCCGTGACGGGCCCGGTGTCGGTGTCCAGGGTCACGCCGTCGGCGCCGGGCGTCACGTCGCGCACGGCGGCCCGGCGCACCGAACCGCCGCCGGCGACCACGGCCGCCGCCAGGTCCTTCACATAGCGGCCCGGGTCGCCGATGTAGGCGTGGTCCTGCAGCATCACCGCACAGCCGTAGTCGGGCGACAGGGCCGGGTCGAAGTCGCGCACGGCGGCGCCCTCCAGGATTTCCCAGGTGAAGCCGTGGGCGCGGCGCAGGCCCCAGCCGAAGGCGTCGCCGTCGAAGGCGGCGCGGTCGCGGTACAGGAACAGGTAGGGCGACGGGCGGATCCATTTCTCGGCCCCGGTGCCGCGGGCCAGGTCCTGGTGCTCGTCCAGGCTGTCGACGACCAGCGGCGCCAGGTGGCGGGCCGTGTGCTCCACGGTCTCGCGCTTGGCCGCGCGCAGGTAGGGGATCAGCCAGGGCAGCAGGCGCGGCACGTAGGACCACTTCAGGAACAGGGGCCCGTCGGCGCCGAACAGCATCCCCGGCGCCTTGGTCATGATGCCCGGCGTCGCCACCGGCACCACCGAGCAGCGGGCCAGCACGCCGGCGTTGCCGAACGAGGCGCCCTCCCCCGGCTCGCCCTTGTCGATCAGGACCACGTCCCGCCCGGCCCGCTGCAGGTGCAGGGCGCAGGCGACGCCGACGATGCCGGCGCCGATGACGGCGATGGGACCCGTGCCGCCGTCGGCCACGGTCAGGCCACCCACTCGCTGACCGGGGCGCGGGCGTCCTGCAGCGGCTGGCTGACGATGTCCACCAGGGTCGGGCCCGGATGCTCGACGGCTGCGGCGAGGGTGTGCTTCAGGTCCGCCGGGTCCTCGACCCGCCAGCTCTTGACGCCGAAGGCGGCGGCCACGGCGGCGTGGTCGGTGCGGTTGAAGTCGACCGAAAAATAGCGCTTGTCGTAGCCCGACTTCTGCCCCGCCTTGATCCAGCCGAACACGCTGTTGGAGAACACCAGGAAGGTGACCGGCAGGTTGAGGCGGGTGATGGTCTCGAATTCGCCCACGGTGAAGCCGAAGCTGCCGTCGCCCATGGCCGAGATCACCTTGGCGTCGGGGCGCCCCACCTGGACCCCGGCGGCGGCGGCCATTGAATAGCCCAGCGCCCCGTGGGCCCGGTTGGTGATGAAATGCCGGCCCGCCCGCGGCACCCGGTAGAAGGCCGAGAAGTAGGGGCAGGGGGTGCCCGGGTCGGCGACGATGATGGCCTCCGGCGGCAGCACGGCGTTCAGGTCGGCGATGATCCGCTCGGGGCGGATCGGGCGCTCGTCGCTGCCCGCCAGTTCCGCGAAGGCGGCGAACTTGACGCCCTTGGCGGCGGCCACCTTCTCCGCCCCGCCGAAGTCCACGCCCTCGACGCCCATCTCGTCCAGGGCCCGGTTCAGGGCCTCCAGCGCCAGGCGGGCGTCGGCCACCACGGCCACGTCGGTGGCGTAGTTGGCCGAGATCACCATGGGGTCCGAGTCGATGTGCACGATCTTGGTGCCGGCGGCCGGCGAGCGCCAGCGCTCGGTGGTGACCGAGCCGGCGCGGCAACTGACGAACACCACCAGGTCGGCCTCGTCCATCACCGCCCGGGTGGCCGGCACGCCGCCGTTGCTGCCGACCACGCCGAGGTGGTTGGGGTGGTCGTCCGCCAGGCTGCCCTGGCCGCTGACCGTGGTGGCGACGACCATGTTCAGGCGCTCGGCCAGGGCGGCGAGGGCCGCCTCGCCGCCGGCCAGGACCACCCCGCCGCCGCACACGACGACCGGCCGCTTGGCCGCCAGGATGGCGCTGGCCGCGTCCTCGACGGCGCGCGGGTCGGGGCCGGCGGGCCAGGCCGGAAAGGCGCCGAAGTCGGGCTGGGCCCAGACGTCGTCGGCCTCCACCGGCGCCTTCTGTACGTCGAACGGGAAGCCCAGGTGGGCCGCCCCGGGGCGCCCGGTGGTGGCGGCGCGGAAGGCCGCGCGCACCATGTTGGGCAGGCGCCCGGCGGTGTCGATGACCCCGTTGTACTTGGTCAGCGGCCGGTACAGCGACGTCTGGTCCAGCTCGGTCAGGGGGTAGCGGCCCAGGGAGTTGACGGATACGTCCGAGGTGATGGCCAGCAGCGCCACCGAGGACTCGTTGGCCTCCACCACGCCCGGCAGGATGTAGGTGGCGCCGCCGCCGCTGGGCCCCTCGCACACGCCGACCCGGTTGGTGACCCGGGCGTAGCCGTCGGCCATGTAGGCGGCGCTGCGCTCGTCGCGGGTCAGGATGTGCTGGATGCCGTGGTCCAGGCGGTACAGGGCGTCATAGAACGGCAGCGTGGTGTCGCCGCACAGGCCGAAGATGTGCTTCACCCCATGGGCCTGCAGCAGCCGCACCATGGCCTCGGCGCCGGTCAGGGCGTTGGAACCCGACTGGGTCATGACTTCGATATCTCCCCATCACCCTGCGTCTTTGCGGACAGGATTGAATACAGCATAGAATACAGGTCGCCTGCGCGAGTCAACAGGAAATGGCCGACCTGCGGGCCCTTAAAGGCCCAAGCGCCCCGTCAGATTCGGGTTTACGGGGCCCGGCGAACCGGCGTATCCTGCGGATAGGAGCGGAAATTGTATACAATCACGGGGCCCACCCTGCCATGACCAGAGCCTTGAGCAGCGTCGACCGCCTGTACGCCGCGGTCAAGGACATGGCCATCGCCTTCGCCTTCAAGCCCGGCGAGCGCATCAACGAGGTCGAGCTGGCGCGCCGCCTGGGGGCCAGCCGCACGCCCCTGCGCGAGGGCCTGAACCGCCTGGTGGCCGAGGGCTTCCTGACCTTCGAGCGCGGCCGCGGCTTCTTCTGCCGCGAGTTCAAGGCGCGCGAGATCTTCGAGCTGTACCAGCTGCGCACGGTGATCGAGGTCGCCGCCGTGCGCCTGGCCTGCGAGCAGGCCGGCGAGGCCGAGGTCGAGGCCCTGGCCGATTTCCTGGACCGCACCGGCCCCGAGTCCGGCGGCCGCAGCAGTGAAGAACTGGTGGCCCTTGACGAGCACTTCCACGAGGGCATCATGGCCCTGACCCGCAACGCCGAGATGGCCAAGGTGCTGGCCAACGTCAACGCCCGCATCAAGTTCTTCCGCTGGATCGACATGGACACCAAGCGCCGCCAGACCCAGAACGAGCACCGCGCCATCCTGGACGCCCTGCGCGCCCGCGACGCCGACCTGGCCGCGGGCCTGGTGCAGGACCACATCGGCCGCCGCCTGGACCAGATCACGGCGGCCATCAAGGAAGGCTATTCCCGCATCTACATGACCCGGTGACCGCCATGACCGCCAATCCGCCCCCGTCCTTCGACCCATCCTCCACCGTTTCCCCCACCCGGGCCCGCGGCGGCAAGACCGTGTTCGGCGCCGCCGTCGGCATCCTGATGCTGGACACCCGGTTCCCGCGCGTCCCCGGCGACATGGGCAACGCCGCCACCTGGCCGTTCCCGGTGCTGTACCGGGTGGTGCGCGGGGCGACGCCCGACAAGGTGGTGCGCCACCGCGCCGCCGGCCTGGACGCCGACTTCATGGCCGCGGCGCGCGACCTGGTGGCCGACGGCGCCGACGGCATCACCACCACCTGCGGCTTCCTGGCCCTGATGCAGGCCGACCTGGCCGCCGCCGCCGGGGTGCCGGTGGCCTCGTCGTCCCTGATGCAGGTGCCCATGGTGCAGAGCCTGCTGCCGCCGGGCCGCCGGCCGGGCATCCTGACCATCTCCAAGTCGACCCTGACCGAGGCCCACCTGACCGCCTCGGGCGTGCCGCTGGACACCCCCGTGGTGGGCACCGACGACGGCCGCGAGTTCACCCGCGCCGTGCTCGACGACGAGCCCGAGATGGACGTGGCCCTGGCCCGCCAGGACCTGCTGGCCGCCGGCACCCGCCTGGTGCGCGAGCACGCAGGCGTGGGCGCCATCGTGCTGGAATGCACCAACATGGTCCCCTACGCCGCCGACCTGCGCCAGGCCCTGGGCCTGCCGGTGTTCAGCATCTACACCTTCGTGCAATGGTTCCAGTCCGCCCTCCTGCCCCGAGCCTTCGACCCGCGCCTGCAGGACCCGCGGGTGGGCTAGAATCCGCGGCTGACCGCGCGAATTCCCCTTTGGCGCCGCCGCCGTTGCCGCTACACTAGTAACCAACCGGATATTTAATTAGGGAGCGATCCATGACCACCGAATCCCCGCGCATCAAGACCACCGTCGTCGGGTCCTACCCGGTCCCCGACTGGCTGGTCGCCCTGCCCAGCGAGCAGGCCCTGGTGGACGCGACCCGGGTGGTCATCAACACCCAGGAGCAGGCCGGCATCGACGTGGTCTGCGACGGCGAGCTGTACCGCTTCGACGTCAACCACCCGGAAACCAACGGCATGATCGAATACTTCGTGCGCCCCATGTCCGGCATCCGCACCGACATCACCTTCGACGAGGTGGTGGCCTACCGGGCCCAGGAGGGCATGGGCTTCCGCACCCGCCCGCCCGGCGTGGTGGATGGCGAGATCGGCCACGGCGGGCTGGACCTGCCCATCGCCGCGCGGCGGGCCAAGGGGCTGGCGTCCAAGCCCCTCAAGTTCACCGTCACCGGGCCGCACATGCTGGCCAAGACCCTGGTCGACCACCACTACGGCGGCCCCGACAAGGTGGCCATGGGCCTGGCCAAGGTGCTGGCCGAACAGGTGGCCCACGTGGAGGCCGACGTGGTGCAGCTGGACGAGGCCAACCTGCCCGGCCACCCCGACGAATGGCCCTGGGCGGCCGAGGCCATCAACACCGTGCTGGACGCGGTCAAGGGCACCCCGGCGGTGCACCTGTGCTTCGGCAACTACGGCGGGCAGACCATCCAGGGCGGCAAGTGGGCCAAGCTGATGGACTACCTGAACAGCCTGCACGTGGACCACATCGTCATGGAATGCGCCCACCGCCCGCCCGAGGACCTGGTGGCGTTCAAGGACCTGCGGCCCGAGATCGGCCTGGGCATGGGGGTCATCGACATCAAGCGCACCGAGGTGGAGACCGCCGACCAGGTCGCCCGCCAGATCGAGAAGGCCGAGCAGGTCCTGGGCGAGGGCCGGGTCACCTACGTGCACCCGGACTGCGGCTTCTGGATGCTGAAGCGGTCCATCGCCGACGCCAAGATCCGCGCCATCGTCGCCGGCCGCGACCTGTACCTGGGCCGCGCCGCCCCCGTGGCGGCCTAGGCGAGGCCGGTCCCGTGCCCAAGATCCTCAGCGAGGCCGCCGTCGCCCAATACCACGACCAGGGCTTCTTCTTCCCGGTGCCGGCCCTGACCGGCGACGAGGCCGCCGCCTGCCGCGCCGAATTGGAAGCCTACGAGCGGAACACCGGCGGGCCCATCGCGTCCAACCTGCGCCACAAGGTGCACCTGCTGTTCACCTGGGCCAACGACCTGGTGCACCACCCGCGCATCCTGGACGCGGCCGAGGACATCCTGGGCCCGGACATCCTGTGCTGGACCTCCACCTTCTTCATCAAGGAGGCCCGCGACCCCGGCTTCGTGTCGTGGCACCAGGACGCCACCTACTGGGGCCTCGACCCCGACGACGTGCTGACCGTTTGGGTGGCGCTGTCGGACGCGCCGATTGAAAGCGGGTCGATGAAGGTGATCCCCGGCAGCCACAAATGGCCCCAGGTGGAGCACCGCGACACCTACCACGAGCACAACCTGCTGTCGCGCGGCCAGGAGATCGCCGTCGAGGTCAACGAGGACGAGGGCGTCTTCATGCCGCTGCGCGCCGGCGAGGCGTCCCTGCACCACGTCAAGCTGGCCCACGGCTCGGCCCCCAACACCACCGACGACCGGCGCATCGGCCTGGCCATCCGCTACATCCCGCCCAACGTGCGCCAGTTGAAGGTGCGCGACTCGGCCATGCTGGTGCGCGGCACCGACCCCTTCGGCCACTACGACATGGAGCCCGAGCCCCAGTCCGACCTGGACCCGGCCGCCCTGGCCGCCCACCAGGACGCCGTCGCCCGCCAGCTCGGCGCCCTGTACCAGGGCACGGACAAGACCGAGTTCCGGGCCTAGGGGCGCGAAGCCTCGTCCAGGTACCGGGCAAGCCGGGCCGGGGTGGCGCGCAGGGGGTCCAGGTCCTTTTCCACCGTGTCCCACAGCACCCGCGGGTAGGTGCGGTGGTAGTCGTGGCGCAGGACGTTGCCGATGCCGGCGATGGCCTTCCAGGGCGTGTCCGGTTCCCGCTCCTTCAGCGCGGGCGGCAGGCCGCGGCTGGCCTCGGACAGGATTTCCAGGTTCCTTTCCAGCAGTTGCCGCGCCCGCCGATCGCCGCGGAAGGACTCAAAATCGTGGCCGGCCAGGTCCTCGGCGATGTGGTCCAGGGCCTCAATCATGTGGGTGATACAGACGCGCGGGTCGCGGGCCATCAGAACACCGGCTCGGCCTCGGCCAGGACGGCGTCGCGGATGGCCGGATCGAGCCCTTCCCGGGTCACCAGGTCCACCGGCCGGCCCAGGCGGCCGGCCAGCAGGTCCTGAACCTCCACCAGGTCCACCAGGCTCGGGTGCGCATCGGGCACCATGTCCACCAGCAGGTCGATATCGCTGCCGGCCCCGGCCTCGCCCCGGACCACGGAGCCGAACAGGGCCACGGATACCACGCCCCGGGCCCGCAACTCCCCTTCCATGGCGCGGAGGACAGTCCGGACGTCGGCCCGGGTCGGCGCGGCTCCCGGCCCCGGCTCCTCCCGGGCGATCAGCGCCCGCAGGGCCTCGCGCACGACCTCGCTGGCGTTGTTGTACAGCCCGCTGGCCACCTTGCGCCGAATGTAGGCTTCCAGCTTGGGAGTCAGGGACACGTTCATGGGGCACACCTCCTGGGCACAGGATGGGTATAATAACAAAATATGTCAAACATTGTTATTCCGGGCCGCGCAGCGGACTTGACGCCCCGGGCCGGGAACTGACGGACACGGATGAACACGGATCGGAGCATGGATGAACAGGGGTGCCCGGCGCCCATCCCAATCCAACCACAGGCGGCAAAGGCGCCCGCGTGCATCCGTTTGGAATCGCGGCGCGCCGGGCGCGGGAACGACGGGGGCGGGGTCGGGGTCGGGCGCGGGGTCGGGCGGGACGCCCCGTGCCGGAGCGGCGCAGCACCCGCACCGGTGCGCCGAAGCCGGCCGCCGCCTCGGCGCCCGCGCCCGCGCCCGCAAACAGGCTTGCACGGACCGGGCCGGTCGGCTATAAGAAACATACCATATGTTATGGTTTGTATCGAAGGGCCGACCATGAGCTTTGCCGCCGCCCGCCCCTCCCCGGCTGCGTTCCGCCCCGCGGGGACGCCGCCGTGAGCCGCCTGCGCCGGGACGACTGGCTGGACCTGGCCCTGGCCGCCCTGGCCGAGGACGGGCCGGACGGGCTGACCCTGGAGGCCCTGTGCGACCGGGCCGGGCGCACGCGGGGCTCGTTCTACCACCACTTCGCCGACCACGAGGCCTTCGTTTCGGCCCTGGTGGACCGCTGGACCGCCGACAACACCGAGCGCCTGGTGGCCGCCGCCGAGGCGCCGGCGGACGCCAAGGCGGGGCTCGACGCCCTCAACGACCTGACCTCGGTGCTCGACCCGCGGCTGGAGGTCGGCATGCGCCGCCTGGCGGCCCGGCAGCCGGCCGTGCGCCGGCGGGTGGCCCGGGTGGACGCGCGGCGCATGGAGGTCCTGGCGCGCCTGTACGGCGCCTACGCGGCCCTGCCGCCGGCGCCGGCCCGGACCCTGGCCGAGCTGATCTACACCGCCTACCTGGGCGCCATGCACGTGTGGCCCGAGGCCGAACCGAAACGATACTGGCAGCACGGCCGCGCCTTCTCGCGGCTGCTGGACGACGCCCTGCCCAACCTGCGGCGGCGCGCGCGCAAGGGGAGCCCAAGCACATGACCGACCGATTCATCCACGGCACCTACGCCGCCCTGTACCGGCCCGGCCGGGCCTGGATCCCGGACCGGCCGATCACCGGCCAACCCCTGGGCGCCCACGCGGCCTACCTGCTGGACCTGCACGCCCGCGACAAGGTGCTGATGGGCGGCCCCTTCGCCAACGGCCGCGGCGGCCTGGTGATCCTGCGCGCCGCCGATGCCGCCGAGGCCGAGGCCCTGATCGCCGCCGACCCGGCGGTGGCCGCCGGGGTGCTGGCGGCCGAGGTCCACCCCTGGCGCCGGCTGGCGTGATTCCGCCCGGGTCCCCTTGAAACCGGGAAAACTCGGACTATATTCCTGGCAGCTCTTTGCCATTGTGAATCCGAACACCACGCCCGGCGCGATCCCGCGCGGTTGGCCGGGTTCATGCGCCACGACGACAAATGACGACATTTTTTCCGCAAACCGGCATGTTTCGGGCGATTCCAGGGACTTGCCCCGACGACATCGGGCGCCGAATGGCCCGGAACGGCGCCGCGGCGGCCCCGGGCCGGCGCCGGCGGGCGGACACGTCGTCATTTCCGCCCCGGCCGGGCAATTTTGAAACGCCACCCCGGTGCGCCGCGCGGCGGCTGTGCTATGGTCGCCGCCGCACCCGATTCCAGCCAAGGACCGAGAACCATGGACGAGAAACTCCTCTTCGCGCAGGACGGCCACGTGGTCACCCTGACCCTGAACCAGCCCGACCTGCGCAACCCCGTCACCGACGCCGACTTCGTCGACGCCTTCATCGCGCGCTGCGAGCAGATCCGCGCCGACCTGTCGGTGCGCTGCGTGATCATCACCGGGGCCGGCAAGGGGTTCTCGTCGGGCGGCAACCTGAAGCACATGCGCGACCGCGTGGGCACCTTCGCCGGCGGCGCCGTCGACATCGCGGACAACTACCGCACCGGAATCCAGCGCATCCCGCGCACCCTGTGGGACCTGGAGGTGCCGGTGATCGCCGCCGTCAACGGCCCGGCCTACGGCGCCGGCTGCGACCTGACCCTGATGTGCGACATCCGCATCGCCAGCGAGCGGGCCGTGTTCGCCGAGAACTTCGTCAAGGTGGGCATCATCCCCGGCGACGGCGGCGCCTGGCTGCTGCCCCGCGCCATCGGCCTGTCGCGGGCCGCCGAGATGACCCTGACCGGCGAGCCCATCGACGCCCGGACGGCCCTGGAATGGGGCCTGGTATCCCGGGTCGTGCCCCACGACGACCTGATGCCGGCGGCCCGCGACCTGGCGGCGCGCATCGCCGTCAACCCGCCGCGCCAGCTGCGCCTGGCCAAGCGCCTGCTGCGCGAGGGCCAGCACACGCGCATCGGGCCGCTGCTGGAGCTGTCGGCCACCTACCAGGCCGCCTGCCACCAGACCGCCGACCACGCCGAGGCCGTCAACGCCCTGCTGGAAAAGCGCAGCCCCACCTTCACCGGGGAATGAGGGCGGCCAGCACGGGCTCCAGGTCGCTGCCGTCGTCGCCGTAGCCCGCCAGGTACAGGCGCGCGTTGGCGGCGGCGTCGGCGCGGCGCCGCTCCGGGTCGGTTTCGGGCCGGTGCGGCGGCGCCGGGGCCTGGGCATGCAGCAGGTCCTGGGTGACCCGCTCAGCGTCCAGCTCGGCCTGCACCACGGCGGCGCGCAGGGCCGCCGCCCGCGCCGCCGCCACCCCGGGGAACGGGGTCTCCTTCAGGGCCCGCTGCGCCGCCCACAGGGGCTCCACCACCGTGCGGTGCCAGGTCTCGACCGACGCCCGGGCGCGGTCCAGGGCGGCGCCGTCCAGGCGCCCGCCGCCGCGCCAGCCGATCCACACGGCGTACAGCAGCAGGTTCACGTCCAGGCCCAGGCGTTGCTGCAGGGCCAGGCAGGCCTCGTGCACCCCGGGCCGGCCGTACAGCGCCACGGAGAAATCCCAGAACGGGTTGCCGGACCCGGCGGCGGCGGAGGAGTCGTCCATGCCGACCTTGTACCACGGCGCGCCGCCGGTGGCGAAATCAACCCACTGGATGTCGAATTCGGACGGGTTGCCGGCGGCAAGAATCGGCTATCATCCGGCCCGTGAACGGGACGCCGCCGCCGGCGGCAAGGGAGGGGAAGACGGCCATGGCAAACGATCCCTACGTGCTGGGCGCGGGGCGCAAGATCGACCCCTATCGCCGCCCGGCCTCGGCCACCGACCGCCTGCCCGACGGCTCGCCCAACGACGGCGACCGGGTCGAGATCGGGCCCACCGACCTGGCCTTCGCCGAGTGGGCGGCGCAGGGCATCACGCCGCCGGACCTGGACGCCCTGCGCCACTATCGCCTGGGGCGGCTGGTGGGCGAGATGGCGCGGCGCGACGTGGGCGGGCTGCTGCTGTTCGACCCCCTGAACATCCGCTACGCCACCGACAGCAGCAACATGCAGCTTTGGGTCACCCACAACCCCTGCCGCGCCTGCCTGGTCACCGCCGACGGGTACATGGTGCTGTGGGACTTCCACGCCGGCGAGCACCTGTCGGCCCACCTGCCCCTGGTGCGCGAGGTGCGCCACGGCGCCAGCCTGTTCTATTTCGAGTGCGGCGACCGCGGCGCCGAGCACGCCGCCAACTTCGCCGCCCAGGTGGACGAGGTGATGCGCGCCCGGGCCGGCGGCAACCGGCGCCTGGCCGTGGACAAGATCGAGATCCTCGGCCTTCGCGCCCTGGAGGCCCGGGGCTTCGCCGTGCTGGAGGGCCAGGAGGTGACCGAGCACGCGCGCAAGATCAAGGACGGCAACGAGCTGAACGCCATGCGCTGCGCCATCACCGCCTGCGAGGCGGCCATGGCCGAGATGCAGGCCGCCATGCGCCCGGGCATGTCCGAGGTCGAGGCCTGGGCCGAGCTGCAGCGCGGCAACTTCATCCGCGGCGGCGAGTGGATCGAGACCCGCCTGCTGGCCTCGGGCCCGCGCACCAACCCCTGGTTCCAGGAATGCGGCCCGCGGGTCATGGGCGACGGCGACATCCTGGCCTTCGACACCGACCTGATCGGCCCCTACGGCTACTGCGCCGACCTGTCGCGGACCTGGAAGGTGGGCGACAAGCCGCCGACAAACTACGAGCGCGAGCTGTACCAGATTGCGCTCGAAAACATCCGCCACAACATGGGGCTGCTGAAACCGGGGGTCACCTTCCGCGAGCTGATGGAGAAGGGCCAGCCCCTGCCCGAGCAGTTCCGCGCCCAGCGCTACAGCGTCATGTTCCACGGCGTCGGGCTGTGCGACGAGTACCCGTCCCTGCGCTACCCCGAGGACTGGGACGCCTGCGGCTACGACGGGGTGCTGGAGCCGGGCATGTGCCTGTGCGTCGAGGCCTACATCGGCGAGGTGGGCGGCCCCTGCGGCATCAAGCTGGAGGACCAGGGGGTGATCACCGAGACCGGGTTCGAGAACCTGACCACCTACCCCTTCGAGGACTCGTTCTTGTCCTGACCCCCGCCGGGCGCCAGCATGTCGGCGGGGTCGACCCAGGCGTCGAACTGCTCGGCGGTCACGGCACCCAGGGCCAGCGCCGCCTCGCGCAGGGTCAGGTCCTCGGCGAAGGCCTTCTTGGCGATCTCGGCGGCGCGGTCGTAGCCGATGTGCGCGTTCAGCGCCGTGACCAGCATCAGCGACCGTTCCAGGTGGGCCCGGATGCCGGCCGCGTCGGCCTCGATCCCAACGACGCAGTTGGCGCGGAAGGACTCGCAGGCGTCGCCGATCAGCCGCGCCGACTGCAGCAGGTTGAAGATCATCACCGGCTTGTAGGTGTTGAGCTCGAAGTGGCCGCCGGCGCCGGCCACGGTGATGGTCACGTGGTTGCCCATGACCTGGGCGCAGACCATGGCCAGGGCCTCGGCCTGGGTCGGGTTGACCTTGCCCGGCATGATCGACGAGCCGGGCTCGTTGGCCGGCAGGCGCAGCTCGCCCAGGCCGCTGCGCGGGCCCGAGCCCATCAGGCGGATGTCGTTGGCGATCTTGGTCAGCGACGCGGCCACGGTGTTGAGGGCGCCCGAGGCCTCGACCAGGGCGTCGTGGCCGGCCAGGGCCTCGAACTTGTTGGCCGCGGTCACGAACGGCAAGCCGGTCAGCTCGGCCACCCGGGCGGCGAAGGCCTCGGCGAACCCCGGCGCGGCGTTCAGGCCCGTGCCCACCGCCGTGCCGCCCTGGGCCAGCTGGTACAGCGCCGGCAGGGCGGCCTCCAGGCGGCGCACCCCCTGGGCCGCCTGGTGGGCGTAGCCCGAGAATTCCTGGCCCAGGGTCAGGGGGGTGGCGTCCATCAGGTGGGTGCGGCCGATCTTGACGATGCCCTGGAATTCCTCGGCCTTGGCGGCCAGGGCGTCGGCCAGAGCGGCCAGGGCCGGGATGGTGGCCCCTGCCAGTTGCCGGGCGGCGGCGATGTGCATGGCGGTGGGGAACGAGTCGTTGGACGACTGGCCCCGGTTGACGTGGTCGTTGGGGTGCACCGGGTCCTTGCCGCCGCGCCGGCCGGTCAGGATCTCGTTGGCGCGGCCGGCGATGACCTCGTTGGCGTTCATGTTGCTCTGGGTGCCCGAGCCGGTCTGCCACACCACCAGCGGGAACTCGCCGTCGTGGGCGCCGTCGGCGACCTCGGCGGCGGCCTGGGCGATGGCCCGGCCCAGGCCGGGGTCGAGCACGCCCAGGTCCATGTTGGCCTTCGCCGCCGCCAGCTTCTGCAGGCCCAGCGCCCGCACCAGGGCCGCGGGCAGGCGCTCGCCGCCGATGCGGAAGTTGTGCAGGGACCGCTGGGTCTGGGCGCCCCAGTAGCGGTCGGCCGGCACGTCCACGGGGCCCATGGAATCGTGCTCCCGGCGCAGGGTCGTGTCTTCGGTCATGGCCTTGGCCCTCCTGTCCGCGTCGTTCGCCCCGCCCCGGGTCCGGCCGCCGGCCGCGCCCGGGGACCGGGTCAAGGATAGGCCCTCGCGGCCGCCGTTGCACGGCCCGCGTGTCGCCGCGGGAAAGGCCGAACCTGTGGGAATCGCGGCGAAAAATGGGTAAGATGGGCCATGAACAACGTGCAGGACTCCGCCCCACAGGCGGCCGCCGGCGACGGGTCGGAAAAGATGCGGCCACGGATCCTGGTGGTCGAGGACCGCCAGGAGATCGGCGACGTCATCGTCGAGGCGTTGAAGGACGAGGACTACGAGGTCCTGCGCGCCGGCGACGGCGTGCGCGCCGTGCAGGTCGCCTACGACGGCGGCCTGAACCTGGCCATCCTGGACATCGAACTGCCGGCCATGAACGGGTTCGAGGTGCTGAAGGCCCTGCGCATCCGCTATTCCGAGGCCGAGCTGCCGGTGATCATGCTGTCCGGCCGCCGAGCCGCCGACGACATGGTCGAGGCGCTGAAGATCGGCGCCAGCGACTACATGACCAAGCCGTTCGACATCAACGTCCTGCTGGCCCGGGTGCGGCGGCACCTGTCGCACCAGCGGATCGAGGAGACCCTGCTGGGCAAGGCCCTGTACGACCTGTGGGACCTGGGGCGCAACGCCATCCTGGCCTGGAGCCCGGCGCCGGGCGGGTTCGAGGTCCTGGCCGTGGCCAACGAGCACCTGGCCACGGCATCGGTGCGCGACGACGCGCGCGAATCCATCCTCACCCACCTGGCCGGCCCCAAGCAAATGACCCGCGCCGAGCTGCAGGAGTTCGCCGCCCTGTTCGACGCGGCGCCACGGCGCATCGAGCTGACCCAGACCCTGGGCGAGCGCCTGAGCCACGCCACCATCGAGAGCCTGGTGCGGCGGCACAGCGTGTCCCTGTCCCACGACCGGGCGGTGGCCCTGTTCGACATCGTCGGCTTCTCGCTGTTCTCGCCGCTGGAGCAGGTGGCGATCCTGAACAGCCTGTCCCATTCCCTGAATTCGGCCCACAACCGGCTGAGCGACCGCCAGATCGACATCAACTTCGCCCGCTCGACCACCGGCGACGGGTTCTACATCTGGAATCGCGACACGGGGGTCGACGCCAACGTCAACCTGTACCATTTCATGCACCTGGCCCTGGCCGACAACGCCATCGCCTTCGCCAAGGCCCAGGCGCCGACGGTGCCGCGCCTGCGCGCCTGCTTCCAGATCGGCAGCCACTACGAGTTCCACCAGTCCGAGGGCCTGAGCCCGACCACGTCCAAGTACATCGTCGGCGAGGTGACCATCGAGCTGGCGCGCATGATCGACAAGGCCCTGCCCGGGCAGATCCTGGTCGGCGACTTCCGGGTCAGCATGCCCGACTACAAGATCGGCGCCATCAAGGAGGTCGACAGCGTCACCTTCATCGAGGAGACGCAGGAAACCCTGTCGCGGCTGAGCGGCCTGCAACTGGGCGACGACAGGATCGAGTCCATCAAGTGCTACCTGACGGGCGCCAAGGGCACCGACGGCGAGTTCGGGATCAAGAAGTACCGGGTCGTCGACAAGCACGGCGGCGCGCGGCTGGTCTACAACGCCAAGGTCAACATCCACCGCCACGGCGAGGAGCCCATCTTTCTGGGCATCCAGGACCAGGACCTGGAAAGCTTCGCCCCGGTGGTCGGGGCCTGACCCGGGTCAGGCGCTCCAGTTCATCTTCGACAGGGTCTCGTGGGTCAGGGATTCGACCAGGTTGCCGAAGTCCTCGCCCGGCGTGGGCCGGCCCAGCAGGTATCCCTGGACCCGGTCGCATCCCTCGGCGCGCAGGAATTCCAGGACGTCCCGGGTCTCGACCCCCTCGGCGCAGACCGTCAGGCCCAGGTTGTGGGCCAGATCGACGATGGTGCGGATGATGGTGCGGGCCTCCTGGTGGGCCACGGCGTCGGCCACGAACGAGCGGTCGATCTTCAACTCGCCGAAGGGCATGCGGTAAAGCTGCACCAGGGACGAATACCCGGTCCCGAAGTCGTCGCAGGACAGGTGGAACCCCTTCAGGCGCAGGCGGGTCAGGATGTCCATGGCCCGGCCCGCGTCCTCCATGGCGCCCGATTCGGTGATCTCCAGGACGAACCAGCCGGGTTCGCCGCCGCAGTCGCGCACCAGGGTGGCGATGCGGTCGGGATAGTCCAGCTCGACCAGCAGGCCGGCCGTGATGTTGACCGACACGGTGATCAGCAAGCCGCCGTCGCGCCAGCGCGCCAGGTGGCGGACGGACTGCTCCAGGATCGACCAGGTCAGGGCGGAGATCAGGCCCTCGGCCTCGGCGAGGGGGATGAACACACTGGGCTGGATCAGGCCGTAGTCCGGGTGCTCCCACCGGGCCAGGGCCTCGGCGCCCTGGATCACGTCGCCCTTCTTGGCGTCGAGTTCGACCTTGGGCTGGAAATAGGGCACGACATGGCCCTGTTCGATGGCCGCCCGCAGGTCCTCGGCCGTGGGCAGGAATTCGCCCTCGGGCTGGACCGCGAGCATGTCTTCCAGCTCGTCCACGGCGAACGGCTTGCGCAGGGCGCCGACCATGTTCAGGTCGTGGTTCTGGCCCAGGCGCAGGGCCGAGTTGACGACCTTGGAATCGAACCCGCTGATGACGGCGATGCGGGCGGTGCAGCCCTGCTCGGCCAGGTAGCGGAGCAGTTCCACCCCGTCACCCGTCGGCATGGCCAGGTCCAGGGTGATGAACGTGGGCTGGGTCCGGTGATAGGCGGCCTCGAATTCGCCCGGATCGTCGATGGCGTGGACCTCGTAGTCCAGGTCCTCGGCAACGGCGCGGATCAAGGCGCAGATGCTGGGCGTGTCGTCCACAATCAGAAGTCGCTTCGGCTTCATCGTCCTAGGGCTCCTGGTCCTTGGCAGCGTTGTCCGAACCCAGCAGGTCTCTCAGTTTAGCCAAGAGCACCCGGTCGGGGCTAGGTTTCATGAGCAGGTCGAACTTGGAACCGTCGTCCAGGATGGCGTCGCGCGGGTACCCGGACGTCAGCAGCACCTTCAGGCCCGGGCGCAGGCCGACGGCCATCTCGGCCAATTGCGGGCCGGAAATGCCGCCCGGCATGACCACGTCCGAGAACAGCAGGTCGATGTGCTGGTCGGTGCGCAGGATGTCCAGGGCCTGGGCCCCGTCCTGGGCGGCGATGACCTTGTAGCCGAACTCGTCCAGCAGCATGACCTGGGTGTCGCGCACCACGCGCTCGTCCTCGACCACCAGGATCGTTTCGCCGTTGGCCCCCTCGATGGCCTTGGCCTCGGACCGCGCGGCAGAGTCCTGTTCGCCCTCGACGTGCGGCAGGAAGATGCGGAACGTGGTGCCCTGGCCTTCCTCGCTGTAGACCCGGATATGGCCCTTGGACTGCTTGACGAAGCCATACACCATGCTGAGGCCCAGGCCGGTGCCCTTGCCCACGTCCTTGGTGGTGAAGAAGGGTTCGAAGATCCGCTCCTGGGCGTCGCGGGGAATGCCGACGCCGGTGTCCGTGACCGCGATCATCAGGTAGTCGCCCGGCGGCACGTCGATGTGGGTTTCGGCATACCGGGCGTCCAGCTCGATGTTCTCGGTCTGGATCAGCAGCCGGCCGCCGTTCGACATGGCATCGCGGGCGTTGACCGCCAGGTTGATCAGCGCCGACTCCATCTGCGTGCGGTCGATCAGCACCGCCTTGACGTCGTCGTCCAGCTTGATCGAGATGTGGATGTTCTCGCCCAGGGTCCGCCCCAGCAGGGATTCGAGGCCGCGGATCAGTTCGTTGATGTCCGTCACCGTGGGCGACAGCTGCTGCTTGCGCGCGTAGACCAGAAGCTGCTGGGTCAACTCGGCGCCGCGCTGGGTCGCCCCCAGGGCGTTGTCCACCAGCTGCAGGATCCTCTCCTCGCCCTTGGCGCGCCGTTGCGCCAACTGCAGGTTGCCCATGATCACGGCCAGCAGGTTGTTGAAGTCGTGGGCGATGCCGCCGGTCAACTGGCCCATGGCCTCCATCCGCTGGATCTGGCGCAGTTCGGCCTCGACGCGCTTGCGGTCGGTGACGTCGACGATGACGGCCAGGGACCGCACCATACGGCCGGCCTCGTCGTAGCTGGCCACGGCCGACATCTCGACCTCGAACTCGGTGCCGTCCTTGCGCACGAAGGTATAGGGGATGTTCTCGATGCGGCCGGTCCGGAAGAACCGGGGCAGGACCTCGGCAACGGCGGAGGCGCGCGACTCCTCGGTCAGGAATTCGGTCGACTTGTGGCCGAGCACCTCGTCGCGCGCATAGCCCATGGCGCGCAGCCAGAAATCGCTGACGGCGATCAGCCGGCCTTCGGCGTCGATGGAGTGCAGCATCACCGGCGTGTCGTTATACAGCGAGCGGAACCGTTCCTCGCTGCGGCGCAGGGCCTCTTCGGATTCGATGCGTTCGGTGACGTCGTTCATGATGCCCACGAAGTTGACGCATTCGCCATTGCCGTCCAGGACCGGCGAGATGGAGGCCTCGTTCCAGAACGGCGTCCCGTCCTTGCGGTAGTTGCGCAGCAGCACCTTGACCGCCCGCTTCTTCTCGACCGCGGCACGCAGGACGGCGACCCCGGGCTGCCGGGTGTCCTCGCCCTGCAGGAACCGGCAGTTCTGGCCCAGGGCCTCGGCCGCCGCGTACCCGGTGGTCCGCTCGAATTCCGGGTTGACGTAGATCAGCGCGTTGTCCGTGGTTTGCGCGTCGGTGATGACGATGCCGCAACTGGCGGCCTCGATGGCCAGGTTGCGCAGCGTCAGGTCCTTTTCCGCCCTCTTCCGTTCGGTGATGACCTCGGTGAAGATGATGATGCCGCCGACGGCGCCATCGGATTCGTACCAGGGGTGGATCTCCCAGCGAACCCATTCGATGCCGCCGTCGCGGCGCAGGAAGGGGTCCTCCTCGCACCGCTCCACCTGGCCCGCCAAGCAGCGCGCGTGGATCTCGCGCCACCGGTCCGGGATCTCGGGAAAGACCTCGTAGTGGCTGCGGCCGATCAGGTCGCTGCCCGGCAGGCCATAGTCCGCCAGCCACCGGTCGCTGTGCATGATGTAGCGCATGTCCCGGTCGAACATGGCGATGGCGGCCGGCGTGTGGCGGATGAAGATGCGCAGCCGCTCGCGGCTGACCCGCAGGTCCTCGGCGGCCTTGCGCCGCGCCGCGGTGTCCCGGGTCACACCGATGAACAGGCGCTCGCCGGCCACGCGCATCTCGCTGATGGACAGGTCCAGCGGCACCGACTGGCCGTCCTTGTGCAGGCCGTTCACCTCGCGCGGGCCCTGGCCGATGATCTTGCCTCGGTTGGTGGACCGGTAGGCCGCAATGTATCCGTCGTGGGCGTCGCGGTCGGGCTGCCCCATGAGGAGGTTCACGTTGCGGCCGAGGACTTCGTCCTCGCGGTAGCCGAACTGCCGCTCGGCGGTCGGGTTGAACGACCGGATCAGACCGGACTCGTCGATGGTGATGATGCCGTCGGCCATGTTTTCCGAGATGCCGCGCAGGGCCTCGCGCTCGCGCGCGATGCGCAGCTCCATGGGGCGGAAGCTGAACACCCAGATGCCCCCCAGGCTGATCAGCAGCAGGGCGAAGGCGGAGCGGGCGGCCCATCTCAGGCCCTCGTTCTCGCGTCCGGCCTCCACCTCGAACTGCTTGGTCAGGGCCTCCAGGCCCTCCAGCAGCCCGTCGCGGGCAGCCCACAGGGCCGGCAGGCGGGCAGCGGTGGCGGTGCGGTCGGCGGCGACCATGTCCAGCAACGCGCGCACCACGGCAAGATAGGATCCGACCCGCTGGTCCAGCTCGAACGGCGGCGCGGTGTAAAGGCGGCGCACCGCCTCGCTGTCGGATGCCGGCAGGCGCATGGCGGCATCGCCCTCGAGCAGGCCCTGGTGGACCCGCTCCAGGCGGTCGGCCACCTCGCGCGCCTCGCGGACCAGGGACGCCGTCTGGTGCGGCTCGTCAATGACCACCAGGCGCGTCACCAGCGCGTCCAGTTGCACCGACAGCGTTCGCTGGCGACCGGAATTGTTGATGACGTGGGAGGTCGACTCGGTCTGGCGGAAGGCATGGTCGAGGATCAGGAATCCGACCACGACAAGGATCGCCAGGGTGAGCAGGGAAGTAATCAGACGGGCTCGAAGCCAGAACATGCCGTTGTCCTCGATCTCGGTGCGCCTTCCGCGCAATCTACGGCTGTCGCCCTGCCCCGGGGTCGACGGCGTGGTCTCGGTTTGCCCTCAAAAAAGGTGGTTTGTGACGATGCCGCTCAACTAGCATTTCCTTGGGCCCGGCTGGCGACCAGCCGCAGCCTGGCACCGCCGGGTTTTGCGCCGCTCAGGATTCTGTATTCCATCAGGTCCACGGCCATCGCCGCCAGGTCCCGCAGCACGCCCAGGTGCTCGTCCGCCAGGCCGGGGCGCGGCTTGCTGTCGATCACGCACAGGGTCCCCAGGCGATGTCCGTCGGGCGCCTCCAGCGGCGCGCCGGCGTAGAACCGGATGTACGGGCTGCCCGTGACCAGGGGATTGTCGCGAAACCGGGGATCGGTCCGGGCGTCGGGCACGACCAGCACGCCGCCGTCGCGCACGGCGTGGGCGCAGAACGACCACGCCACGGGCGTCTCGCGCCCGACCAGGCCGCGGGCCGACTTGAACCATTGCCGGTCCCGGTCCACCAGCGAGACCAGCGCGATGGGCGCCGAGTAGACGCTGGCGGCGACCCGGGTCAACCGGTCGAACATCGCCTCGGGCGGCGTATCGAGGATCTCGTAACGCGCCAGGGCCCTGAGCCTGTCCACCTCGGTCATGACTGATTCCGTTCCTTGTCCGTCCCGTGTCCGGTCCCCGTCCGCGCCGGCCAGGAACCCCGGCTGGGGGTGGATGGCGGTGGTCGCTACGGTCGCCACCGCGGGCCGGCGGCCACCTGTTTCGGTGGCCGAATCGTCCCGGACGTTCTGGTTGTCACTGCGTATTTTTTGCACAACCTATTGAAATCACATACAAACTTGCGCGAGACCCCTCGCGCGGAGCCGCGGTATATACCAGAATTTTCCCGAAACGCAAAAATAAATTCTAGGCAGTAGAATAGAAAATTGGTCGGACACATCCGGCACAAGCGGGTATGCACCCCCGTCAATCCCGCCGCCAGGACGCCCGCGGCAAGGCCGCCGGACCGGGCCCCCGTGGCCGATTGACTGATTGTATGCATTTGAATACAAAATGAAACGCCACATTGCTGCGGGGGACGAACCATGTCGCGCGTGACCTACGACGTCGCCATTCTGGGTGCCGGCAACGCGGCCCTGTGCGCCGCCCTGGCCGCCGCCGAGGGCGGCGCCCGGGTCCTGGTGCTGGAATGCGCGCCCGAGGACGTGGCCGGCGGCAACAGCCGGTTCACGGCCGGGGCCATCCGCTTCGCCTACGACGGGGTGGCGGACCTGCGCCAGGTGGTGACGGACCTGACCGAGGACGAGATCGCCAACACCGACTTCGGCACCTATACCGAGGACCAGTTCTTCGACGACATGTTCCGGGTCACCGAATACCGCACCGACCCGGACCTGTGCGAGGTGCTGGTGCGGCGAAGCTTCGCGACCATGAAGTGGATGCGCGAACAGGGCGTGCGTTTCGTGCCCATCTACGGCCGCCAGGCGTTCAAGGTCGACGGCCGGTTCAAGTTCTGGGGCGGGCTGACGGTCGAGGCCGTGGGCGGCGGACCGGGGCTGGTCCAGATGCTGACCGCGGCGGCGACCGGGCGCGGCGTCGAGATCTGGTACCGGGCCCGCGGGCTGTCGCTGCTGTCCGACGGCACCGCGGTCACCGGCATCCGGGTCCGCCGGGACGGCGCGCTGCTGGACGTGAACGCGCGCGCCGTGGTCCTGGCCGCCGGCGGCTTCCAGGCCAGCCCCGAGATGCGCACCCGCTACCTGGGCCCGGGTTGGGACGTGGCCAAGGTGCGCGGCACGCCCTACAACACCGGCGACGGCATCCGCATGGCCATGGACATGGGCGCCGCCACCGCCGGCAACTGGTCCGGCTGCCACGCCGTGGGGTGGGACCGCAACGCGCCCGAGTTCGGCGACCTGGCCGTGGGCGACGGGTTCCAGAAGCACTCCTACCCCTTCGGCATTATTATCAACGCCAAGGGCGAGCGCTTCGTCGACGAGGGCGCCGACTTCCGCAACTACACCTACGCCAAGTACGGCCGCGAGGTGCTGGCCCAGCCCGGCCAGTTCGCCTGGCAGGTGTTCGACCAGAAGGTCACCCACCTGCTGCGCGACGAATACCGCATCCGCCAGGTCACCAAGGTCAGCGCCGGGACGCTGGTGGACCTGGCCGAACGGCTGGACGGGGTCGACGCCGCCCGCTTCCTGGAAACGGTCGCGGCCTACAACGCCGCCGTGCGCCAGGACGTGCCGTTCGACCCCAACGTCAAGGACGGCCGGGGCACCCGCGGCCTGGACCTGCCGAAAAGCAACTGGGCCAACACCCTGGACGAACCGCCGTTCGAGGCCTACGCCGTCACCTGCGGCATCACCTTCACCTTCGGCGGCCTGCGCATCGACACGGACGCGCGGGTGCAGAGCACCGATTACCAGCCGATCCCCGGCCTGTTCGCCGCCGGCGAACTGGTGGGCGGGGTGTTCTTCCACAACTACCCGGGCGGCACCGGGCTGATCAACGGCGCCGTGTTCGGCCGGATCGCCGGCGCCGGCGCCGCCCGCCACGCCCTGGGCAGGTGACGCCATGGCCCGCGCCGGCACCAGCAGCCTGGACGTCTGTGACCGGCTGCGCGCCCTGATCCGCAGCGGCGAGCTGCTGCCCGGCACGCCGCTGCGCGAACAGGAGCTGGCGCGCCGCTTCGGGGTCAGCCGCACGCCGGTGCGCGAGGCGTTCCGCCGCCTGGAGGCCGACGGCCTGCTGCAGCACGAGGCCCACAAGGGAATGGTGGTGCCGCGGCTCGACCCGCAGGCGGTGACCGAGCTGTACGTCATGCGCGAGGTGCTGGAAGGCACGGCGGCGGCGCTCGCCGCCCAGCACGCCACCGAAGCCGAGATCGCCTTCCTCGCCGACATGGTGGCCGCCGACCGCGTGATCGCAGACCGGCCCGACGCCCTGGCGGCAACCAACCGCCGGTTCCACGAGGCCATCCACCACGCCGCCCACAACCGCTACCTGCTGAAATCCCTGCGCGCCATCCGCGTCGCCATCGACATGCTGGGGCCGACCACCCTGGCGGTCCCGGGCCGCGGCGCCGAGGCGGTGGATCAGCACGCCGCGGTCCTGGACGCCATCGCCGGGCGCGACCCGGCCGCCGCCGAAACCCTGGCCCGCGGGCACGTGCGCAGTTCCCACAAGGCGCGCCTGGCGCTGCTTTTCGACTGAAGCGGTTTGCCGGCGCCGCCCACCGCCGGTCAAAAAGGGAGACCGGCCGTGGCGACCGTCCGCTGGTGACAAGCCTTTCGGGCCATGGAATAATGCGCCTCGGTTCCCAATTGGTTGGCGTTTCATGACCGCCTTTTCCGGCCTATTCCAAACATATGATCAGGGGGCGTACTTCTGCGAACTGCTCGGCGCGCCCGAGCGGGCGAAGCCGCCGGCGGCGGCCATGGGCAAGATCGTCCGGCGTCTCGACAAGCTGAACGTCAAGACCCTGCGCAAGCGGGCCCAGGCGGCCGAGCGCGAGCTGTTCAACCTGGGCATCACGTTCACCGTCTACTCGGACGCCAACGCCATCGACCGCATCCTGCCCTTCGACGTGGTGCCGCGCATCCTGTCGAAGAAGGACTGGGAGACGATCGATTCCGGGGTCCGCCAGCGGGTCGCGGCCATCAACCTGTTCCTGCACGACGTCTACCACGACCAGAAGATCCTCAAGGACGGCGTGGTGCCCAAGGACCTGGTGCTGGGCAATGCCAACTACTGCAAGCGCATGGCCGGGGTCGACCTGCCCGGGGGCACCTATGTGCACATCTGCGGCACCGACATCGTCCGCGGCACCGACGGCCGGTTCAAGGTGCTGGAAGACAACGCGCGCACCCCGTCGGGCGTCTCCTACGTGATCGAGAACCGCCACCTGATGCTGCGCACCTTCCCCGACCTGATGGACAAGATCGGCATCCGGCGGGTGTCCGACTATGGCCTCCGGCTGCACCAGGCGCTGGCCCAGGTGGCCCCGGTCGGGGTCGACGAGGGCGACGCCCAGGTGGTGCTGCTGTCGCCGGGCGTCTTCAATTCCGCCTATTTCGAGCACGTCTTCCTGGCCCGCGAGATGGGCGTGCCGCTGGTCGAGGGACGGGATTTGATCGTCCAGGACGACCAGGTGTTCATGAAGACCACCGGCGGCGTCGAACGGGTCCATGTCATCTACCGCCGCATCGACGACGCGTTCCTCGACCCGAAGGCGTTCCGCAAGGATTCCATGCTGGGCGTGCCCGGGATCTTCGCCGCCTACGCCAAGGGCAACGTGACGCTGGCCAACGCCGTCGGCACCGGAATCGCCGACGACAAGGCGGTCTACGCCTACATGCCGCGCATCATCCGCTACTATCTGGACGAGGACGCGATCCTCGAGAACGTGGAGACCCACATCTGCCGCGAGCCCGAGGGACTGGCCTACACCCTGCAGAACCTGAGCAAGCTGGTGGTCAAGCCGGTCGGCGAATCGGGCGGGTACGGGGTGCTGATCGGGCCCCGGTCCAACGCCGCCAGCCTGGAGAAGCGGCACAAGGAGCTGCTGGCCAATCCCAAGAACTACATCGCCCAGCCCATGGTCAACCTGTCGGTCTGTCCGACCCTGACGCCGTCGGGCCTCGATCCGCGCCACGTGGACCTGAGGCCCTTCGCGGTCACCGGACGGTCGACCTGGGTGCTGCCGGGAGGGCTGACCCGGGTCGCCCTGACCAAGGGGTCGCTGATCGTCAATTCCTCGCAAGGGGGCGGAACGAAGGATACCTGGGTCCTTGACAAATAGCCTGCTCGCCCGGTTCGCCGAGAACATCTTCTGGCTTGCCCGCTATATGGAGCGGGCCGAGAACCTGGCCCGCATCATCGACATCGCCGAAACCCACGCCCGCGACGAGGCCGGCGGCCAGGACTGGAAGGCGGTCCTGGAAATGAACTCGGACGTCAAGCGGTTCACCGAGATGCACGGCGAGATCGCGCCCGGCAACGTCATCTACTTCTACCTGCTCAACCGCGACAACCCGAATTCGATCGTCTCCTCGGTCACCTACGCGCGGGAGAACGCCCGCTCGCTGCGCCACCTGATCAGCACCGAGATGTGGTCGCACCTCAACGTGTTCCAGACCTGGCTGACGGGCCTGCGGCGGCGCGACGTGACGGCCAAGAAGCTGGCCGGGATCTGCGGGCGGATCAAGCAGGAGTGCCAGGCCCACACGGGGATCACCGAGGGCACCCTGTACCAGGACCAGGGCGCCTGCTTCTACTGGATCGGCAAGTCGGTGGAGCGCCTGGACCAGGCGACCCGGCTGATCGACATCGGCTACCGGCAGTCGCTGCTGCTGGGGCCGGACCGGGACAAGGATTCCCACTGGAACGCCCTGTTGCGCTTCGCGTCCGGCTATCAGGCCTATCGCCGCACCCATCGCGTCAACATGCGGCCGGCGGAAGTCGTCCGCTTCCTCGCCTTCGACGGCAATTTCCCCCGGTCGCTGCTGACCTCGGTCGAGACCGCGCAGCGGCACGTGAGGCGGCTGGAGGACGGGTTCGGCATCGAATCCGGGCGCGAGGCCCTGGGCATTCTCGACGAGATCCGGTCCCGGTTCCTGGAAACCGACATCCAGGCCGTGCTGGACACCGACCTGCACGGTTACCTGGACGAGATCCAGCGCCGCCTGCAGGACTGCACGGTCGCCCTGGGCAAGCGCTGCTTCGGCCATCTGGAATAGCGCGGCCCCCGTCGGATAGACGAGAATACCGAAGAATTCTATGGTCCCCGGGCACGATCTGTGGAACCTTCGCCCGCCAGAGCGAACCGTCGCGAGCCGGCCATGTCCATCCTTGCCAACCTCTACCATCTGACCCACTACCGATACGACCGGCCGGTCGTCCTGGGCCCGCAGATCATCCGCCTGCGCCCGGCGCCGCACGGCCGCACCCGCGTCGTGTCCCACTCGCTGAAGGTCAGTCCGGCCGGCCATTTCGTCAACCACCAGCAGGACCCCTACGGCAACTGGCTGTCCCGCTTCGTGTTCCCCGAACCGGTGACCGAACTGAAGATCGAGGTCGACCTGGTGGCCGACATGGTCGTCTACAACCCGTTCGACTTCTTCGTCGAGGATACCGTCGAATACTGGCCGTTCGACTACCCCGAATACCTGGCCGAGGACCTGATCATCTATCGCCGCCCGGAACCCGCGGGCCCGAATTTGCAGGCGTTCCTCGACACGGTCCCGCGCGACAGGACGCGCACCATCGACCTGGTGGTCGACCTGAACGCCCGGGTGAACCGCGCCATCGGCTACGTCATCCGCATGGAGCCGGGAGTGCAGACCCCGGAAGAGACCTTCGCCTGCGGCACCGGGTCGTGCCGCGATTCAAGCTGGCTGATGGTCCAGGCGCTGCGCCACCTGGGCTTCGCGGCGCGGTTCGTGTCCGGCTACCTGATCCAGTTGAAGCCGGACCTGGAGTCCCTCGACGGGCCGTCGGGCACCGACCACGACTTCTGCGACCTGCATGCCTGGGCCGAGGTCTACCTGCCCGGCGCCGGCTGGGTCGGCCTTGACCCCACCTCGGGGCTGCTGACCGGCGAGAGCCACATCCCGCTGGCCGCCACCCCCCATTTCGGCCACGCCGCGCCCATCAGCGGCATGGCCGGCGCCGCCGACGTGGACTTCCAGTTCGACATGCGGGTCACCCGGGTGGCCGAGCACCCGCGGATCACCAAGCCGTTCTCCGACGACGCCTGGCAGGAGCTGCTCGACCTGGGGCAGAAGGTCGACCGGGCGCTGACCGATGGCGACGTGCGCCTGACCATGGGCGGCGAGCCGACCTTCGTGTCGATCGACGATTTCGAGGCGGCGGAATGGAACACCGACGCGGTCGGCCCGACCAAGCGCGCCCTGGCCGACACCCTGATCCGCCGGCTGCGCGACCGGTTCGCCCCGCACGGCTTCCTGCACTACGGCCAGGGCAAGTGGTATCCGGGCGAGAGCCTGCCGCGCTGGACCTTCTCGCTCTACTGGCGGCGCGACGGCAAGCCGGTGTGGCGGGACGTGGCGCGCATCGCCCCGGAAACCCAGACCGGCGCCACCAGTGCCCAGGCGGAGGGCCTGTTGAAGCGGGTCGCCGAACGCCTGCAGGTCGACGCGGGGCACGTCCAGCCGGCGTTCGAGGACCCGGCGGAGTGGATAATCAAGGAAGGCAACCTGCCGGACAACGTGTCGCCCGAAAACTCCGAGCTGAAGAACCCGGAAGACCGGGCGCGCCTGGCCCGGGTGTTCGCGCGCGGCCTGACCGAGCCGTCGGGCTACGTGCTGCCGGTACAGCGCTGGCAGTCCCGGGCGGCCGGCCCGCACTGGATGTCCGAGCTGTGGCGCACACGGCGCGGCCACCTGTTCCTCGTCCCCGGCGACAGCCCGGTCGGCTTCCGCCTGCCGCTGGGCTCGCTGCCGCACATTCCGGCGTCCAGCTACCCCTACGTCTACACCGCCGACCCGACCGAGCCGCGCGGCCCGCTGCCCGAATTCCACCGCCCCGACGGCGCCATCGTGCGGCCGGCCCCGGCGCAACCCGACGAGGCACCGGGCCCGGCGCAGCCCGTGGCCCATTTCACCGCCGCCGAACAGATGGCCCAGGAACGGGTCGAGCAAAGCGTCGACCCGTCCGGCAACCAGGTCCGCACGGCCCTGGCCGTCGAGCCGCGCGACGGGCGCCTGTGCGTGTTCATGCCGCCGGTGGAGCGCATCGAGGACTATCTCGAACTGCTGGCGGCGGTCGAGGAGTCGGCGGCCGAGCTGGACCTGAGCCTGCATATCGAGGGCTACACCCCGCCGCCCGATCCGCGCATGAACGTCATCCGGGTGGCGCCCGACCCGGGCGTGATCGAGGTCAACATCCATCCGGCGTCGAACTGGGACGACTGCGTGGCGATCACCGAGGGCATCTACCAGGAGGCCCGCCTGTCGCGCCTGGGCACCGACAAGTTCATGATCGACGGCCGCCACACCGGCACCGGCGGCGGCAACCACGTGGTGGTCGGCGGCGCCACGCCCCACGACTCCCCGTTCCTGCGCCGCCCCGACCTGCTGAAAAGCCTGCTCCTGCACTGGCAGCGCCACCCCAGCCTGTCGTTCCTGTTCTCGGGCCTGTTCATCGGGCCGACCAGCCAGGCGCCGCGCATCGACGAGGCGCGCCACGATTCCCTCTACGAGCTGGAAATCGCCCTGGCCCAGATCCCGGCCCCCGGCGAGGGCGATCCGCCGCCGCCCTGGCTGGTCGACCGGGTGCTGCGCAACATCCTGATCGACGTCACCGGCAACACCCACCGCACCGAGATCTGCATCGACAAGCTGTTCTCGCCGGACGGGCCGACCGGGCGTCTCGGCCTGGTCGAGTTCCGCGGCTTCGAGATGCCGCCCGACGCCCGCATGAGCCTGGCCCAGCAGGTGCTGCTGCGGGCCCTCATCGCGCGCATGTGGCAGAACCCGGTGGGCGGCCCGCCGACCCGCTGGGGCACCACCCTGCACGACCGGTTCATGCTGCAGCACTACGTGTGGGAGGATTTCCTGGACGTGCTGCGCGACCTGGCCGACAACGGATTCGACCTCCGGCCCGAATGGTACGAGGCCCAGGCCGAGTTCCGGTTCCCGTTCTGCGGCGAAGTGACCTGCGAGGGGGCCTACCTGGAGCTCCGCCAGGCCCTGGAACCCTGGCACGTGATGGGCGAGACCGGGGCCATCGGCGGCACCGTGCGCTATACCGACTCGTCGGTCGAGCGGCTGCAGGTCAAAATGACCTCGGCCGACCCGGACCGCTACATCATCACCTGCAACCGGCGGCGCGTGCCCCTGCGGCCGACGGCCGAGGCGGGAACGGCGGTCGGCGGGGTGCGCTACAAGGCTTGGCAGCCGGCCATGGCCCTGCATCCAACCCTGCCCATCGACGCGCCGCTGACGTTCGACATTTTCGACACCTGGTCGAAACGGGCGATCGGCGGCTGCGTCTACCACGTCGCCCATCCGGGCGGGCGCAACTACGACTCCTTCCCGGTCAACGGCAACGAGGCCGAGGCCCGCCGCCTGGCCCGCTTCGAGCCCCACGGCCACAACGCGGGTTCCTACACGCCGCCGCGCGAGGCGCCGCACCCGGAATTCCCGTTCACGCTGGACCTGCGGCGGGCGGTGGGGACCTAGCATGGCCAAGGCGAAGCACAGCACCGCCGATCGGGTCCGCGACCTGCTGGCCGCCTACCGGCCACCGGCCGCGGTGGCCGACGAACTGCTGGAGGCGGACGGCCGCATCCGCCCGGTCTGGACCCAGTTCATCAACTACTTCGCCCGCCTGCCGCGGGACAACGTGCCGCGCCTGTTCGCCCGCGGCGACCAGCACCTGCGCGACGCCGGCGTCTACTTCCGCCAATACGGCCCGGAAATGGAAGGCGAGCGGGACTGGCCCCTGAGCCATGTCCCGGTGCTGATCTCGGAGAAGGAATGGCAGGACATTTCCGACGGCCTGATCCAGCGGGCCGAGCTGCTGGAACGGATCCTGGCCGACATCTATGGCTCGAACAAGCTGGTCAGCGGCGGCTACCTGCCGGCGCAGCTGGTTGCCGGCAATCCGGAATGGCTGCGGCCGCTGGTCGGGGTCAAGCCGCGGTCCGGGCACTTCCTCCACCTGGTCGCCTTCGACATCGGACGCGGCCCGGACGGCACCTGGTGGGTGCTGGGCGACCGGACGCAGGCCCCGTCCGGCATCGGCTTCGCCCTGGAAAACCGGGTGGCGACGCGCAAGGTGTTCTCCGACCTGTTCGCCAACTCCAACGTCATCCGCCTGGCGGATTTCTTCCGCGTGTTCCGCGACGCGATGACCCATGAATGGGGCGCCCCCGGGAAGATCCCGGGCATCCTGTCGCCGGGGCCGCTGAACGATACCTACTTCGAACATGCCTTCATCGCCCGCTACCTGGGCCTGATGCTGCTCGAAGGCGAGGACCTGCGCGTCGAGGACGGCCAACTGCTGGTGCGCACCGTCACCGGCCTGCACCCGGTCGGCGTGCTGTGGCGCCGGCTGGACGCCGCCTGGGTCGATCCGCTGGAGCTGAACGAAGGCTCGCAGATCGGCACCCCGGGCCTGGTCAGCGCCGTGCGCCAGGGCAGCGTCACCATGGTCAACGCCCTCGGCAGCGGCATCATGCAGACCCGCGCGCTGCTGGCCTTCCTGCCGCGGATTTCCGAACGGCTGCTGGGCGAGCCCCTGGCCCTGCCCAACATCGCCACCTGGTGGTGCGGCCAGGAGGCCGAGCGGGGCTACGTCCGCGCCAACGTCGAGAACATGGTGATCGGCGAAGCCCTGTCGACCAACCTGCCGTTCGACGAGACCGACACCCTGGCCATCGGCGGGCGGCCCCAGCACAGCGCCGACCTGGACCTGCCCGGGCTGATCGACCGCCAGGGCGACCGGCTGGTCGGCCAGGAGGCGGTGACCCTGTCGACCACGCCGGCCTATGTGGACGGCATGCTGGTGCCCCGGCCCATGAGCCTGCGCGTGTTCCTCGCCCGCACCGCGGCGGGCTGGCAGGTGATGCCCGGCGGCTTCGCCCGGATCGGCCGCACCGGCGATCCGTCGGCGGTGTCCATGCAGGCCGGGGGCGCGGCCGCCGACGTCTGGATCCTGAGCGAGAAGATGGTCGAGTGGGACGGCTCGCTGCACGAACCGTCGGGCCCCTTCGTCCGCGCCGAACCGGGCATGCTGCCGAGCCGCGCCGCCGACAACCTGTTCTGGCTCGGCCGCTATGTCGAGCGCACCGAGATGGCGATCCGCCTGCTGCGCGCCTACCACGCCCGCCGGGCCGAGGCGGCCGGGCATCCGTTCCCCGTGCTCGAGGCCCTGGGCGCCTACCTGGCGTTCTACGGCATCGATCCGGAAGAGACCATGCCGCGCGGCCTGCTGGCGACCCTGTCGTCGGCCATCAACAACGGCCGCAGCGTGCGCGACCGGTTCTCGGTCGACGGCTGGATGGCGCTGATCGACCTGGCGCGCGGCGCGCGCGAACTGGAGGGCACCATCGAGCCCGGCGACGACGTGGCCCGTGCCATGGGCGTCCTGCTGCGCAAGGTGACCGGGTTCTCGGGCCTGGTGCACGAGAACATGTACCGCTTCGCCGGCTGGCGGTTCCTGAGCATCGGCCGGGCCCTGGAACGGGCCTCGGCCACCGCCAGCCTGCTGCAGCGGTTCCTGCAGCCCGACGCCCCCGAAGGCAGTCTCGACCTCATGGTCGAGGCCTGCGACAGCGTCATGTCCCACCGCCGCCTCTATGCCGTCGACACCAACCGGGAGACGGTGATCGACCTGCTGGCCCTGGACACCAAGAACCCGCGGGCGATCCTGTTTCAGCTCAACGAGGTGCAGCAGGACTCGCAGCTGCTGCCGGGCGCCGAGAAGGCCGGGCAGATGTCCGCCCTGTCGAAGGCGATCCTCAAGGCGCACACGGCGCTCGCCGTGGCGTCGCCGGAAACCCTCGACCACCGCTCCTTCGGAATCCTCAGGAACCTGATCGACAACCTGTCGGACGACGTCCACAAGGCCTACCTGAGATAGCATGCTGTACGATATCGGGCTGACGATCTCCTACTCCTACACCACCCCGGCGGACGCGGGACGCCACGCCCTGATGGTCCTGCCCAAGGACCTGCCCGGCGAACAGCGGCTGATCGCCGGCAGCCTGGACATCAAGCCCGGTCCGGCCGAGCGCCTGGACCGGACCGATTTCTTCGGCAACCAGGTCACCGAAATCGCCTATCGCAATCCCCATTCCGAGATCGTGTTCGCCGTCCAGGCCCGCGTCGAACGCCTGCCGGAGGGCGCCGACGACCGATCGCTCCGCCTGGCCGACCTGGGCGGCGCCCTGGCGGCCCTGCGCTCGGTCGATCCGGACTCGCCGCTGCATTTCCTCGGCCCGTCCCAGCGCGTGGCGCCGCATCCCCAGATGACCGCCTACGCCCGGGCCCAGGTGGACGAAACCGGCACGGTGATGGGCGCGGTCCGGTCGGTGGGACTGGCCCTGCACCGGGACATGGCCTTCGACCCCGAGGCGACTTCGGTTTCCACCCCGCCGCTGGAGGCCTTCACCCACCGCCACGGGGTGTGCCAGGACTTCACCCACGTGATGATCGCCTGCCTGCGCGGGCTCGGCATCCCCGCCGGGTACGTCAGCGGATTCCTGCGCACCATTCCGCCGAAGGGAAAGCCGCGCCTCGAAGGCGCCGACGCCATGCATGCCTGGGTCCGGGCCTGGTGCGGCCCGCAGGCGGGGTGGTGGGAATTCGACCCGACCAACGCCATGGCCGCCGGGACCGACCACATCGTCGTCGGGCGGGGCCGGGACTACGCCGACGTGGCGCCGATCAAGGGCGTACTGAAGACCGTCGGCCCGCAATCGAGCAAACAGGCGGTCGACGTGGTCCCCCTGGAGTCCCCCGCGCCCAAATGAGCCCGGCCGGGCCGGCGATTGGCCGCGGCCACGCCCCCTGCCTCATTCCATTTTCGCCAGGCGCGGCCCCTTGACCGGAATGACCATCAGGTCCTCGCCCCAGACGATGTCGCCGTCGTAGATTTCCATCATCTCGCGGAGGATCCGCTCGCGGATGCCGGGCTGGTCGATCTGTTCCAGGAAGTGGGTCAGGACCAGGGTCTTGACCCCCGCCTCCCTGGCGATGTGGGCGTTGTCGATGGGGTTGCCGCAGACCTCGCGGTAGATTTCCGTCGGCTCGGTCCCGGTGCGGTAGTGGTTCATGTGGATCAGCACGTCGACACCGCGGGCCAGGTCGATGACGGCGGGGCAGACGGCGCCGCTGTCCCCCGAATAGCACATGGACCCCTCGTCGGAATCGATCCGGTAGGCGTAGCACTCCAGGTACGGCTGCACGTGCGACGCCTCGGCCACCGTCAGTTTCCATTTGCCGCCGTCGACGACGTCGCCGGGCTTGAGTTCGGTCACCTGGGGCGCCGGCCACTTGCGCGGCGGCACGCCGCCCCGGAACTTGAACACGTCGATGCTGCCCTGGTGATTGACCCGCGCCCGGATGTCCGGGCCATAGACGCCGTCCTCCGAGAAAAGCTGTTCGGTCATCCGTTTCAGCGGCGGCGGGCCATAGACCTTCAGGTCCGGAATCAGGTCGGCGCCGATGTCCCAGCGCTGCAGGACCAGCCGCGTGTAGTCCATGCAGTGGTCGTAGTGCAGGTGCGACAGGAAGACGTGGGTGACGTCGACGGCGCGGGCGCCGCTCTCGATCAGCCGGTGGTGCGCCCCGGGCCCGTGGTCCATGACGATCAGGTCGTCGCCGACCTCGATCAGATAGCCCGAGCTCTGCCGCTTCAACGACGGTGTCGGCGTGCCGGTCCCGAGTAGCGTGATCTTCATGAAACTCCCTTCCTTTCGGGTCAGTCGAATTCGGCGGCGATGCCCGGCGGCGGCGAGAACCCGAGATCGCCGCGGGCGATCACCGCCTCCCGCCCGCCGGCGGCCTGCAGCAGCGCGGCCTGGCGCGCCTTCGCCCGGCGGTCGACCTCGTCCGGGTCGCAAAAGTCGAGAAGCCGCGCATGCAGCCGGTCGCGCACCGGGGCGAAGGCCGGATCGGACCCCAGGTCTCGGGTCTCGTCCGGATCGGCCTCCAGGTCGAACAACTGCGGCGGGTGGTCGACGTAGTGGACGTACTTGTACCGCCGGTCGCGGCACATGAAGACCCCGGCCGTCGAGCCCATGCCGTGGTATTCGCACAGCACGGTGCGGTCCGTCTCCGGCGCCTCGGCCAGGGCGAACAGGGAGGTCCCGTGGCGCCCCCCGCGGCCCCCGTCCCCGGCCGCCGGCGACGCCAGCCCCAGGCCGTCCAGGACGGTCTGGTAGACGTCCACATGGCTGGCCGGGACGCCGGTGCTGCGCCCGCCGGCGATGTCCGGGCCGGCCAGGATCAGCGGCACGGCGGCCACCTCCTCGTACATGGTCGATTTTCCCCACAGGCCGCGGGCGCCCAGATTGTCGCCGTGGTCGCTGGTGTAGAGGATGCGCGTGTTCCCGGCGAGCCCCGTGTGGTCCAGGGCGGCCAGGACCTTGCCAACCTGCTCGTCCATGAACGTACAAAGGCCGTAGTACCCGGCGACGGCGCGGCGGACCTTCTCGTCGTCGTCGAAATGGTCGTCGAAATTGAACACCCGGGCGTATTCGCGAAGGTAGGGATGGGGCAGCCGCCGCGCCGCATCGCGCAACCGGGGCATGGGCAGCGCGGGATCGTCGAGGTAGCGGTAGTAGTGCTCGGGCGGCGCCGTCAGCGGATAGTGGGGACAGACCAGCGACACGAACAGCACCCAGGGCCGGCCGGCGGCGCGCTTCTCCACGTCGTGCAGCCAGACCTGGGCGCGGGCGGTGATGGTGCGGTCGTAGAAGGTGTAGGAACTCTCGCCCGGACCGGCCAGTCCTTCCATCTTCCAGGCGGCGCCGCGCACCGGCATGTCGTCGCGCACCAGGCCCATCAGGTCGCCGGTGCCGTCGATCACGTGCATGGGAATCTGCGCCTCGCTGAAGCCGTAGTCGTCGTCGCTGCTGCGGAAGTGCAGCTTGCCGATGGAGACGGCCTCGCGGCCGGCCTCGCGCGCCACCCGGTGCCAGCTCTCGACGCTTCCGTCGTAGGCGTCGGCGTTGTCCCAGAACCCGATCTGGTGGTTGTAGTACCCGGTCGCGAAGGCCGCCCGCGCCGGCACGCAGACGGGGGAGCACGTGTAGGCGGCGTCGAAGCGGACGCCGCGCGCCGCCAGCCCGTCGATGTTCGGGGTCTGGACGATGGGGTCGCCGTAGCAGCCCGTCATCTTCTTGTTGTGCTGGTCCGACATCAGGATCAGCAGGTTCATGGGTCGCATCGAGAGGCTCCGTCCCGGGCGGTTTCGGCGGCGGTCAACCGTCCACTTCCATGCGGCGATCCCGCTTGAGCGCGAAGCCCTGGACGGCGGGAATCATGCCCAGCGCCCCGACGACGAACCCGGCCATGCTGACCCACAGGTCAGGCCACACCAGCATCGCCCCCGACACCATCAGCAGGACCCGCGCGACGCCATAGATCTTGCGCCGGAAATAGCCCTCCAGCCCGTAGGCCCAGAAGCAGATGCCCAGCGCACAGGTGCCGACGTGCAGGACGGTCTCGCCCAGGTTGCTGCCGACCAGCAGCAGCGACGGGTCGTAGGTGAAGGCGAACGGCAGCAGGAACACGATCAGGCCCAGGCGCATGGCCACGAACCCGGTCTGCACCGGGTCCGCCTTGGCGATGCCGGCGGCCACATAGGCGCCGGTGCACACCGGCGGCGTGATCGCCGACAGGATCGCGAAGTAGAAGATGAACAGGTGCGCCGCAATGGGCTCGACCCCAAGCTTGATCATCGAGGACGGCACCAGCGTCGCCAACACGACATAGGCGGCCACGGTCGGCAGTCCCATGCCCAGGATGATGCAGGCGATCATGGTCATCACCAGCGTCAGGAACAGGCTGCCCTGGGCCACGAACTCGATCAGGTAGGTGATCTTCAGGTTGAGGCCGGTCGCCGTCAGGGTGCCGATCAGGATGCCGGCGCCGGCACAGATGGCGACCAGCGACACCATGCCGGTGGCGGCGTTGTAGAAGGTTTCGTAATACCCCTTGAGGTCGAGGCGCGTCTCCTTGCGGAACTGGCACACGATCATCGCGGTCAGGGTCGAGAAAAACGCCACGTACATGATGCCATAGCGCTGCGACAGCATGGCCACCAGGACGATGATCGGCAGCATCATGTGGCCGCGGGCCTTCAGCTCGTGCCACGGGTTCGGGATCTCGGACTTGGGGATCGCCTTGAAGCCGCGCTTGACCGACCGGACGTGGACGATCAGCAGCACCGAGAAGAAGTACAGCAGCGCCGGAACGATGGCGTGGATCACCAGCTCGGCATAGGAGATGTTCAGGTAATCGATCATCACGAACGCCGCCGCGCCCATGATCGGCGGCATCAGCTGCCCGCCCGACGAGGCCAGGGCCTCGACGGCGCCGGCGAAGCGCGGATCGTAGCCGGTTCGCTTCATCATCGGGATGGTCACGGACCCGGTGGTCGCGACGTTGGCCACGGTGGCGCCCGTGACCATGCCCATCAGGGCCGACCCGATGACGGCGATCTTGGCCGGCCCGCCCATCAGGCGGCCGGCAATGATCTTGGAAATGTTCATGAAGAAATCGGCGCCGCCGCACGATGTCAGAAACGCGCCGAGCATGATGATGATGACGATGAAGGTGGAACAGACCGCGATCGGCGTGCCGAACACACCGTCGGTCCCGTAGAAGATGATGCTGACAATGGTCTCGGTGTCGAGCCCGCCGTGCCGAAGCTGCGCGATCGGTACGCTCTTGCCGAAGAAGGCGTACAGCAGGAACAGCACCAGGATGATCATGATCGACATCCCGACGGTGCGGCGCACCGCTTCCAGCACCAGGACCAGACCGATGGCGCCCAGCACGATGTCGGGCGTCTCCAGGAACGGGTCCGAGTACAGGCGTTCGAAGTTGACCAGGTCCCACACCATGATGACCACCACCGTGGCGGCCAGCAGCATGCTCAACAGGGTGTCGGCCGTCTTGCCGATGGGCAGCCGCGACGGGGTCAGCAGGAACACCAGCGGCAGGAACGCCAGCACGAAGAAGCCGCGCTGCACCGGCGCCTCGAAGGGGCCCGTCGCCCCGGTATAGATGGCGAACGCGGCGCCCACGATCACGAGCGTGGCGACCGTCCACTGGACGACACGGTCAAGCGTTGGCGTCATCGCGGTGTGCTCCGATCCTGCTCCCGCCCCGGGGAACGCGCGTCAACCGGCTTTGCGCAAGGCCGAAAAGCCGCGACATCGCTGTGCCCGGGCCCGTGCCCGAGCCTGCGCCCGAGGCGGTCCGGAAGGTCGCGGGGACCCTCCGGACACGACCGCGCTGTCACGGCGTCAAGGAAATGTCAGGGATGGTACTTGGACCAGACGCCCTTTTCCTTGTAGTAGCGCACCGCCCCGGGGTGGTAGGTCCCCAGCGTGATCGCCGGCGCCGACTCGAGGCTGGCCTCGCCCGGCGCCTTCCACCACGGCGCGCCGGCCAGGACCTCGTCCCAGTTCTCGTAGACCGTCTTGGTCATCTTGTAGACCAGGTCGTCCGACAGGTCGGCGCGGATGACCATGCCCTGGTAGAAGGCGATGCCCTTCAGCTTGGGACGGCCGAACACCGGTTCGCCCAGGGTATCCAGGAAGAAGATCTTGTTCTTCGCCAGGAAGTCCTCGGTCTTGGCGGGATCGGGCTCGACGAAGTCGACGTCGACGCCGATCTTGCGGGCCGCGAACACCGGACCCAGGTGGCCCTGGTTGTTGCGCGCGTAGGCGTAGGCGATGGCGTCGATCTGGCCGTTGGCCAGGGCCGCCTGGCCGTCCTTGCGCCCGACGTACCGGAATTCGGTATTCTCTTCCGTCACCCCGTAGCCGCCCAGAACCGCCTTCGCCAGCAGGTCGTCGCCGCTGCCCTTGACGCCGATGGCGACGGAATGCCCCTTGAGGTCGTTGAAGCTCTTGATCTTCGTGTTCGCGATGACCCGGAACAGGTGGGTGCCCAGCTTCATCCAGATGCGGACGTTGGAATAGTCGCCCTTCTCGAACTGGTGCTGGTGCTCGATCGCGTTCTTGAGGTCGAACAGATAGAACCGGCCGCCGTCGATCTTGCCCGCCGCCGTCCGCTTGATGTTGCCGACCGACACGCCCTTGCCGATGACGCCGTTCACCGTCAGGCCCCCGGCGTGCTGCGTCAGGACCTTGCCGAACAGCGACACTTCCTTGAACCACCGTCCCTGCGGACCGGCCCCGGAAAGCGTGATAACGTCCGGATCGGCCGCGGCCGCCGGCGTCGCAGGCGCGCCCAGAGTCATGACGACGGCCGCTGCCGCAAGCGCAATCCCCGTGAGCCAGTTTGTTCGCATTTGCCGTCTCCTTGTACCTAGTGATCCTGAATGTTCCGCCACCCGGTCTTGAGGGCGCCGAGTTGACGGCCGAAGACGCGCATTCGAACGACGATGGACCGCGCGCCGGGTCTCTACTTGATCTTCGGGCCGACCACGCCGAGGCCGACCCGCAGGGCCTCGGTCTCGACGATGTCGTCCGGCATGACGTTGGCGATGTTGATGTCCGGCCCGAACTCGGCGACCAGGAACTTCTTCAGATCGTGGACCTCGCTCAGGGTCACGCCGCTGATCCAGGGGCCCGGCAACTCGAACAGGACCTTGTCCATGTCGATCCGGTCCCGGAGGCCGTTCAGCAGCTCGCGATTGGGGCGGCCGCCTTCGGTCAGCTCGGCGCCTTCGACCAGCAGCAGTTCGGCGCCCGCCGCCAGGGCGTCGTTGGCCTGCGCCACCAGGGTATCCAGCACGTTGTCGCCGGCCTTGGAGCCGACCTCGCCGAACACCGCCAGCCCCTTGTCCACGGCCAGGCCGATCTGGCGCTTGCGCTGTTCGGGGCTCAGCGGCACCGTGTTGTCGGAAACCTCCACCACCTCGAACCCAAGGCGCTTCGCCTCGTCGAGGAAACTGGGGATCGCCTGCTCGCCCTGGGTGGCGAAGACGTACTCCTGGAACTGGCCGCCCAGGAACGGGCGCACGGCGTGGCTGCGATACAGGTCCAGTTTGCGGCGCAGGTGTTCCTCGCTGTACAGGCGCGAGGTGCCGGTGGCGACCTTGGCCAGGTCCAGGTACGGCGCGCTGAACTCCAGGATGTCCTCGACCCGCCCCAGCGGCAGGCCGAAGTCGACCATCATCGTCAGGCCCCGCGTGCGCGGCTTGTGTTGGCTGCGTTCCGCCGGCAAGTCGATTGCTTCGAATGGCGCGCCCATACCGTCCCCTTGTCTTGTCCGGCCGTTATCCCGTCCGGCCGTTTCGGCCGTCCCGCTCCCTGCGCCGGAAGGGCTGCTTTGGCTTGCTGGAAAAATGTTCGCCCAGTTCCGCTACGCCGTCAAGAAATGTATTTATAGCTTTATAGCTCTTTTTAATTCATTGTTATTTATGGGGAATTTTCCTCCCTTCCGGGCCCGGATCACGCCGCCACGGGCCCCGTGCGGTCGGGCGCGCGGCCTCAGCCGCCGGTGACGGTGTGCAGTTTCCCCATCGGCACGCCGCCCGCGGTCACCTTGATGTTCTCTTCGTGGGTCATGTCCATGTAGTGCTCGCCCGCCGGGAACCAGATCTTCTGCAGGAAGATCGGTTCCCGGCCATAGGTCTGGCCGACGACGTGGACGTCGACCCCGACGGTGCCGGCGGCCTGGTCGAGGTACCGCAACGCCGGCTCGGGTATGGGCGCCGCGCGCACGAGCTGCTCGATCGACAGGGTCGGCGCGTTGAACTCCTTGGCGAGGATGCTCTTGATGTTGATGTTGCGGAGCTTGGGCATGGCGATCTTGCGCATGGCCCCGAACTTCGACATGCGGAAATAGAGCTCGTTGTAGCAGTCCACGCCGCCGGCCACGGAAATGATGCGCACGATCCGCAGGTACCCCTCGCGGTCCGGGCCGAGGGCGGCCTCCCACGGGCCGGGCCCGCTTACCACCGACTCGGCCACCACCACCGTGGTCACCGGCAGAAAGCCCTTGGTGCCCGGGCTGCGGAAGCGGAACTGCCAGACCTCGTCCTGGCGCAGGCCGTAGTCGGCGACGAAGGTGCCGCGGCCGTGCTCGCGCACCAGAACGCCGTCCAGGGACAGCTCGCGCAGGGCGCGCTGGACCGTGCCCAGGCTGACGGACAAGGCGGCGCACAGTTCCAGCTCGGGCGGGATCTGGTCGCCGCGGTCAAGCTGCGCATCGGCGATCGCCTCGAGAATGGCGTTCCGCACGCGCAGGTGCTTGGACTGGCGCATGGTCAGGGACTGCTCGAAGTGACCGGCGATGACGGCCAGAACCTCCGCACTGCCGTCCTTGCGCTGCAGGTTTTTTCCCGTTGCCCTGGTCATCGAACAAGCCTAGCAGAAAATCCCGCCTGCATCCCCATGGCCCTTGCCCTCGTCGTTCACGATGGCGGGGATGCTAGTGGAGATAACGCCAGAAATCCACGTGTTCGCGCCGCCCGCAATCGCCGCGGGATTGCGGCGGCCTCGTGGACATGGTCCCGCGGCGGGACCTAGAGGTCCGGCACCAGCATGACCTTCGACGCCGACGCACGGCCTTGGGCCAGGTCGTCGAAGGCCGCCGCGCCCTCGGCAAGGGCGCGCCGGTCGACCCACGACAGGTCGCCCAGGGCGCCCTCGGAAATCGCCGTCACGGTGGCCCGGAAATCGACCATCGTATAGGTGTAGGTGCCGACAAAGGTCACTTCCTGCAGCGTGAACTTGCGGATGTCGGCGCCCTCGCCGGCGTCCATCAGGCCGATGTGGACGACCACGCCGCCGGGCCTGACGGCGCGGCTGGCGAAGGCCCGCGTCCGGCCGCCGCCGACGGCATCGACGACCAGGCCGAAGGCGTTCTGCACGCAGACGTCCGGGTCGGCGGGGTCAAGCACCGTGAAGGGGCCCGATCCGGCAACCGTGTCGCGCCGGCCCGGGTTGGTGTCGGCGACGTGGATGTCGCGGGCGCCGCGGCTGGCCAGCACCAGGGCCGCGGAAAGGCCGACGGCGCCGCCGCCGATGACCAGGGTGCGGGTTTCGCCCAGGGGCCGCCACAGGGCCCGCTCGGCCACTCCGACGGCGTGCAGCGCGGTGGCGATCGGCTCGGTGAGGGCCGCGTGTGCCGGGTCCATGTCGTCGGGGATTTCCAGGATGTTGGTCTCAGGGATCTTCACCAGCTCGGCGAAGGCGCCCTGGCGCGGCGGCATGGAGATGATCTGGCGGCCGGCGCAGAGATTGGCGCGGCCCCCCATGCAGTCGTCGCAGGACCCGCAGGAGACCAGCGGATTGATGACCACGCGGCGCCCCGCCAGGCGCCCGCCCAGGGCGCGGCCCGACGCCTCGTGACCCAGGATCAAGGGGGCCGGGCGCCGTTCGTCGTGGCCGAAATAGGCGTGCATGTCGGAACCGCAGATGCCGACCGCCTCGACCTTGACCACCACCTCGCCCGCGTCCGGGACCGGGTCGGGGGCGTCCTGCAGTTCGATCCGGCCGGGACCGGTGTAGACCAGGGCCTTCATCGCGTTACCTCCTCATTTCGCCAGGTAGCCGCCGTCAACGGCGATGAGCTGGCCGGTAATGTAGGCCGACGCCCTGGACGCCAGGAAGACGGCGGCGCCGTCGAGGTCGGCCATCTCGCCGTTGCGCCCGATGGCGGTCATGGCGGCATTGTGCGCCAGCTTGCCGGGGTCGGCGTAGACCGGCCTGGTCAATTCGGTTTCGAAGAAGCCCGGCACCAGCGCGTTGGCGACGATGCCGTGCTTCGACCAGGCCTCGGCCATGGCGCGGGTCAACTGGGCGACGCCCCCCTTGGACGCGCCGTAGGCGATGCCGTCGGCGAAGGCGCGGAAGCTCTGCAACGACGCGATGTTGATGACGTTGCCGACGCCCTTGGCGCGCATGCCCGGCACCAGGGCCTGGGCCAGGAAAAACGGCACGCTGAGGTTGATGTTCAGCGTCGCCTCCCAGTTGGCCCGGCTGACGGTGTCGGCCGGGTCGCGGAGGTTGATGCCGGCGCCGTTCAGCAGGATGTCGGGCGCGCCGAAGGGCGCCGCCGCCGCGGCCGCGACGGCGGCGACCGCGTCGGGCTGCTGCAGGTCCGCCGGCAGGGCGTGGGCGCGGCCGCCCGCCTCCGAGATGCCGCCGGCGACGGCCGCGAGGCGCGTGGCGTCGCGGCCGACCAGCACCACGTCGGCGCCGGCGCGCGCCAGGGTGCCGGCCAGGTGCCGGCCGATGCCGGACGAGGCCCCGGTGACCAGCGCAACCCGGCCTTCAAGCGAGAACAGGTCGTGGATCAGGTCGGCCATGTTCGCTCAGGGTGCCAGCGTGAAGCTTTCGTCGGGGAAGTACTTCTCCAACCGCACGTCGCCGGTGCGCGCGTGGCCCTCCATGCCTTCCAGGCGTGAAACCCGCGCGGTCACCGCCGCGACGTCGCGGTTGGCGTCGCGCGTGGCCCGTTGCGTCGTCACCACCTTGATGAATTTGTGCACCGACAGCCCGCCCGTGTAGTGGCCGGCGCCCTTGGTCGGCAGGATGTGGTTGGTGCCCGAGCACTTGTCGCCGAAAGCCACCGTGGTCTCCTCGCCGACGAACAGGGAGCCGTAGTTCTTGAGCCGGTCCACGTACCAGTCCAGGTTCGCGGCCTGCACTTCCAGGTGCTCGGGTGCGTAGTCGTCGCTGACGCTGGCCGCCTCTTCGTCGGTGTCGCACAGCACGACCTCGCCGTAGTCGCGCCAGGCGGCCTCGGCGGCGGTGCGCTGCACGTCGGGCAGGGCCGCGATCAGGCCGGGCATCAGGGCCATGGTGTCCTCGGCCAACTTCTGCGACGTGGTCACCAGCCAGGCCGGCGAATCGGGGCCGTGCTCGGCCTGACCGACCAGGTCGAAGGCGACGATCTTGGGGTCGGCGGCGCCGTCGGCGATGACCAGGATCTCGGTCGGGCCGGCGAACAGGTCGATGCCGACGCGGCCGAACAGCATGCGCTTGGCCTCGGCGACGAAGCGGTTGCCGGGACCGACCAGGATGTTGGCCTTGTGCCCGGTAAAGAGGCCGAAGGCCATGGCGGCGATCCCCTGCACGCCCCCCAGCGCCAGGATGTGGTCGGCGCCGCAGAGGTCCATGGTGTAGAGGATGGCCGGATGGATGCCGCCGTGTCCTTTGTGCGGCGCCGAGCAGGCGACGACGTTTTCGACGCCCGCGACCTTGGCGGTGGCGATGCTCATGATGGCCGACGCCACGTGGGCGTAGCGTCCACCCGGCACGTAGCAGCCGGCCGCCGCCATGGGGATCAGCTTCTGGCCCGCCCACAGGCCCGGCGACAGCTCGGTCTCGAACTCCTGGATGCTCTGCTTCTGCTTCTCGGCGAAGCCGCGCACCCGGTCGTAGGCGAACTTGAGGTCGTCCTTGAGCTGCGCCGGCACCTTGGCGGCGGCGGCGGCGATGGCTTCCGGACCGACCACGATGTCGCCGGTCCAGCCGTCAAGCTTCTCGCCGTAGGCCCGTGCCGTTTCCTCGCCGCCGGCCTCGATCTCGGCCAGCATCTCGGCGACGATGCGCCGCGTCTCGTCCTCGCCGGTGGCCGAGGTCTTGGCCGCCTTCTTCAGGTATTGAATGGCCATCGCTCATGAATCCTTACGTCTGGTGGATAGTGCAAATTGAGCGGGTCCCAAGGGCTTGGCAACCCGCATGTTCCGTCCGCGGCATTCCCCCGCCCGGCCTAACTGCCCCGCGGCGTGTCCGGCGGCACCGGCTCCATATAGGGGAACCGCGCCAGGCCCTTGGTCATCGTGGTGTTGGTGTCGGCGGCGCTGCGTACGAATTCCTTCGAGGCGTCGCGATAGGGCTGGTAGTCCCACGGCGCGCGGTTGCCCTTCAGCAGCACCTTTTGCAGGTAGAGACGGCGCCGCTGGCTCTGGATGATCTTTTCCTTCAGGCCGACGGGGTCCCAGCGCCCGAGAATGTCGCCCAGCATGGCGCGCTCGACGTCCGCGTATTTCGGATCGCCGCACAGGTTGTTCAGCTCCTGCGGGTCGTTGCCGAGGTCGTAGAGCATGCCCGGATCGTCCTCGCAGTAGACGTACTTGAAGCCGTCCTTCCTGAGCATCAGGGCCGGTGCGTAGAGCCCCTCGCCGGTGAATTCCATCATCACGTCGTCGCGCCAGTCGGGGTCGTTGCCGTGCAGCAGGTTGGCCAGGCTGTGGCCGTCGACGGGCTCGACCAGGGCGGGCGGCTTGCCGTCGGTGGCCAGGTCGAGGAACGTGGGCAGCAGGTCGACCAGCGAAACGCCCCGATCCTCCACGTGGCCCTGGCGGGCACCCGGCCGGGCGACGATCAGCGGCACGCGCACCGACCACTCATAGGGGTTGAATTTGTACCACATGCCGCGCTCGCCCATCATGTCGCCGTGGTCGGCGGTGAAGAACACGATGGTGTTCTCGGCCAGCCCCGTGTCCTGCAACGCCTGCATCAGCTTGCCGACCTGGTCGTCGACGTAGCTGATCATGGCGTAGTAGGCATGGCGGGCGACGCGGATCTGCGCGTCGCTGACATGGTGCTCGTCCTGGCGGATCAGATAGTAGTAGCGCTGGCTCCAGGGGTCGCGCTTCTCGAAGGGAATGTACGGCACCGACGGCATGTCGATCTCGTCGTGATCATAGCGGTCCCAGTATTCCTGGCTGATGGTGAAGGGGTTGTGCGGATGGGTGAACGACGCGGCCAGGAAGAACGGCCGGCCGTCGCGGTCGCGGGCGTAGTCGTAGATCTTCCTGACCGAGGTGAAGCAGACTTCCTCGTCATAGTCCAGTTGCAGCGAGCGCTTGCACAGGCCCGCCTCGACGACCCCGCGCAGGCTCATCACCGACGGCGCGAACGGAAAGTCGGTCTGGCTCCAGTCGGGCGTCCAGCCGAAGTCGGAGGGATAGATGTCGGTCGTCAGCCTCTCCTCGAAACCGTGCAGCTGGTCGGGGCCGACGAAATGCATCTTGCCGCTGAGGCAGGTCTTGTAGCCCATGTCGCGCAGGTAGTGGGCGAAGGTCGGCACCGACGCCGGAAACTCCGAGGCGTTGTCGTAGGCGCCGATCCGGGACGACAGCTGGCCGGCCATCATGGAGAACCGGGACGGCGCGCAAACCGGGTTGTTGCAATAGGCGTTGCGGAAGGTGGTGCCGCGGTCGGCGAGGCGCTGCAAATGGGGCGTCTTGACCACCTTGTGCCCGTACATGGGCAGCGCCGGGCCCGCCATCTGGTCGGCCTGAATGAACAGGATATTCGGTGCGGTCATCTCCAGGTTCCTCTTACGTGGCGGGTTGTTTGCCGGTCGGTCCGGACGTCGTCGGCATCGGCTGCTGCGGCTTGGGCAGCGTGACGTGCCGGCCCTTGAGCATGCCCAACACCGACCGGTCCCTGATCTCGTCGATCCATCGGTCCCGGCGCTGGGCATGGCGCGGGTCGAACCACAGGTTGTCCCGTTCGTCCGGGTCGGCCTGCAGGTCATAGAGCTCGCCGTCGTCCTCGCCGGCGTACCAGACGATCTTCCAGTCCCGGTCGCGGCGCATGACGATGAATTCGGCGCCGGTCTGGATGTGGTCGCGGGCCAGTTCGGCATAGACCACGCCGTCGCCGGGCGGGGTGCCGTCGACGAGCGTCGGCCACAACGACCGCGCATCCCAATCGCCCGGAACGTCGACGCCGCAGGCCTCGAGGATGGTCGGCGCCACGTCCATCAACTCCATCGGGGTCGCGACGGTCGCCGGTTTCAGATCCAGCCCGGGCGCCCAGAAGACGAGCGGCACCCTGAGAACCGTGTCGTACATCGTCCACTTCTGGATGTGGCCATGGTCCCCCAGGGCATCGGCATGGTCCGACGTGAAGATGACGATGGAGTTTTCCAGGTACCCGTTGCGTCCGAGCGCGGCGATGATCTCGCCGATCTTTTCATCGATCATGCTGACGTTGGCCGCATAGTGGCGGCGGATCTTCAACAGGTCGTCGGGCGGGGGCAGGTGCCGCCAGCGGATCGAATCGAAATTGAAGTCGATCATGTTCTGGCGCAGCGCCGCCTGGGCCCTGGGCTGGCGTTCGAGTTCCGCCTCGGTCGGCCGCGGGACCGGGATGTCGGCATCCTCGTACATGGCCAGGAAGCGGGGCGACGGGTCGTACGGCGGGTGCGGCCCGGGAAAGCCGATCTGCAGGAACAGGGGCGCCTCGGCGCTCCGGTCATCCAGCCACCATTTGACCGTATTGCCGACGAAGAAATCGGAGTGAAGCTGTTCGTCGTCGTCCCAGAGGAAGCAGCCGATGGCCTTTTCGTACCCGTCGGGATCCTCGGCGTAGCGGTTGTAGCGGGACGGCTTGACGATGTTGTGGGATTTGAGCGCCTTGTCCCACTCGTCGTAGAAGGCCCGGGGATGCTCGTCCAGGAACAGCGGCCGATCCTTGTTCTCGACGACGAAGCGCTGGTGGAACCCGCCCATCGCCTGGTAGGGATTGATGTGCATCTTGCCGATGTTGACGCAATGGTACCCGGCGTCGGCCAGCCATTGCACCCAGGTCGGTTGCCATGGCTGGAAGTTGTGGAACACGCCCGTCTTGTGCGGGTACTTGCCGGCGAACAGGCTGGCCCGCGCCGTGACGCAGACGGGGGAGTTCACGAAACAGTTTTCGAACGAAGCCCCCTCGCGGACGAGACGGTCCAGGTTGGGCGTGTGCATCCAGCCCGCGCCCAGGGCGGCGATGGAGTCGAACCGCTGCTGGTCGGTCATGATCAGGATGATGTTCGGCCGTTCTCCAGGGCCGAGCCCGCCGATTCCATGGGTCATGGGTGCCACCAGTCAGTACGGGTTGAGTGTGCCGGACGGGCAAGGGTCCGCACCCGAAACCTGACGGCGGCTCCGGGTGCGGGACGGGCGATCATTTGCCGGCGGTGCGCTTGACGAAGTCCTCGATGCCGGGGACGTTGATTTCCCGGTAGTAGCGCAGCGCGCCCGGGTGCAGCGGCGCGGCGAACCCGTTCAGCACGGTTTCCTTCTTGACCCGGCCGAAGGCGGGATGCACGTCCTTCAGCTTGCCAAGGTTGGTCATGATCGCCTTGGTCATCTCGTAGACCGCGTCCTCGGGAACGGACGCGCTGATCACCAGGACGTTGCCCAGGCCATAGGTGGACGTCGGGGTGTCGATCCCGTTGTAGGTCTTGGCCGGGATCTGCATCTGGAAGTAGGGCGGGAACTTGGCGTGCACGCGCGCGTACACGTCATCGGGGATGGGAACCAGGCTGACCTCGTGCTGGGCGCTGAGCTTGATGACCGGCGGCAACGGGAAACTGCCGTTCCAGATGGCGGCGTCCAGGTTGCCGTCGCTCAGCATGTCGACCATGTTGCCCAGGCGGACGCGGAAGTCCTTGAAATCCTGGCCCGGTTTCAGGCCCAGGCCCTCGACCAGGGCTTCGGCGTCGAGCATCGAGGTGCCGCCCGGCTGCCCCATTCCGACGCGCTTGCCCTTGAGGTCGCCGACGGATTTCACGGACCCGTCCTTGAGGGTGATGATGTGGACGGCCATGGGGGCGATCGACAGCCAGCTCAGGACGGCGCCGGGCTTGGCGCCCTTGAACGGGCCCTCGGCCTTGAAGGCGCTGTAGGCGGACAGCGAGTTCGCCATGCCGGCCTCCATCTCGCCCTTGCTCATGAGCTTGACGTTGGCGACGTAGCCTTTGGTCTCCTCGGCGGTGGCCTGCACCTCCTGGACGTTCTTGTTGATGACGTCGGCGATGCCGGCGGCCCAGGTGTAGGCCGTGCACCCCACCGGGCACGAGCCGATGGAGATCAGCGTCTTGGCGTTGGCCGACGGAAGGCCCGACGCCGCGGCGAACAACGTGGCGGCGACGGCGAAGACTTTGAGTGGGATTCGAGTGGACATTTCTACCTCCAAGTTTGGTTCGTTTTTGCTTGTTCGGTTCGGTTTGTTGTTGGCCCAGAGGTCGTTTCCGAACCTCGACCCATGGGCTGCATTTGCAGTGCGGTTTCGCCCCCCCCGGCCGGTGTCACATGGCGGCCCCGGTCGGGGCGTTTCGGGCCGACTCGGCCTTGCGCCGGTACCACTGGTATCCCATGCCGGCCGCCAGCAGCGCGGCGCCGACCAGATCGCTGGTGGTTTCCGGCGCCATCAACAGCAGGCCGCCGCCGAAGATGACGATCCGTTCGATGACCGACATGCGGACCAGCAGCCACCCCTGCACGGCGCCGGCGATGGCCACCGAGCCGACGGTGGCGGTGATCGCCGCCATGACGATGGCGGCCAGACCGCCGATTCCGATCAGGGCCGGGTTCATGACGAAGAAGAACGGCACGATGAACGCGGCGATGCCGAACCGCACCGCGGTCACCGCGATGCGGAAGGGATTGGCGTTGGCCAGCCCCGCGGCCGCATACGCCGCCATGGCCACGGGCGGGGTGATCGCCGACAGCATGGCGCCGTAGAAGCAGAAGAGGTGCGCAGCGAGGAGGTCGACGCCCAGATTGACAAGGGCCGGCGCGACCAGCGTCGAGACCAGGATGTAGGCGGCCGCCGTCGGCAGCCCCATGCCCAGCACCAGGGATGCGATCAGGGTCAGGATCAGGGCGATCACCAGGCTGTCGCCGGACGCGGCGATGATGAGGGAGCTGAACTTGAGGCCCAGCCCGGTCAGCGTGATGACGCCGATGATGATGCCGGCCGTGGCGCAGGCGGCGGCGACCGGCAGGATGGCATGGGCGCCGTCGATGAAGGCGCCGATCAGTTCCTTCGGCGTCAGCCAGGTGGAACGCTTCACATAGCTGGCGGCGAGGGTGGCGACGATGGCCCAGAAGGACGCGTACATCACCGAATAGCCGGCAATGAGCATCCACGCGAACACCACCAGCGACACCAACAGGTGCCCGCCGCCGAGCAGGGTGGCGCGGATGCCGGGCAGGTCCTCGCCGGTGAGAATGGGGATGCTGCGTTTGACGGCCTCGAGGTGGACCACCATGAACAGGACCATGTAGTAGAGGAAGGACGGCAGGATCGCCGCGGTCGCGATTTCCAGGTAGGGCCGCTCGGTCAGGTCGGCCATGATGAAGGCCGCCGCGCCCATCACCGGCGGCATCAGCTGCCCGCCGGTGGAGGCCACCGCCTCGACCGCGCCGGCCACGTGCGGCTGGTAGCCGTTGCGCTTCATCAGCGGGATCGAGATGGTGCCCGTGGTCAGCACGTTGGCCACGGCCGTGCCCGAGATCATGCCCATCAGGCTGCTGCCCACCACCGCCGCCTTGGCCGGCCCGCCCCGCGACCTGCCGGTGGCGCCGGTCGCGATATCCATCAGCACCTTGCCGGCGCCCGAACGCTCCAGCATGGCCCCGAAAATGACGATCATGATGACGAAGGTGGCGCTCACGCCGAGCGGCGTGCCGAAGATTCCGCCGCCGCCCAGGTAAAGGTGGGCGACGACCCGCTCCAGGGAATACCCGCGGTGGAAGAGCATGCCGGGCAGATAGGGCCCGGCGAACGCATAGGCGAGGAATGCGACGGCCAGGATGACGATCGGCCAGCCGATGACCCGGCGTGTCGCCTCCAACAGGCAGACCACGCAGACGATGCCGAGCCAGAACTCGACCTCGGTCAGTTCACCCCACCGGTTGGAAATCTCGGTGAAGAAGACGACGTGGTAGATCAGCACGGCGAAACCGACCGCCATCAACAGCGCGTCGAGGACCACCCGGAATTTGGCCGACGAGCGCCGCGCGAGGGCCCCGTGGGTGGTGAATATCAGGACCATCACCAGCGCCAGGTGGAAGCTGCGCTGCAGCATGTCGGACAGCACGCCGAAGAACGCGGTGTAGATGCTGAACACCGAAAGCACGATGGCGACACCCCGTCGCAGAAGGTCGACAGGGGCCCACGCCTCCCGTTCCCCCGAAGCCGCCGTCATCGCGCCGCCTCTCGCCCCCCGGTCGCCGCGCCGTCGGTGAGCCCTTCGATGTCGAGCTGCGGCGAATACAAAAAGGAATCCAGGGCCAGGATCCCGGCCGCCCGGATCGCCGGGACACGGCCGATGATCAGTTCCGGCGGGCGGTAGCCGAGCTTGGCGGGCGCGTCCCGCCACGCGCTTTCGCAGCCGCTGACGTAGGCCGGCGATTCGGAAAGCTTTCCGGCCAGCACGATGGCGTGCGGGTCGATGATCAGCGCCACGTTCTGCATGGTGCGGCCGAACTGATACCCGGCGCGGTAAAGGGCGTCTCCCGCCGCCGTGCCGGGCGCCGGGTTCTCGCCGATCAACTGGGTCAAGGCCCTGGCATAGCTCTCGATCTCCCCGGTCTCGAAACGCTGGGAATCGATCCGCCCCAGGTTGGCCAGCACCGACCAGCCCGAGGTATGGGCGTTGAAGCACCGGTTGTCGCCGCAGGAGCAGACCAGCGCGCTCTCGCCGACCGGCAGGTGCCCGATCTGACCGGCCGAGAAATTGGCGCCGCGGACCAGTTGCCCGTGGTGGGTGTAGCTGGCACCGCAGGTGACGCTCTGGTGGGCGAGGAAGACGTCCTCGCGCCCCGCCGCCGCGCCCTTCGCCTGTTCGGCCACGTTCATGGCGTCGGCAATGTTCTCGACGGTCACCGGCAGGCCCGTGCGGCTGCGGATGCGCTGCCCCAGTTCGACCTCCTGCCATCCCAGATAGGGTGCCTTGGTGACCGTGCCGGTGGCCGTCTTGACGAACGCGGCGATGGCGATTCCGATGCCCAGCACCCGCTCCGCGTCGACCCCGGCATCGGCGATGATCGAAAGAATGGTGCTGGAGGCGACCTCGACGGCCTCGTTGGCCGTCCGGATCGATTTGAACGACATCTTCCGGCGGTCCAGAAGGCCGCCCGTGGCGTCGAACAGCGCCACTTCATGGCCGAACGCGGAAATCACGACGCCAACCACGTATGCGCCCGACGGGCAGATGCGCAAATCCACCTGGCGGCGCCCGGGGCTGCCGTTGCGGTTCCTCTTGCTGACTTCCTCGACCAGCCCGGCGTCGATCAGTTCCCGGATGATCCGGGTGATGGCCATGGCCGACAGGCCGGTCTCTTCCGCCAGCTGGGTGCGCGAGCCCCGCGGCACCGCGAACACGTTGCGCAGGACGAGCGAGCGGTGGACGCGCCGCAAGTCGCTGGGGATTCCTGGCATCTGGGGGTTATTTTTAACCATCCGTTAGTTATTAATCAAATTCGGGGGTTTTGGCAAGGTGAATCTCAATCCGCCGCGGCCAGAATGGCGGCGGCGCCCTTTTCCGCGATCATCAGCGTCGGCGCGTTGGTGTTCGCCGAGGTGATCCTGGGCATGACCGATGCGTCGATGACCCGCAGACCGTGGACCCCGCGGACGCGGAGTTCGGGGTCGACCACGGCCCCCTCGTCGCTCCCCATCCGGCAGGTGCCGACGCAATGGAACACGGTTCCGCCCAGGTTGCGCACGCTGTCCCAGATCTCGGCGTCCGACCCGACGGCGGCGCCGGGCACGACCTCCAGGTCCCAAAGACCGCGGAAGGCGGGCTGCCCGTAGATCGCGCGCAGAATCTTGACCCCCTCGACGATCACCCGGCGGTCGGTCTCGTTGTTGAAGTAGTCGGGCGCGATGCGGGGCTGCCGCAGCGGATCGGACGACTGGATGCGGATGCGGCCGCGCGCCAGCGGATGGCATTGCCAGACCGACGCGGTGAATCCCGAATAGGAATGCAGCGGCGCCCCGGGCTTGTCGACGGAAAGCGGCATGACGTTGAACTGGACATCGGGACGGCCGCCTTCGGCGAACCTGGTGCATGCGGCACCGCCGACCTGGCCGGCGCCGACCGTCAGCGGGCCCGAGGCCCGGACCAGCCACTGCAACCCCCATTGCGCCAGCTTCAGGGGATTGCGGATGCCGTCATTGAGCGAGTTTTTCGTCACCAGGCGCACGATGGTGCGCATCTGGTAGTGGTCCTGAAGGTTCTCCCCCACCTCCGGCAGGTCCTGCACCACGGGAATGCCGTGTTCCGCCAGCAGCCCCGCCGGCCCGACGCCGGAAAGCTGCAGGATCTGCGGGGACTGGATGGCGCCGGCGGCGAGAACCACCTCGCGCGCGGCCGCCGCACGCCGGCGCTGCCCCGCGGCGAGCCATTCGACGCCGGTGGCGCGCCGGCCGTCGAACAGAACTTTCGTCACATGCGCGCCCGAAACCAGGGTCAGGTTCGGCCGCGCGAGGGCGGGTGTCAGGAACGCCGTCGCCGCGCTGCACCGCCAGCGCCCCTTGATGGAGAGCTGATAGGCGCCGACGCCATGGGTCGTGGCGCCGTTGAAATCGGTGTTGACGGGAAGACCGTACTCCTGCGCCGCCGCCAGCCAGGCCCGGCACGACGGGTCGTCGTTGCGCAGATCGCTGACACCCATTTCGCCGGACCGGCCGTGGTACCCGTCCTCGCCGCCGGTGTAGGTCTCGAGCTTCCGGAAAAACGGCAGCACGCCCGCATAATTCCAGCCCCGGGCGCCGAGGTGCTCCCAGCCATCGAAGTCCTCCCGCTGGCCGCGGATGAAGATCAGGCCGTTGATGGAGCTCGACCCGCCAACCACCCGCCCGCGCGGCCAAACCACGTTGCGCCCCCCTGTGCCGTCGCTGGGCTCGGTATCGAACTGCCGCGCAAACCGGTCGTCGAAGATGGTGCGGAAGTACCCGACCGGCAGCCGGAGCCAGAAGTTCCGGTCGGGTCCGCCGGCCTCGAGCACCAGGACGCGGTTGCCGGGATTCTCGCTCAGCCGGTTCGCGAGCAGGGAACCGGACGCCCCGGCGCCGACGACGATGTAGTCGAAGGGGATGTCATCGGGTGCGTCAGCGGACATGCCGGGATGGAACCTTGTGGATCACCGCCGGGAGGACGGCTCAGTTAATAACTTACTGTTAATAACTCAGCCGCAAACCGTTGGCAACTACCTTTCCCGCACCATTTTCTGTCGCGGCACGAAATCGCCCAACGACCTCAGGTCACCGGCGACCTGAGCCCCGCGCAGCAAGTCGCGCCACAAAAAAGGCCGCCTCGCATGAGGCGGCCATTCGATTGAATACCGGCGTTCAGTA